>JAVBMY010000002.1:0-212594 GCA_031551865.1 Rikenella sp. | reverse complement strand
CCCTCCACGACCCACTCGCGTAACAACCCTCAAATTGCAATCTCTTACATTGGCTCCGGCGGCCCGGCCCCTCCCCTCAATGACGAATGAAGTTAGAGCCCGAACTCGCGTTTGAGGCGGTCGGCCTCGTCGAGTTTTTCCCAGCCGAAGAACTGCATGCCGCCTTCGGTATAGGGTTCACGGCCGAAGTGCCCGTACGACGCGGTGGGCGAAAAGATCGGGTTCGTGAGGCCGTAGCGCTCGATGATCTTGGCGGGACGCAGGTCGAACAGCGTTTCGAGGCGGCGGGCGATGTCGCCGTCGCTCAGGGCCACATGCGCCGTGCCGTAAGTGTTCACGAAAAGGCTCACGGGGCGTGCGATGCCGATGGCGTAGGCCGCCTGCACCAGCATGATGTCGGCCACGCCCGCCGCCACCATGTTCTTGGCGATGTGGCGCAAGGCGTAGGCCGCCGAGCGGTCGACCTTCGAGGAATCTTTGCCTGAAAAGGCGCCGCCGCCGTGGGCTCCCTTGCCGCCGTAGGTATCCACGATGATTTTGCGGCCCGTGAGACCGGTGTCGCCGTGGGGCCCGCCGATCACGAACTTGCCGGTGGGGTTCACGTGCAGGATGTAGTCGTCGCCGAGCAGGCTCAAAAGCAACTTATTGCCGCGCTCTTCGAGGCGGCGGCGCACGCGGGGGATCAGCACCCGCTGCACGTCGGCGCGGATGTCGTCCTGCGTGGCCGAGGGGTCGTGCTGGGTCGAAATCACGATGGTGTGGATGCGGCGCGGTTTCTTATCGTCGCCGTACTCGACCGTCACCTGCGACTTGGCGTCGGGGCGCAGGTAAGTCATCTCCTTGCGTTCGCGGCGGATGCCGGCCAGCTCCATCAGCAGGATGTGCGAGAGCATCAGCGAGGCAGGCATCAGCTCTTTGGTCTCGGCGCAGGCATAGCCGAACATGATGCCCTGGTCTCCGGCGCCCTGGTCGTCGTGCACGGCCCGCTCGACGCCCTGGTTGATGTCGGGCGATTGTTCGTGGATCGTCGAGAGTACGCCGCACGAGTTGCACTCGAACATATAGTCGGCCTCGGTGTAGCCGATGCGGCGGATCACGTCGCGCACGGTGTTCTGTATGTCGACGTAGGTATCGGCCTTGACCTCGCCGCTCACCACCACGAGCCCCGTGGTGCAGAGCACTTCGCAGGCTACTTTGGCGGCCGGGTCGCCTTTAAGGAATTGGTCGAGGATGGCGTCCGATATCTGGTCGGCCACTTTGTCGGGGTGTCCCTCGGAAACGGATTCCGAAGTGAATAGGTATCCCATAATGCAAATGTTTTTAATGCAGTTAAAAAATCGGTTACGATACGGGAAAAGAATTTGGGGCGCTTGCGAGTCGGGTACGGGACTCTGACGGAGCCGGACAGAAGGACGGGATTCGGCCTTTTACTTACAGGACGACCCTTAAAGAAAACGGGAGCCCTCCTTCCGGACTTTTTAGCATTTTTGGCGTGGTTGCAAGCAGTTCAAATCTTTCCACGGGTGCCTCCCCTTGCGGGGAAGCGGTACGACAAAGGTAATAATAAAAATTTTATAATTATCTTTACCCGTCCAAAGTGTTGCTTAACCCTTTCCAAAAACCACACAGAAACTCCAATGGTTATCTTCATCAAAATACTCCAGGTCATTCTCTGTTTCTCGATGCTCGTGCTGATTCACGAATTCGGTCACTACATCTTCTCTAAGATATTGAAAGTTAGGGTCGAGAAATTCTACCTGTTTTTCAACCCCTGGTTTTCGATTTTCAAATTCAAGGTCGGCGAGACCGAATACGGCATGGGTTGGGTGCCCTTCGGCGGCTACTGCAAGATCGCCGGTATGGTCGACGAGACCACCAAAGCCGGCGACCCGCCCGCCAAACCCGAGAAATGGGAATACCGCAGCCGTCCGGCCTGGCAGCGCCTGCTGATCATTATTGGCGGCGTGCTGATGAACGTGGTGCTGGCCATCGGCATCTACATCGGTATCACCTTTGCCTGGGGAGACTCGTATGTCAAGACCAGCGACGCCAAAAACGGGTTCATGTACAGCACCCTCGCCCAGGAAATGGGTTTCCGCAACGGCGACAAGATCCTCAGCGTCGGCGGCGAATACATCGACAACTTCCAGCAGATCCCCGCCGCGATCCTGCTCGACGACGCGCGCCAGGTGGTGGTCGAACGCAACGGCACCCCGGTCACCGTCACCATCGACGACGCCTACATCAAAACGATGCTCAAAGACAAGGAGTTCATCTCGCTGCGGTTCCCGTTCGTGGTGGGCGGCGTGATCGAAGGCAGCCCCGCGGCCGCGGCAGGCCTCCAGCCCGGCGACTCGCTGGTGGCCGTCAACGGCGAAACGCTCCGCTACTTCGACCAATACAAAACCGTATTCATGGAAGAGGCGGGCGACACCATCCAACTCTCGCTGGTACGCGCAGGGCAAGCCATGACCGTCCCGCTGGCCGTATCGCCCGAAGGGCTGGTCGGCGCCCAGTCGACCTCGGACATCCAGGGGCTCTACCCCATCAGCACCCGCGACTACGGCTTCTTCGAGTCGATCCCCGTGGGCTTCAAACGCACTTTCACCTCGATCGGCAACTACCTCAAACAGCTCAAACTGATTGCCAATCCCGATACCGAAGCCTATAAATCCGTAGGCGGCATCATCGCCATGGGCAACTTCTTCCCCGGTTACTGGGACTGGTACTCGTTCTGGCAGATCACCGCCCTGCTGTCGATCATGCTGGCCGTGCTCAACATCCTGCCGATCCCGATGCTCGACGGCGGCCACGTGGTGTTCATCCTATACGAGATGATCACCGGACGCAAACCCTCCGACAAATTCATGGAAGGCGCCCAGTGGGTCGGCATGATTCTTGTATTCGGCATCATCATCCTCGCCAACGGGAACGACATCATAAAACTGATCTTCGGGTAGGCCCCCCGTCATTGCGAGGAGCGCCAGGCGCGACGAAGCAGTCGAATATGCCTTGCGGGGCCACAGTCCCAAAGGCGGAACTTGTCCCGATTGTTTCGTCGCGCCTGGCGCTCCTCGCAATGACGGGCAAGGCTTTACCATACACCTCTTTAGCTAAAGAATGGCCCTTATCAACACGCTCATAAAAACGCTCTACAGCCGGAGGCTCCGCGCCATCGACCGGTTCCGCAGGCATCCCCTCGACACGCAGGACGGGCAGTTGCGGCTGCTGCTGAGCTATGGGGCCCAGACCGATTATTTCTCAAGGTATAAAGCGGCGGAAATATCGAGCGCCGAAGAGTTCCGTACCAAAATCCCCATTGTTGCTTACGACGACTTGCAAGCCGACATCGAACGGATGCGCTCCGGCGAGCGCGACATCCTGTGGCCCGGCCGCACCCGGTGGTTCGCCCGTTCGTCGGGCACCAGCGGCGCCCGCAGCAAATACATCCCCGTCACAAGCGAAGTGCTCGACGGCTGCCACTTCCGCGGCGGACGCGACACCGTGGGGCTTTTTGCGCACCAGCGGCCCGACAGCCGCGCCTTCAGCGGCCGCACCCTCACCCTCGGCGGCAGCCACCAGATCGACTGCCTGGGCCGCGGCACCCACAGCGGCGACCTCTCGGCCGTGATGATCCAGAACACGCCCTGGATTGCCTCGCTCGTGCGCGAACCGTCGAAACAGATAGCCCTGATGGGTGATTTCGAACAAAAAGTCGAGGCCATCTGCCGCGAATGCACCGGCAAGAACATCACCTCGTTCGCCGGGGTCCCCTCGTGGAACCTGGTGCTGATGAACCGCGTCCTCGAATACTGCGGTGCCGCGACCCTGCTCGACGTCTGGCCCGAGATGTCGCTCTTCATCCACGGCGGCGTCAACTTCGGCCCTTACCGCGAACAATACCGGAAGCTGATCCCCACGCCCGCCATGCACTACATGGAGACCTACAACGCCTCGGAAGGCTTTTTCGCCCTGCAGGACGACCTCGCCGACAGCGCGATGCTGCTGATGCTCGACTACGGCGTCTACTACGAATTCCTGCCCCTGCGGGACCTCGGCGACCCCTCGAAAGCCGTGCCCCTGTCGGGCATCGAGAAAGGCGTGAACTACGCCATGATCATATCGACCTGCGGCGGCCTGTGGCGCTACATGATCGGCGACACCGTGGAATTCACCTCGACCGACCCTTATAAGATACGCATCACCGGACGCACCACAGGCTACATCAACACCTTCGGCGAAGAACTGATGATCGACAACGCCGAACGCGCCATGTGCGCCGCCTGTGCGGCCACCGGAGCCAAAGTACACGAATACACCGCCGCTCCCATCTATATGGTGGCCGGAGCCGAAGGGCAGAAAGGCGGCCACGAATGGGTCGTGGAGTTCTCCACCCCGCCTGGCGACCCGCTGCTCTTTGCCGAAGCGCTCGACAACGCGCTCAAGGAGCTCAACTCCGACTACGCCGCCAAACGGCACAACAACACGACGCTCAACGCCCCGAAACTGGTGGTGGCGCCACCGCAAACCTTCTACCGCTGGATGGAGAAACAGGGCAAACTCGGGGGACAGAACAAAGTCCTCCGCCTGTCGAACAACCGCCAGCTCATCGAACAGGTCCTCACCCTCATCTGATCCCCGCATTTCCGCAACAGGAGAATACCGTTCTCTTTCTAAGAAAATAGAGAAGCCGGGAGTTCCCGAAGAAAGTTGCAGGTGCCGTCTTTTACAAAAAGCGGCGATACCAGCCTGTTCGTACTACAGGCGCATAAAACCCAGAGTTAACCATGTATATCGCCATCGCAGGAAACATAGGCAGCGGCAAAAGCTTCCTGACCGAGTTGCTCAGCGGCCACCTCGGTTGGCGTGCCCATTTCGAACAGTCCGAGAACCCTTACATCGGTGATTTCTACGACGACATGTACCGCTGGTCATTCAACCTGCAGGTCTATTTCCTGGGCAAGCGCCAGCAGCAGATCGGCGCCATCGTCGCCTCGGGTGACAAGGTGGTGGTCGACCGCACGATCTACGAGGACGCCCGCGTCTTCGCCAACAACCTGCACGACAGCGGGCTGCTCGCCTCACGCGACTACGCGGCCTACATGCAACTCTACGAATTCGTGGCCGCCATGCTCCCCCGCCCCGCCCTGCTGATCTACCTGCGCGCCTCGGTGCCCACGCTCGTGAGCCAGATCCAGCGCCGCGGCCGCTCGTACGAAACCTCGATCGACGCCTCGTACCTCGAAAGCCTCAACCGCCTCTACGAAGAGTGGATCGAAAGCTACGACGGCCCGAAACTCATCATCGACGTCGACCGCGAAGATTTCGTCACCGCCCCCGGAGCCCGCGCCGCCGTGCTCGCCCGGGTGTCGGAGGCCATAAGACAATGACCTTATATAACATAGCCTAAAAACAGCCGGGGAATCTTTAGCTAAAGATTCCCCGGCTGTTTTTCGCCCTTCCCATCTCCTCTCCCCCTGCTTTGTTGTACTTCAGGGCTGCGGAGGTGTGGAGCTGAGAAACGCTGTTCGCGACTTTTGTGCGAGGGTTCCGCGTTTCTCAGCCCCACATTTCCTGCAGCCCGTTCCCTCAAACCCAAAACAATAAAGCCGTAAAATCGTTTTCAACGATTTTACGGCTTTATCCTGCGCCATCACGTCTTATTCGCCGAGGCTCAGGTCTTCGAGCGCGGCATCGGTGGCGATCTTGTCGATGATCGTCTTCACGATACGGTCGATGCGGCCCCCGTCGGAATAGTCAGCCGCCGCCACGAAATTCACGCGTTTCTCTTTGATCAGTTGCCGGAGCGAATGGGCCGAGGCTTTCTCTTCGGCCGGATCGTAGACCGCAATGGCGTGGCCGTGTTTCTCTTTGATCAGGCGCATGCAGGGGATGTCCGTGGTTCCGTCGCCGATATAGATCATCCGGCGGAACGGGATGGGGCGTTTCGACTCCGGAGTGAATTGATTGATCCGGGTGGCATCGGCCACCGACGTGATCCCCTTGTTGATCTTAAAAATGAATTGCGTCTTGTTGGTATAGTTCACCGCTACGGCCGGCCAATGGGCCACGCCCGATGGGTCGTAAAAGAATGAACTGGCGAACACCCGCTTGAAGTGCTTGAAGATCGGCGTGCCTTCGATCATCTCGGCCAGCCCCGACGAATTGATGTAGTGCTCGACTTTCAATTCGCGGGCGGCCGCGTAGGCATTGATGCGGTCGAACCACTCCTGCACCCCCTCGAACAACTTCACCTCCTTGCCGTAATCGACAAAGGCTTCGCGGCGGATCGATTTCCGCTTGGCGCGGGCCGTCTCGATCATCTCGCTCATGTAGGTGAGGATCGGATCGGCGTCATGCTCCTCGGAAACCTTCTGGCACCGTTTCCAGAACGCCTCGGCGGTTTCGTCCATGTCGGGGATAAACTTATACTCCTGCATATTGCCGGGCGAGAGCGTGCCGTCGAAATCGTAAATAAGGGCGACTTTCATAAAGGTATGGAGGGAAATAGAATAAGAAACTTGAAAAGTTCGGAGTATGCGGACGTACCCACAGGAACAAATGTAGTAAAAATAACAAGGATGTCTCACCTTCTTGTCATTACGCATCCCGCTTCGATGTCGTCCTGAAAAAGAACGCACCCCCGATGCCCCGGTCATACCTGGAATGGTAACAGAACCGGGTGCAGCCCCTGATTCGAAAATAAATTTAAAAATATCCCCGCCCCCATACCAACAAAGGAATAAACCATTACCTTTGTACCACTTTTCACCCGGGAAACTTATTTTGTTTTTTAAGTTTCCTTGGTTTTGCGAGTTTCCGCAACCTGCTGAACCCAACACAGATAAACATGATGCGATGTAGAAAAGAGGGGGAGCTCACCCCCCGCGACATGATCGTCGATGCGGCCGCCGAGCTGTTCATGCAGCAAGGTATCAAGAACACCAGCATGGACGACATCGCCCGGGCAACCGGCATGTCGAAAAAAACCCTCTACACCCACTTCGACGACAAGGAAGACCTGCTGATCGCCTGCATCGAGCAACGGTTTGCCGAGAGCGAGCACATCATCGAACAGATGCGCCACAACGGCTCGACGGTGCTCGAAACCGTGATGAACCACTACCGCGACCATGCCGCCAACATCAACAGCCAGTCGCCCAACCTGATGGTCGAGCTGCGCAAATACCCGCGTGCCATGCAGACCATGATGGCCATGCAGGAAAAACACCTCGACACCGCCCGGAAATTCTACGAGCTGGGCGTCGAGCAGGGCGTATTCATCGAAGGGCCCAACTACGAGCTTATCGCCAGGCTGTCTATGCTCCTGAGCGGTCAACCCATCCCGAGCAGCATCGCCCAGCGCTACACGATGGCCGACCTGAGCAAAGTATACCTCTACACTTTCATCCGCAGTATTACCACCGAACGCGGGCGCCGGATATTCGACGATACCCTGAGCGAACGGTAAACCACACTCCCCTTCCCTACGGGACTATTAGCCCGACAGAGAAGGAACACGCAGCCAGGGAAGGAGGGAGCATAATGCGACCAGCAAGCGGACGTGACACACTATATCGGACTAAAAAACAGAAACTATGAAAATCAGAACTATTCTCGCAGTCATGGCCTGCATAGCCCTGGGCACCGCAGGCGCTCAGGCCCAAGGGCTGAAGACTCCGCCGAAAAGCACCCTTGAGATCGACGCCCCCGTACGCAACGACAGCCTCGTGCTCGACCTGCCAGCCGCCCTTGAGATCGCGCTTAACGAAAGCCCGCTGATCCAGATCGCCGACAAGGAGATCACCCGAAAACAATACTACAAACGCGAAACCCAGGGAGGACTGCTCCCCTCGCTCGACCTCGGCGCCAGCTACTCACGCACCATCCAGAAACAAGTCATGTCGATGGAGTTCGGCGGCCAGAGTCAGAAAATCGAGATCGGTACCGACAACACCTGGGGCGCCCAGCTGAACCTAGGGCTTCCTCTCGTGGCTCCCGGGCTGTGGCGCACCATACAGCTCACCGACCTCGACATCAGCCTCGCCGTGGAAGCCTCGCGCGCCTCGCGCATCGACATGATCGCCGCCGTGAAGAACGCCTACTACGCCCTGCTGATGGCCCAGGATTCCTATAAAGTGCTGAAGGCCGGCTACGACAACGCCGCGCTCAACGCCCGCATCGCCACCGACAAATATAACCAGGGCTCGGTATCCGAATTCGACAAACTGCGCGCCGACGTGCAACTGGCCAACCAGAAGCCGACCGTCACCGCCGCCGAGAACGCCGTCCGGCTGGCCGCCATGCAGCTCAAAGCGCTGATGGGCGTCGACGTGACCGAGAAAATCATCTTTACCGGCAGCCTGACCGACTACGAAGGCCGGATGAGCCGCGACCTCGCCGGACTGGGCGACACCACCCTCTCGGCCAACAGCATCCTGCGCCAGTTCGACATCCAGGAGATGCAGCTCGAAAAAGTGATCCAGGTGACCCGTTCGTCGTACGCCCCCACCCTCTCGCTGGGCGGCAGCTACCAGTGGAGCTCGCTGAACAACGACTTCAAGATCGGTCACTACCAGTGGACGCCCTATGCCACCGTGGGCCTCACATTCGGCATGCCGCTCTATCACGGCAGCGCCAAGAAGTTCCAGATTCGGCAGAACCAGATCAACCTCGACAACCTGCGCCTGCAACGCGAGAACACCGAGCGTAACCTCGAACTCGCCGCCCGCGCCTCGGTCGACAACATCGAAAAGTCGCTGGCCGAAGTCGAATCGAACCGCCAGGGCATGCAAAACGCCGAACGCGCCTTCGCCATCAGCCAGAAACGCTACGAGGTGGGGTCGGGCAACATGCTCGAACTCAACGACTCGGACATTGCGCTGACCCGAGCCCGCTTGTCGTTCAACCAGTCGATCTACAACTACCTGACCGCCCTGACCGACCTCGAAAAGACCCTCGGCGCCAGCGTCGACGAGCAGCCGCTCCCGAGACTGAAGAAGTAACCCGCCTGAAAATTCCGGGGCTTATTCTCGATCCCGAGAGCGGGGGTATGAGACTTCGGTCCGGATAAGGAAGAGGCGCAAAAGGAGGGAGCATCATTATATGTCCGGCGCGAGCGGGAGCGATGCATCCTCCCCGGCCTGCCGCCCCGCAAAGAACCGCCCCGTCATGACCAAGCAAATAATAAAAAACAACCATATGATCCAGTTCAAGAAAATAGTCCCCGCGCTGCTCAGCGCATCCGTCGCCCTGTCGCTCACCGCATGCGGCGACGCCAAGAAAAACACCAACGCGGCCGACTCCGTGCAGCTCGTCAAGGTCGAACTGAAGACCGTCTACACGCGCACCGTGCCCCAGACTTTCGACTTCACCGCCACGGTCGAAGCCAACGTGACCAACAACATCGCCCCCGCCATGGGAGCCCGCATCCAGCGCATCTACGTCGAAGTGGGCGATGCCGTACACGCCGGGCAACGCCTCGCCCAGATGGACCCCACCTCGCTGCTGCAAGCCAAGTCGCAGCTCGAAAACCTGCAGGTTGAGTTCAATCGTGTCGATGAGCTCTATAAAGTGGGCGGCGCCTCGAAATCCGAATGGGACGCCCGCAAAATGCAACTCGACGTGGCCCGCACCTCGTACAACAACCTCGCCACCAACACCACCCTCACCAGCCCCATCTCGGGTGTCGTGACTTCGCGCAACTACGACAGCGGCGACATGTACGGCATGGGCAAACCCCTGCTGGTGATCGAGCAGATCACCCCCGTGAAGATGGTGATCAGCGTGTCGGAATCGCTCTTCAAAGAGGTGAAGAAAGGCATGCCCGTCGACGCCACGATCGACGTCTACGGCGACGAAGTGTTCAAGGGTAAGGTCAGTCTCGTCTACCCGACCATCGACGCCGCCACCCGCACCTTCCCCGTCGAGATCACCCTGCCGAACGCCGACCGCCGCATCCGCCCCGGCATGTTCGCCCGCGTAACGATGACTTTCGGCACCGCCGACCACGTGGTCGTGCCCGACCTGGCCGTAGTGAAGCAATCGGGCAGCGGCGACCGCTACGTCTATGTCTACAAAGACGGCACGGTATCCTACAATAAAGTGGAACTCGGCCGCCGCCTCGACGCCGAATACGAAGTGATCTCGGGCCTGTCGGACGGCGACCAGGTGGTTGTGGCCGGACAGAGCAAACTCTTCAACGGCAGCGCCGTCGAAGTAGTCGAGCCCGCAGCTCCCTCCGGAGCAACAGACGCCCAACCCGCCGGGACCCGGCAATAATACCGCGAAGGAGCGGCCTGTTTTATGTCAGAGTTTCAGGCCGCCCTGCCGCCGCCCCCTCCTCCCGCCGGCCGCACGGCAGCGGGAGGACCGTGGGTTCCTGCGCGCCCCCTTGTGCGCATTCCTGATCAGTAACCAGTAACAGACACCCCCATATGAGTATTTACGAAAGCTCCGTGAAGAGACCCATCATGACGGCCCTTTGTTTTGTGGCCATCGTCGTGATCGGTCTGTTCTCGCTCAGCAGGCTCTCGATCGACCTGCTGCCCCACATCGAAACCAACCAGATCATGGTGCTGACCGGCTATCCCGGAGCCAGCGCCGCCGACATCGAGACCAACGTCACCAAACCGTTGGAAAACATCCTCAACACCGTCAGCGACCTGAAGCACGTGTCGTCGGAATCGCGCGAGAACATGTCAGTCGTGACCCTCGAATACAACTACGGCACCGACGTCGACGAAGCTACCAACGACGTGCGCGACAAGCTCGACATGGTGCGCTCGCAGTTGCCCGACGACATCAGCAACCCGATCATCTTCAAGTTCGGGACCGACGACATCCCCATCCTGATGCTCTCGGTGACCGCCAAAGAGAGCCTGCCCGCCCTCTACCGCATCCTCGACGACCAGGTAGCCTCGCCCCTGCAACGCATCAGCGGCGTGGGTGCCGTATCGATTTCCGGAGCGCCCGTGCGCGAAATCCAGGTGTATTGCGACCCGCAGAAACTCGAAGCCTACCATCTTTCGATCGAGGCCATCTCTGCGATCATAGCCAATGAAAACCGCAATACGCCTGCCGGAACTGTCGATTTCGGGTCGAACACCTATTCGTTGCGCGTCGAAGGTGAATTCCTCAGTTCGCAGAGCATGAACAACCTGGTGATCGGCAGCTGGCAAGGACGCAACATCTACCTGCGCGATGTGGCCCGCATTGTCGACACCACCCAGGAGCGCGCCCAGGAGGCCTACAACAACGGCGTCCAGGGCGGCATGATCGTGATCCAGAAGCAGTCCGGCGCCAACTCGGTGGACATTGCGCGCAAAGTCCACGAAAAATTGCCCGAACTCCAGAAAACCCTGCCCACCGACGTGGAACTGGGCGTAATCATCGACACTTCGGTGAACATCCAGAACACGATCGACTCGCTGATCGAGACGATCCTCGTCACATTCCTCGTGGTGATGCTCGTGGTGCTGGTATTCCTCGGCCGCTGGCGGGCGACCTTCATCATCGTGCTCACGATCCCCATTTCACTCATCGCGTCGTTCATCTACCTGCAAATGACAGGCAACACACTGAACATCATCTCGCTCAGCTCGCTCAGCATCGCCATCGGGATGGTGGTCGACGACGCCATCGTGGTGCTTGAGAACATCACCACCCACATGGAGCGAGGCAGTTCGCCCAAACAAGCCGCCGTACACGGCACCAACGAGGTGGCCCTGTCGGTGATCGCCTCGACCCTCACCGTACTGGCCGTATTCCTTCCGCTGACCACCATCTCGGGCCTGTCGGGCGTACTGTTCGCCCAGCTCGGCTGGAGCGTCAGCATCGTAATGATCGTTTCGACCGTGGCCGCCCTCACGCTGACCCCGATGCTTGCCTCGCAGATGTTCCAGAAGGAGGCCCGCGAAGGCAAAAAGAAAACCCCTAAACTGTTCGTACCCATCGAAAAAGGGCTCGACTCCCTCGACAACGGCTACGCCTGGCTGCTCGGCTGGGCCGTACGCCACCGTGCGGCAGTGATCGTGATCGCCGCCGCGATCTTCGGGTCGAGCCTGCTGCTGCTCGGGGTAGTCAAGAGCGAATTTTTCCCCACGCAGGACAACGGCCGCATCGCCGCCACCATCGAACTGCCCGTAGGGACCCGCATGGAGATCACCCGCGACGTGGCCCTGCGCCTCGACCGCGAGTGGCGCGCCAAATACCCCGAGATCACCGTCACCCACTTCTCGGTCGGACAGGCCGACACCGACAACGCCTGGGCCTCGATGAGCGACAACGGCTCAAACATCGCGTCGTTCTACGTATCGCTCACCAGCAAGGCCGACCGTACACGGGGCCTGCAGGAGATTTGCGACATGATGCGCGAAGACCTCAAGGCCTACCCCGAGATCAAAACCTCGCAAATCATCGTCGGCGGGGGCGGCATGATGAGCGGCGCCGAACTTGAGGTCGAGGTCTACGGCTACGATTTCGGCCAGACCGATGCCGTGGCCCAGGAGCTGACCAACCGCATGATGCAGATCGAAGGTGTGGCCGAGGTGAACATCAGCCGCCAAGACTACGTACCCGAATACCAGATCGACTTCGACCGCGAAAAGCTGTCGATGCACGGCCTGAACGTGACCACCGCTTCGATGTACCTGCGCAACCGCATCACCGGCACCACAGCTTCGTACTACCGCGAAGAGGGCGAAGAGTACGACATCAAAGTCCGCTACGCCCCCGAATTCCGCCAGTCAATCGAGGACATCGAGAATATCCTGATCTACAACCCGCAGGGCGAAGGCATCCGCCTGAGCGAGCTCGGCAAAGTGGTCGAGCGCTTCACGCCGCCCACCATCGAACGCAAAGACCGCGAACGCGTAGTCAAACTCACCGGAGCGATGACCCAGGGCTACGCCCTGAGCGAGGTCGTGGCCCAGATTCAGGCCAACATCGGCCAGATGGAGATTCCGCAGGAGGTGACGGTCACCATCGGCGGCGCCTTCGAAGACCAGCAGGAGTCGTTCGGCGACCTGTTCCTGCTGATGATCATGATCATCATCCTGGTATACATCGTCATGGCCGCCCAGTTCGAATCGTTCACCTATCCGTTCATCATCATGTTCTCGCTGCCGTTCGCTTTCTCGGGCGTATTCATCGGGTTGGCCGTGAGCGGCACCGCTCTGTCGGTGATGGCGCTCATCGGGCTGATCATGCTCGCGGGTATCGTGGTGAAAAATGGGATCGTGCTGGTCGACTACACCAACCTGAACCGCGAGCGCGGTATGTCGATCATGAGCGCCGTGGTCGACGCCGGGAAATCGCGCCTGCGCCCTGTGCTGATGACCTCGCTCACCACGATCCTCGGGATGCTGCCGCTGGCCCTGGGCCAGGGCGAAGGCTCCGAAATGTGGCGCCCGATGGGGGTAGCCGTATGGACGGGTTTGGCCTTCTCGACGTTCATCACGCTGGTGCTCATCCCCGTGGTGTATTGCATTTTCGCCGGCACGGGCGTGAAGCGCCGCCGCAAACAGATGGCCGAAACACTCGACCTGCTCCCGGCCGAGGGCGAGTAATAACCAAGACGCCGGGCGGCCTGGCCTCTGAAAATCCGGAACTCTCCCGCGGGTTCCGACCCCATCATAAACCGTTTTGAAAAACTAAGAACATGAAAGCGATATTCATTGTATTCAACCAAGCCTACTACGATCAGGTGGTGGCGGTGCTCGACAGCAACAACTGCCGGGGATTCACCTACACCGACGTGGTGCGCGGACGCGGCTCGAAAACGGGCGAACCCCACTTCGGCAGCCATGCCTGGCCCACGCTCAACGGCTCGATCCTCTCGGTGGTCGAAGACCACCGCGTCGCAAATATCCTCGACACGCTGCGGCGCATCGACCAACGCACCGAGGCCCAGGGGCTTCGCGCCTTCGTCTGGCACATCGAGGACGGCATATAGGCGTCAGCAAAGAGATAAAGCCGCAAAATCGTTGTAACGATTTTGCGGCTTTATTGTGGGTCATGGTTTGAGGGGACGATTTTTGGGAGGCTGGGTTCAAAAAAGCAGCGACGCTATCCCCCTTCTCCATACCTTCGCGCCGGGTCCTTTTTTGAACCCAATCTTCTCAAAAAAAACCTTGAGGACAATAGAGCAGGAAGAGGAAAAGGAGAAAAAAGCGCCCGTCCTTCGCCCCCTCAGGGCGGGCGCTCTCCTTCGCTGTAATATGCCAAGCACATTACAGCTCAACTCGGTACGGCGCCTAACGGCGCCGCCCAAAGAAAAAGCGGTGAGTTTCCCGTTTGGAAAACTCACCGCTTCGGCGGGGTGGATGATGGGGTTCGAACCCACGACCTCCTGAACCACAATCAGGCGCTCTAACCAGCTGAGCTACAACCACCGTTGTATCTGCCCCCTCAGGGACAGCGGGACAAAAGTAGATAATTTTTTCGTTTCCCACAAATACCCCGCCACGATAACCATCCACTTCCTTAAGGAGAGGCAGGCAATAAACACCCTCCCCGGTGACGTTAGCAGGAAAAAATTCATCCCCGCAAAAAATAGTGAAACAAAACCCGGCCCGTACACGTATTGAAACTGCTACCCTGACCCTGAGCATTTCCCTGAACACGAAGAAACATTTTACCGCAGCATGAGACAGCTCAAGATCACAAAATCGATCACCAACCGCGAGAGCGCTTCGCTCGACAAATACCTCCAGGAGATCGGCCGCGAAGACCTGATCACCGTCGAAGAAGAGGTGGAACTCGCCCAACGCATCAAGAAAGGCGACCACGAAGCCCTCGAAAAACTCACGAAAGCCAACCTCCGCTTCGTGGTTTCCGTCGCCAAGCAGTACCAGAACCAGGGGCTCACCCTGCCCGACCTGATCAACGAGGGCAACCTCGGCCTGATCAAAGCCGCCGAAAAGTTCGACGAGACCCGCGGCTTCAAGTTCATTTCCTATGCCGTATGGTGGATTCGTCAGTCGATCCTCCAGGCATTGGCCGAACAATCGCGCATCGTACGTCTGCCGCTCAACCAGGTCGGCTCGCTCAACAAGATCAACAAGGCCTTCGCCCGCTTCGAGCAGGAGAACGAACGTACCCCCTCGCCCGAAGAACTGGCCAAGATACTCGACCTGCCCAAAGAAAAAGTGGCCGACACCCTGCGCGTATCGGGGCGCCACGTATCGGTCGACGCCCCCTTCGCCGAAGGCGAAGACAACAGCCTGCTCGACGTACTGGTGAACAACGATTCGCCCAACGCCGACCGTAGCCTGATCAACGAATCGCTCTCGACCGAAGTTGACCGCGCCCTCTCGACCCTCACCGACCGTGAGCGCGACATCGTGAAACACTTCTTCGGCATCGGCGCCGCCGAAATGACCCTCGAAGAGATCGGCGAAAAATTCGGCCTCACCCGCGAACGCGTCCGCCAGATCAAAGAGAAAGCCATCCGCCGCCTGCGCCATAACTCGCGCAGCAAACAGCTCAAGACCTACCTCGGGTAACCCCGGATTTACCGACTTACGCGCATACAGGGCGACCGCCGACCGGCGGTCGCCCTTTTTTAAGCCCCGGTCCCAGAAATCGTTCGGATTGAAGCCGAGGGCAAAACCCGCAACCCTGAGGCCACAAATGGCTTCTTCCTTCCCGTACACGGGCAATTCACAGTTACAGCGTCGGCCGGCGCCCAGCGGCGACCGACGCGAGGGGCAATCGGGCTTGCTCGAATTGCCGAGCAAGTAGGAGGAAAAGTCTACAAGGTAGCCGCAAAGCCGCTCGGGGGGGGCGTCGGGTCGGGGCTCAGGCCTGTTGTTGAAAGTAAATGGACATGTAGCGGTCTTATCTTATTACCAACCGTTGCTATGCAAAAACGCAACCCACTATGAACCAGCATTCCAGAAGCCACAATTAATCTCATGTAGGTATCCGCTCCCCCTCAAAATACCTAACACTGAGGATTGCGGCCCGTTTGCGCCAGCCATACCTTTGTTCCCGAAAACCTGCAAAGAACAACCCCATGCGCAAACCTATCCCCCATATTCTCTGTATTGCCCTCGCCATCGCAGGCATACAGTCGTCCCAAGCCCAGCAAAGAACCGATACCCTGGCCGACGGCCGCGTAAAAACGGCACCCGCCAAGCCCTCGTTGTCCATTGTCAACAGCCCCGACTATTTCCAAAAAATCCGCGTCGGCAGCTACGGCGAGATGCTCTACCAGCACATGGACTACAGCGCCGACCGCTACTCGCACCCCGAAGGCGCGCTGCCCCAGAACCGCGGCGCCATTTCGATTCCCCGCACCATATTGGCCCTCGATTATAAATTCAATCCGTCGTGGATCCTGAGCGTCGAAGTCGAATTCGAATACGGCGGCACCGGCGTCGCCCGCGAACTCGAATACGACGAAGGCGGCGAATACGAACTCGAAGTCGAACAAGGCGGCGAGGTCGCCCTCGAACAATTCCACATCACCAAACGATTCACCGAAGCGGCCCAGATCCGTTTCGGGCATATGATCGTTCCGGTGGGCATGATCAACGCCCACCACGAACCGATCAACTATTTCGGGACATCACGCCCCGAAGGCGAAATGACCATAATTCCCTGTACTTGGCACGAGACAGGACTCGCCTTCGTGGGCTCTTACAAGGGCTTCAGCTACCAGGCCATGGTAGTGAGCGGCTTCGATCCCAACGGCTTCAGCTCGGCCTATTGGGTACAACAAGGGCGCCAGGGCGTATTCGAAGGCGCCGTCATGACCTCGCCCGCACTGGTGGGACGCCTCGAATACAGCGGCGTGAAAGGGCTCCGGCTCGGCGCGTCGGCTTACTGGGGCAATACCGCCAAGAACACCAGCAAGCCCGGCAAACTCGACGGCTACAAGGGCGAAGTCACCATCTTCAGCGGCGACGTCCAGTACAAAAGCAAAGCCCTGACCGCCCGCGCCAGCGTTGTCTATGGTAACCTCTCCGACAGCTATAAGATCACGCAGGTGAACTACTCGACCCCCAAGGCGGCCGGATTCCCCCGCACCGCCGTAGCCAAGAACGCCATGAGCCTTTGGGCCGAAGTGGGCTACGACATCCTCTCGTTCTGGGATGTGAAATCCAAGCTCTACCCCTTCGTACGCTACGAATACTACAACTCGATGCAGGCCGTAGAAAGCGGCGTGAACCAGAACCCCCGCTACCTGCGCGACATCTTCAGCGCCGGGATCAACTACTACCCGCTCCCGAACCTGGTGGTGAAGGCCGACTACTCGCACCGCCGCATCGACTGGGGTAACTACAACAGCGAAAACACTTTCGGCCTGTCGGTCGGCTACGTGGTGTGGTTCCACAGCCGGTAGGAAAAACCCCGTAGTTGCAAAGAACTGCAAGGCACCAAGAAGCAGGACAAAGCAATCGAGGCATTTACCCCACGGGGCGGCTTTACACGATTGCTTCGGAATGCACCACATTCCTCGCAATGACGGAATAAAAAACGTTTTATTAATCAAAAACACATACACCCATGAAAATCTACAAGTTTGCCCTCCGTCACATCGCTGCGATCGCCGCAGTAGCCGTCGTAGCCGTCGGCTGCAGCGACAGCAAAGATCCCGATCCCGACGACGGCCTCGACTACGACTTCACCTCCACTATCAGCACCTATGTCGATGACGTGGTGATCCCCACCTACGCCGAGATGAAAGAAAAATCGTGGGCGCTCTACGAAGCGATCAAAACCCTGCAAGCCACGCCCACCCAGCCCAACCTCGACGCCGTGTGCAACGCCTGGCTCGACGTGCGCGCCCCGTGGGAACTCAGCGAAGCCTTCCTTTACGGCCCCTGCGGCGAGGATGGCCTGAACGTCGACCCCAATATCGACACCTGGCCCTTCGACATGGTGGAGTTCAACTCGATCATCGGCAATCCCGCCGAAGAACTCAGCGTAGCCAAAGTCAGCTACTACAGCGAAGGCACCCGCGGCTACCACACCCTCGAATACCTCGCGTTCGAAGACGGACACCCGAAAAATATCAACACCATGACCGGTTCGCCCAACTACACCCGCGAAATGCAATACATGGTCGCCGCCGCCGAGGTGCTGCGTAACGACTGTATCCGCGTATGGGCCGCCTGGCATGGGCTCGACGGGCTCAACACCCGCGACCAGCAGGCCATCGCCTCGATGACCGCCATCGGCTACTGGGATGTGCCCGCCTACCTGGCGACAAAAGGAGCTTCGAGCTACGGCGAGGTCTTCAAACAGGCCAAACGCCCTTACACCTCGAAAATCAACGTGATCGAAGAGATCATCGACGGCTGCATCAACATCGCTACCGAAGTGGCCGAGACCAAAATCGAAAGCCCCTATGCCAGCAACGACGTGACCCTCGTGGAATCGCACTACGCCTACAACTCGCTCAAAGACTTCACCGACAACATCATCAGCATCGAGAACTCGTACTTCGGCAAGTTGCGCGGTAGCAACACCGCCGCCACGCTCACCCCGGCCGAAGGATCGCTCGCCTCATTCGTACGTTCCCAACCGGGCGGAGCGGCCATCGACGCCGATATCGTGGCCGCCATCGCCACAGCCAAAACCAAGATCAACGCCATCACCGCGCCGTTCGCCCTGAACCTCGGCGACGCGGCCAACATACAAGCCGCCGTCACCGCATGCTCGAACGTCGAACGTGCGATGGCCAAAATCAAAACCCTCCTGCTATAATGCCGCTACCCAAGATTATTGTTTGTTTGTTTAGCTGCTGCAGTACCGCCATTTCCCGGGCGGTACTGCTTTGCGGTTGCACGATCCTGGGCGCCCTGCTGGGCACCGGGTGCAACGACCAGACCGATTACGAGGTGACCAAGCCCAACGGCAAGCGGGCCAAAGACGCCGAACTTTCGGCCGGTACCGCCACCACGTTCGTCACCACGAGCAAGGCCTACGACAACCCCGCCGACTGGGTGACGGGCGACCTGCGCGTGCGGTTCAACCTCGGCGACATGAGTTACAACAACCCGCGCGTGAGTGACGACGGCCCCAACGGAGGCCTCGGCCCCATCTACGCCGGGTTTTCGTGCGGCAGTTGCCACCGCAACGCCGGGCGTACCAAACCCACGCTCCACACCGACGGCGGCAGCGGCAAATACGGATTCTCGTCGATGCTGGTCTACATCACCCGCAAGAACGGCGCCTACTTCCGCGACTACGGACGCGTGCTCCACGACCAGGCCATCTACGGCTACCAGGCCGAAGGCAAACTCAAGGCCGACTACACCGAACAGCGGTTCACGTTCCCCGACGGCGAGCCCTACGCACTTGTCACGCCGCACTACACTATCACCGACTGGTATGCCGAGGAGATCGCCCCCGAAGACCTCGTGGTCAGCGTACGCATCCCACTGCGCCACGTGGGCATGGGGCAGATCATGGCACTCGACCCCGACGAGTTGAAAGCGCTCGAAGCCCGCAGCAACTACCCCCAGTACGGCATCAGCGGCCGACTGAACTACATCACCGAACGCGGGCGCACCTATATCGGCGTATCGGGCAACAAAGCACAGCACGCCGACCTGACGGTCGAACTTGGATTCTCGTCCGACCTGGGCGTCACCAACGACCGGTTCCCCGAAGAGATTTCGCACGGCCAAACCAACGGCCTGAGCCACTACGGCATCCAGATCACCACGCGCGAGATGGAAAACGTCGACCTGTACCTGCATTGCCTGGGCGTTCCGGCCCGGCGTAACGTGACCGACGCTACCGTAAAAAAAGGCGAAGAGAATTTCTACGCCGCCAAGTGCCACCTGTGCCATACCCCCACACTGCACACCCGCACCGAGGCCCCGGTACTGCTCAACGGCACGCGCATCCCGTGGCTCACCAAGCAGGTGATCCACCCTTATTCCGACTTCCTGCTGCACGACATGGGCACCGAACTGGCCGACGGCCTGAAGTCGGGCCTCGCCAACGGCAACGAATGGCGCACCACGCCGCTCTGGGGTGTCGGCCTGCAGGAGCGCGTGAACGGACACAGTTATTTCCTGCACGACGGCCGGGCGCGCAACCTCACCGAAGCCATCATGTGGCACGGCGGCGAGGGAGCCGTTTCGCGGGAGCTCTTCAGCCGGATGAGCCGCGAAGACCGCAACGCGTTGATCACATTCCTCGAATCGTTGTAGGCCCCGGCGGAGAGGCACCCCCTCCCCCTGCAACCCTTCACCGATAAGATCATTTTATGCGGATTTGAGTCCGCTTTGCGGCCTCCGCCTCCTGCTCACTCGGCAATTCGAACAAGTTCGATTGCCCTCGCTTCGGGCGTCGGGCACCGAGCAGCAAAAGTGTCGGCCACCACGGCCTGAGTAGTTCGGAGGACAAACAGCCATTTACCCCAGTGGGAATTAGAAACCGTCTTACGAAAATAGAGCGATTGCTTCGTCGCAAGCTCCTCGCAATGACGAAAAGAATACAAAAGAAATTAAACACACCCATGAACATCTTATACAAGACAACCCTGATCCTGGCCTTAAGCGTGGCCATTCCCGCCGCGGCATCGGCCCGGAAAGCAAAAAAAACCGGAACCACCCCGGCCGATACCACCGCAACCACCGGTAAAGGGCAAAAGCTCCAGGTCAGCATCGTGCCCATCACCGCCGACGAAGGGCTCTCGAACGGCATCATGTCGATGAGCGGCAAGAAAGGCGTGTCGTTCGAAACCCCCGCGGGCGATTTCCTGTTCAAGCCCTACTCGCTGATCCAGACCAGCGCCAAGTTCAACTACTACGACAGCGAAGGCATCGACCTGGCCGACCAGGATCGTGTGGCCAACACCGGTTTCGAGATCCCGAACGCCATCATCGGCTTCTCGGGGCGCGCCTTCCGGATCGTGAACTTCAACATCGCGCTCAATGCCGCCAAAGGCGGAGGCGCCCTGTTGCAACAAGCCTGGTTCGACGTGCGCATCTCCGAGGGGTTCCGCGTGCGCGCCGGAAAATTCAAGACCCCCTATACGCAAGCCTATCTGGTGAACCTTGGCGAGACCCTGTTCCCCGTGCTGCCCACCTCGCTCACCGCGCCCGTGGTGATCAACCAGAGCATCAACGCCGTCAATCCTCAGTTCGCCACCGGATTCGACCTCGGCGTGCAGTTCCACGGCCTGTTCGGCGACGGCCGGTGGGAGTACCGTGCCGGCGTGTTCAACGGCACCGGCATCGAAGTAAACGGTGCCAAGAACACCGTGAGCGACGACCTGAACATCCCCTCGCTGCTCTACGCCGGACGCCTCGCATGGACGCCCCGCGGCGCGATACCCGCTCACCAGGGCGACCCCGACGACCTGCGGAGCGACAAACTGTTGTTCGCCGTCTCGGGCTCGTACAACGTCGAGGCCAACTACGAAAGCTCGAACGACCTGCGGCTCGGAGCCGAATTCGTCTGGCTCAAGAACCGCCTCTACCTGGCTGCCGAAGCCTACGCCATGCAGATGAAATTCACCCAGCGTCAACAGATTGCGCAACCTTACTGGTTTTGGGGCGGTTATGTCGAGGCCGGGTATTTCGTGACCCCGAAATTGCAGCCCGCCGTGCGCTACGACTTCATGGACCGCAATTCGACCTCCGAGAAAGGGTTCCTCGACATGCCCGCCGTAGGGCTCAACTGGTATGCCTACCGCTCGAACCTCAAGCTGCAGGCCATGTACCAGTACACCGGCCGTTGGGGCCACGCCAACCAGGACTCGCGCGATCGCGACGACTTGGGGCTGCCTATGCACGCCGTGACCGTGATGCTTCAATTCTCATTCTAAGCCAAGATGATGTCCACTGCATTTGATTCTCAAGTCGAAATCCTGCCCGGCGCCCAACGCGCTTTGCGCACCCGGGGGGAGGGGGGCCGTTTGCTGGGAAAAGCCTTCGCGTGGATGTGCTTTCTCCTGTTCCCGTTTTGCATGACCGCTTGCGACGACGGTAAGATCTACCCCGACGCCCCTCCCACAGCAAGCCGCGGCGTGAACGCCTCGTTTCGCTTCACGGGCACCGCCGGATTCCCCGAAAGCGAATACTACCAGCTCGTGCTGGCTTCATGGCGCACAGGCGAAACCCACCCCATATCCTTCAAGAAAATCACCGAGAAACCGGCGGAAGGCAGCACAGTCGAGGTGTCGCTGACCAACCTCTCCGACGAAACCAATTACGTCAGCCTCGCCCTGATCGACAAAGGGAAAAAGCTCATCTATACGTTCTACGAATACTCCGTCGCAGGGCTGGGCAACGAGATCGTCACCCTGCCGGCCGAAGACATCTACCTGCTGTCGTTCAGCCGCCTGCAGGCCCAGCTCTTCAGTACCAAATGCCTGGCCTGCCACGGCGGCAGCGCATTCAAGGCCGCCGGGCTCGACCTGACGCCCGGCCACAGCCACGCCTCCCTTACCAACGTCTCTTCGACAACCCATCCCGGCGTTTTGCGCGCCAAGCCCGGCGACGTACGGAACAGCCTCATAGCCACCGTAATGCACGAGCGAAACATCGTGCGCACCGACCACACCGAAATGGTGAATGCCGACGACATCGCCCTGCTCGAAGGATGGATCGCCGGAGGCTGCGCTTCGGATTAAAATTAACGAAGTTATCCTTTTCAGGCTTGCCGGGCAGCCACCCGGAAGAACTTAGAAACCGACCACAAGCCTGAAAGGGATAATTCCGAAGATTAATCTCTGGCCGCTATAATGCCGCCCTCCGCATATCATTACCCCTTTGTTCCCAGGGATTGCGGCATCTGCCCGCGTCACGTGAGGCGATCCCGGCCGCCCGCACACTCGCCCAAAGCTCATTTCTGCCCGCTGCCGACGGCGGCAACAACAAGGGGCGCTATAGCGGATTAACACATTAAAATTACTACCTTTACAGGGACAGAATCCCTGCCCCCGATATGTACAAACACTCCGTATACACCTCCGCCGACAAGATGAGCGAGCTCATCTGCGACAATTACCCGATGCTGCTGGTGATGAGCCGCTTCGGGATCCCGCTCGGGTTCGGCGACCAGACCATCGCCGAAGTGTGTGCCGACCATGGGGTAGACACCGGCACTTTCCTGGCTGTGGTAAACACCCTGGCGTCGGGCCGCGTAGCCGCAACCTCCGGAGGGTCGAATGTCTCGGCCGAATCGCTGCTCTCGTACCTCAAGAATTCGCACGACTACTACCTCGACTTCCGCCTGCCGCGCCTGCGCAGCAAACTGGCCGAGACCATCGGCCAAGATGACATCTCTCAAGCCATCATCCGCTTTTTCGACAACTACGTGGCCGAGGTGCGCAAACACATGCACTACGAAGAGCGCAGTGTATTCCCCTACGTGCGCGCCCTGCTGGCCGGCAACCCCGACCCGCACTACCGCATCGACATTTTCCGCCGCCGCCACGACCCGATCGAGGCCTCGCTCACCGAGCTGAAAAACATCATCATCAAATACTATCCCTCGACGGAGGCCAACGCGAACGAGATCAACAGCATCCTGTTCGACATCTTCGTCTGCGAACAAGACTTAGCCTCGCACAACAAGGTCGAAGACCTGCTGCTCGTGCCCCTGATCGCCGAACTTGAAACACAAACCGCCCGGTGAGAAAAAGCCTCCGCATACTGATCGTCGAACCATCGCCCATCCTGCGCAGCGGGGTGGCTGCCGTATTGCGTCAGATCGAAGGGTTCAACATCCACATCGCCGAACCCGAATCGACACCCACCCCCGAACTTGCCGCCGCCGTGATCGCCTCGCACCAACCCGACATCCTGGTGGTGAGCCCCGCCTATTTGGGACAGGGATCGCCCGTGCTGCAACAACTGCGCTCGAAACGCACCGTAGCCTCGATCGTCGCACTGCTCTGCACGCCCGCCGACCCGATGACCCTTCGCGACTACGATGCCGAAATCGGACTTTACGACACCCCGGCCATCATCGCCGACAAACTCAGCGCCATCACCCACAACTTCCCCTTCTCGGGCAAAAGTGACGCCAACACCGGCAAAATCACCTCGCCGCAGGAGAGCAGCACCGAGACGCTCACCTCGCGCGAGAAAGAGATCATCTCGTACATCGCCAAGGGATTCACCAACAAGCAGATCGCCGACAAACTGTTCCTCTCGGCGCACACCGTGATCACCCACCGCCGCAACATTGCCGCCAAGCTCCAAATCCACTCCCCGGCAGGCCTCACGATCTACGCGGTGGTCAATAAGTTGGTGGCGCTCGACGAGATCTAAGGGCTCATCCGCACTGGGATCACCCTTTCTGCACAATCACATCTGCACACGCGCCCACCCCACCCTCGGAGGTGGGCGCGCTTCTTCACTATCGAACTCCAAAGGCATTCGAAGTTCAGTCGGTACTGACCGCAACCGACGCTGACAACGAGCGCAATGTAAGTTAACTTATATTGCCGAGTGCTGAAGAGGAAAAGCCGCGAAACGGATTTACCCTTCACAGAGAAATTCGGCCGCGCTCTACGCGCGGCCGAACTATTTTACGGATCAGTCATTTTTTCGTTATCTTCGTAGAGTTTCCCGCAGTGCGTGCATCCCCCTGCTTAAATACACTCTTGCCCCAATCCTCCATGGAAAAACTCTTCCTCATCGATGCCTACGCGCTCATTTTCCGGTTCCATTACGCCTTCATCGCGCGTCCGATGCGTTCGCCGGCGGGCATCAATACCTCGGCCATCTTCGGATTCGCCAAATTCCTCGGCGAGATCATCGACCGCGAACACCCCCACTACCTGGGCGTGGCTTTCGATCCGGGCGGCGAGAACTTCCGGCACAAACTCTATCCTGCCTACAAAGCCAATCGCGACGAAACCCCCGAGGACATCAAAGCTGCCGTGCCCTGGATCAAAGAAATCCTCAAGGCGATGCACATTCCCTCGCTGGTAGTCGAAGGCTACGAAGCCGACGACGTGATCGGCACCCTGTCGCACAAAGCCTCGTGCTGCGGCCAGTTCGAGGTGTACATGGTGACCCCCGACAAAGACTACGGCCAGCTGATCAAAAAAGACGTAAGCATCTACAAGCCCGGAAAAGGCGGTGAGGGAATGGAGATCATCGGTCTCGACAAAGTGTGCGAGAACTACGGCATCAGCGACCCGAAGCAGGTGATCGACATCCTGGCCCTGTGGGGGGACGCCTCGGACAACATCCCCGGCGTGCCCGGCATCGGCGAGAAAGGAGCCAAAAAACTGGTCGGCGAGTGGGGCACGATTGACCGCCTGCTCGCAAACACCGATAAACTCACCCCAAAACTCCGCGAATCGCTGCTCACCAACCGCGGCCAACTGGAGCTGGCCCGGACGCTGGTGACCATCGACCTCGACGTGCCTGTGGAATTCGAGCCCGACGCGCTGAAGGTCGACGAACCCGACTGGGCCGCCCTGCGAGCCATCTATCTGGAGCTAGGGTTCACCTCGCTGCTGCGCAATATCGACAGCCACCTCTACCACGCCGGGCGCAACGGCCACACCGCCACAGACGACGGCCTGCGCACGCTCGATTACGCCGCCGCGCAAAGCACCGGGAAGCCCGCGGTGACGGCCAAGCCTAAACCTTATTCACAACTCGTCGGCCAAATGTCGCTCTTCGGCGACGAACCGCTCGACGCAGGCGAAGACAACGGCACAAGCCCGTACGGCGAAAGTAACGGAACAAACGCATCCTTCGATGCCAGTGACCCCGCAG
This sequence comes from Rikenella sp., assembly GCA_031551865.1. Taxonomy (GTDB): domain Bacteria; phylum Bacteroidota; class Bacteroidia; order Bacteroidales; family Rikenellaceae; genus Rikenella. The sequence goes on along the minus strand of JAVBMY010000002.1, from coordinate 186,882 downwards.
GCGCTCCCCTGCTGGCGGCTGACGGTACGCCACTGCGCGACATCCGCACGCAGGAGCACCAATACCACACCGTCACCGACGACCAAACCCTCGCCGCGATGGTGCAGCAAATGACCACCGCCGGAGCCTTCGCCTTCGATACCGAAACCTCGGCGCTCGATCCGCTGCTCAGCGACATGATCGGCCTCTCGTTCTCGGCCGAAGCGCACACCGGCTACTGGGTACCGACCCCCATGCCCGGCGACCGGGCGCGGGTGCTGAAAGCACTGAAGCCGCTCTTTGAAAATGCAAGCATCGCCAAGGTGGCCCAGAACGCCAAATACGACATCGAGGTGATCCACCGGGCCGCGCGGCAGGCGGGCTTCGACATCGAACTGAAAGGCGAGCTGCGCGACACGATGGTGGTGCACTACCTGCTCGACCCCGAGGCGCGCCACAACATGGATTTCCTGTCGGAAAACCTGCTGCGCTACGCCCCCGTCCCGATCGAAGCACTGATCGGCAAGGGTGCCAAACAACTCTCGATGCGCGACGTGCCGGCCGGAACGCTGGCCGAATATGCTGCCGAGGATGCCGACGTCACCTGGCAGCTCGGCTCAGCACTGATGCCGAAACTGGCCGAAACGGGGCAAACTGCGCTCTACCACAAGATCGAGGAGCCGCTCATCGGCGTGCTGGCCCGTGTCGAAGAGAACGGCGTGTATGTCGCCCCTGCCATTCTCGAACGCTCGGGCGCCGAACTGCGCGCCGAAGCCGCCACCCTCGAAGAGGATATCCGCACGATGGCCGGTATACCCAACCTCAACGTCGGCTCGCCCAAGCAGTTAGGGGAGGTGCTGTTCGACAAGCTGAAAATCACCGACAAACCGAAACGCACCAAGACCAAACTCTACAGCACCGACGAAGAGTACCTCACCTCGCTCTCGGACAAGCACCCGATCATCGGAAAAATTTTGGAATACCGGGGACTGAAAAAACTGCTCTCGACTTACATCGACGCGTTGCCCACGCTGATCAACCCCGAAACGGGGCGCATCCACACGTCGTTCAACCAGACGGTGACCTCGACCGGACGACTGAGCTCCACGAATCCCAACGTGCAGAATATCCCAATCCGCGACGAAGCGGGACGTGAAATCCGCAAGGCGTTCACCACTGCCGACCCTTCGGCGCGGGTAATCCTCGCGGCCGACTATTCGCAGATCGAACTGCGGATCATGGCCCACCTGTCGGGCGACGAGGCGTTGCGGCAGGCGTTCCTCGACGGCGAGGACATCCACACGGCCACGGCGGCCAAGATCTTCGGGGTTGCCCCCGAGGAGGTGACGCGCGAACAGCGCCGCCGCGCCAAGACGGCCAACTTCGGGATCATCTATGGCATCTCGGCGTTCGGGCTGTCGCAGCGGCTCGCCATCCCGCGCGCCGAGGCTAAGGAGTTGATCGACGGTTATTTCAAGCTCTACCCGGGTGTGCAGCACTACATGAGCTCGACCATCGAACTGGGGCGGCAGCAGGGCTACGTCGAGACGCTGTTCGGACGGCGCCGCTACGTGCCCGACCTTCACTCGGCAAACGCCGCAACGCGCGGACTGGCCGAGCGCACAGCGATCAACACACCGATCCAGGGCACAGCGGCCGACATCATGAAAATCGCAATGATCGAGGTCGACCGCCGCTTGCGGGCCGGGACATGGGACGCCCGCATCGTATTGCAGGTACACGACGAACTGGTGCTCGAAGTATCGAAAACCGATGCCGAAGCAGTGCAAAAGATGGTGGTGGAGGCGATGTCCTCGGCAGCCGAACTGGCGGTGCCGTTGGCGGTCGATGCGGCCACGGGACCGAGTTGGTTCGATGCGCATTAGGGAGGACACCTCCCACACAGGAAAATATAAAGCCGCCAATCGTTTAAACGATTGGCGGCTTTATTGTGTGATGGCGTTGTGAGCCTGAGAGGGGATTATTCCTCCATGTCTTCCGGCCGTTCGATCTTTCCGGCCGGGGTGATGAAATAATAGTCGTGATCGATCAGTACCTTCATCTTGCCCATTTTGAAGCCGTCTGGATAACTCTCCCCTTCGCCGTCCTCGTCGCAGTAGCAGGTGTTCTCTTCGGGCAGGCGTTTCATCAGGCGCGATTCGTCCGGCTCCCACGTAAGGTTATGGATGCCATAGTAGTGCGGCACGTAGCAGGCGTCGATCACCTTGCCCGCCGGGGTGCAGGTCATCAGGCGCACGAAGCCGTCGCCGTCTTCCTTGTAGATGTGCGCAAAGAGCGATACGTTCTCGCTGCCCGGCAGGCAGAACAGGAACTTGTAGGTCTCAAAACCGTCGTCGACCGTGGCAAAGAAGCCCCTGAGCGACGAGGCATCGAAAAAATCGTCGCGGTATTCGAACTCCCGTATCTCTTTGAGCAGAAAGCCTTCGAGGCTGATCTGGCGCACCTCGATCTTCGAAATGGCGCTGAGGTATTTGTATTGTACCTCGCGCTCGGGGCTCTCGATAGGGGCAGGGTTCTTATACGGGTTATTGATTTCATAGCCTGTGGCGCGGGAAAACAGTCCTTTGGCCGAGATATCCCACACCATGCCCCAATGATTGGAGGTTTCTTGATAGTCTTCGTCGGTAAGCCACCACCAGTCGATCTGCGCGCCCTGCGGCGTGAAGGCATAGAGCCTCGGGTCGTTCATGCGCCCTTGGGCCGCATCGGCGGCCGAAACATAGTTACCGAAGATACAGACCGTGCCGTCGGCCAGTTTGAACTGCCCGAGCGCATAGAACTGGGCCAGGCCGTCGCCCTTGATCGAATAATCGCTTCGCAGGTAGGCATTATAGCGCGGCAGGGGTGTCACGCCCTTGAGCGACGTGCTGAGCGTTTTGTCGGACTGGGGCAGTTTGACGGCTTTGATCTGTGCCACGAATTCATCGAAAGGCTGCGGATAGTCGTAGGCCGGGAGTATTTTCCCGCCCTCGCCGAAAAGATAGTACTCGCTGTAGAACTGCCAACCCTCCGAAGGATCACCGTAACTGCTGTCGTGGCGCTTGGTGTGGACATGCAGCACGCTGTCGGCGTAAAGGTAGTAGTCCATCACGAACGTGATGTCGGGGTCATCGGATACGTTGTATTGTTCGAGTTCGGGATGCAAGTCGGTGCCGTTCCAGTAGGCCACCAGCAGGTAGGTCTGCCCGACGAAGGCGTACCACGCGCCGCCCGCCTCGTCGCGCACGGGCAGGCGCACGGCTTTAATATAGCCGCTGCTGGTCGAACCGTCGGCATGGGCGGCATAAGTCTTCGTGCCATCTTCGTTCTCCACATAGCCCTCGCTTTCGAACGGCATATCGACATAGTAATAGTATTGGGGCGCTTCGCTCAGGTGGGCACTCATCTCTTTCCAGTACATGCGGCGGCCGCCGCCGGTGGTGCTGCACACGATGTGGCTTTCGGGACATACCTGGGCGACGGGAATGCTGTCGAGCCAGGCGGCGATCTGTTCGCTGCTGAACTTGGCGTTGGTCTTGGGCTTGCACGAGGTGACGGCGGCCGCGGCAAGCAGGGCGATACAGGCGAGGCCCGCCAAGCGGGCGAGGCCACGATGGAGATTAGAATTCGACATTGAATTGGCTTTGGGCTTGGTGAATTTCGACGGTTTCATCGCCGATACGCAGTTTGAACGGGACGTTAAGAGCCATGCGGGCTTCGGGATAATCGGTATTGAAACCGGCCTCGTTGAAGTCGTCGGACGAGAAGCGCACCCGGCGGTAGAACGGATCGGACGAATCCTCGTGATCACCCTCGGGCTCAAGTACGGAGCGGTAGTAGCGCACTTTATATTCGTCGTCCACCACGTAGAGGCGCAGGCCGTAGTTACCGTCGATGTACTGCCAGTGGGCGAAACACAGGTAGTTGTCGCCGTCGGCCCATTGGATCAGTGCCAACGGCTGGAGGTAGTCGAGGTTCTCGGAGAGGGTTTCGAGCAGGCCCTCGGCGTAGTCGCGCGTCAGGGCGTCGTTGCGGTAGATGAAGGTCTGGATGCGCTCCTGCCACGCCTCGGCATTGTTGGCCTTGGCTTCGTTGTTGGTGTAATCTTTCACGTAGGTCCAGCTTTGGCCCTTGCCGTAGTTGATCTCGCCGCGCACCGAGTAAATCTCGCCCACGGAAAGCGAATCTTTTTTGAGCACGTCGAACCACTGGAACATCGGTTTGCCGCTGGCACTTCTGGTGATCAGGCTGCCGGTGGTATGGCCCGAGTAGCCCGATTCATATTCGTAGTTCTCTTCGTATTCGCCCAACGGGTAACGGGGAATGTCGGCGTAGTGCAGCGAACGCACTTTGAATTTGGTGCGCAAGCAGGGGGAATAACGCTCGTCTTCGTCGGTGTAGACGTAATGAGAGTTGCTAAAGGTGCAGTTGCCATTCTCGCCGAACAAGGCGATCCAGAGGTCGCAGTTCTTCTCTGGTTCATCGCCGAAGGCGGTGCGGGTGTAGAGCAGCCCGGTGAGCTTGCCGCCCGCACCGGTACCGAAGTCACCGTTCACCCGGCCGAAGACGTAGATGTCGCTCCAGGGGTCGAGGTTCTCGCTATCCCAACCGTAGGAGCGGGGCGCTTTGGTTTTCGGGGCCCTGGCGGCATCGAAATTCGCGAGATTGAGCGGCGAGGCCAACGCGGGCAATCCCTTGATGAACTCGGGGGATAGCTCGCTATCGCGGGCCCGGAGCTCGGGCTTGCCACCGTCCATGGAGATGCTCACCAACTCGTAGATGTAATAGGGGTCGGAGGTTAAGAGGCTGCGCCACCACATCGTGCTGTCCTCGACGACGCCAGTTTCGTACAGCGTTTCGGAGATGAAATTGACAGCCTGCCAACGGTAGTAGTAGTCCTCGTCGGGCTTGTACTGGTAAATCCAGAGGCCGCGCTTGGGCTCGTCGCTGAAGTAGCGGTCGTAGCGGTTGGCGAACGTCTCGGTCATTGTGCCGGTCAGCACGTAGTAGCCGGGGCAGGCGTCGCTCAGGCGGAAAAGTTCCTTGTCTTTCATCTCGTCGACAAAGCTCAGCACGCCGGCAGTGTCGCTCAGCGCCAAGCCTCCGCGCACGGTGAAGATGTCGTCGGTCGCCGCCATCGGAAAGAGGGGAATGTAGAGCTTTTCGTCGAGTTCGTAACGGCTGGGGTCACCGACGAATTTCTGTTTGCAGGATACGCAGGCCAGCGCCGCAGCCAGCAGCGTGAGCAGTAACGGACGGTATTTCATAGGGAGAGACGTGGGTGTTTGTGGTTCCGGATTCCCAAAGATAGGAAATCGGCGGCAGATTTCTATAGCTCGGGCTTTTTTGAATTATCTCTTTTATTTCCTACTGGCCACGCTGTGGATTCAAGGAGATTCGCAACTCGGTTACCTGACAAAACGCCACGTTCTCAACATGCCATCCCGAACGTAGCCGAGGGACCTTTTCGATGACAGTTGGGTCTAGAATAACCCCAAAGCCTTTGGCCTTGAAAAGGTCCCTCAGCTACGCTCGGGATGGCATAAATATGGGTTTACGCAGGTTTGTACCGGAACATTATTCCTTTCGGACTCCTTTCGGACTCCTTACGACTGCCGCGAAGCGACAATATCCTGTTGGTTTTCGAGCGCCCACACCACCAAGCTGTTCAGGTGCGGAATGAGCCCGGCCCCCGAGACGGTCAGCGTATATTCGACCCGCGGCGGCACCTCGGGATAGACCTTGCGACTAACCAACCCGTCGGTCTCCAACGAGCGTAGGGTGACGGTCAGCATCCGTTGCGAAATATCGCCGAGCGAACGCTGGATGTCGTTGAAACGCATCGTGCCGTTGGCGTATAGCGTGGTCAGCACCAGCAGCGACCATTTGTCGCCCAGACGGCTCAGGATGTCGCGGATGGGACAAATGCCCACGTGTAAAAAAGTTTTCATTGATTGAATGTACTACCGGGTTGATGATCAGCAAGACTAACTTTCGTGTAACCAAATTACCCGAAGGTACCTTCTTGTTTTATCGGATTAAGGGTTGCACCTTTGCTATACAAAAGTAACTAACTTATTAAAAGTAACAATAATTTGTTAACTAACAAAAAACATCAACTCTAAACATCCACAAGTCATGGCAAAGAAAACAGCCGTATTGGTCGTGAACCCCGTGAACGGGGCTGGCCTGTTCCAGTATCTGGAAGCTTTCTTCGAAAACGGGATCCCCTACCGCACCTTCGCGGTGGCCGACACCACACATGTAAAAACCAACTCGGGCATCGCGATGCAGACCGACGACACGGTGGCAAACCTGAAAGGGCACGAAAGCGAGTACGGCGCGTTGGTGTTCGCCTGCGGTGACGCGATGCCCCGCTTCGGCGAAAACGCTTCCGCCCCCTATAACCAAGACATGCTGGCGGTAATCAAAACCTTTGATGAACAGGGCAAGATCATCGCCGGACATTGCGCCGCCGCACTGTTGTTCGACAATCTGAGTATCGGCCGCGGTCGCCGGGTGGCCCTGCACCCCTACATCAAAGACATGATAAAAGATTGCGCCGGCACCAGCGAACCGTTCGTGGTCGAAGGCAACCTCTACACCGCGCAGACCGAAAATACCATCGCCGCGTTGTTGCCGGAACTGCTCGGGGCGCTGAAGTAACAGCATTACTGCCCGAACCCCAGCCTCGCCTACTCCCTATCCTCCTCCTTCCTCTCTCTACTCCTGCTTTATTGTAATTCAAGGGTTACAGGGGGTATGGGTTCAAAAAACGCTGTTCGCGGCTTTTGTGCGAGGGCCCCGCGTTTTTTGAACCCATACCCCCTGTAACCCGTCCCCTCAAACCCCACAACAATAAAGCCGTAAAATCGTTGGAAAACGATTTTACGGCTTTATTGTTGTCTATGACACGACCTACTTCGGGCTGAGCACGATATAGGGCACCAGCATCTCTTCCATGGAGATGCCGCCGTGCTGGAACGTGTTTTTGTAGTAGCGCACGTGCTGGTTGTAGTTGTTGGGGTAGACCAGGAAGTCGTGGTCGTAGGCGAAAATGTAGGTCGACGTGATGTTGCTCTTGGGCAGGTGTGCCGTTTCGGGCTTGGTGATGGCGAACACTTTGTTGGCGTCGTAACTCAGGTTGCGGCCGCTCTTGTAGCGCAGGTTGGGCGACGTCTCGCGGTCGCCGACCACCTTGATCGGGTTGTCGACGCGGATCGTGCCGTGGTCGGAGGTGATGACCACCGTGTGGCCGCGCTCCGAAAGCTGCTTGAGGATTTCCCACAGGTCGGAGTGCTCGAACCACGAGCGGGTAAGCGAGCGGAACGCGACTTCTTCTTCGGCCAGCTCGCGGATGATCTCGCTTTCGGTGCGGGCGTGCGAGAGGATGTCGAGGAAGTTGTAGACCACCACCGACAGGTCGGCCTGGTGGAGCCGCTCGATGCTGTCGAGCAGCTTTTTGCCTTGTTCAGGGCGAACCAATTTATCGAATGTGAGCGAATAATTCTTACCGAGCTGTTGAATCTGGCGGCGCAGGAAATCCTCTTCGTGACGGTTTTTACCGCCCTCTTCGTTGTCGTTGAGCCACAGGTCGGGCATCAGGTGCGAGATGGCGAGCGGCGTAAGCCCGGCAAACAGTGCGTTGCGGGCGTACTGGGTGGCCGTGGGCAGGATTGCGCAGTAGAATTGCTCGTCGGAGATGTCGAAGTGCGAACCCATCAGCGGGCGCACCATGAGCCACTGGTCGTAGCGGAAGTTGTCGATGAGCAGGAAAGTGGTCTTGCCACCGGCCGCCAATCCCTTGTCGACTTCGGGGAAAAGGCGCTGGCGCAGGAGTGTGTGCGAGAGCGTGGGGCGATCGGGGTGTTTGTCGTCGAACCAGCCGAGGTAGTTGTTCTTGACGAACTTGGCAAATTGGTCGTTGGCCTCGCCCATCTGGTAGGAGAGGATCTCGCGCACGCTCGCGTCGCTCGATTCCGAGAGCTGGATGTCCCACTGCACCAAACGGCGGTAGATGTCGAGCCAGTCGTCGAAGGTGCGGGCCTCGCCCAGCGCGAGCGAAATACTCGAAAAATCGGAACGGTAGTCGGCCGTGCTCTTTTCGGTGACAAGTTGCTGCTGGTGAACGTTCTTTTTGATCGACAGCAGCACCTGGTTGGGATTGACGGGCTTAATGAGGTAGTCGGCAATCTTACTGCCCACGGCGCGGTCCATGATGTTTTCCTCTTCGCTCTTGGTGACCATCACCACGGGCACCAGGGGCAGGCGGGCTTTGATCTGCGGCAGGGTTTCGAGCCCCGTCATGCCGGGCATCATCTCGTCGAGGATAATGAGGTCGTAGGAGTGCTGCGACACCATTTCGACGGCATCGTAGCCGTTGTTGCAGGTATCGACGTCGTAGCCTTTTTGTTTGAGGAACAGGAGGTGGGGTTTGAGGAGTTCAATCTCGTCGTCGACCCACAGGATTTTAACTGACATATCTCTGGAAGCTATCAAAAACCGGGCCTCTGTGATAGAGGCACTCTACGAAGGTAAGTAATTTTGGAGGATTTGGTACGGCAGAGCCCCGGATTGGATTGAATAGGCAGTTGAAACATCCGATTGTGGTGCTGAATTGTTCCTTAGCCTGTGCCCAAAGAAGTGGGGCTCGGGGCGATTTGACAGACAAAGGTCGTTTGTCCGGAAAAATCTGCAAGGAAGAAACGGCCACTCCCAGCGCACTTTGTACGCTCGGGGGGGGCTATGGCTGACGCGCAAGAAAGGCAGGCCTGCCTAACGGCAGGCCGCCGGAATTACCCTTTGAAAACACCCGCCGCCTGCAACACATCACGCACCGTGGCGTAACTGGCAGCCGCCCGTTCGGCAATGCCTTCGGAAGGCACCCACACCGCCTGCTCGATGCCCTCTTCGGACTGGGGCGAAAGCGAGCCGTCGCCCTCCATGGCGAACCACCAGGTACGCTTGAGTATCCAGCGGTCGGGATTGCCGCCGGGGTATTCGGCCATCGAATAGATATGATAGGTCTGGGTCAGGAGCGACCCCAGGGCTAACTGTCCGATCCCGCACTCCTCTTCGACTTCGCGCAGGGCGCAAGAACCGATCTGTTCGCCGCACTCCATCTTGCCTTTGGGCAAGTCCCAGCGGCCTTTGCGGTGGATCATCAGCAATTCGCCGCGCGGCGACCGCACCACCCCGCCTCCGGCGTCGATCAGCGTGAACTGCTCGACAAACCGGGCAAAGAGCCGCTCCGATGCCTCTTCGCTGGGCGAAAGGAAGGTCAGCGATTTGGCGTTCTCGAATTTTCTCCGCAATTTTGTTATGCTAAGCGCCGCATGGCTTTCGAGCGCCAGCGCTTCGGCGTCGAGGGTCACCGCCCTGCCGCCGCCATGCGGGATCTCTTCAAGCCCTGCAGGCCCGCAATCGCCGCAAAAGGCGATCAGATTATCCTGGAAATATACTTTTTTCATCCCTCACCTACTTAAAATGAACATCGAACAAAAGATCGCACAGACGCTTCTACAAATTAAGGCAATAAAACTCAGCCCCGCAAGTCCTTTCACCTGGGCATCGGGGTGGCATTCGCCCATCTACTGCGACAACCGCAAAGCCCTCTCCCACCCGTCGGCCCGCCGCGCCGTGAGCGACGCCTTCGCCGCCGTGATCGAACAGAAATATGCCGGCTGCGACATCATCGCCGGGGTGGCCACCGGAGCCATCGCGTGGGGGGTGCTGGCCGCCGAACTGCTCGGCAAGCCGTTCATTTACATCCGCTCGGCCCCCAAAGGACACGGCCTGTCGAACCAAATCGAGGGTGAATACCACCCGGGCGCCAAGGTGGTCGTGGTCGAAGACCTGATCTCGACCGGAGGCAGTTCGCTGGCCGCTGTCGAGGCCCTGCGCGAAGCCGGGTGTGAGGTGATGGGCATGGTGGCGATTTTCACGTACGGATTCCCCACGGCCTCCGAGAACTTCGCCGCCGCCCGCGTCACGCTGGACACGCTCAGCAACTACAATACGCTGATCGAATTGGCGCAACAAGAAAGTTACGTGCCGGCCTCGGAGCTCGAAACCCTCCGTGAATGGCGCCAGGATCCCGCCAACTGGAAAAAATAAACGAGCCCCTCCTCTCTCGGATATACCCGGGTTTGCAGCCCGTGACCCCGGTGCCGAGGCACGACCGGCGACCGAAATGAGGAACATCAGGCTTGTTCGAATTGCCGAATAAGCAGTAGCAAGAAGCCATAAAGTGGACTCAACTCGCCTCACGGGATAGGCTCCGGGTCGAATCAATTACTAAACCATCTCCATTTTTCACACACTTTGAAAGCCATCACCGCACCCGTCGAGGCTGAGTTCGAAGCGTTCCGCCGCCTGTTGGGCGAAGTGGTCGTATCGGAATCGGCATTCCTGAAACCCATCACACGCAATCTGCTCCGCAGCGGCGGCAAGCAGATGCGTCCGTTGTTGACCCTGCTCACTGCCCGGCTCCACGCCCCGCAGGTGAATGAGCGCGCGATGGCCGCCGCCGTGCTGGTCGAGATGGTGCACTGGTCGACCCTCGTGCACGACGACGTGATCGACGAGGCCTACGTCCGCCGGGGTCAGTGGACACCCGGCGCGCTGATCCGCTCGAAGGGGGCCGTCCTGCTGGGCGACTATCTTTTCTCGAAAGGGCTGGCCCACGCCTCGGGCAAGCAATCGTTCGCTTCGATCGTATCGGCTACCGGCGCCATCGAGCGCATCGTGAGCGGCGAACTGATGCAGATGGAGTACGCACACACGCAGGATACCACCGAAGCGATCTACACCGACATCATCCGCGACAAAACGGCGGCCCTGCTGGCCTCGGCGGCCGAATGCGGCGCCGCGGAAAGCGGGGCCGGCGACGCACAAATAGCCGCCATGCGGCGCTTCGGCGAATTGCTCGGCCTGGCCTTCCAGATCAAGGACGACCTGCTCGACTACGGCTTCGACGGAAGCCTCTCGCACAGCAACGGCCACAGCGAACGAGCCGTATCGACCGGCAAAGCCACCGGCAATGACCTGCGCGAGGGAAAACTCACCCTGCCGCTGATCTACGCGCTCCGCGAGACTGCCGATCCCGCCACCCGCCGCGAAGCCCGCAAGCACATCCGCCGCGCCTGCTCCGCGGTGCGCTCGGCAGGGAAGTCGGTCGGGTGGTTGCATGATTTTGTAGCGGCCAGCGGCGGTGTGGAATATTCCGTGCAGGTGATGTCGGGCTATCACGAGGGGGCGCTGGCCATCCTGGAGACGTATCCGGCCTCGGACGTGCGCGACGCGCTGTGTGCCTACGCCGACCATGTCACCGGCCGAAAGAATTGACACCCTCCTGAAAAACCCGTGCGGGCAATCGAGCCCCTCCGGGTAACCGCTCCAGCAGTCTTCCCTTACATGAATCCGGCAACCTTCATGTCTAACCTCAACCCAACCAACCTATGAAAAAAACATTGATGCTGACCCCCATCGCCGTTATGGCCGCCGCCCTACTGTGTGCCGGATGCTCCAAAGACAAAGGCGATCCGCCATATACCGGGCCTGTGAATGTGTACGTGGCCGGATTCGAGTACGAAACCAACAACAATTCGACCCCCATCGCCACCTATTGGAAAGACGGCGAACCGGTCACGCTGGGTACCGACCTGTCGCAAGCCTATGGAATTTTTGTGGCCAACGGTGATATCTATGTGGCCGGCGAGGCAGTCGACCAGGTCAGGGACATCATGTATGCCGTCTATTGGAAAAATGGGCAGGCGGTCAGGCTGGTCGATGCGGCCGGCTGGTCCGAAGCCAAAGCCGTGTTCGTTTCGGGTACCGATGTCTATGTGGCGGGAACGGCTACCCTATGGCCGTGTACTGGAAGAACGGAACTATGGTCAGGCTGACCGATGGCACACGCAAAGCCGAGGCCTTCTCGATTTTCGTCGAGGGCAACGATGTCTACGTGGGCGGATATAAAGATGTCGATGGAATGGGTAATGATCTGCTCACGTATTGGAAAAACGGGTCCCCCACGACCCTGACCGACGTCAGGCCGATGGAGAGTGCCGGTTCCCTGTACGTCCGCAGTGGGAATGTATACATAGCGGGCGCTTGGAATGCCGAAGACAACGACTGGCTTGCCTCCTACTGGAAGAACGGCCAACGGCAAATCATCGGACAAAGTCCCGCAGAGGGGAGTACTTCCGGAGTCAGGGTAGCGGGCGGAAACGTCTTCGCTTGCGGATCGTACGGTTTGGGCGGTGGGTACGAAATGGCCTGTTATTGGAAGAACGGCGAGCTGTTCAGGCTCAAGAACGGCCCCACGGAGTCTTGGACATATTCGATCGCAGTATCAGGGAACGATGTCTATGTCGTGGGTTCCAAACACAACGCCGAGGGAGAATGCCTGGTCATGTGCTGGAAGAACGGCACCGCTATGCCCATGACAAGCGCCGGGGCCAGCGGGACGTTGTTCGGCGAAGCCCATTCGGTTTTTCTCGCCCCTGCTCCCGTACAATAAACATGATCATCCCGAGCGAAGCCGAGGGACCTGGTTGAAATGCTTGCGCAGAACGACTTCTTTACAACTTTCGCTTCCATATCTCTCGGCTTCGCTCGGGATGACACGAAAAGAAAAGCGCCTGTCCGGGAGTTCCGGCCAGGCGCTTTTTCAACGTATAGAGGAAGCTATTCCGCGGCGGGAGCGGCCGGGGCGATAGCGTCTTTCGGGCCCACGATCAGGTCGCCGAAGCGACGTACGCCGGTACCGGCCGGAATGAGGTGACCGCAAATGACGTTCTCTTTGAGGTTTTCGAGCGGATCGACTTTGGCGTTGATCGCGGCTTCGTTGAGCACCTTGGTGGTCTCCTGGAACGATGCGGCCGACATGAAGCTCGAAGTCTGCAGGGCGGCGCGGGTGATCCCCTGGAGCACCTGGTTCGAGGTGGCGGGGATAGCATCGCGCACTTCGACCTCGCGGAGGTCTTTGCGGCGCAGGCTTGAGTTTTCGTCGCGCAGCTGGCGCAGCGTGACGATCTGCCCGGGACGCAGGTTAGTGGATTCTCCGGCGTCCATCACGACTTTCTTGTCGTAAATATTGTCGTTCTCTTCCATGAATTCCCACTTGTCGACGATCTGTTCTTCGAGGAAGCGGGTGTCGCCCGGGTCGTCGATGCGCACTTTGTTCATCATCTGGCGGACGATGATCTCGAAGTGCTTGTCGTTGATTTTCACGCCCTGCATGCGGTATACTTCCTGAATCTCATTGACGATGTACTCCTGAACTTTGGTCGGACCCTGGATCATCAGGATGTCCTCGGGGGTGATGGCTCCGTCGGAAAGGGGCATGCCCGCGCGGACGTAGTCGTTCTCCTGCACGAGGATCTGGCGCGAGAGGGGCACGAGGTATTTCTTCTCTTCGCCGGTGCGCGAGGTGACGATGATCTCACGGTTACCGCGCTTGATCTTGCCGAACGATATTTCGCCGTCGATTTCGGAAACCACGGCGGGGTTCGACGGGTTGCGGGCCTCGAAGAGTTCGGTCACGCGGGGCAGACCGCCCGTGATGTCGCCGGCTTTGCCGACGGCACGCGGAATTTTGATCAGGGTCTGTCCTGCTTCGACTTTATCGCCTTCCTTGACGACGATGTGGGCGCCGACGGGCAGGTTGTACTGCTTGATCTCGGTGCCAGCGTTGTCGAGGATGCGGATGATGGGGTTCTTGGTCTTGTCGCGCGATTCGATGATCACCATTTCGCGGTAGCCGGTCGATTCGTCGGCCTCTTCGCGGTAGGTGACGTTCTCGATCACGGCGTCGAAGGTGACCTTACCGCTGAACTCCGAGATGATCACGGCGTTGTAGGGGTCCCACTCGCAGAGCTGGTCGCCTTTCTTCACGCTGTCGCCGTCCTTGACATAGAGGGTGGCGCCGTAGGGGAGGTTGGCGTTGTAGAGGGTGGCACCGGTGTTGTTATCGACGATGCGCAGGTCGGCCAGGCGGCTGAGCACCATTTGCACGGCCTTACCGGTGTCGTCCTTGCGGTCGACGGTACGGAGCTCGTCGATCTCGATGCGGCCATCGTAGCGGGCCACGATCTGGTGTTCGGCAGCGCCGCCGCCGGCCACACCACCGACGTGGAACGTACGGAGGGTGAGCTGGGTACCGGGCTCGCCGATCGACTGGGCGGCGATCACGCCGACCACTTCGCCTTGTTGCACCCTGCGGCCGGTAGCGAGGTTGCGGCCGTAGCACTTGCCACAGACGCCCTTGCGGCTTTCGCAGGTGAGCACCGAGCGGATTTCGACCTGTTCGACGGGCGATTGTTCGATGGCGGCGGCGATCTCTTCGGTAATCTCTTCGCCGGCACCGACGATCAATTTGCCGGTGTGGGGGTGATAGATATCGTGCACCGAGGTGCGGCCGAGGATGCGCTCGTAGAGCGATTGCACGACCTCTTCGTTGCGTTTGATGGCGGTGGCCTGGAGTCCGCGGAGGGTACCGCAGTCTTCTTCCTGGATGATTACGTCCTGGGCCACGTCTACGAGGCGGCGGGTCAGGTAACCGGCGTCGGCCGTCTTGAGGGCGGTGTCGGCCAGACCCTTGCGGGCACCGTGGGTCGAGATGAAGTATTCGAGTACCGAGAGGCCTTCCTTGAAGTTCGAAAGGATCGGGTTCTCGATGATCTGGGCGGAGTCGGCCGAGGCTTTCTGGGGCTTGGCCATAAGTCCGCGCATACCCGACAACTGGCGGATCTGCTCTTTAGAACCACGGGCCCCGCTGTCGAGCATCATGTAGACGGGGTTGAATCCCTGGTCGTCTTCGGTGAGTTGCTTGAGCACGGTGTGGGTGAGCTTCGAGTTGGTATGCGTCCAGATGTCGATGATCTGGTTGTAGCGCTCGTTGTTGGTGATCAGACCCATGTTGTAGGATTCCATCACTTCTTCGACCTGGGCGTAACCGGCGTCGACGAGCTCTTGCTTCTGTTTGGGCACGATCACGGCGTCGAGGTTGAACGACAGGCCGCCGCGGAAGGCCATTTGGTAACCGAGGCCCTTGACGTCGTCGAGGAAGGCGGCGGTAGTGGCGGCTCCGCATTGTTTCATGACGTGGCCGATGATGTCGCGCAGCGATTTCTTCGTGAGCAGTTCGTTGATGTAGCCCACTTCGGCGGGCACGTGCTGGTTGAAGATGATGCGGCCGATGGTGGTGTCGATGATCTTGCCGGGTTCGAGGCGCACTTTGACGTTGGCGTGCAGGTCGACGCGGGCCTCGTTGTAGGCGATGATCGCCTCTTCGGCCGAGTAGAACACGAGCCCTTCGCCTTTGGCTCCCTTGCGGGGCTTGGTGATGTAGTACAGGCCGAGCACCATGTCCTGTGAGGGCACAGTGATGGGGGCGCCGTTGGCGGGGTTGAGGATGTTGTGCGCGCCGAGCATCAGGATCTGGGCTTCGAGGATGGCGGCGTTGCCCAGCGGCAGGTGGACGGCCATCTGGTCGCCGTCGAAGTCGGCGTTGAATGCCGTACAGGCCAGCGGGTGAAGCTGGATGGCCTTGCCTTCGATCAGCTTGGGTTGGAAGGCCTGGATACCGAGCCTGTGGAGGGTCGGGGCACGGTTCAGCAGCACGGGGTGTCCTTTGATGACGTTTTCGAGGATGTCCCAGATCACGGCGTCCTTGCGGTCGATGATCTTTTTGGCCGATTTGACGGTCTTGACGATTCCGCGCTCGATGAGCTTGCGCACCACGAAAGGTTTGTAGAGTTCGGCGGCCATGTCTTTCGGGAGCCCGCACTCGTGCATCTTGAGCTCGGGACCGACGACGATCACCGAACGGGCCGAGTAGTCGACACGTTTACCCAAGAGGTTCTGGCGGAAACGGCCCTGCTTGCCTTTAAGGCTGTCGCTCAGCGACTTGAGGGGGCGGTTCGATTCGGTCTTCACGGCGTTGGATTTGCGCGAGTTGTCGAACAGCGAATCGACGGCTTCCTGGAGCATGCGTTTCTCGTTGCGCAGGATCACCTCGGGGGCCTTGATCTCGATCAGGCGTTTGAGGCGGTTGTTGCGGATGATCACGCGACGGTACAGATCGTTCAAATCCGAGGTGGCGAAACGGCCGCCGTCGAGCGGCACCAGGGGGCGCAATTCGGGCGGGATGACGGGCACGACGCGCATGATCATCCACTCGGGCTTGTTGATCTCGCGCGAAGCCCGGAAGGCTTCGACCACGTTCAGGCGCTTGAGGGCGTCGCTTTTGCGCTGCTGCGAGGTCTCGGTCGAGGCTTTGTAGCGGAGCGTGTATGAGAGTTCATCGAGGTCGATGCGTTGGAGCATGAACTCAAGGGCTTCGGCGCCCATCATGGCGATGAATTTCTCGGGGTCGTCGTTCTCAAGAGCGCGGTTGGTCTTGGGAAGGGCATCGAGGATGTCGAGGTACTCTTTTTCGGTGAGCAGGTCGCCCTGTTCGACGCCGTCGGCGGCTCCTTTTTGGATCACGATATAGCGTTCGTAGTAAACGACCATGTCGAGTTTCTTGGTGGGGATGCCGAGCAGATAGCCGATCTTGTTGGGCAGCGAACGGAAATACCAGATGTGGGCCACGGGCACCACGAGCTGGATGTGGCCCATGCGTTCGCGGCGCACTTTCTTTTCGGTCACTTCGACGCCGCAACGGTCGCAGACGATGCCTTTGTAGCGGATGCGTTTGTATTTTCCGCAGTGGCATTCGTAGTCTTTGACGGGACCGAAGATGCGTTCGCAGAACAGGCCGTCGCGCTCGGGCTTGTAGGTGCGGTAGTTGATGGTTTCGGGTTTGAGGACTTCGCCGCTCGATTTTTCGAGGATGGTCTCGGGCGAGGCGAGCGAGATGGTGATCTTGCTGTAGCCGCCGGCGGGGGCTTTGGTCTCTCTGTTTGTGTTGTATGCCATGTGAGTGGTCTTTTGTAAGCTGTTTCTGAAAAATGTGATTGTTCAGGAAACAGCTTTCTGTCTTTTTGTTTTTTCTTTGTTTGGGCGGGTTTCAGAGGCTTTGCCTCCTAAGCCGCGGTGCTCCTCGGTCGCCATGCTCCCTGCGGTGCGAAGCGTCTTAGGAGTTGATACCTCCGTTCCCCGAAAGCGAAAGCTGGGGTGGGAGGAGAGGGGGGGGAGATCAAGGTCGTGGGGGGTGTTACTACCCTTTCCGTTATCTTGATCAGGCACACCTAGTCGAGTTTGACGTTCAGGCCCAGGCCGCCCAGTTCGTGCAGGAGCACGTTCATGGCTTCGGGGATGCCGGCCGAGGGCATGTTGTCGCCCTTGACGATGGCTTCGTAGGCCTTGGCGCGGCCGACGACGTCGTCGGACTTGATGGTCAGGATCTCTTGCAGGATATTGGCGGCGCCGAAGGCTTCGAGCGCCCAAACTTCCATCTCGCCGAAGCGCTGGCCCCCGAACTGCGCCTTACCGCCCAACGGCTGCTGGGTGATGAGCGAGTACGGGCCGATCGAACGGGCGTGCATCTTGTCGTCGACCATGTGGCCGAGCTTGAGCATGTAGATCACGCCGACCGTGGCGGGCTGGTGGAAGCGTTCGCCGGTTCCCCCGTCGTAGAGGTAGGTGCGGCCGCTGTGCGGGATATTGGCTTTGCCTGCGTATTCGTTGATCTCGTCGAGCGTGGCGCCGTCGAAGATCGGGGACGAGAATTTCAGGCCGAGTTCCTTGCCGGCCCATCCGAGCACGGTTTCGTAGATCTGCCCGAGGTTCATACGCGAGGGTACGCCCAGGGGGTTGAGCACGATGTCGACGATCGAGCCGTCTTCGAGGAAGGGCATGTCTTCGTCGCGCACGACTTTGGCCACGATGCCTTTGTTACCGTGGCGCCCGGCCATCTTGTCGCCCACTTTGAGCTTGCGTTTCTTGGCGATGTATACTTTAGCGAGCTGGATGATCCCCGCGGGCAGTTCGTCGCCGTTGGTGATGTTGTATTTCTCGCGCTTGAGGGCGGCGTCCATCTCCTTGTACTTGATGATGTAGTTGTTGATGAGCGCTTTGATGATTTCGTTCTTGTCTTTGTCGGCGGTCCACTTGGCGGGGTTGATGGCCAGGTAGTCGAGTTCGCCCAGGGCTTTCTGGGTGAATTTGTTGCCTTTGGCGATCACGTCGACGCCGAAGAAGTCCTGCACGCCGTTCGAGGTCTTGCCGCTCACGACAGTCCAGAGCTTGGCGATCAGTTGTTCGCGCAATTCGCCGGAGCGTTTGGCGAATTCGGCTTCGGCCCGGTCGACGAGGGTTTTCTCGCTGGTCTTGGCTTTCTTTCCGCTCTCTTTACCGGCGCGGCTGAAGAGTTTCTTGTCGACTACTACGCCGAAGAGCGAGGGCTGGGCCTTGAGCGAGGCGTCTTTCACGTCGCCGGCCTTGTCGCCAAAGATGGCGCGGAGCAGCTTTTCTTCGGGCGAGGGGTCGGATTCGCCTTTCGGAGTGATCTTACCGATCAGGATGTCGCCGGGCTGGATGTTGGCCCCGATACGTACGATCCCGTTCTCGTCAAGGTCGCGGGTGGCTTCCTCGCTGACGTTGGGGATGTCGCTGGTGAGCTCTTCGACACCGCGTTTGGTGTCGCGCACTTCCATGATGTATTCGTCGACGTGCACCGAGGTGAATACGTCGTCGCGCACGAGGCGCTCCGAGATCACGATGGCGTCCTCGAAGTTGTAGCCCTGCCAGGGCATGAAGGCGACTTTGAGGTTGCGGCCCAGGGCGAGTTCGCCTTGCTGGGTCGAATAGCCTTCGGTGAGGATCTGGCGGGGTTTCACGCGGTCGCCCTTGCGCACGAGAGGCTTAAGGGTGATCGAGGTGCTTTGGTTGGTCTTGCGGTATTTGGGCAAGGGGTAGACCGTGATGTCCGAGTCGAAGCTGACGAATTTTTCGTCGTCGGTGCGGTCGTAGCGGATATGGATCTGGGTCGAATCGGAGAACACCACTTCGCCGTCGCGTTCGGCGACAACCTGGGTGCGGCTGTCGGCCACCACTTCGCCTTCGAGGCCGGTACCCACGATGGGGGCGTCGGAACGCACCAGAGGCACAGCCTGGCGCATCATGTTCGATCCCATGAGGGCGCGGTTGGCGTCGTCGTGTTCGAGGAAGGGGATGAGCGAGGCGGCGATCGAGGCGATCTGGTTGGGGGCCACGTCCATCAGTTGCACGTCGGCAGGCGATACGCTGGGGAAGTCGGCGCCCAGGCGCGATTTGACGCGCTCGTCGGTCAGCGTGCCGTCTTTGCCCACGGCGGCGTTGGCCTGGGCCACGACGAGTTCTTCTTCCTCTTCGGCCGAGTAGAATTTGATATTGTCGTTGCTGATGTCGACCTTACCGTCGGTCACGACGCGGTAGGGGGTTTCGATGAAGCCCATATCGCTGATCTTGGCGTAGACGCAGAGCGACGAGATAAGGCCGATGTTGGGCCCTTCGGGGGTTTCGATCGGGCAGAGGCGGCCGTAGTGGGTGTAGTGCACGTCGCGCACTTCGAAACCGGCGCGCTCGCGGCTCAGACCGCCGGGCCCGAGGGCTGAGAGGCGGCGTTTGTGGGTCATTTCGGCCAGAGGGTTGGTCTGGTCCATGAACTGCGAGAGCTGGTTGGTGCCGAAGAACGAGTTGATTACGCTCGACAGGGTTTTGGCGTTGATCAGGTCGACGGGGGTGAAGACTTCGTTGTCGCGCACGTTCATCCGCTCGCGGATGGTACGGGCCATGCGGGCGAAGCCCACGCTGAACTGCCCGGCGAGCTGTTCGCCGACGGTGCGGACGCGGCGGTTCGACAGGTGGTCGATGTCGTCGACGTCGGTCTTCGAGTTGATCAGCTGGATCAGGTATTTGATGATGGCGATGATGTCCTCGCGGGTGAGCACTTTGACGTCGGTGGGGATGTCGAGCTCAAGTTTCTTGTTGATCCGGAAACGGCCCACGTCGCCCAGGTCGTAGCGCTTGTCGGAGAAGAAGAGTTTCTCGATCACGTCGCGCGCGGTGGCTTCATCCGGCGGTTCGGAGTTGCGCAGCTGGCGGTAGATGTACACGACGGCTTCTTTTTCCGAGTTACAAGGATCCTTTTGCAGGGTATTGTAGACTATGGAGAAATCGCTGGCCGAGGCCTGTTCTTTGTGGAGCAGGATGGTTTTTTCGCCGGCGTCGATGATCTGGTCGATGTGCTCTTCGGTCAGGGCGGTCTCGCGGTCGACGATGATCTCGTTGCGCTCGATGGTCACCACTTCGCCGGTGTCTTCGTCGACAAAGTCTTCGGTCCACGACTTAAGCACGCGGGCGGCGAGGGTACGGCCGACCTCTTTCTTGAGGTTGGCTTTGTTGACTTTGATCTCATCGGCCAGGTCGAAGATTTCGAGGATCTGGCGATCGCTTTCGAAGCCGATGGCACGCAGGAGCGTGGTGACGGGCAATTTTTTCTTGCGGTCGATGTAGGCGTACATCACGCTGTTGATGTCGGTGGCGAACTCGATCCACGAGCCTTTGAAGGGAATGATGCGGGCCGAGTAGAGTTTGGTGCCGTTGGTGTGCAGGCTCTGTCCGAAGAATACGCCGGGCGAGCGGTGGAGCTGCGACACGATTACGCGTTCGGCGCCGTTGATGACGAACGTGCCGCGCGGAGTCATATAAGGAACTGCGCCGAAGTATACGTCCTGGATCACGGGATCGAAGTCCTCGTGTTCGGGGTCGGTGCAGTAGAGTTTCAGTTTGGCTTTCAGGGGGACGCTGTAGGTGAGGCCGCGCTCCAGACATTCATCGATGGAATATCTGGGCGGGTCGACGTAGTAGTCGATGAACTCCAGCACGAAGTTGTTCCGGGTGTCGGTGATGGGGAAATTTTCCATGAAGACTTTATAAAGTCCTTCGTCGAGGCGGTTTTCGGCCGTGGTCTCAAGTTGGAAAAAATCCTTGAATGATTTGAGCTGCACCTCGAGGAAGTCGGGGTAACTCATCCGCAGGTTCGAGGCTGCGAAGTCGATTCGTTGGTTTTGCTGCGCTTTTGTAGGCATTTTCTTTTCCTTGGTATGCTTTGAAAGATGTACCGGAACGGTGATTTTCAGACGGTTCGCAGGCGTTCGAGATCCGTTATTTCGCGGATTCTATGTTCGACGGCAAACGGGATCGGCCCCGGGGTAGCGCTAATATTGGGACGGTGTCGACCGGGGTGTTTCTTGTACGCTTCGGGCTTTTAGCTTTCCCGACAGATGGAGCGTACAACTCTTCCCCGCACCGGAGATCTTCCCTATTTTTCGACAGGTCTGGGAAAAAGACCTTTTGTGGGTGCGATTTGGGAATTTTTAGCTTCAGAGGCAAGGCGCACAAGGTGACGAGGCAGGAGCATATAGCAATATGTGATTGCCCGAAGTCGTCCGCAGTGCAACGTAGCATATGAGGCTAAAAACCCAAAGGGCTTAGACAGCGATAGAACCTACCCATATTTCGGGGTAGGTTCTATATACTGTCCGTAGGATTGCCGAACTATTTGAGTTCGACCTCGGCACCGGCTTCGATGAGCTGGGCTTTGAGGTTTTCGGCTTCTTCTTTCGAAGCGCCTTCTTTGACGGCTTTAGGAGCGGCGTCAACGAGGGCTTTGGCTTCGGCGAGACCGAGGCCGGTGAGTTCTTTAACGACTTTCACCACCTGGAGTTTAGCCTGGCCTGCGTTCACGAGGACTACGTCGAACGAGGTTTTTTCGGCTGCTGCGGGGGCGTCGCCACCGGCGGGAGCAGCGGCTACTGCAACTGCAGCGGCGGCGGGTTCGATACCGTACTCTTCTTTGAGGATGTTGGCGAGTTCGGTGACTTCTTTTACGGTGAGGTTTACCAGCTCTTCAGCAAGTTTTTTGATGTCTGCCATCGTTATGGGGTTTTTATTTGTTTGTTTTTTGTTGATTATTTGGGGTTGGGCTAGGCGTCTGCCAGACGAGTTAAAGCTCGATTGCTTCGTCACGTTCGGTTCCTCGCAATGACGAGGGAAAAGGCTGCTTCGTCGCGCTACGCGCTCCTCGCAATGACGACTCCGGGGCCCGGGTTACGCACCGCGTTCTTCGAGGGCTTTGACCAGTCCGGCCACTTTGCCGCCACCGCCGGCCTGGAGGGCTGAGATGACGTTTTGTGCGGGCGACTGGAGCATGCCGATCACCATACCGATGAGCTCTTCGCGCGACTTGAGGTTTACGAGGTCTTCGAGCATGTGCTCGCCGACGTAAACGCACTCTTGCACGTAGGCGGCTTTCAGTACGGGTTTTTCGAGTCTGGTGCTTTTGCGGAACTCTTTGATGAGTTTCGCGGGAACGTTGCCGGTATTGGCGAACATGATGGAGGTCGGGCCTTCGAGGGTGGCGACGATGTCGGCATCGTCTTTACCGGTTTGTGCGAGGGCTTTCCCGAGGAGGGTGTTCTTGACTACGATGAGTTTTACTTCTTTCTCGAAGCAGGTCCGGCGCAGCTTTGCGGTTTGCTCGGCGTTGAGGCCGGAAATGTCGGCGAGGTAAAAGTGAGGGTACGCTCCCAGTTGTTCGGCCAAACTACCTATCAGTTGTGCTTTTTCTTCTTTTCTCATAGTTTAGTTTGCTTTCGTGTCGATGGTTTTGGGATCGATCTGGAGCCCGGGGCTCATCGTGGTTGAGAGGTAGATGCTCTTCACGTAGGTGCCTTTGGCGGAGGTGGGTTTGAGCTTCAGGATGGTGTGCATGAATTCGCGGGCGTTCTCTTCGATCTTTTTGGCATCGAAGTTAATGCGGCCCACTGAGGTGTGCACGATCCCGAATTTGTCTACTTTGAAGTCGATCTTACCTGATTTGACTTCTTCGACGGCTTTGCCTACTTCCATAGTCACGGTGCCGGTCTTGGGGTTGGGCATCAGGCCGCGGGGGCCGAGGATGCGGCCCAGTGCTCCGACTTTGGCCATTACGTTGGGAGTGGTGATGATGACGTCCACGTCGGTCCATCCGCCTTTTATCTTTTCGATATAGTCGTCGAGTCCTACGTGTTCGGCGCCTGCAGCTTTGGCTTCGGCCTCTTTGTCGGGGGTGCAGAGTACAAGTACCCGCATGTTTTTACCGGTTCCGTTGGGGAGGGTAACCACGCCGCGCACCATTTGGTTGGCTTTGCGGGGGTCTACTCCGAGGCGGACGTCGATGTCGACCGAGGCGTCGAATTTGGTAAAGGTTATCTCCTTCAGCAGAGCTGCCGCTTCGCCGAAGGTGTAGCTCTTGCCGGGCTCCATTTTGGCGATGACTGCTTTTCTGTTTTTGGTAAGTTTCATGTTTGTTTTACTCCTTATTTGGGAAGTTCACCTTTAACGCTGATACCCATGCTGCGTGCAGTTCCTGCGACCATGCTCATGGCTGACTCGACTGTGAAGCAGTTCATGTCTTCCATTTTGCCTTTCGCGATCTCTGCAATTTGTTCCCAAGTCACGGAGCCTACTTTTTTGCGGTTGGGTTCGGCTGAACCGGTCTGCACTTTGGCGGCTTCCTTGAGCTGTACGGGAACGGGGGGTTGCTTGACGACAAAGTCGAACGACTTGTCGGCATAGACGGTGATGATCACGGGGAGCACCTTGCCGCCTTTGTCTTGTGTGCGTGCGTTGAACTGCTTGCAGAAGTCCATGATGTTCACCCCCTTGGAACCCAGTGCGGGTCCTACGGGCGGCGACGGGTTCGCGGCTCCTCCTTTGATTTGCAGTTTGATAAACGCTGCAACCTCTTTTGCCATAGATTTTTCGTCGTTGGTTTGGTTGGGGTCTCCGGGGTTCGGCAGGGACGCCGGGAAGGTTTGGCGCCGGGCTCATCCGGCTTACTCGTTCCCGTGGCTGCTCGCGCGGGTTTCACCGTCCGCACGGAGTGCCTGTCCTTTTCTGACACCGCCGGGTTTCCTCTTTTTATAAAGAAGCCCCGGGGTGCGGCCGAAGTCAGCGGCCCCTGGTTAATTACTCTTTTTCTACCTGCATGAAGCTAAGTTCCATCGGGGTTTTGCGCCCGAAGATCTTAACCGATACCTGCAGTTTCTTACGTTCGTTGTCGACTTTTTCGATCGTGCCGACGAAGGAAGCAAAGGGTCCGTCGATCACTTTCACTGATTCGCCTTCGAAGTAAGGCGTCTCGTTGGCTTCATCCGCGGTGGCCAGTTCATCGACACGACCGAGGATCCGGTTCACTTCGGCCTCGCGGATGGGCGTGGCTTCGAGTGAGGATTCCTTGGTGTCGCTGAGGAAGCCCAGCACGTGCGGGGTGTTGCGCAAGACGTGGGGGATTTCGCCCACAAGGGCGGCCTGGACTATCACGTAGCCCGGATATGAGACGCGCTCTTTGGTAATTTTCTTACCGTTGCGCACCTGATATACTTTTTCGGTGGGAATGAGTACCTGGGCAATGAAGTCTTCGAGGCCGAGGTTGCGGATCTCGGCTTCGAGGTATTCTTTTACCTTTTTCTCTTTACCTCCGATGGCACGCAGGACGTACCATTTCATTTCTTTCTGTTCGCTCATTTCGGGTGAGTCGGTTACGCTAAAGGATCTGGATACCTTTTACGGGATAGAGGATCCCGTAGATGCCTTTCATGATGCCTTCGAACGAGAGGTCCATGGCCAGTACCACGAGGGCGAAGATGAGCGAGGCGACCATCACGACGACGGCGCTGTTCATCAGGGTGTTCCACTGCGGCCAGGTGACTTTGTGGACAAATTCGGTATATGCTTCCTTTACGTAGCTCATAGCTGTTTATTTTTTCGCGGTTTCCCGCAGCTGTGTTCGCTTGGGTTTCGAGGTCTTTTGAGAAATTTTCAGGATTTTCTCAGAAAAGCTCCGGGTTTTGCGAGGCTTATGTGGCGAAAGAGAAGGCGCACGAAGTTTTCAAGGACGAAGTGTACTAAAAGTACATGAGGACGACGAAAACGAGTGCAACGCACTATTTCGGCACATAAGGCCGCAAAAAGCAGGGGTGGAGGGATTCGAACCCCCATCAACGGTTTTGGAGACCGCTATTCTGCCCTTGAACTACACCCCTAAACAATCCAATAATTCACAAGCTTTCGCCGGGGGCTTGCGGCTCGTCCGGCCTGGCTGTGAATTACGCTTGTTTTTTTTAAGGGAGCGGGGGTATCCCGCTAATGCGGGCACCCCCCTTATTCCCTCTGGATCGGTCCGCCTTAGGCGATGATCTCGGTGATCTGACCTGCACCCACGGTACGGCCACCTTCGCGGATAGCGAAGCGGAGACCTACGTTGATAGCTACCGGGTAGATGAGTTCCACGGTGATAGTCACGTTGTCGCCGGGCATTACCATGTCAACGCCTGCGGGAAGTTCAACTTCGCCGGTCACGTCGAGGGTACGCAGGTAGAACTGCGGACGGTATTTGTTGTGGAAGGGGGTGTGGCGACCGCCTTCTTCTTTTTTGAGGATGTAGACTTCGGCTTTGAATTTGGTGTGGGGAGTGATCGAGCCGGGTTTGGCGATAACCATACCGCGTTTCACTTCTTTCTTGTCGATACCGCGCATGAGCAGACCTACGTTGTCGCCGGCTTCACCTTCGTCGAGGAGCTTGCGGAACATTTCAACGCCGGTACATACTGATTTTTGGGCTTTTTCGCCAAGACCTACGATTTCTACTTCGTCGCCTACGTGGATCACACCGGTTTCGATACGGCCGGTAAGCACGGTACCGCGGCCGGTGATCGAGAATACGTCTTCCACGGGCATGAGGAAGGGTTTCTCGTTTTCGCGGGGAGGAATGGGGATGTAGTTGTCAACGGCATCCATGAGCTCCATTACTTTGTCTTCCCACTGGGCTTCGCCGTTGAGGGCGCCGAGGGCTGAACCGCGGATCACGGGGGCGTTGTCGCCGTCGAATTTGTAGAAACTGAGAAGTTCGCGAACTTCCATTTCTACGAGTTCGAGCATTTCGGGGTCGTCGACCATGTCGCATTTGTTGAGGAATACGACGATGCGGGGTACGTTCACCTGACGGGCGAGGAGGATGTGCTCGCGGGTCTGGGGCATCGGGCCGTCGGTGGCGGCTACCACGATGATGGCACCGTCCATCTGGGCGGCACCGGTCACCATGTTCTTCACGTAGTCGGCGTGGCCGGGGCAGTCTACGTGGGCGTAGTGGCGGTTGGCGGTCGAGTATTCTACGTGCGAGGTGTTGATGGTGATACCGCGTTCTTTTTCTTCGGGAGCGTTGTCGATCGAGTCGAAGCTACGGAGTTCCGAAAGGCCTTTCTTTGCAAGCACGGTGGTGATTGCGGCGGTAAGGGTGGTTTTACCGTGGTCTACGTGACCGATGGTACCGATATTCACGTGCGGTTTCGACCGGTCAAATTTTTCTTTTGCCATTGTGGTAGTGTGTTTAGGTTATTATTGTTTGTGTTTATTTCGCTTGGAGCGGAAGACGAGGTTCGAACCCGCGACCCTCAGCTTGGAAGGCTGATGCTCTACCGACTGAGCTACTTCCGCAATATGTTCAGCATGCAGAGAGAGGGGCAGGATTGTGCCGCCTACGCGCCGCCATCCTCTTGGTCTCTCGATCTGGATTGAGTCCCTTTGGGCCTCCACCCTGCGGCTCCCCGCAGCCGCGTGGACTACATGGGGGCACTCGTTTTCAACGAGCCAAACTTTCGATCATACACCTCCGGCATGCAAGCGAGCTTGTGCCGCGAGGTGTATGATCGAAAGTTAGCCTTCCTTCTGAAGGCCGCCCCATGTAATCACGAGGCTTGTGGGGAGAGCAGGATTCGAACCTACGAAGACATAAGTCAGCAGATTTACAGTCTGCCCCAGTTGGCCGCTTTGGTATCTCCCCGGCGCTATTTCGGACGACAAAGATAGGGATAGGTTTTGAATTTGCAAATTTTTCCCGGGACTATTTTTATTTCAGGCGTGAATTCATACCGACGGACTTTGATTCCTTCGTGGGTTTACATACCTTTGCTTATCAGCCCGTTGTTGAAGACGTGTCCATACTGCCGGCCACGCCCGTCTTCAAAGCCCATTCCGTCTCCTGCTTCACCGCTTTCCCCCGAAGTATCCCGATATTTTCCCGAAAAAGCGGCTTGCATAAGACAATGGCAGCACCACATCCGAACCTGGCCGGCAGCATGAATACGCCTTATTATGAGCGGCAAAAATAACAAACTGATCTTTTTCATCAAAGGCGGCGGCCGATATCTGGCCCCGAATTTCCTGGCCCGGATACGCCGGCGCCGGATACTGGCCCGGTTCGACAAACTCCCGCCCGAAGAGCAACGCTACATCCGCGCACGGGTCGACTATTGCAATAAACTTTCACAGACGACCGCACTTCCGCCCGATTCGCCCACCCTCGGCCAGTTCCGGCTGAAGGGGCACGGATCGGCCTATTTTTTCGACTCGCAGGAGTGGACGCGTTTTTTCGCCCCGGGCCTGAAGTGGCAATATGTGTTCGGCGATGTGACCCACGTGCCCGGCGTGCCTTCGATCGTCAAGAGCCGCCCCGTGGCGGGCGACAATGCCAATTCGGTGCTGCTCAACCTCGACAAGGCGCGGCATTTCGTGTTCCTCGACGACCGCACCCCATGGCGCGAAAAGGCCGACAAAGCGATTTTCCGCGTCGACATCGGCGGCAAACCGCAACGCATACGCTTCATGGAGCTCTACCACGGCAAACCGTTCTGCGACGCGGGATGCGTCTACGACGACCCGGTATTCCCCCGGGGATGGCTGGTGCCCAAGATTTCGCTCGCAGCCCATCTGGGCTACAAGTTCATCGTGGCGCTCCAGGGCGTCGACGTGGCCACAAACCTGAAGTGGATCATGTCGACCAACTCACTGGCCGTGATGCCGCGCCCGGTATACGAGAGTTGGTTCATGGACGGGCGCCTGATCCCCGGCGTCCATTACGTCGAAATCCGGGCCGACCTGACCGACCTCGAAGAACGGATGAACCATTACATTACCCACCCCGACGAAGCCGAGGCCATCCTCCGCAACGCCCACGAGTATGTGGCACAGTTCCGCAATAAGCGCCGCGAACGGCTGGTGCACCTGATGGTGCTGCAAAAATATTTCGGGAAAACGGGGCAGCTCGGGCCGGAAGCCCGGACCTGACCCTTTCTCCCCCCCTCTTTCTGGCCCTCGTGATTCGGGGGTATGAACTATGTTGAGACTATAGCTGCGCGAAGGCCCGGAGCGATGGTAAAAGCGCGGCTCAACATAGTTCATACCCCCGAATCATGATCTGTTCCCAACAAGAACGCTTCAAAATCGGTTATAACCGATTTTGAAGCGTTCCCTATCATTTCATATGCGTTTAAAAGAACAGCGCTCCGGCGCGGGCCGTGGTCACCTCGGCCACGTGTTCCACGGACACGCCTTTGATCTCGGCAATCCTGGCGGCCACGAGTGGAATGTAGCTGCTCTCGTTGCGCTGCCCGCGGTGGGGCACCGGCGTGAGGTAGGGGGCGTCGGTTTCGAGCACGATGTCTTCGAGCGCCACGGATTGCAGGGTATGCACCACTGCCGAGTTCTTGTAGGTGATGTAACCGCCGATACCGATGGCAAACCCGCCCATTTCGCGGATCCGGCGGTAATCGCCGAGCGAGCCCTGGAAGCTGTGGAACACACCCCTCAGGCGGCCGGCCAGCGGTTCGAGCAGCGGGAAGATCTCGTTCCACGCGTCGCGCACGTGCAGGATCACGGGCAGGTCGTGGTCGAGAGCGAACTGCAGCTGCACGGCCAGCGCCTGGCATTGCTCCGAGATCGAGCTGGTGTCCCAGTGCAGGTCGAGCCCCACTTCGCCCACGGCGCAGAAGCGCGAGGCGTCTTCCTGCAGTAGGCGGCGCACGGTGTCGAGTTCGCTGCGCCACTTGCAATTGGAATTAATCGACGTGGGGTGCACGCCCACCGCGATTCGGCAATAGCCGGGATAGCGGGCCGCGGTTTCCTGCATGGCGGCGTGGGTCTGAGAATTGACGGCGGGCATCACGGCGCGCATCACGCCGGCCGCCACGGAACGCTCGACCACCGCGTCGCGGTCGGCGTTGAAATCCTCGAAATAGAGGTGCGAATGTGTATCGATGAATTGCATAGGCAGTTTAATCTTCTCTTTTGTAATCGTCATGGCCAAGTGTATTCACGCATGACGACAATTCGGCCCTTGAATCGGATAAAGTTTCCGCCCGCTACTGGCGTTAAAAGGGTCTTTGACCCCGTCATTGCGAGCCGCTGTAAGCGGCGTGGCAATCCTCCCTATTCACAAGGAGGATCGCTTCGCTTCTCACGAAGCTCGCAATGACGCAAAAATAGCACGGGTACTCACCGCAATGGCAATACCGAAGAGTTACCAGCGGTTTTCGGTTACTTTGGAAGTCGTGGGGTCGGCGGTCAAGACGAATTTCTTCACCCCGAAATCGTCGATCACGAGGATCCCGTCGCCGTACTTGCCGATCGAGAGGTAGTAGTCATCGGCATCGGGCGAGAATTCGAGCACTGCCCTGCCCCGCCCGTTCAGCGGTTTGCTGACCAGCGTGCGGCCCGTCGAGGGGGAACTGACCACGGCACGGTACACGCCGTCGGCGGTGGTGCTGTATTCGAACTCGATGCGATACATGGCGCCGCCCTGGGCCCGCGGGAAGCTCAGCAACGAGGGCATAGTGCGGATAATCTCGCCGCGGCCTTCGCTGAAGGTCTTGAACGACCAGTTGCCGTTGATCACGTCGCCGGCGGTGTAGGGGTCGTGGCGCTCGCTCAGGTGGGTCGTGCAGCTCGACGGACGGGTGAGCATGAAGGGGCCCCAGCCGAAAGGCACGCGCTCGAAGTCCTGCCAATAGATGTAACCGTCTTTGCGGGTCAACTGGGCCAGCTCGACGATGCGCACGTCATCGAACTCAACGAAAGTGCTTTCGTCACCCGCGGCAGCCGACAGAGACACGGTAACTTGCCCGGACGGGCCCGCCGTGAAGTCGAGGCTCAGGCGCTGGTAGCGCGTGCGGCGCTTGTCGGTATTCTCTACATAGGTGAAGATCTTGGTTTCGGCGATCGAAGTGGTTTGTTTTTGCGATTCCGCAGACGAAGTGCCTTGAACGGCGAGAATCGCCTCGCGGGTACCTTCGATCTGCACCCAGGCGGTCAGGTTGTAGGCTTTGCCGGGCGTTAATCCCTTGATGATCTGCTCTACCCCGCAGGCTTTCGCGCCCGAGAGCCGAAGCACCGACTGGCCGTACGAGGTGACTTCGTAGCTCACACCCTCGCGGTCGCCCGTGGGCTGCCAGTAGTCGTACGAACGACTGTCGAAGCCCATGTCCTTCACGGGCGAGCCGTAGCTCCAGTCGGGTTCGAGCAAGTCGTCGGGCTTTTCAGAAGAGCCCTTATACAATACGTAGGGGACGTCTTTCGCAGCCGCGATCGTCACCTTGCCGTCGCGCACGGGCAGTCGGCCCGCTTCTTCGCGGCCGACGCTGTTCAAACTGAAGATAGTGACATATTCTTCGCTACGCCACGAACCCGGCAGGGTCCAGGTGGTTTCGCCGCCCTCGGGGTTGTAGTGGAAAATCTTGTGCTCGTCGACGGGGCTCCAGGGGATGAACACCGTGGTGCCGCGCATCAGATCTACGTCGCCGCGCGACATCGAGCCCGCGCCGTCTTTGAAACGGGTGGTGATACCGCCCTCGAAGCGGACTTCGTTGGGGTCGGCGTAGAGCGGCTGGAAATGCATCAGGTAGCGGTAGGGCAACTGCTTCGTGTAGAAATTGCGAACCACGAGGTTCATGTCGCGGCCGCTCTGCCAGCCCATGAAGCCGATCGAAGCGCTACGGTCGTAACCGCTGCCGGGGAACAATGAATCGATGGCGAAAGCATCGCGCCGGGTGTGGTGCACGAAGCGGGCGATACGGCTCTTCGAATCGGGATAGTAATGGATCCAGGTGCCGTAGCGGGCCACCACGCCGGGGTCTTCGGTCCACATGCTCCAACCGCGCTCGTTGAACATTTGGGCGGTGCGGTAGGCCAGCGCGCGGTGTTCGCGGTAGGTGTCGAGGTAGATGAAAGCGAGCCCCGGAAGGTCTTTTTTCAGGGCGTCGAGGCGGCGTGCGAACGAGCCGTAGATGTAGTCGGCTTCCTTATTAATAAGGTACGAGCGGTCGAGCCACGCCCAGCCGGGTAGCCGGGTGACGATCGAGTCGTTGAAGGCGTGCGCCTCGGGGTACGATTCGCTCTGGTTGATGTGCACACCGATCAGGGCGTTGTACTTGCGGGCCTCGGTCACGAGGGTTTGCAGGTCTTTCAGGCCCCCGGCGCGGTTGTTGTAGTGCCCGGCGTAGTCGGGGTGGCCGCTATCGTGGCCTTCGGACTGGTAACCCTTGAGTTCAAGCATCTGGCCGAACCCGTCGGTCAGGTAGTATATCTTTTTGATGTTATCGAGCTGGCGCAGGAAGGGGAATTGGCCCTCGCTGGCAAAGTTCATCGTGATGGTGATGTTCGAGTTGCGCACATCGTCGCTGCCGTAGGGCACCGGATAGATCCGGGCCAGGGCCACGGCGCCGTCCTGCCAGGTGATTTGGTTGTCGCCGTTGAGGTCTTGGGCGAAGATCACTTTCTGCACGGGCCGTTCGGTGGTCTGGCCGGCGATGTCGCGCCAGATGAACTCGTTCGAGCCGATGTAGGTTTTACGCCCCACGCTGTCGTTGCGGAACAGGAACTGGCGGCTCTCGTAGAGCGAGTTGTTGTCGAGCGTGACGGCCAGCTTGTCGTTGTTGAGGATCACGACGGCACCGGTGCGCGCGGCGGTGTCCTGTTTCATCGCGGGGAGCTTGAAATAAGCATCCCAGCCGTCGCCCATCGACACGCTGAGTGCGCCCTGCGGGTCGGTGGCGGGCATGGTGACGAGCGCTTCGGCGCCGGGCAGGGCGATGGTCCGCAGGTTGTCGTCCTGGAGTGAACTGAACTCGCCGACCGAGGTCACTTCGGTGGTGAACACGTTGTCCTGCACGCTGCATTCCACGCCGAGGGTGATGTGGCGGTCGGGAATGTTGATCTGGTAGGTGATCGAGGCGGGAGTAGCCTTAACCGATTTCGAAGTGAAAGCGGTGCGTTCGCCGTTGAGCAGCAGGTAGCGCGGGGCGGCGGGAGCTCCGGCCACGCTCACGCCATGGTAGGTGTAGCGCACGGGCACGGGCATGCCTCCATAGAGTTCGACTTTGAGCGCGCCCGAAGCGATAGTTTGCGGTTTGCTACGTCCGCCGAGGTTTTTCGGGGCAGGGTCTTTTAAGGGCCTGATCGAAATATTGTACACCCTGACGTCGCCGCCGTCTTTGACACGCAGGCCGCTCTGCCCTTCCGGCATGCCGGTGCCGAACGCGGGAATCGCAAACAACGCCACACGCTCGCCATCGACACGGATGGTAACCGTCTCGCCTTCGCATTCGATACGGATGCGGCGCGCCCAGCCTTTGTAGAGTTTGGCAATGTCGGAGGCCACCTCTTTGCGGCCTCGGGGCGTTTCGACAAACCACTTGGCGTAGCCGAGGTTATCGGTCGTCACGTCGCAACCCACGTAGAGCCAGTTGTCAGGCGAGCTGTAACGCACCACGGCGCCGATGCGGGCCAGGTCGTTCTGGGGCACGGCGGTGAATTCGACGATCACGTCGCGTGCCGGGACGGCCGTAGTGTCGAGGGCGATCATGTCGCCTGCCGTCCAGAGGCGCACGGTGTCGCCCGAGGCGGCCATGGTCAGCGTGCCCGACACGGGCATCTGGGGGCGCTGGCGCTGCGGCTGGGCATTGGCAGGTTGGGGTGCGGGAGCCTTCGGCGGATTCTGGATGAGTTTCCAGCCATGGCCTTGGGCCAGGGAAGCGGGTTTGGCGACAGGCTGTTTGGCCGTAGCGGCATAGGCCGGGGTTCCGGCGGTATGCGTAACGATGCCTGCGGCGAGAATCAGGGTGGCCGCCAGGCGCGGGATCGGTAATTTCATGCGGTATCGGTGTTGTTTATGTAGTTAAAATTTATTGTCTATAATAGTTGATCGCCGGCCCCGTGCCACTCCTCGACCAAAGGCCGACGGGCCCGCTGGGCAATTTTTTTAATGCTTATCCGCAATAACAACACCCCTTCTGTCCGTCGTCGGCGGAGGGCGTAAACGAGCCCCGGGCGAGTGTTACAGCCCGCCGCGTGGGGCGGCGGCGGACTGCCGGGATCGCCCGCGCGACCCGGGTAAATGCAAAAATACCTCTCGAAAACAAAAGCTAAAACACAGGTATTTTTGCGGATAAGCTCTTTTGGGCGGAATCGTTTTAGTCCTGTATAACTCCCATCGCCACAAGTTGCCGGCGGGTGTCGCCGGCATCGCGGAAATGCACGGTCCGAAAGCCCAGTTGGCGGGCCGCCTCGATGTTCGCGGGGCTGTCGTCGATAAAGACGCTTCCAGAAGGCACAAAGCCGTAGCGGTCGATCAGCACGCGGTAGAGGCGCTCGTCGGGTTTGATCATTTTTTCTTCGCCCGACACGACGATGCCGTCGAACAACCCGAGGAAGTCGAATCTCCGGCGGGCGATCGGAAACGTTTCGGCCGACCAGTTCGTCAGGCCGTAGACCGGGTATTGTGTTTTCAGCTCGCGTAGCAGGTCGGGCGCGCCGGGGACCTCGCCGCCAGCATCTCTTCCCAGCGGTCGAAGAACATGGCAATCAGCGGCGCCTGTTCGGGATATTGTTCGGTCAGCAGGGCGATGGCTTCGGCAAAGGGGCGGCCGCGGTCCTGTTCGGCGTTCCATGCGCCGGTGCAGACGTTGCCGAGAAACCATTCCATCTGCGCCCGGTCGGCAAAGACTTTACGGTATAGGTAGCGCGGGTCCCAGTCGACCAGCACGCCGCCGAAGTCGAAAACAATGGTGTCGATGGCCATCGCCTATTTGCCTTGCGCTTTGGCCATGAACGCTTCGACCTCGTCGACCGTCACAGGCGGGCGATGACGCGGGCTGACCAGGCGGTTGCCGTTGGCGGTCACGAGGATGTCGTCCTCGATGCGAATGCCGCCGAATTCGAAATAAGTGCGGAGTTTCGGGAAGTTGATGAACGGTTTGCCGATCTGTTCGCGTTCCCACTTTTCGATCAGCGCCGGGATGAAATAGAGGCCCGGCTCGACGGTGACCACCGTGCCCACCGACAATTCCTTGCCCATGCGGAGCGAGCCGAGGCCGAACTGCGTGCTGCGTTTGGTAATTTCGTTGTAGCCCACGTATTTTTCGCCGAGGTCTTCCATGTCGTGCACGTCGAGCCCCATCTGATGCCCCAGCCCGTGCGGCATGAACAGGGCGACGGCGCCGCTGGCGACCGCTTCGTCGGTATTGCCTTTCATCAGGCCGAGGGCCGTCAGCCCTTCGGCCAGCACCCTGACCGCTTCGAGGTGGATGCTCTGGTAGGTGACGCCGGGTTTGGCCAGCTTCTGCGCTTTGGCGTTGGCGGCCAGCACGATCTCGTATATCTCGCGCTGTTTACCGGTGAACTTTCCGCTCACGGGGATAGTACGCGTGTGGTCGCTGGCGTAGCCCATCGGGGTTTCGGCGCCCGCGTCGATCAGCAGCAGGTTGCCGTTGGTCAGGCGGCCGCCATAGTTGTGGTTGTGGAGCGTTTCGCCGTGCTGCGACACGATCGACTGGAACGAGGTGCGACCGCCGCCCGTCATAGCGATGCGTTCGAGCTCGGCGGCGATGTCGATCTCACCGATGCCCTCGCGGCACATGCCCATGGCCGTGGTGTGCATCTTGTAGCCGGTGAAGGCGGCTTCTTCGAGCTGGGCGATCTCTTCGGGGGCCTTGATCTCGCGCTGGGAGACCACGGCACGCAGCAGTTCGCGCGAGTAGTATTCGGACACTCGGCCGGGCTTGATGCCGAGCAGGTCGCCCAGCTTCAGGCGCGTTTCGGCGCGGTAAGGGGGCAGGTAGTGGATCTTGCGCCCTTTCTTGTTCGTAGCGACCAGCAGGCTTTCGAGCTCTCCCAGGCCGTGGATGGCTTTTACTCCCGCCCGGTCGGCCCATTCGCGCACCGAGGGCAGCGGGCCCGTCCACACGAGGTCGTCCATCGTAAGTTCATCGGCGTAAAGGCATTCGGTGTCGTTGTCGATATCGATCACACCCACGTAAGCAGGCTGCGCAATGCCGAAATAGTACAGGAAATTGCTGTCCTGGCGGAACGGGTAGGCGTTCGAGGCGTAATTGACCGGCGAATCGACGTGCCCGACCATCAGGATCAGGCCGGTTTTGACCTTGCGGCGGAGTTCCTGGCGGCGCGCGGTATATACTCTGGCATCGAACATTTTATGGTTGCTCATAGCGGTGCTGCGTTTTTAGATGAAAATTCCCCATTCCAAGGGGGATGTACAAATATCGGAAAATAATGGCGGCTTTCGCACATCGCAGGCAACAAAAGCCGGATTTTACGGGATGCCGGGGGAATCCGGCGGCGTCACAGCGAAAAGCATCGGGACACTCGCACCCGGCGAAGCACCTGCTCCGGGGAACGGCCCGCGCCGGGGGCCGTTTGGCTTACGCCTGTAATCTTCACAGAGAAAAGAAGCGGGCCTCCCCATCCCCCGAGCGCCTACGGCGCTGGAGAGGCACGCTATGCCCACATTGCGCCGACAAAGGAACGGCCGTAAATGGGATCAACGGTGCGTGGAGGCCATCGCATGAGCAATCGTGGAGAAAGACGCCGTCTAAGGACGGCGACGCCGGGCTGTGGAAACTTGCGTTTCCACAGCCCGGCGCTTCAGCTCGCTAACGCTCGCCGCCTACATCTGCCAACCGGCACCCGCTAATAAGATCACGGATGGTTACCAAACAACCCGGGGGCCACGGAAGGAAACCGGACGGAATGCCAGCGTAGTTCTCCCGGAGACACCACCTTATTCGCCCAACAACTCTTTGAGCTTCAGCTCTAACTCCCAGCCGGAAAGGTTCCGGGCCACGATCCTGCCGTCGGGGCCGATCAGGTAGTTGGTCGGCACGCCCCGGACATTGTACATTTCGCGGGGAGGGCACTCCCAGCCTTTCAGGTCGCTGACATTGATCCAGGTGTAGCCATCATCGACGATGGCTTTTTTCCAGGCCTCGCCGCTACCGTCGACCGACACGCCGAAAATCTCGAAGCCTTTGGCGTGGTATTTTTCGTAAGCGGCCACCAGCTGGGGGCTCTGGCCGCGGCAGGGGCCGCACCACGACGCCCAGAAATCGAGCAGCGTGTATTTGTTGCGGTAGACCACCGACGAGAGGTAGATTTGCTTGCCCGTGGTGTCGGCCGAAGCGAAGTCTTTTAATTTCTCGCCAATGTCGGGAATGCGCTCAAGCTCGGCGATACTGGCCTGGATACCTTTCCACATGCGGGTCGAATGCAGTGAGGGATCGAACATCCCTGTCAACTCTTTCATCTGTGCCACCCGGAGCGGCGAGCGGTTCGAGGTATATTCGCCCATAAAGTAGAGCGCCACGGGGTTCTTCGGGTCTTTGGCGATGTATTCCTTCATCACTTCGTACTCGCGGCCTTTCCAAGCGGTTTCGGGAGCCCATTTCTGTTTGAACATGGCGCGGGATTCGTCGTCAGAGGCAGACCCTTCGACATGCACGACCGTCATCTCTTTTCCTTCGTATGTCTCTTTCTGCAGTTTGGCAGTGATCTCGCTGTTCTCGACAA
This sequence comes from Rikenella sp., assembly GCA_031551865.1. Taxonomy (GTDB): domain Bacteria; phylum Bacteroidota; class Bacteroidia; order Bacteroidales; family Rikenellaceae; genus Rikenella. The sequence continues at coordinate 150,237 of JAVBMY010000002.1, read as the reverse complement.
ACAGGCTGATGCTCGGACCATAGTCTCCCGTTATGAAGAAGAAATATTCCGGGATGTCGAGTTTACCGGCAAATTCGAATTTGCCGTCTTTCATCGGGGTGAAATCGACATACTCATTCGGGATACGTATCCCTTCGATCGGACGCATAAAGACGAGCCCATCACCGCCTCCCTCGATCTCACCATGGATCAGGAATCCGCCTTCGGGCCGCACTTTGGGCTGCTGGGCGCGGCGGATAGTATCCTCTTTACCGGCTACATCGCGGCGAATGGCCTCGACCTGGGGCGTGCTGAACGACTCGGGGAAGAACCCGAGCAACTCGCGGCGTTTGAAGAAATCCATGTAGTAGTTGGCCTTTTCGAAGACGTACGACCCCACGAAGTTGCCGTTGAGCCGGATCGTGCTGTCGGCCAGGGCAAGCGCCCCGGCGGCGCTACGCACTTTGCGCGACTCGGCCTTGTACCGTTCGAGGCTGGCGGTCTGCGCCGAAGTGGTCGTCACTTCGGGCGTGCCGTGGTTGCTGCATACGATGCGGTAGTCGGCGTTCTCAAGCACGAAATACAGCAGGTCGAACTGCTCGTTGGCGAGCGCCGCGTAGACCGGCGTGTCGCCGGCCTTGCCAGTGAATCTGAAATTCTGGCCGGCGCCCATGAGCGTGGAGTCGATCTTAGTGAATTTGCTGCCGTCGGAGACCTTAAGGTAGATCTTGGTGCCTTCGGGGAAGAAGTCGTAATTGCCCTCGATGGTGTAGCCGTTCGATCCCGGGGCGGCGGTCGCGGCGGCGGATTTAGAGGGTTTGGGGACCTTGGCTTTCTGTTTTTGCGCGAATGTGGCGGGAGCTGCGAAGGCGACGCTGAGGATCAGTGCGGCACACAGCAAGATCGTTTTTTTCATTGCGGGATATGGATAATTAAGGATTAACCCCCTGCCGACAGAAACAGGAGATTTAGGGTTCCGGGGATTTCGAGGCTATTCTCCGAAAATCTCGGCCAGTTTGGCGGCCACCTGATTGCCACGCAGATTCTTAGCCAGAATGGCTCCGTCGGGGCCGATCAGGAAGTTAGCCGGGATGCCCTGCACGCCATAGAGTTCGGACTCGGTGCGAGCGCGGCCTTTCAGTTCGCTGACGTTGATCCAGGTGTAGCCGTCGTCGGCGATCGCCTGGCGCCAGGCCTCGCCGTCGCTGTCGACCGACACGCCGAAGATCTCGAAACCTTTGTCCTTGTATTTGGCGTAGGCGGCCTTGAGGGCGGGCCCTTCGGCGCGGCAGGGGCCGCACCACGACGCCCAGAAATCGAGCAGCACGTATTTGTCTTTGCCGGCCACTTCGGACAGGGCGATGGTCTTGCCGTTCACGTCGGCCATCGAGAAATCACGGAACTGGTCGCCGATGCGGGGCGTCCGCTCGGTGGTGGCGATGTTCTCGTCGGCTATCTTCCAATAGACGGTATTGTGCACCGAGGGGTCGAACATTCCGGCCAGTTCGCGCATCTGGGCGGTGCTCATCGGCGAATAGGCGTTGCAGTTCTCGGCCAGGAACAGCAGGACGGGCATGCTTTTAGTGTCTTGCGCGATGCGGGCGGCCAGCGCGTCGTATTGGGATCTGCCGCTGCCGAAGCCGTAAACCACGGGCGACACGAGGCTTTGGTCGTTGCTGTGCGAACCGCTCACCAGTTCTACCGAATAGTGTTCGTTAGTAGCCATCGGTTTGAACGAAGTAAAGCTGATGATGCTGTTTTCTACAAACACATTTACCTGCCCCTTGGAACCCTCACCCGGGCTTCCCAGCACAAAAACATATCGAGTGGGATAATCGACTTTGCCCGTAAACTCGAACCTGCCGTCACGGGCTACGATGGTGGAGTCGGCGAATTCGTATTTGCGGAAACCAATCTGTTTCAGCACATACACTTTGTCCTCGCCTTGCTGGCCGAGGAATTGCCCGTTCACCACGAACCCGCCGTCGGGACAGGCCGAGGCGACGGGACGGTCGAGGGCGGCGTGCTGTGCAGTCACCGGGGCGCGCAGCACCTTGAGGGTCGGATAGCTGTCCGACTCGGGAAAGAGGGCGAGCAGTTCTTCGAGTTCGCCGAAGGGCAACCGGGAGGCCCATTGTCCGAGTATATAGGCACCCACGGCATTGCCCGCATTGGCCCGGATGAAGGCCTTGGTTTGCTCAAGTAACACATCGGGCGTACCGTAATATTTGTTCTGCAGAGCGGTATATTCCGCCTCTTTTTCGGTCAGGCCCGAACCACCGGTGATCACGGGTTGCTGGCCCGAAGTGCCGGCCAAGGTATACTCGGCGTTTTCGAGGAAGAAATTAATGTACCTGGTCCGGCCCTGGCGGATACCTGCGTACATGGGGCCCTCAACGCTGCCTTTGAGCATGAATTCGTGGTTGGCATCGACCACGGCCGAGTCCAAGATGGGGGCCCAGGCAGTCATTCCATCGACATACTCGAATACGTAAAGCTGCACGCGGGTGCCTTCGGGCAGGTCGTCGCAATGGGCCTTGATGGTAAATGCGGCAGCCGCCGGGGCGGTCTGCGAAGTGACGAGCCTGGGGTTCTTGGGGGCTTTGGTCTTTTGCGCGAAGACCGGAACAACAGAGGTGCACAGCATCAGCGCGGCGCACAGCAGGATCGATTTTTTCATTAGAAATGGGTGGGTTTTAGAAAATTGTGTATAAGACCCGAAAAAATGCCACGCAGCATCCGAAAGGGATAACTGCGTGACAATCAGGGGGCAATTATTTCACGTTCATGTACATCGAGTGGTCCTGGGTTTTCGAGCCACTGACGATGGTCAGGCCGCCTTTCGGCTCGATGGTGGCCACTATGTCGCTGTTTTCGAGCGAGAAAAGTACCGAAGCGATGGTCGGATCGCCGAGGTACACGATACAGGGTTGCGGGAAATCAATGCGGCCGGTGAACTCGAAACGTCCGTCTTTCAGGGCCACCGAATCGGCGAAGAAAGGCGTGCTTCCGCCTCCGGCCAGCAGGTAGACGGTATCGCCGTCTTTGCCCTGCCCGAAGAACTCGCCCCGCACGCGATAGCCGCCATTCAGCGTGGGAGCTACCCTGCCGGATTCGGCTACGCCGCGGTGCAGCTCGATCCGGTTGCGCACGGCGTCGATGTAGGGCGTGCTGAACTGCACAGGGAAGAGCGCTGCGTTTCGGCACATCGACGAGTAGGTCATGTAACGCATCGAACGGTGCAATACATAGGCCCCGAAGGCGTTGTCGGAGTTGTTCCTAACGAGCGAATCGCACAGGGCCACGGCGGCCGACAGCGTATTGATGTGGCGGCTCAGGTCGGTGTATTCGTAATATTTGTCGTTGAGTCCCGAACCACCCGCGATGTCCGGGCGGCGGTCCATATAGCCTTCGACGGTGAAGTCAGTATTTTCGAGGAAGAGGTAGAAGTAGGAGTAAAGCGGGCCGCCCACGCTGGCAAACATGGTGGTGTCGACCTTGCCTTTGAGGGTGAAATTGCCCTTGGTGTCGACGCGGGCCGAGTCGATGATACGGCTGCCCGTGGCGTCGTAGACTTTCAGGTAGATGGGCGTGCCCTGCGGCATGCCTTCTTCGTAGTGGGCCTTGACGGTGAAGCCGCCTTTGACAGGTTTTTTGGACGTTGCTTTCTGAGCCGGAGCTCCGTAAGCAACGGTGGTTGCGGCGGTGGTCATGACGAGGGCGGCGATCAATAGTACAAGTCTTTTCATAGCTGTGGCGTATTAAAAGGTGTATATTATTTGACGTGTAAACCGTTAAAAGGTTTACTGGCAGGATTGGTTTTACGTTGAGAATCAACTCCTAAACAACACTCTTCGCGCCCTCTCTTCAGCCTCACTTCGTCCAGCGGCACTCCCGGTTTTCGTCATGGCGGGGATTTGTAAAATCCGAAGCAACCTTCCTTCATGTATGCGGATAAAAGAAAGATTGCCGCATCGTTCACTATGCTCACTCCTCGCAATGACGGGAGAAAAGTCTTCTCAGGTCACCCCTACTGGATGTTGGCGATCGAGATGATGTCGGCGAACACCCCGGCGGCCGTCACCCCGGCGCCGGCGCCGTAGCCTTTGATCTGCAAGGGGTACTCGTTGTAGCGCGAAGTGGTGATTAGGATGATATTGTTGCTGCCTTCGAGGTTATAGGCCGGATCGTCGGCGCCCACTTCCTGCAGGCCCATCGAGCAGGCGCCCGAGTCCATGCGAGCCACGAAACGCAGGCGTTTGCCTTCGGCGGCCAGGCGCTGGCGGCGCTCCTCAAATTCGGCGTCGAGCTCGGGCACACGGTTCCAGAACTCCTCGACCGACCCTTCGAAATAGCGGGCGGGCACGAACAGGTTCTTTACGATGTCGCCCTCTTCTACTTTATAGCCCGACTCGCGGGCGAGGATCAATATCTTGCGCCCCACGTCGGTGCCGCTCAGGTCGATGCGGGGATCGGGCTCGGCGTACCCTGCCTCGCAGGCGAGCCGGATGGCGCGGCTGAACGGCACGTCGGCAGCCAGCACGTTGAAAATGTAGTTGAGCGTGCCCGACAATACGGCTTGCAGCACCTGTATTTTGTCGCCGCTGTGGCGCAGGTCGTTGATCGTGTTGATGATCGGCAGGCCGGCGCCCACGTTGGCCTCGAACAGGAATTTCACGCCGCGTTTGCGGGCGGTGGCCTTCAAGGCCTCGTAGTGGGCGTAGTCCGACGAGGCGGCAATCTTGTTGGCCGTCACCACCGAGATGTTGTGTTCGAGCAGGCCATCGTACAGGGCGGCGACGTGGGGGCTGGCCGTGCAGTCGACGAACACCGAGTTGAACAGGTTCATCCCTTTGATGCGCTCAAGCAATTGCCCCGGCGACGATTCCTCGCCCTCCGAGGAGAGCAGTTCCTTGAACCGCGACAGGTCGATACCGTCGGGATTGTAGAGTGCGCGGCGCGAGTTGGCGATTCCCACCACGTTCACTTTCAGGGCATTGGTGCGCATCAGTTCGGCTTGTTGCGCAGCGATCTGCTCCAGCAGGCTACTGCCCACCAGACCAATGCCCGTCAGAAAAAGGTTGAGCACCTGGTAATCCGAGAGGAAGAACGAGTCGTGGATCACGTTCATCGCCTTGCTCAGGCTTTCGTAGTTGATCACCAACGAGATGTTGATCTCCGAAGCGCCCTGCGCGCAAGCGATCACGTTGATCCCGTTGCGGCCGAGGGTGTTGAACAGTTTTCCGGCCACGCCGGGGTAGCCTCGCATGCCTTCGCCCACGATGGCGATGGTGGCGAGCCCGCGTTCGACGAGCGTGCGGTCGATCTCGCCCATCGAAATCTCCTGCGCGAATTCGGTGTCGAGCACTTCGGCGGCCTTGTCGGCGTCGTCGGAGCGCACGCCGATCGAGGTGGTATTCTCGCTCGATGCCTGCGCCACGAGGAAGACGCTGATGCCGGCCTTGGCCAACGCCTTGAAGATGCGGTAATTCACACCGATCACCCCTACCATGCCCAGGCCGCGCACGGTGAGCAGGCAGGTGTCGTTGATCGACGAAATGCCTTTGATGGCACGCGCCTTGTCTCCCGGATCGGCGGCCGGTTTCTCGCGCGAGATGTAGGTGCCCGCGCTGGCCGGATTGAAGGTGTTTTTGACGATGATCGGGATGTTATGGTTGTAGGCCGGAAAGATCGTCGGCGGGTAGATCACTTTGGCGCCGAAGTTACAGAGTTCCATCGCTTCGACGAAGGTGAGGTTTTCGATCAGGTAGGCCTTGTCGATCACGCGCGGGTCGGCGGTCATGAAGCCGTCGACATCGGTGTAGATTTCGAGCACCGAGGCGGCCATGGCGGCGGCGATGATGGCGGCAGTGTAGTCCGAGCCGCCGCGGCCGAGGTTGGTCACCTCGCCGCTCTCTTTGTCCGACGAGATGAAGCCGCCCACGACGTGCACCTCTTGTGGGTGTAACCCGGCGAACTCTTCGCGCACCAGGCGGTTGGTAATCTCGAAATCGACGATGTGTTTGGCGAAATAGGGCTCGGTCTTGATGAAACTGCGGGCGTCGTGCAGTCTGGCTTCCGGCAGGACGGCGGCGACGATGCACGAACTGAGGCGTTCGCCGTAGCTGACGATCGAGCTGAGGGTCTTGGGCGAGAGGTCCTGGATCAAGTAGAGGCCCTTGAGGATATTGGCTAACTCTTCGAGGAGCATGTCGACAGCGGAGCGGGTGGCTTCCTGTTTGCCGATGGGGACACTGTCGGCGATGGCCATGTGGTGCCGATCTCGGATGGTGCCGAACTGCGCCTCGTAGGCATTCTCACCTTTTGCAGCGGCAACGGCCACGGCGATCAGCGCGTCGGTGATACCGCCCAAAGCCGACACGACCACCACCAGGGTGTCGTCCTGCCGTTCTCGGGCGATGATGTCTGTTATGTTGGCCAGCCCCTCGGCCGAGCCTACGGAACTGCCTCCGAATTTGAGTACTTTCATAGGTTATTGTTGACTGTCTTTGGATTTCGTCCTTCATTTCTCACGCTCGGCACCGTCCATCTTCGATGACCGTGCCCTCGCTAATCGAAATGTTGGATTTTGTCCTTCATTTCTCACGCTCGGCACCGTCCATCTTCGATGACCGTGCCCTCGCTAATCGAAATGTTCTGCTGTTTCTGAATCTTCTGTGTTTAATTTTCTATTCTGCCGTTCCCGGCCCCACTGCATGAGCCATAACATGATGAGCATATACGGAGCGAATAAGGCCCAGTGTACAAGGTCTGCCTCTTCTTCGAACAGGGTTTCGACCATATAAAATACCCCAAAGAAAACCACCATGCCTATCAGGCCCTGCAGGGCACTTACCCACCGGTTCATGTCTTGTTGCGGTTTAAAATAATAGAGGCATATCGTCCCTGCAACAAGTATTCCTACAGCTACCCACTGCCACGTTTCGGGCAATTTTGCGACCACAAGCCTTTCGAAAACCACCAAAACTACAGCCCCGATGACTACGAGCACCCAAAAGCGCCAGCTTAAAAGATATTTCCAATCGTCCATGGTGGTGGTGGGTTTGATGATTATTCGATTTACTATCGGATCATTTTCAATGGCCGGGCCAGCTATCCATTTGTCATCCCGAGGCGCCAGTGTCGGCTCGGCTGGCGCCTCGGGATGACAAATGGAGCCTACAGCACCCTCACCCAGTGGTGGGTATCCTCGGCGTCGCCGCGCTGGATGGCGGTCAGTTGGTTGTAGAGCTTTTGGCTCCAGGGACCCATGCCCTCTTTGTAGAGGATCGTTTTCCGGCGCCGGGCATCGTAGACCTCGGCGATTGGGGTGATAACTGCGGCGGTTCCGCAGGCTCCGGCCTCGTCGAATTTCGAGAGTTCCCTGATCTTGACGTGGCGTTCCTCGACCTTCATGCCCATGTCACGGGCCAGCGTGCGCAGGCTCATGTTGGTCACCGACGGCAGGATCGAATCCGAAGCGGGGGTGACGTACGTGGCTTTTTTGCCGTGGTGGCGGATGCCGAAAAAGTTGGCGGTACCGCACTCGTCGACGTATTTCTGTTCGCGGGGATCGGTGTAGATCACGCCGTCGTAGCCGCGTTGGTGGGCCACTTCCGACGACATGAGGCTCGCACCGTAATTGCCGGCCGACTTGATCATGCCCGTGCCTCGGGGGGCGGCGCGGTCGAAGTGGTAATCGACCATCGTGCGGATACCTTTAATGCCGCCCGGATAGTAAGGGCCGACGGGCGAAGCGAACATCACCAGCACGTATTCGTCGGCGGGCGACACACCCAGCTTGGGGCCGCTCCCGAACAGCACGGGACGGATGTAGAGCGAGCCGCCCGACTCGTAGGGCGGAGTGAATTCGGCGTTGAGCTCGACCACGCGGCGCACCATGTCGCAAAAGAGTTCGACGGGCGGCACGGCCATCCGCAGGCGCTCGGCCGAAGCCTGCATGCGGCGGGCGTTCTCTTCCATGCGGAAGATGCGGATGTGCCCGTCGCGGCCCCGGAAAGCCTTGAGGCCCTCGAAGGCGGCCTGTCCGTAGTGAAAGGCGGTGGCGGCGATGTGCAGCGATATGTATTCGTCGTTGTGGGGCTCGATATCGCCCCAGTGGCCGCCATAATAGTAACAGCGGAGGTTGGTGTTCGTACGGGTGTAGGCGAAGCGCATGGCGCCCCAGTCGATTCCTTCTGCGATGTGGTTCATGGGTGTGTCGTGTAGATTCGTCGTTATGTTGTCGTCGTCTTGTGGTTTTTTCGAAAAGGTGAAAATGGGCGTGTTGTTCCGGCTCAGAGAAATTAGCGCCCGCGCCGTTTAACGACGTCGCGCGTCCGAGAGTGGGCGCCCCAACCCAGCCCCCCGATGGCCTACGGCCGTGGGCTGGGGCGCATGAATTTGCCCGGAGAAATACGGCCCCTACGGGGCCGTCGGACCGCTTCGCTCGTTTCACTCGCTCTGCAGGCACTACTCTATCTCCCAGCTCGTCCCTTCCTTGCCGTCTTTGAGTTTGATGCCGAGGGCGGCCAGGCGGTCGCGGATGACGTCCGAGGCGGCCCAGTCTTTGGCGGCTTTGGCGGCATTGCGCTGTTCGACCGCCATGCCCACAAGACCGTCGATGAGTGCCGTATCATTACCCGCAGCTGACTGCGGCGCGAGGCCGAGAATATCACCGAGTACCGTATCGAAAGCCGCTTTCAGCCTGTCTAAATGCGCTGCACTGATCTTAGCCTTTCCTTCGGCGATCGTATTGATAATGGGAATCCAGCTAAACAGTTCGGCCAGCGCGACGGGCGTATTCATATCGTCGCAAAGGGGCACGAGGCATTCTTCGACTATTTTTTCGGTCGGTTTGGCCATGCCCTCCGACATCGCCGAGGGTTGTATTTTACCGAGCACCTGCCACGCTTTCATGAGCCGTTCGTAACCCTTCTCGGCCGCCTGCAGCGCTTCGTTCGAGAAGTCGAGCGTCGAGCGGTAGTGCGCCTGCAGGATAAAGAACCGGATCACCATCGGCGAATAGGCCTGCGTCAACAGCGGCGATCCGCCCGTGAAGAATTCTTCGAGCGTGATGAAGTTGCCGAGCGACTTGCCCATCTTCTGCCCGTTGATCGTGATCATGTTGTTGTGCATCCAGTAGCGGGCTCCCGGCTTCCCGGCCGCCGGAGCACACCCGCAATCGGGAGAGCCGCATTCGGCGGCCGCGGTGTTCTGCGCGATCTCGCACTCGTGGTGCGGGAACAGCAGGTCCATTCCCCCGCCGTGGATGTCGAACCGTTCGCCAAGGTACTTGGCGCTCATGGCCGAGCATTCGAGGTGCCAGCCGGGGAACCCGGTGCTCCAGGGCGACGGCCAGCGCATGATGTGCTCGGGCGACGCTTTTTTCCAGAGGGCGAAGTCGGCCGGAAAACACTTTTCGTCCTGCCCGTCGAGTTCGCGCGAACCGCTCTGAATGTCATCGAGGTTACGGCCCGACAGCGTGCCGTAGTGGTGTCCGGCGGCGTACTTACGCACATCGAAATAGACCGACCCGCCGGCCTCGTAAGCATATCCGGCGCAAAGGATGCGCTTGACCAGCTCGATCTGCTCGATGATGTGCCCCGAGGCGTGGGGCTCGATCGAGGGGCGCAGCACGCCCATCCGGTCCATGAATTCGTGATAGCGGTGGGTGTAGTAGTCGGCCACCTCCATGGGTTCGACCTGTTCGAGGCGCGCCTTTTTGGCGATCTTGTCCTCGCCCGCGTCGGCGTCGTTTTCGAGGTGCCCCACGTCGGTGATGTTGCGCACGTAGCGCACCCGGTAATCGAGGTGCTTCAAAAGCCGGAACAGCACGTCGAACGTGACGGCGGGGCGGGCGTGTCCCAGGTGCGGATCGCCGTAGACCGTGGGGCCGCAAACGTAAAGGCCCGCGAAGCCGGGGGTGACGGGTTCGAACAGTTCTTTCTGGCGCGTGAGGGTATTGTATATGTGCAACGGTGGCTGTGCCATAAATTCCATATCTTTGAATTCGTAAAGTTATTAAAAAATGTTTAAAAACCTCGACCAATACGTCGCCGCGCTCGAAAAGGCGGGCGAGCTGGTACGCATCCAACACCCCGTCGACCCGGTGCTGGAAATCAGCGAGATCACCGACCGCGAAGCCAAGTCGCCCGGCGGCGGCCGGGCGCTGCTGTTCGAGAACCCGGCAGGTTCTTCGTTCCCCGTGCTGACCAACATGATGGGCAGCGAGCGGCGCATCTGCCTGGCGCTCGGCGTGGAGCGAATGGAGGAGATCACCAAACGCATCGACACGCTCCTGGGCGACGTGATGACCCCCAAGAGCAGCCTGATGGACAAGCTCAGGATGCTGCCCCTGCTCACCGAGGCCGCCTCGTGGATGCCGCGCACGCGCAGCGGCCGGGGCGAATGCCAGCAGGTCGTGTTACAAGGCAAAGAGGCCTCGCTGGCCGGGCTGCCGGTGCTGCAATGCTGGCCGCATGACGGAGGGCTTGCGCGCAGCAGTACATCCGCGCACGGCGAATCTCCTGTTGGACGCAAGACAACGAACGGCACCGGCCGGTTCATCACCCTGCCTTTAGTACACACTTTGGATCCGGTGACGGGCACCCGCAACGTGGGGATGTACCGCATGCAGCTCTTCGACGACCGCACCACCGGCATGCACTGGCACCGTCACAAGACGGGAGCCCGCCATTACGACCAGTACAAACGCCTCGGCCTGCAAAAGATGCCCGTGGCGGTGTGCCTGGGGGGCGACCCGGCCTACACCTACGCCGCCACCGCGCCACTGCCCGACGGTATGGACGAATATATGCTCGCCGGATTCCTGCGCTCGAAACCCGTGGAACTGGTGAAATGCCTGACCAACGACCTGCGTGTGCCCGCCGACTGCGACTTCGTCATAGAAGGCTATGTGGACACCGCAGAGCCGCTTGCCGTCGAGGGCGACTTCGGCGACCATACGGGGTTCTATTCGCTGAAAGACCTCTATCCGCAGTTCCATGTCACGGCTGTCACGCACCGCCGCGGGGCGATCTACCCGGCCACAGTCGTGGGGGTGCCGCCGCAAGAGGATGTATATTTCGCACTGGCCTCGGAACGCATTTTTCTGGCGCCGATGCGCTTCGCCATCGCCCCGGAATTACAAGACCTGTGGATGCCGCCCGAAGGGGTGGCGCACAACATCGTGGTCGCCTCGATTGAAAAACGTTACCCCGGCGAAGGGTTCAAGATCGCCAACGCGCTCTGGGGTGCGGGGCAGATGATGTTCAACAAGTTCCTGATCGTCACCGGTGCGGCCGCTCCCTCCGGTGATCCCGCCCTTAGATCGGATGAGGGCTACACGCAGGCCGGGCCGGCCCAAGGGGCTCCGGCCCCGAAAGCGCGCAATTTCAGGGAGCTGTTCGATAAGATGGGCGAAGATCTTTTTACCGAACCCGAAGAGGACGATCGTATAAAAACGGAACGGGACAACAGGCACAAATGGTTGAGCGCCATAGCGGCGGGTATCGACACATTCGACCCGCGGCGCGACACGCTATTCTCGCGCGGCACGCTCGACGTGCTCGACCACGCCTCGCCAGCCATCGGGTTCGGAGGGAAACTGTGCATCGACCTGACGGCCAAACTGCCCGAAGAAGGTGCACAGCCGTACGGGCAATTGCCCAACCCGTCCGAAGGTTTATCAACGATTACGGGGAAAGACCGCCGAAACTTTTCCGAAACAGGAAAAAGTGTGCGAACCCGTGCCGCTGTTTTCAACGAAGGGCGCCTCACGGGCCGGGCTTTGCCAAAATTCCGCACGGTACTGACCCGCACGGCAGAGCCGTCGTTCAGCAGCGCAAACGGGGTACGGGTAGTGATAATCTTCGATGACTTTGTAGACATAGAGCGGCTGCCCCTGTCAACACTGGCATGGCTGGCGGCGGCCAACACCGATCCCGAACACGACATTAAGATAAAGGATTACAACGACGGCTCAGAAAGCTGCCTCGTCGTCGACGCGCGGATCAAACGCCGCGCGCGCCCGTGGCCGAATGTGGTCACGATGTCGGCCGGGATTATCGAACGAATAGATGAGATTTGGCCGTCATTGGGGCTCGGGCCGCTGAAGGAGTCGCCGTCGCGGCGGGTCATGCCGCTCGTCCGGCCCGGGGGCGCGGCAATAGAATAAAATGCTTATCCGCAATACTATCCCCTGGGTTTTATCCTTTGTTTTCGAGAGGTGTTTTTGCATATACCCGGGTCGCGCAACGATCCCGGCAGTCCGCCGCCGCCCCACGCGGCGGGCTGTCACACTCGCCTAAGGCGCGTTTACGCCCTTCGCCGGCGGCGGACCGAGGGGGAACATTGCGGATAAGTATATAGAATAACCAGGCGGCGCCTGGCGGCCGCTGCGCGGGGCGATGATAATCGCAACGCGAGTGGCTCGGCGCGCCCACCCTAAAGGGGCGGGCGCGTATTTCTCTATATACAGCCACTATTACATCGAGTGATTTTTGAATTTTCGGGTCGATAGAGAAGGTGCGCGAAATCCGAACGACCGCAGCGTACAGATAGTACGTGAGGATCGAGCGGATGAGCGCCACGAACTATATCGGCCTGAAAAACAAAAATCAAACGGTATAGCCGCTGCGCACCTGGAAAATCCTCAAACCAAAGAGAGGCAACACCGACAACACGTGCTCCACGACATAATTGGCCGTGAGGTAGAAGCCGTCGGCCCCCTTTTCGTGGGTGAAGCAGTAGAGTTCGAGGATCACCCCCTTGTCGGTCACCTCGGCCAGGTAACGCACGTAGAGCGGCAATTCTTCATTAATGAGCGGATGGCCCAATAAATAGAGCCCGAGGTAGACGCGCAACAGCGCCAAGTTCGAAAACCGCCCCGAGGCCGAGGTACCCTCTTCGTCGCGCACGATCTCCAGCGCCTTCCCGACCAGCGCCGGATCGTGGAACTGTGCCGCGAGCAACGCCTTCTCCATGTCGGGCGTAAACTCGCCCACCGACATCACGTCGATCGGGAACTGGCGCACCAGGCGGCGCCCCTTGCTGTTCTCCATCCCCCGCCAGTTGACGAACGGTTCGGAAACCATCGAATAGATGGGGATCAGCGTATAGGTATTGTCCCAGTTCTGCACCTTGACGCTGTTCACCGTGATGTCGACCACCTTGCCGTCGGCTTTCTTGCCCGGCATTTCGATCCAGTCGCCCGGGCGCACCATGTCCTGCGCCGAAAGCTGGATCGACGCCACGAAACCCAGGATCGTATCTTTGAACACCAGCGAAAGCACCGCCGCCGCGGCACCCAGGCCGACCAGCAGCGTCGTGGGGTCTTTGCGCAGCAGCACCGACAGGATCAGGATCCCGGCGATGAATCCGAACACGATCTTCGTGATCTGGATATAGCCCTTGATCGACTTGCGGCGCTGAGCGCGCTCGTGCTTCTTATTATATATTTCATTGAACGCATCGAGAAGCGAGAAGATCGCCAGCGTGAAGGTGACGATCAGCATGACCTGCGTGGCGATGCGCGCCACCGTGACCAGCGACGGGTGGAACCCCTCGAACAGCGTCCCCAGCGCCACCAGCACCACGAACAGCGGCAGGAGCGACAGGAGCCGGTTGAAGAATTTGTGTTTGAACAGGATGTCGTCGATATTGGTCTTGCTGCGCTGGATAGACTTTTTGATGGCCGACAGCACCACTTTCGACAGGAACAGGTCGAGCAGCCACACCAGCAGCGCCAGCACCGCGCACAGCACCACGAACGACAGACCGTTCGAAGCGCGTTCGCTAAGCCCCCAGCCGTGGAGCGTGTTCCACAGGTTGTCGACCACCCAGAATTTATCGCCCGGCACCGCCGCCGGGAAAGCTCCCCGCAACGTATCCGCCACAGGCATTACCGTAGAATCCGTCATACTCTTATTTTTAAGATGTTTACAAAGTTATCAAAAAAGCGTATATTTGCCCCCTAATTCGGGGTCGCATTTTTATGTGATTCTATCTTCTTTCCGGCTCACTGCTTCCGTTTTTGGGAGTTTTTAGGCCGGGAAAGAAGGAACGCGAAACGGGCGAGAAGGGAGCATATATTGAAATATGTGACCGACGAACACGTAAGCGTGATGCACTATACCGGACTAAAAAACCCAAAAACTATGCAGAATAAGGGCGCTATTAAATTTTTGGCAATCGCACTGGCTGTGGCCTGTGCATTCCAACTGTCGTTCACCTTCGTGACCGGCCACGTCCGCAACCAGGCGGAGAAAATCTCGGAAGGCGACGCCGCACGCGAAGCCGCCTACCTCGACTCGATGAAACCGCAGGTGGTCTACAACCTCGGCTTCGTGAAATACACCTACGAGCAGTGCCTTGAGAAAGAGCTCAACCTCGGCCTCGACCTGCGCGGCGGGATGAACATCACCCTTGAGATCGGCATCGGCGACATGCTCCACACGCTGTCGGGCAATTCGACCGACCCCGACTTCAACCGGGCCATCCGCGAAGCCACCCAGACGCAACGCACCTCTTCGGGCGAATTCATCACCCTGTTCGAACAGGCCTATAACCGGATCGCCCCGCAAGGACAACTCTCGGCCATTTTTGCCGGCTACGTGCGCGACAAAAAGATCAACAACGCCACCAACGACGCCATCATCAAAGCCCTGCGCGCCGACGCCGACGCCGCCATCCAAAACTCGCAGGCCATTCTAAGCAGCCGTATCGACCGTTTCGGCGTGATGCAGCCCAGTATCCAGCGTGTTCCCGGCACCGGCCGTATCCTCGTGGAACTGCCCGGCGTCAAGGAACCCGAGCGCGTGCGCAAACTGCTCCAGGGCACCGCCAACCTCCAATTCTGGACCACCTACACCGCCAACGACATCTACCCGGCGATGATGGAAGCCGACCGCGTCATTGCCGCCCTTAACGCCTCGGCCCAAGACACTACCGCCAGCGACACCACTGCCACCGCAGACCTCGAAAGCCGTATCGCCACCGCACAAGAAGAACTCGCCAACGCCCAGGCCTCGATGAACGAACGCATCGGCGGCAACTCGCTCTTCGGCCTGCTCAGCCCCGCCAACCACAACAGCCCCGTGATCGGCATGGCCCAAGCCTTCGACACCGCCAAGGTAATGGCCTACCTCAACCTGCCCCAGGTGAAATCGCTCTTCCCGATGTACACCAAATTCATGTGGGGGGTAAAAGGCATCAAAGAAAATACCAACGTATACGAACTTTACGCCATCAAAGGCAATGCCAAGAACGAGCCCGCCCTCGGCGGCGAAGTGATCACCAACGCCGTAGGCCAGCAATCCCAGCAGGGTTCGCGCGCCGAAGTGTCGATGAGCATGAACTCGAAAGGCGCCCTGGCCTGGAAAAACCTGACCGGCCAGAACGTCGGCAAATACATCGCCGTGGTACTCGACAACGTGGTCTACTCGTGCCCCGTGGTCAACGGCGAGATCGCCGGCGGCAACTCGCAGATCAGCGGCGACTTCACCATCGCCGAAGCCAAAGACCTGGCCAGTATCCTGAACTCGGGTAAACTCGACGCCCCGGCCCACGTGATCGCCTCGAACGTGGTCGGCCCGTCGCTCGGACAAGAATCGGTCAACGACGGGGTCACCTCGTTCATCATCGCCTTCGCACTGGTACTCATCTACATGCTGTTCTTCTACAGCACCGCCGGTTTCGTGGCCAACATCGCCCTGCTGGCCAACCTGTTCTTCCTGTTCGGCGTGCTCGTATCGTTCGGCGCCGTACTGACTCTGCCCGGTATCGCCGGTATCGTGCTGACGATGGGTATGGCCGTCGACGCCAACGTGATCATCTACGAACGTGTCAAGGAGGAGATCCACGCCGGGAAAGGATTGAGCCTCTCGATCACCGACGGATTCAAGAACGCCTACTCGGCCATCATCGACGGTAATGCCACCACGTTGATCACCGGTATCGTGCTGTTCATCTTCGGATCGGGCCCCGTACAGGGCTTCGCCACCACCCTCATTATCGGTATCCTCACCTCGCTCTTCTGCGCCATCTTCATCACCCGCCTGATCTTCACGGCGATGCTGACCAAAGGCAAGAACATCAAATTCTGGAGCAAACCGACCGAACACTTCCTGGCCAACACCAAGTTCGACTTCGTGGGCGCCCGCAAATACACCTACATCGTATCGGTGATCCTGATGGCCGTTTGCGCCATCTCGCTCGCCACCCGCGGGCTCAGCTACGGGGTGGATTTCACCGGGGGCCGCGCCTATGTCGTCCGTTTCGACAACGCCGTGACCGCCAACGACGTGCGCGAACAACTTAACCTCACCTTCCCCGAAGAACCCGAAGTAAAACAATTCGGCACCAAAGACCAGATGCAGATGCGCATCGTCACCCAATACAAACACGCCGACGATGCCGACGGAGTGGACGAAGAGATCAACGAAATGCTCTATACCGCGCTCAGCCCGCTATACAAAGCCTCGCTCACGCCGGATGAGTTCTTCACCACCGCCACCAGCCCGATGGGCATCATCAGCTCCGAGCGTGTGGGGGCCAGCATCGCCCACGACATCAAGATCAACTCCGTCATCGCCGTGATCTTCTCGCTCCTGGCCATCGGTATCTATATCGCCATCCGGTTCAAAAACTGGCAATACGGTATGGGCGGCGTGGTTTCGCTGTTGCACGACGCCGTGCTGACCATCGGTTTGTTCTCGCTCTTCTACGGGGTGTTGCCCTTCAACCTCACCGTCGACCAATCGTTCATCGCCGCCATCCTGACCATCATCGGCTACTCGATCAACGACACCGTGGTGATCTTCGACCGTATCCGCGAGAACCACATGCTGCACCCGCGCTTCACCCACCGCGAGAATATCAACAACGCCATCAACGCCACCCTGGCCCGTACGGTGAACACCTGCGGATCGACCATCATCGTGCTGCTGGCCATCTTCCTGTTCGGCGGCGAAGTGATCGCCGGCTTCGTGTTCGCCCTGCTGTTCGGGATCACGATCGGTACCTTCTCGTCGGTGTTCGTCGCCACCCCCGTGGCCTACGACCTAATGATGCGCAAAGAGAAAAAAGACGCCGAAAAAGCCAAGGCCGAACTCAAAGAAGCCAAGAACGCCTAAGCGGCCGTAATACTTCGCGCCCCTCACTTTAAATCGTCATTGCGAGGAGTGAGCGGAACGCGAACGATAAAGCAACCCCTTAACGTACACACTTTCCCGGAACCCCGAAAGAAAGGTCGTGCGCAAAGGGGTTGCTTCGTCAGGCCAAAGCCCTCCCCGCAATGACGCAAGAAAAAATGATCGAATGCAAAGACATCCATAAATCCTTCGGCGAAGTCGACGTGCTGCGCGGGGTTGACCTGCGTATCGCCGACGGCGAAGTGGTGGCGATCGTGGGCCCCAGCGGTGCCGGGAAAACCACCCTGCTCCAGATCCTCGGCACGCTATCGGCCCCCGACCGCGGTCACGTGGCCTTCGACGACCGCCGCACCGACCGGATGGGCCAGCGCGAACTCCTGAGACTGCGGAACCGCCAGATCGGTTTCGTGTTCCAGTTCCACCACCTGTTGCCTGAATTCACGGCCGTCGAAAACGTCTGCATCCCCGCCCTGATCGCCGGGCAGAAACGCCGCGCCACCGAGCAGCGCGCCGTCGAGTTGCTCGAACTGCTCGGTGTCGGACACCGGCTCGGGCACAAACCCGCCCAGATGTCGGGCGGCGAGGCGCAGCGCGTGGCCGTGGCCCGCGCCCTGGTCAACAACCCCTCGGTCGTGTTCGCCGACGAGCCCTCGGGCAACCTCGACTCGGCCAACCGCGACGAACTGCACCGGCTTTTCTTCGACCTGCGCGACCGGTTCGGCCACACCTTCGTGATCGTCACCCACGACACCGACTTAGCCGCCATGTCCGACCGCCGCATAGAAATGCGCGACGGGGTGATCATCTGATCCGCCTACTTGTCATGAACCAGCCTGCAAGAAGCGGGCACCGCGAGCTCGGCCAGTGCCCGCTGGGCTGATGTTGGTAACCTGTCCGGAGAATCAGCGACACCCCTTCTCAGAGAAAAGAGCGCCCCAGCCCCCCCCCCCGACGGCGCATAAAGCACCGTGGGTCGGAGGGCAAGAGTCTGCCCGGAGAAATTCGGCGTTAACGCGCCGATCGGGCCGCTTTGTTCGCTCCGCTCACTCCGCGGCCGCAAAAATCGGCCACACATACACACCTCCTGCCGAAATGGCAAGACAGCCGAAGATCAGCGCCGACCCTACGCTTTGCCAAAAGAAAGGCAGGAATCCGAACAGAAGAGCCCCCGCACCGAAATCCACAAGAATTTCTTACATTTGTTATTTGGCCGGCGAGCGCTCGCCAGGCCCTTTCCCACACACAAAACCCGATCCCGAAACCAAGTAATCAAACCACCCGTCATGCCCGAATTCAAATACCAGGAGCCCTTTCCGCTGGCCACCGACACCACCTCCTACCGCCTCGTCAGCAAAGAGCACGTCAGCGTCGAAACCTGCAATGGCCGCAAAATCCTCAGGGTAGAGCCCGAAGCGCTGCGTATCCTCGCGCGCGAAGCTTTCGCCGACGTGTCGTTCTACCTGCGCGCCGAACACCTGCAGCAGCTCGCCGACATCCTCCGGGACCCCGAAGCCAGCGACAACGACCGTTTCGTGGCCCACACCATGCTCCTGAACCAAGTGATATCGGCCGAAGGCGAACTGCCCACCTGCCAGGACACCGGCACCGCCATCGTGATCGGCAAAAAAGGCGAGAACGTGTACACCGGCGCGTGCGACGCCGAGTGGCTCTCGCACGGCATCTACGACACCTACCGCGACCGGAACCTGCGCTACTCGCAGGTCGTCCCCTTCACGATGACCGAAGAGAAAAATAGCGGCACCAACCTCCCGGCGCAGATTGACCTCTACGCCACCGAAGGCCTGAAATACGAATTCCTGTGCCTGACCAAAGGCGGCGGCTCGGGCAACAAGACTTTTCTATATCAGCAAACCAAAGCATTACTGACAGACGCGGGTCTATCGGCTTTCATCAAAGAAAAGATCAAAGACCTCGGTACCAGCGCCTGCCCCCCCTACCACCTGGCCGTGGTGATCGGCGGAACCAGCGCCGAAGCCAACCTCGCGGCAGTCAAGAAAGCCTCGGCCCACTACTACGACGGCCTGCCCACCAGCGGCAACGAGGGCGGACAAGCCTTCCGCGACCTCGAATGGGAAGCCCGCATCAAGCGCATTTGCGAAGAGAGCGGCATCGGCGCCCAGTTCGGCGGTAAATACCTCGTACACGACGTGCGGGTGATCCGCCTGCCGCGCCATGCCGCCTCGTGCCCCGTGGGCATCGGCGTGAGCTGCTCGGCCGACCGCAACATCAAAGCCAAGATCACCGAAGAGGGTATTTTCGTCGAACAACTCGAACACAATCCGGCCCGTTTCCTCCCGAGAGAGGCCCCCGGCATGGCCCCCGCCATCGAGATCGACCTCGACAAAGGTATGAACGCCGTACGCGCCGAACTCACCAAATACCCGATCAAAACACGCCTGAACCTAAAAGGCACGCTGATCGTGGCCCGCGACATCGCCCACGCCCAGATCAAGAAGATGATCGACGAAGGGCAACCGATGCCGCAATACTTCAAAGACCACCCGATCTATTACGCCGGCCCGGCCAAAACGCCGCAGGGCATGGCTTCCGGGTCGTTCGGCCCCACCACGGCAGGACGCATGGACTCGTATGTCGACCTGTTCCAGTCGCTCGGCGGCTCGCTGGTGATGGTGGCCAAGGGCAACCGCAGCAAGGGGGTCACCGAAGCCTGCAAAAAGCACGGAGGCTTTTACCTCGGCTCGATCGGCGGCCCGGCGGCGATCCTCGCCAAAGACAGCATCAAGTCGGTCGAGGTAGTCGATTTCCCCGAACTCGGCATGGAAGCCGTGCGCAAGATCTACGTCGAAAATTTCCCCGCCTTCATCATCGTTGACGACAAAGGCAACGACTTCTTCGACGGGCTGTAACTACTACCTCGTCATTGCGAGGCGTTTGCGACGAAGCAATCCTCCCGTTGGTAACAAAACAAGTTATGCAAATCGGCGGATATATCTACATAACGACCACCTGTATAGCCAAACGTTATACGTAGGCATCACCTCCGATCTCCGCATCAGAAGTATACCAGCACCGGACTGGAGAGCATCCCGATGCGTTCACAAAAAAGTACAATTGCAGTAAACTTGTTTATTACAAGGCTTTCGACAGGACAGAGGCTGCAATTGCAGAAGAGAAGCGGATAAAAAGGAGGTAGCCGGGCCAAAAATATCCGGCTTATTAACGAATTCAATCCTTCGTAGAATGATTTGTGGGAGATTGTAAAAGATCGGATGTAATTCATTGAAGAGGAGGGTTGCTTCGTGCAAACTCCTCGCAATGACGGAAAATTTATTCGGCGATTATTCCGCGCGGTAAGCGCGATACAGCATGCAGCCAGACGACCAGGACATACTGCGCCGAATGCGCGAGGGCGACGACGCGGATCGCGAGGCCGCCTTTGCAGCCATCGTCGACAAATACAGCAAACGCATCTACTGGAGCGTTCGCCGGATCGTTGTGAGCCACCACGATGCCGACGACATCGTGCAGAACGTCTTCCTGAAAAGCTGGGTATCGTTCGGAAATTTTCGGGGCGACAGTTCCCTCTTCACCTGGCTCTACCGCATCGCCGTCAACGAATCCCTGAGTCACATCCGCAGCAACCGCAACCGCATCTTCGCCTCGGCCGACGACGGCGGAAAAATGTTCGACCGCATCGTCGACCACGAAGGCCTGTGGGACGGCGATGCCACCCTGCGCTCACTCGAACGCGCCGTGAGTCGCCTGCCCGCCAAGCAACGCACCGTGTTCACCCTGCGCTACTGGGACCAGATGCCCTACGAAGAGATGGCCCGCGTGCTCGACACCTCGGTCGGTGCCCTCAAAGCCTCGTACCACCATGCCGCCGGCAAGATCGAGCAATGGGTACAAGTCGAACACCTGCGCGACGAAAGCGATTAAAAGCCAACGAACCGCGGCGGCCGCCGATACGCTTCCGGTAGTGCCGCAAATAGAACCCTGAAAAAAGGTGATCCCGCTGTTAAACCTTTCACATCGCCGCGCATCAAAATAACGTAGACACCTTGAGATGAAAGACGTAAAAGCGATAAAAAACACAGCCCCGGCGCAGGACACAAACCCCTACCGAATCCCTGAGGGCTATTTCGGCGACCTTCGCAACCACATCATGGCGCGTGTCGCCGAGGAGCAGTCCGTGCAAGCCAAAGCCACCGGATGGCAGAGCGTGCGCTGGATGGCGGCATTCGCCGCGGGCTTCTGCGGCTTGGCCCTGCTGGCCACCGTCGGCTACTACCTCACCGGACACAAGGCCCGGCAGCGCGAGATCGACAACAACCCGCTGATGGGCTACACCGTGACCGCCGAAGACCTGGCCGAGCTGCTCTACTACGAAGAAAACGCCGCCGAAGAACAGGCACAGTTCGCCGAGGCAGCCGCCGAATACCTCGAAACCTACGGGTATGGCTACGGCAACCTATACGCCGAACTGGTGACCAATCTGCACTAACCCTCCCACCGCCCGTAGATTCCTCCGCACACCACCCTGCATCCTTGACCCGCCTTCTTTTTTGCCCACCGCACGCCGCTCCGTATCCTTCCTGTCCGCCTCGCAGATACACCACCACACTCTTTTTGTCTGCCGCAAGTGCTTATCTTTCTCGTTGCCGCACGTACCCGGGCGTACCCCCCGCCACCTCGTAATATCCCTCACATACAAATCCCCCTTATACCCCTCCTATCCTATGAAAAAAATCATAACCTCGTTGGCCATCGCCGCCATCGCCGTTGGCGTTGCCATCGCCAAGAAACCCGCCACTCCGGAGCCCCCCGTCACTCCCGAACCACCCGCCGCACAATCTTCAAAAACGCCCCTCTACGTTGTGGACGGCCAGATCATCGACCAGGCCGATGCCGCCCAAATGGATAACCTGAAGCGGATCACCCCGAACGACTATTCGTCCGTCACCGTACTGAAAGGCGCGGCCGCCACCTCGATCTACGGCGACCAAGCCGCAAACGGTGCCATCGTGCTGCAAACCCTCAAAGCCGACA
Organism: Rikenella sp.; assembly: GCA_031551865.1. Lineage (GTDB taxonomy): Bacteria > Bacteroidota > Bacteroidia > Bacteroidales > Rikenellaceae > Rikenella. The sequence goes on along the minus strand of JAVBMY010000002.1, from coordinate 128,074 downwards.
CCCTCGCCGGCGGGATCGTCGTACGAACCGTCAATACCCACCAAGTAGTCAACGTCATCGGAGATACCATCGTTCAACGGTTCCACGGAACCTACCGGCCCGATCCTATCTACATCGTGGACGGCGTGGTCGTTGATCGTGTAGCACTCGGGGGGGCCGTAAAAGGGAACCGCCATGGCCTGCAAGGCCTCGATATGGAGGGATACTCGTCCGTGACAGTGCTCAAAGGAGCAGCCGCCACTTCGATCTACGGCGACCAGGCCACCGGGGGCGCCATTGTGCTCACCACCAAACAACACGGCAAAACCCGCAAAGGTTATGCTGTTGACATCACCCCCGTTCCCGCCGGCGACACTACCCAATACAATGTGACCATCACCTCGCTCGGCGGCAGCCTGCCCGCCGGCACCCGCCGCATCGGTTACGCCGTGAGCCCCGCCCCCGCAGGCTATGTGCTCGGCGACTTCGGCTGCGACGCCATGCCCCTCAGCGACCTGTACATGGTCGGTAGCGACCTGATGCACCGCTCCGACGTGATGGCCCAAGCCCAGCAACCCAACACCGGTGGCGGACGACCCCAAGGCGAAGGCATCCACTCGATGAAGATCGCCTACATCACCAACGCCCTGAGCCTGACCCCCGAAGAGTCGCAGAAATTCTGGCCCCTCTACAACCAATACTGGGCCGAACGCCGCGCCGTGGGCCGCGAACGCGTCGAACTCTACCGGCAGGTCAAGGCCGGCACCGCCACCGACGCCCAACTCACCGCCTTCGCCGACATTTACAAAAAAGAATGGCAGATTACCCAGACCTACACCGAGAAATTCAGAACCGTGCTCCCCGCCGATAAGGTGGCCAAATTCTTCGTTGCCGAAGAAGACTTCAAGAACTACCTGCTGCGTCAGGCCGCCGGAAGCCGCGGACAGGGCGAAGGCGGCGGAGCCCGCTAACCGAAACCGGAGCGGGGACCAGCTGTGGCCGCACGTCATTCTGAAAGCGGCCGGGGGCCGGAACAAAAACACCTCTCCGGAAACAAACACGAAATATACGGATGCCCCCCGCTATCCTGACAATACCCTGACCAAACCCTACGCCTTGCCCGCCTCTCCGCGGGCAAGGCTTTTTTATGGCCCATCCCATCGCCCGTCGCCTGCACCTCCTGTCCGGTCACGGCCAATCACGACTATACACAGCGTACCATCCCGGGCAAAGCCGGACGGGCTTCTCATAAGTTTGGGAGGGATCGTTACTGTAGAAATCTTTGAGAAACCTGCCCGGCCTCGCCCGGGATGACGTAAAAGAGTCGCGGCGTACGGACGCACAAATCCGGAAAAATGGCTATCTTTGGGCAATCATAAACCGTTCCTAACAAACCTGTCGGAAATGAAACTCAGAATACTCGCCCTGGCCTCCGCCCTGATTGGCGCGGCACACACGGCCAGCGCCGAAAAAATCCGCATCGGCGTCGAACTGGAAAAAGACTATTTCTATTACGGCGCCCGCGCAGGCCTCAACCTGAGCAACGTCACCAAAACTTCATACGCCTCATCGCGCCTGCGCTTCAACGCCGGAGCCATGCTCGGCTACCAGTTCAACAGCGTGTGGGCCATCCAGGGCGAAGTCCTCTATTCCGCCCAGGGTAACGACTTCCGCAACAACGACGACATGAAGGTCAGCCTCAACTACCTGAAAGTGCCCATACTGGGCAAACTTTTCCTGTACAACGGGCTCAACCTCGAAGCCGGGCTGTCGTTCAACTTCCTCGTGCGCGCCGTCGAGATCGACAAATCGAGCGGCACCAAAGTCACCACCAAACTCAACGACAAGACCCGCGGTTTCGACCTTGCCATACCCGTAGGCCTGAACTACCGTTTCGACCGCACCTTCGACGTGGGTATCCGTTACGACATCTCGCTGCTGCGCATCGCCGACGAATCGCAGAACAAAGCCCGCAACAGCAACTGGTCGTTCAGCCTCGGGGTGCGCTTCTGACAGTGAGCCCCTTTCCGGATGTCATCCGGAACATAGCAAAGGGTATCCGCCTGAAATCGCATTCCTGTGCAGGCAAGAGTTCCTTAAGTCCGCCGGGCAGGTTTTTCCCTCCCGACGCCCGGCCATTCGGACAAATTTAGTTGCTCCCACTGCCTGCGCCGGTTCGCTACGCCCAGGATGACATAAACGGGAGCCCAGAAACAACACACGTACAAAACAGATGCAGTTCACAGCAGAAACCATAGCCCAATTCCTCGGCGGCAGCGTCGAAGGCAACCCCGCCACCGCCGTGCACAACGTCGGCAAAATCGAAGAAGCCCAGGCAGGCGATCTCGCCTTCCTGTCGAACCCCAAATACGAAGAACACATCTACACCACCGGCGCCTCGATCGTGATCGTCAACCGCGACTTCGCGCCGCGGAGTCCCATCGCCGCCACCCTCGTGCGCGTCGACAACGCTTACGAGTGCTTCGCCCGGCTGCTCGACCTCTACATGTCCAGCAAACCGCGCAAAACCGGCATCAGCCCGCTGGCCCACATTTCGCCCTCGGCCACCGTCGGCCAGGGTGCCTACATCGGCGAATACGCCGTCGTGGGCGACGACGCCGTGATCGGCGAAGATGCCTGCATTCAGCCCCAGGTCTACATCGGCGACCGCGTGCGCATCGGCGACCGCGTGAAACTCTACGCCGGTGTACGCATCATGGAAGAGTGTGCGCTGGGCGACGACGTCACCGTCCACGGCGGCACCGTGGTCGGCAGCGACGGTTTCGGCTTCGCCCCCACCGAAGAGGGTGATTTCCGGAAAATCCCCCAGATCGGAAATGTAGTAATCGAAAACAACGTCGAGATCGGCGCCAATTGCTGCATCGACCGCGCCACCATGGGTTCGACCGTCATCAAAAGCGGCGCGAAACTCGACAACCTGATCCAGATCGCCCACAACGTCGTGATCGGCGAGAACACCGTGATGGCCTCGCAATGCGGCGTCGCCGGATCGACCAAAGTAGGGCGTAACGTGATGATGGGCGGGCAGGTCGGCATCGTCGGCCACCTGACCATCGGCGACCGCGTGCAGATCGGCTCGCAGTCCGGCATCGGGCACGACGTGCCCGAAGGCCAGATGATGCTCGGTTCGCCCGCCATCTCAGGCCTGGCCCACCACCGCGCCCAGGCCGTGTTCAAAGAACTGCCCGACCTGCGCCGCCGCGTACTCGACCTCGCCCGCACCGTCAAGGAACTACAGGAAAAGGAATAACCACCGTCATGGCGAGCCTCCAGCCCCGAGGCACGAAGCGAAATCCCCCCTTTCGATAAAGCCTCACCGGCCTCTCCGGCCCTCCCTCGCAACGACAAAAAAGAAACGTCCCGGACGCTTTCGCAACGACGGGATAGAAACCCACTGAAACCATGTTTTGGAAAATCCATAAAGAAGGACGCAGCCCATGGCGCACCCTGCTACTCGTCGCCCTGCTGGGCGCAGGAGCCGCCCTGCTTTGGAAACCCTGCCTGCCGTGCTCGATACTCCTGATCGTAGCCGCCGTATTGTGGTACCTGTTCCGGTGCCGCTTTTACCGCGTGCCCGAACGCGAACCGTCGTGCCTGCCGCCCGACGTAGTGACCGCCCCGGCCGACGGCGAGATCGTCGCCATCGAAACCGTCCGCGACGACGAATACCTCGGCAGCGAACGGCTGCAGGTCTCGGTATTCATGTCCATTTGGAACGTACACATCAACTGGTACCCCATCAGCGGCGCCATCGAATACTTCCGCCACCACAACGGGCACTTCCACGTAGCCTGGCACCCCAAATCCTCGACCCTGAACGAACACACCACCGTCGTGCTGGCCACCGACAGCGGACACCGCGTGCTCTTCCGCCAGGTAGCCGGATTTGCCGCCCGCCGCATCGTGAGCTACGCCTCGAAAGCCCCCGCGGGCACAAGTGTCGCCCGTGCCCAGGAGTGCGGGTTCATCAAACTCGGTTCGCGCGTCGACCTGTTGCTCCCCGTGGGCAGCGAACTGCACGTGAAACTCGGCGACAAAGTGACCGGGCAAGTGACCGCCATCGCCACCCTGCCCCGGCAGTAAAGGGCGTCCGCTCCCACGGAATACGACCACCCGCCGCCACCACCGGGACGGTAACCCGAAGACTACGCATCCCGCTTTCGCGACCCACCGACACGCAACATCTCACCCCCGCCGCACCCGACCGACGCCGTGAACACCAAAGACAATAGCCGCATATACCGCTGGATCGCCGCCCTGATAGGGATTGCGGTGGCCGTATTCTTTGTGTGGTTCTTCTTCGACATCGTCCTGTATATCCTGATCGCCGCCGTACTGTCGCTGATCGGCAAACCAGTGGTCCACCTGCTCTGCAAAGTAAAGATCGGCAACTGGTCGCCGCCCAAATGGCTCGCCGCACTGATCACCCTGTGCGCCATCCTCGCCCTGACCATCGGCAGCGCCCGGCTGCTCGTACCGCTGGTGATCGAAAAAGCCAACCAGCTCGCCGAGATCAACACCGACGCCCTGACCCGCTCACTGGCCACTCCCATCGCCGACCTCGAACACGCCGTCAACAGTTTCCTGCCCGACAACAGCTTCTCGCTCGAAACCTCGCTGCAAAACCTGCTGGCCGACCTGGTCGACCCCCAATCGATCCGCGATTCGATCGCCTCGGTCACCACCGTGCTGGTAGACATCGCCATCGCCATCTTCTCGATCTCGTTCATCCTGTTCTTCTTCCTCAAAGACGAGAACCTGTTCCTTGACGGGCTGGTGGTCGTCTTCCCCGAACGCTACGAAGAGAACATCCGCCGCGCCTTCAACACCTCGACCCTACTGCTGGTGCGTTACTTCATCGGCATCTGCATCGAATCGCTCATCAAATTCGCCTGCATCACGCTGGCCCTGTGGGCCATCGGGCTTGAATTGTCGACCGCCACCATCATCGGCCTCATTTCAGCCGTGCTGAACGTGATCCCCTACGTGGGTCCGTTGATCGGTGCCCTGTTCGGGTTCGCCATCGCCGCCGTCGACCCCGCCACGGGCACACAGATCGGGGGGCTGTTGCTGCAGATGGGCGTGGTATTTGTGGTGTTCCAGCTGCTCGACAACGTGATCCTGCAACCCTACATCTACGCCAGCTCGGTCAAGGCCCACCCGTTGGAGATCTTCCTGGTGATCCTGATGGCCGGGTACATCGCGGGGATCACCGGCATGCTTTTCGCCATCCCGGCCTATACCGTGCTGCGCGTATTCGCCAAAGAATTTTTCAACAACTTCCGCGTGGTGCAAAAACTGACCGAAAACATCTAACCGCACCGGACCACAAATACGGAATCGCAAACATTCGGAGCCTTGTGATCCGACGACGACTATACCCAACATCTTTCAGTGGAAAGAGGAGCCTCTGACCCTCCCATTATTTAGACCAAAGATTTAATGAAGAAAACCACACAAGAACTGCAAACCCTGGCAGCCCAGGTGCGCCGCGACATCATCCGGATGGTCGCCGCCGCCAAGTCGGGACACCCCGGGGGCTCGATGGGAGCCACCGACATCATCACTTCACTCTACTTCGACGTGATGAACGCCTCGCCCGAGACCTTCACCTACGACGGCAAGGGGCAGGACGTATTTTACCTGTCGAACGGCCATATCTCGCCCGTGCTCTATAGCGTGATGGCCCGCCGGGGTTACTTCCCCGTGTCGGAACTGGGCACTTTCCGGATGCTCGGCAGCCGCCTGCAGGGGCACCCCACCCCGTCACACGGCCTGCCCGGCATACGGGTCGGCACAGGTTCGCTCGGCCAGGGGCTCTCGGTGGCCATCGGCCACGCCCTGGGCAAACGCCTCGACGGCGACCCGGCGCACGTGTTCGCCATGGTCGGCGACGGCGAACTCGAAGAAGGACAAATCTGGGAAGCGGCCATGTTCGCCGCCGCCCGCAAGGTGGATAATATCGTCGTGATCGTGGACATGAACGGCCAGCAGATCGACGGCACGTGCGCCGACATCCTGGGCATGGGCTGCCCGCAGGGCCTGCGCGCCAAATGGGAGGCATTCGGCTGGCGGGTGCTCGAAATGGACGGACACGACATCCCCGAGGTCATCGCCACACTCACCGCCGCCCGCGACAACGAGTGCGGCCACGGCGTTCCGGTGATCATCCTCGCCCACACGGTGATGGGCAAAGGCGTCGACTTCATGGAAAACACCAACGAGTTCCACGGACGCCCCACCAACCCCGAGGAGACCGAACGCGCCCTCGCCCAACTGCCGGTAACGCCTCTCGGCGACTATTAATAGACTGATTGCGCGCCCGCCGCGCCGTCGTTCAGTCCTCATGGCCTTAACGACACCACACGATACAACACAACAAGATGAAATATACAGTAACAGGCAAGAAAGACACGCGTTCGGGCTTTGGCGACGGGATCGCCGAGGCCGCGAAGAGCAACCCCAACATTGTAGCCATGTGCGCCGACCTGACCGGCTCGCTCAAGCTCGACCGGTTTATCGCCGAGAACCCCGGCAAATTCTATCAGGCCGGCATCAGCGAGGCCAACATGATCAGCGCATGCGCCGGTCTGGCCATCAGCGGCAAGATCCCTTTCGCCACCACCTTCGCCGCCTTCGACACCGGGCGCGTCTACGACCAGATCCGCCAGAGCGTGGCCTACTCAAACACCAACGTCAAAATCGCCGCCTCGCATGCGGGCCTCACCCTCGGCGAAGACGGCGCCACCCACCAGATCCTCGAAGACCTCGGGCTGATGAAAATGCTCCCTCACATGACCGTCATCAACCCATGCGACTACAACCAGACCAAAGCCGCCACCAAAGCCGTAGCCAACCACAAGGGCCCCGTCTACCTGCGTTTCGGACGTCCCGTCGTGCCCATCTTCACCCCCGAAGACCAGCCTTTTGAGATCGGTAGAGCCATCCGCATGAACGAAGGCGTCGACGTGACCATTATCGCCACCGGGCACCTCGTGTGGCCTGCCGTCGAGGCTACCGAAGAACTCGAAAAGGCCGGCATCAGCGTCGACCTGGTCAACATCCACACCATCAAGCCCCTCGACACCGAAGCCATCCTCGCCTCGGTCGGCAAGACCGGCTGCGTAGTGACCTGCGAAGAACACATGCGCAACGGTGGCCTCGGCGACAGTATCGCCCAGCTACTGTCGCAATGCTGCCCCGCCCCGCAGGAGTACATTGCCGTCGACGACAAGTTCGGCGAAAGCGGCACCCCCGAGGCCCTGATGACCAAATACGGCCTCGACGCCCCACATATCGTCGAAGCGGCCCGCAAAGTTATCAGTAGAAAAAACCAATAAACTCATTCCTCGACATCGGGGAGGGGTAATGAGGGGAGGAGCCGGCCCCTCCCCCTGTAACTATTCACCGCAAAGATCAGCTAATGTGGATCTGCTTACGCACTACAAAAGTGGACGTAGCGGCACAAAGCGGGGGTTGGCCAAGGGGGCGGCGGCAGGCCCCCTTGGATTCGCTTTTGGCTACTTTTGTCGAACAACAAAAGTAGCCGCGGCCCGCCGCGCAGGCGGTTCGGAAAGAAAACCGATATGTTTCCTCAAGGAGGAAGAAGCCGTCTTGCAAAGAAAAGGTTGCTTCGGTGCCTACGGTTCCTCGCAATGACGGAGAAATAAAACAAATCCTACAAGATGGAGAATCAATACAAACGCTACATGATCACCTCGGCGCTGCCCTACGCCAACGGGCCGGTGCACATCGGGCACCTGGCTGGGGTCTATATCCCCTCGGACATCTACACCCGCTACCTGCGCGACCGCGGGGCCGACGTGCTGTCGATCTGCGGCAGCGACGAACACGGCGTACCCATCACCCTCAAGGCGCGCAAAGAAGGCATCACGCCGCAGCAGGTCGTCGACAAGTACCACGCCATCATCAAGGACGCCTTTGCGCGCTTCGGCATCTCGTTTGACCACTACTCGCGCACCAGCGCACCGATGCACCACAAGACAGCCTCGGACTTCTTCCGGCTGCTTTACGACAAAGGCGAATTCATCGAGCAGACCACCGAACAATACTACGACCCCGAAGCCAACCACTTCCTGGCCGACCGTTACATCATGGGCACCTGCCCCCGTTGCGGTAACCCCGACGCCTACGGCGACCAGTGCGAAAAGTGCGGTTCGACCCTCAGCCCCACCGAACTCGGCTCGCCCCGCTCGGCCATCACCGGCGCCACGCCCGTACTGAAAGAGACCAAACACTGGTTCCTGCCGCTCGACCGCTACGAACCCTTCTTGCGGCAATGGATCCTCGAACAGCACAAAGAGTGGAAGCCCAACGTCTACGGACAGTGCAAGAGTTGGCTCGATGGCGGCCTGTTGCCCCGCGCCGTGAGCCGCGACCTCGACTGGGGCATCCCCGTGCCCGTCGAAGGCGCCGAAGGCAAAGTGCTCTACGTGTGGTTCGACGCCCCCATCGGCTACATCTCGGCCACCAAGGAACTCTTCGAACAAAAGGGGACCCCCGAGGGCTGGAGGCCCTACTGGCAGGCCGGCGACACCAAACTGGTGCACTTCATCGGCAAAGACAACATCGTGTTCCACTGCATCGTCTTCCCGTCGATGCTCAAGGCCCACGGTGAGTTCATCCTGCCGGAGAACGTGCCCGCCAACGAGTTCCTGAACCTCGAAAACGACAAGATATCGACCTCGCGCAACTGGGCCGTGTGGCTCCACGAGTACCTCGACGAGTTCCCCGGCAAAGAAGACGTGCTGCGCTACGTGCTCTGCGCCAACGCCCCCGAGACCAAAGACAACGACTTCACCTGGCGCGACTTCCAGGCCCGCAACAACAACGAACTGGTGGCCATCCTCGGCAACTTCGTGAACCGTGCGCTGGTGCTCACCGAGAAATACTTCGAAGGCCGCATACCGCCCGTCGGGGCTGCGAAACTCTCCGAATACGACATGTCGATCGTGCGCGAATTGCCCGTACTCCGCACCTCGATCGAAGAGAACATCGAAAACTACCGCTTCCGCGAGGCGCTGCGCGAGGTGATGAACATCGCCCGCCTGGGCAACAAATACCTCACCGACACCGAACCGTGGAAGGTGATCAAGGAAGACCCCGAACGCGTGGCCACGATCCTCAACGTGGCGCTGCAAATCACAGCCAACCTGGCTATCGCCTGCGAACCCTTCCTGCCCTTCACCTCGGCCAAAATACTGCGGATGCTGAACCTGCCGGGCTTCGACTGGAACTCGCTCGGTTCGCACACCATCCTCGAACCCTCGCACAAGCTGGGCGCCGTGGAACTGCTCTTCGAAAAGATCGAGGACTCGGTGATCGAGGCCCAACTCGCCAAGCTCGAAGCCACCAAAGCCTCGAATGCCGCCGCAGCCCCCTCGCCGGAAACAGGTGCCGGAGCAGCGGTTGCTCCGCAAAAGCCGCAGATCCAGTTCGACGACTTTTCCAAAATGGACATCCGGGTAAGCCGCGTCGTAGCCGCCGAGCCCGTACCCAAAACCGACAAACTGCTGAAGCTGACCGTCGATACCGGCATCGACACCCGCACCATCGTGTCGGGCATCGCGCAGTGGTTCTCACCCGCCGACATTGTGGGCCGCGAGGTGCTGGTGCTGGTGAACCTCGCCCCGCGCGTGCTGAAAGGTATCGAATCGCAGGGCATGATCCTGATGGCCGAAACGCCCGGCGGCGAGCTGCGCCTCGTGGCCCCCGAGCCCGACGCCCCGGAAGGTTCGACGGTGGGATAGATTCGCTCTACTCTATATGTCATCCCGAGCGAAACCGGGGAAACTTTTCAACCACAAATACTGATTACGTTATATTAATCAGTCCATTACCGGAAAGTTCCCCTGGCTTCGCTCGGGATGACACGTTTTTCTCAAGAGTCCGGTATAAACTTTGTACGTACCATCCAAAATCGTATCTTTGTTCCCCGAAACGGCTCCATAGTTCAATGGATAGAATAAGAGATTCCGGTTCTCTCGATATGGGTTCGAATCCCTTTGGAGTCACCACAAAAACAAAAAGAAAGCGCATCGCCGAAAGGTGATGCGCTTTGCATTCCGGGTCTTCGCGCGAAGTTTGCTTAAGCGCGGAGACCCGGAATGCAAAAGCAAGCGTGCCGAAGGCGCGCGGATGCTTTCTTTTGGGGGACTTTGTAGTAAGACAAGCGCCGCACAGGCAAGGGATCACCAGCATCGCCAGCAGGCGATGCGCAGGTAATCCCAACCGCAAAAGGAAAAGCGACGCGAAGGCAATGCAATCCCGAACGAACCCGCATGCCGCAGGCAAGGGATCACCAGCATCGCCAGCAGGCAGATACGAGGGTAACCCTATAAGAGCGGGAGCCCACGCAAAACGGGGAGTCAACCTTGCTCTTTCAGCTCTTTCGCAAAAAAGCAGCCTGTCGGTCACTCAACCGGCAGGCTGCTTTCGGAAAATAGCGCGGTACTATTCGTGTAACGGTTTTATTCTTGGGGAAGCACGTGGCAGGCCACAACAAAGCCGTAGTCGTCCCTGTCGCGCTGCATGACAACAACCGAGGCCCACACCTGCTCAGTGTTCCAGGTGCACACCGTGTATTTGACCCCCGGACTGAAATCCATAAGGTACGGCACCCCTTGGTCTTCGGAAGGCTGGCCATACGCTGCCGTGAAATACTTGACGAGATTTTCGGCAGCAGGCATGATCTCCGTGTCGTATTCGTCCGCGCTCCATACCGGAGTCAATATCTGCACCGCATTGAGTTTGTCATTCTCAAACGCGAGAAAGACATCGTAGTCATAGGCTTCGATGCGCTGTACGGCCGACAGTTCATCGGGCAGCACTTCCCAGTCCGAGAACTCGGGCAAGGCCTGCACTTCTTCTTTCGACATTCCGAAATTCGCAGTCTTGTAAGCTGCCACCCCCGAACCGGAGGGCGTAGCACCGCCGCAGGCAACCAACAGAAACGCAGCGGAAAGAACAGCTGCCACAGAGAGTAGTGATTTTTTCATAGTCGTCATTATAAATGATTGGTTCTGTAAATATAGCCTTTTATTCCGGGATAATCAAGGTTCCCGCTCACTGGGAGTAAGCCCCCTGCCCATTCCGGAATGTCGCGATAAGATTGCTGGCCTGTGGCACAGGTGCGCCATCCGGGAGTTTCTTATAAGACGCTTTGCGGATACGTTTCATTCGGCCCGCCGCACCTTTTACCTGCCACCCTGAGAAGAGGGTTGCCGTCATATCCTGAACTTGTCGGCGGCGATGGTTTCGTTGAATTTCTTGCGATCGAAGGTGTAACGGGTGTAGTCGCCCGAAGGTTCGTCGATCTTCATGGCATTGAGCGACATGTCGCGCTTGTCGAAGGTCAGCACCATGCGGCTCATATAGCGCGCGGCGCGGCGTTCGGCCGGGACCAGCACCACCTGGTACTCCGACGGGCTCTCGTAGTATTCGACAGTGTTGCCGGCCTCAAGAGGAGCCATATTGCCTTGCATGCAAGCCGAGAGCATGCTCCTCAGCTGGCGCAGCATGGGGTGGGCCTGCACGGCCACAACGGTTTCGCGCCCAGCGGCGACGATGCGGAACTTGTCGCCGCGCAACACAATCATGTCGCCCGCCGGGGCGCTGAATTCGAGGCAGATATTCTCGCCGGCGGTCTGGTAATAGAAGTTGCCCTGCGAGCATACTTCACCGCCCGCCACCGACATGTAGCGTACCTGGGTGAAATGGCTTTTAATGGTTGTGGTGCGGGTACCGAGTTCACGCAACTGGCGGGCGAACGTCTCGTTCGAGGCCATGCGGGTAAAGTTCTGGGCTGGGGCCGTCGCGGCCGCAAGGCCGAGGAACAGGGTAAACAGGTTTTTTTTCATGGGTGGATTATGGATGGCTGGGGTTAAATTGCACGCTTCCCGGAGTCTGACCGGGTTGCGGGTGGATTCTGGTGGCAGTCCCGGTTACGGGGCAAGCTGGGCAGAGGCTTTATTTCGGATAGGTTAATAATATCCTGAGGGGTCGAATTGAAGTGAAAAACGGATGGGGCAAAGGGCCGTCGCACTGAAGTGAGGAGGCGTATTTAAAGCGGGGAGGCACATAGAGGTCTTCATTATTCGGAACCTCGTTGGGCGGCATGCGGGTTCATTCGGGATGGCGCTGTGCTGAAGTTCGTGCCTGAGGACACTGCGGCCCCTCCGGCCCGGACGAGGATAAGCAGGTTATTGTTCGTACCTTTGCCCCGGACTCCGGCCCCCGGAAAGTATCGGGAGCCCGTTTCATTCCAATCCGACACCTTTTAATCCCGACACACGCATGACCTGGTTCGACATTGTAGTACTCGCGATCCTGGGCTGGTGCCTGATCAGCGGCTGGAGGAGCGGTATCCTCGTAGAGCTGAGCGGCATCGCCGGCATCCTGCTGGGTGCCTGGGCGGCCTATCATTTTTCGCACGCCGCCGGAGGGTGGCTGGGGCTTGAGAACGTCGGCACCGAGGTGCTGTTCGTGGTCATCCTGCTGGCCGTGATGGTGTGCGTGGTGTTGCTGTGCCTGTTCATTACCAAGGTACTGAAGGCGGCCAAGTTGGCTTTGCCGGTGAGGATACTCGGCGGATTGTTTGCCGCCGTCAAAGGGTTGCTGATTATGGCGCTGGCGGTAGCGACGGTCGAGTCGGTGTGCCGTTCGATTCCGGCAAAGGTTCCGGAGAGCATCTCGGACGCAGCGAGCTATAGGGTGCTGCATGCCGTCGGGAGCCACGCTTTCCCCTATCTGGTCCGGCTCGGCAATTCGGCGTTCGACGCGGTCAGGAACTGACCCGCACCGCGAATTTCAACGGCGAGGGGCAGATACGCGAAACGTCCCGGGCACAGGGTGTCCGGGACGTTTTGTATTTTCCCCTTGCAGGTGTGCCTTTCGGCCCGTCCGGCTTAGAGTGAGTTGACGTGCAACTGGAGGCTGCTCTTGAGGTTGGCGGCCTTGTTGTTGTGGATGATGTTGTGCTTGGCCAGTTTGTCGAGCATGGCCACCACTTTGGGGAGCATGGCTTCGGCGGCCGTTTTCTCCGAGGTTCCGCGTAGCGCTTTCACGGCGTTGCGGGTGGTGCGGTGGAAATAACGGTTGTGAGCGCGATGGGTTGCGGTCTGGCGAATGCGTTTTTTGGATGACTTGTGGTTTGCCATTACTTTTTTGTTTGTGTCGGGCATCTTAACTTACACGGCGGTAAGCATCGCCCCTTTTATTCCGGCTTTTTTTGGTGCGGCGGCGGATTCGGTTCGCGGGTTTCGCGACGGATTCAGGCCCGGGGCAGATTCCGCGGCCCGTGTTTGCCACCGGCCCAATCCCCTGCCTTTAATCTCAGCCTTTTGTAGCCCATAGGAGAATCGAACTCCTCTTTCAAGAATGAAAATCTTGCGTCCTAACCGATAGACGAATGGGCCATTGTGTGTATGAACGAGTTCGAATCGAACACCCTAATCGGTGGAATTCGGAGTGCAAAGATAGAGGAAATGTTTACAATCGCAAAATTTTCACGTGAAATTTTGCGTCACCCCCCCTAATTTTTTGCCGTTATCCTTTGGTGGCCTGCGGCAACTCTGCGAAGCCGCCTATTACAAAAGCGTAAACCTTCGCCGCCGGGGGGCGCGGAAGCCTGCCAGGCAAGCGGCAAAACGCCATAGGCGCACTGTATAAACCCAGGCCACCGGGGAAGAGGGATTACACTCCGCCCAGCTCCGACAGCAGGGGTTGCACCAGGTCTTTGTCGGACATCACCAGTTCGTCGGCCCGGAAGCCGTAGTGCGGCAATCGCCAGTCGACCCCGATGGCCGGGTCGTTCCAGCGTACGCCACCGTCGGCCTCGGGATGGTAATAATCGGTGCATTTATACAGGAACTCGGTATCGTCCTCAAGGGTCAGGAAACCGTGGGCGAATCCCGGCGGCACATAGAACATCAGCCGGTTGGCCGCACTGAGCTCGATGCCGTGCCACTGCCCGTAGGTGGGACTTGCACGACGCAGGTCGACGGCCACGTCGTAGACCGAACCGGCGATCACGCGGATCAGCTTGCCCTGCGGATGGGGATGCTGAAAATGAAGGCCGCGCAGGACGCCGCGCCGCGAACGGCTGTGGTTGTCTTGCACGAAATGATCGGAAGCGGCGATGATGCCGAGCGTTGTGAAGTCTCGCTGCGAAAAGCTTTCCATGAAAAACCCCCGCGCGTCGCCGAACACGGAAGGTTCGATCACGCAGAGGCCGGGGAGCGACGTGTCTGTTTTGTTGAATTTCATCTATTCCGGTGGGAGGAGCGGGTATTTTCTACGGCAAAGGCAGGCGTGTGGCACCGCAAGAGCAGGGGTATCCGTTAAAGGCGGCGATCCCCGGTAAAATTAAGCGGAGAAACTACTGTTACGGTAAGGGCGGACGTATACGGCAAAGGGCGGAGTGTATACGGCAAAAGCAAGCGTATCCCCGCAGTAAGGATGGGTGTGTATACACGGCAAGAACGGACTCCCCGGGCATTGCCGCTTTCGAGCCTGCCTGCGGTTATTGCACAGGGGCGGCGAAGTATTCGGCCAGTTGTTCGCGAAACTTGGTTTTCTCGAAGCCGCTCCACATGCGCACGATCTCGCCCCCGGGGGTGACGAGCACGTAGGTGGGATAAAGCCGGATGCCGTAATCCTCGCCGGCGCCCTCGGCCAGTTTCTTACCGTCCGAAAGATTGGGCCAGGCAAAGGGTTGTTTATGGGCGTACATTTCGAGCCAGCCTTCGTGGTTGTCGCTCACCATGACGCCGATGACAGTCAGTTTCGGGGCGTACAGGTCGTAGTATTTCTTCACTTCGAGGAATCCTTCGTGGCATTTGGGGCAGTTGGCGGTCCAGAAGTTCACGAGCAGGTATTTGCCGTCGATGCCCACATAGTCGGTCAGGTTGGACATGTTCCATTCGACGTCGTGAAGTTCGACATCGTAGAGCGGCCCGCCGATTTTGGCTTTCGACTCCCCTCTGGCCTGTGCCATGGCCGGAACCTGCGTGGCGGCGAACAGGACAAGCATTACCGATAGGATCTTTTTCATGGTAATATGTATGAAAAGTGGCTGTTCACAAAGATAGTGATTTTCGGGCGGGATATGCCCGTGCCTTCGGGAATTTCACTTGCCATTGCGGGGGGGGGCCGCAGGCGACCTCTGACTGCGCCCATTACCCGATTGCTTCGTCGCCTGCGGCCCCTCGCAATGACGATCTGCGGGATCAGCGCAAAAGCAAAAATCATTCAGAAGATTTCGGACAGGATGCGTAGCGAGTTGACGCTATAAATGGCGTCGGTATGGAAGCCGTAAAGGTCGACGAGTTTTTCAAGCATCGCCACGCGGCGGTGCCGGTCGAGGGCGATGGTATGCAAGTCGGAAGGCACGCTACCGCTGAGGGCGCGGAAAAGCCCGGCTTCATCGGGACGCATCACGAGGGTGTGGGACTGCGGTTCGGCTGTATAGTAGCCGTTGCGGTAATCGAGGCTGAACCCGGGTTTATAGTTGTCGCGGGGTGCATAGCCGAGCCGGCCTGAGAGCTGCACCAGGAACCAGAGGTGGAAGTTGGCCGTGGCGGCAGGTTCGCGCAAGAGGTCGAGCCCGGCCACGGCATCTTCGACGAAGCCATAGAGTCCGGCGTCGGCCTCGCCTTCTTTGATCAGGCGGTACAGGAGTTCGGAGAGAAAAAGGGCGATGGCGCTCTTGGCGATATCGAAGGGAATGTCACCGAACACGACGGCGGCCTGCGATTGTTCGATGGTGTGCAACTCGCCGCGCCCGGGCGTGGCCTCAAGGTCGAGGATGAACAAGGGTTGGAACAGGCTCCGCGTGCCGTTGCCCACGGCGGTGATGTAGCTGCGCCGCCCGTCGGCAGTCAGCAGGTGTACGATCAGCTTCCGGTCGCCGTATTTCAGGGTGTGCAACACCACCCCGCGGACATTATAACGTCCGCGCGGAATCCGCCGCTTATGTCCCTTTCCCGGTAACATCTGATTGATTTTGTATTGCGCACGCCGCGCGCGTTAAGTCCACTTCGTGGCTTTTTCTCCTCTTCGGCCCCCGGCAATCCAAGCAGGCTTAATTGCTCTCGGGGCAGTGTGGGCTCTTTGTCTTCAGAAAAAGAATCAAAAAAAAATTCGGGACTATTCCTTTTAGGCTTGTCGTGTCACATTCGACCCGGCGCCCACCCACGAGCGCGCTCGGCGCACGGGTCGTGGGTTGCGAAGCAATCCGAAAAACGTATACCATATAAAACGGAACCGGCAGCCAGCCTGAAAGGGATAAGTCCGATTATTAATCAATGCCTTCGGCATTGTGCCGCAACATAAACCAAGGCAGAATGCGAAGCATCCGGAAAAGTTTTCCTGGCTCTTCCGTTACAAAAGAAGAACGGCACCCTGCCGGGCAGCAACCATAATCAATACAGGCAGAGGGCCATGGTGGCGGCGAGGGTGGCGACTTCGAGTTCGAGGGCCATCTGGTTTTCGTGGAACGAGAGCCACTGGTCGTCGAGCATGACCAGATACTCGACCGAGTTGATCTTACCCGCATCGAACGATTTGAGGAGCAGTTCGACATAGCTGGCCGGATCCTGGTCCTGCTGGCTGAACAGCGCCAACGAGCCGTCCAGCGCCCGGTAGCGCGCATAGAGCGCCTGGAGCCGCACGCGGGATGTCTGCTCCGTAGCCACACGGCCCGCTTCGGCCGAAGCGCGGAGCGCCTTGGCATAACGCGTCGAGCCGCTACGCTCCCAAAGCGGGATCGAGATACCCGCCTGCACGATATTCGTGAGCGGATCGTTACCTTTTTTTTCGACCGTATAGCCTGCCGTCAGTTTCGGTATCCATAGCTGGCGGTTGAGTTTGAGCGTGCGGGCCGCGATCAGCGTGTCGATCGAGGCCGCCTGCAAGTCATAATCCAGCGCCAGCGCCGCATTGACGAACTCGTCGGCCGTTCCCGTGAACATAAACCGCGGATACCCGGCTACCGGCACCGGTTCGCCGCCATTGAGCTGGGCCAGCACCGCCAGTGCCTCGTCGCGGTCGGCCATCGACGCGGCCCGGTCGGCCTCGGCACGCAGGGCCGACATCTTGGCGCTCTGCACCGTCAGCGAATCCGTTTTCCCGGCGCGCATCGCCTTCTGGTAGAAGGCTGCCACTTCGTTCATCATCCCGGCGCGCTGTTCCATCAGGGCGGCCCGTTTGACCGCGTAGCAGAGTTGCAGGTAGGCGTCCGACACCTCGCCCATCAGGGCCCGGCGCTCGGCCCACAGTTCCTGTTCGGCACGCGAAATGTTCAGCTTGCTCAGTTTGTTGCGCTGGTGGTAGACCGTCGGGAAGTCGAATGTCTGCTGGATATTGAAGTCGATTTCGGGCCCCTGCGTGAGGTAATAGCTCACGTTCAGGTGCGGGTCGGCAGGAGCAAGGCCCATCCGGAAGCCGCGCCTGGCAGCCTCGAAATCCTTGTTCATCGCGTCGTATTGCGGGCTGCGCAGGGTGATGCTTTGGAGAAAATCCATATACCCGCCCGCCGAATAGGAGAACCCGCCGGCAGGTCGTTGCTGTTCCTGCGCGGGTGGGGCCTGTCCGGAAACGGACGAAGAGGAAAGCACCGGCAATTGTTGCGCCGAAGCAGGGCCGAAGGCAAGGCCCAAAAGACATAAACCGCATAGGATCACGGCCCGGCGCCCATCCCTCCGAGGTCGTGCAACGGCCTGGGCGCCGGACCCGAAGAAATTAATGGAATATGGTGCTTTCACGGGGTTATTGTAGGGTTTCATGTTCGGGTCTTGAATTTTCGGGTTCAACATCAACGGCCTTCCGGCTGCGGCGGCTTTCGACCATCGCATAGACCGCAGGCACGACGAACAGGTTCAGGAGCGTCGAGGTGACCAGCCCGCCGAGGATCACGATCGCCATCGGGCTTTGGATCTCGTTGCCCGGCAGGTCGCCGCCGATGGCCAACGGAATCAGGGCGAGGCCCGACGTGAGGGCCGTCATCACAATGGGATTCAGGCGGTCGGCCGAGCCGCGCACGATCCTATCGTGGAGCGAGAGACCCTGCTCTGCCACCGAGACATGGCGGTAGCGCGAGATCAGCAATATGCCGTTCCGCGTCGCGATACCGAACAACGAAATAAACCCGATGATGGCCGGAATGCTGATCACGCCCGAGAAGATCCAGATACTGAACACACCGCCGATCACCGCCAGCGGCAGGTTGAGCATCACTACACCCGTCAGGCGGATGTCGCGCATCTCGCTGAACAGCAGCAGGAACACCACCAGGATAGCCATCAGCGAGGTCAGCAACAACGTACGCGAGGCGCTGATTTCGCTCTCGAACTGGCCTCCATATTCGATATGGTAGTCTTCGGGCAGGGTGACCGAGGCGGCCACGCGTTTCTGTATCTCGGAAACCACACTACGCAGGTCTTCGCCCTCGACGTTGGCCGAGACCACCAGTTTACGGCTCACGTTCTCGCGGTTGATGATGTCGGGCCCCGACGACGAGACGATCTCGGCCACGTCGCCGAGCGGCACTTTGATCAGCTCGCCCTGCGAGTTCACCCCATCGAGGAACATACCGGCCACGCCCTCTTTCGAATTGCGTATGACCGAGTCGTAGCGCAGCGTAATGTCGAAAGCACGGGAGCTCTCGTACACCTCGCTTACCACGCGGCCCGCCAGGCCCACGTCGATCGCCTCGCCGAACTGCCCCATCGTGATGCCCCATTCGGCCAACACGGTGCGGCGCGGCTTGATCTGCAACTGCGGGCGTTCGACCTGTTGTTCGACGTTCAGATCGACCAGGCCGGGAATGTCCGCCGTCACGGACTTGATCTTGTTGCCGATGGCATAGAGTTGGTTAAGGTCGTTGCCGAACACCTTGATCGCGATATTCGAGCGCGTACCGCTCAGCATCAGGTCGATGCGGTGCGAGATAGGCTGCCCGATCTCGAACACGATGCCCCTGATGTGGCTCAGCCGGTCGCGGGCCTCGGCGAACACCTCGGCGCGGCTCCGCTCGTCCACGATGAACGGCACATCGAACTCCGACACGCTGGTGCCAAGGGCGTGCTCGTCGAGTTCGGCGCGGCCCGTCTTGCGCGAAACCATTTTGACCTCGGGGATTTTCATCAGTTCGGTCTCGGCCAGTGTGCCGATCGCCACGCTCTCCTCAAGCGAGGTCCCGGGCAGTGCCGACACGGCAATGGCCATCGACCCTTCGTTGAACGGCGGCAGGAAGTTGCGCCCCATGAAACCCAACCCCGCCAGGGCCAGCACGAAGAGCCCGATAGCGATACAAACAATGGCTTTGGTATGGGCGAGCGCCTTGTCGAGCGTCCGCTCGTACCACCCTTTCATGGCGCGTACCACGCGCGGTTCGCGGTCGTGGCGCGACAGCATTTTATCGTTGGTGAGCAGGTAGCTCGACAGCACCGGGGTCAGCGTGATGGCGACGACCATCGAAGCGAAGAGCGACACGATGAACGCCACGCCCAACGGCTGGAGCATCCGGCCCTCCATACCGCTGAGGAAAAACAAGGGTATGAACGTCACGATGATGATCAGCGTGGCGTTCCAGATCGACGCGCGGATCTCGGACGAGGCCTCGTAGACCACGTCAACTTGGCGGCGGCGCTCGCCGGGCGGTAGGGCGTGGTTCTCGCGCAGGCGTTTGAACACGTTCTCGACGTCGATGATGGCGTCATCGACCAGCGAACCGATGGCGATGGCCATCCCGCCGAGGCTCATCGTATTGATCGAAAGCCCCAGCCATTTCAATACCATGATCGAGGCCAGCAGCGACAGGGGAATCGCCAGCAATGAAATCACCGTCGTACGGAAATTGCCGAGAAACACCAGCAGTATGATGACGACCAGCACGGCTCCTTCCAACAGGGCGCGCTCGATGTTGCTCACCGAGGCCTCGATGAAGTCCGACTGCCGGAAGATCTCGCTGGTGATCGTGACGTCGGCCGGGAGGGCGCCGCGCAACTCGTCGAGCGTGGCGTCGAGCTGCCGGGTCAGTTCGAGGGTGCTGACGTTGGGCTGGCGGGTCACCGAGAGGCGCACCGCGCGCTGCCCGTCGACCGAGGCGTCGCCGATGACGGGCCACTTGTTGCCGATGCGCACCTTGCCGATGTCGGCGATGGTGATGGGGGTACCGTCGGCCGAGAGTTTGATCACCGCCGAAGCGATCTCGTGCGGATCGCGCGAACGCACCATGCCGCGTACCACGTATTCGTTGCCGTATTGGTTGAGGATGCCGCCCGACGCCTCGACATTGAGGTTACGGCAGGCCGCGAGCAGCTCTTCGAGCGTCACGCGGTAGTACATCATCGCATGGGGCGAGGCCTCGATCTGGTATTCCTTGATGTCGCCGCCCACGACCGTCACCTGGGCCACGCCTCCGGTCGCCAGCAGGCGCGGGCGGATGTTCCAGTCGGCAATGGTGCGCAGGTCTTGTAGCGAGGTGGTGTCGGCGGTCAGGCCGATGATCATCACTTCGCCCAGCAGCGAGGATTGGGGGGCGATGACGGGGGTAGCGGTGCCTTCGGGCAATTCGCCCGCCACGCCGTTCAGCTTTTCGGTGACGATCTGCCGGGCGAGGTAGATGTCGGTGCTCCACTCGAACTCGACGATCACTACCGAGAAACCGGCCGTCGAGGTACTGCGCACGCGGCGCACGTCGGTGGCGCCGTTCATGGCGCTTTCGATGGGGAAAGTAACCAGGCGTTCGACCTGCTCGGTAGCCATGCCCGGCACTTCGGTCATCACGGTCACGGTGGGCGAGGTGAGGTCGGGAAAGACGTCGACCTCCATTTTCGACGCCACGAACAAGCCGCCCACGGTGAGCAACGCCGCCAGGAACAGGATGGTCAGGCGGTTGGTCAGGGCGTATTTTATGATGCGGTTTATCATCGTTTTCAGATTCAGGCCAGGCCCGGACAAGATAAGTTAAAGTCAACAAAAGCGGCCTGCGCCAGGGGCCGAAACTCGCTGTGCGAGTTTGGCGCAGGGTGCTATGCCGGCGCCGGCAATTTTCGCAGAGAACAAAGCGCCTGGCCCCGGGGCCTATCGCGCGAAGCGCGAGGGGCCGGTCGCTCTCCTTCGCAGGAAATGCTTGCGCATTCCATCTCAATCGACCAATTCTCTGTAACCTTAGCAGAGAATCGCGGCCCTTTCAGGGCCGTCGAAAAACCGGAGCGCCATCCAGGCTAATGCTGATGCCCGTCGGGTACGCCCCCGGCCGTGAGCGCCGCCAGGCGGATGTAGTAAGCGCCGGAAGAGACGATCTCGTAGCCGGGCGCGAGGCCTCTCAGCACCTCGACCCGGCGGCCGTCGCTGCGGCCGAGCGTCACCAGGCGTTTGAGGTAGCGTTCGGGATGTACACGCAGGTAGACGTAATACGAACCCTGCTCCTCGGTGAGCGCCGTGAGCGGTACCGTCAGCACACTGTCCTGCGGGGTGCCTTTGAGGAATACCTCAACGATCATACCCTCGACCAGTCCGCCCTGGTTGTCGAACTCGAAACGCACGGGGAGTGTCGAGGAGTTCTGGCTGACGGCGCGGCCGGCGCCCATCAGGCGGCCGTGCAACCGGCTGAGGTCGTGGTTCACCCCGTCGTAGGGCGTGGTGAAACTGGCCGACACCACCGAGCCGATATACGGCAGGTAGCGCTGCGGCACATCGGCACGCAACACGAGGTTGGTATTGGTCGAGATGGCGGCCATCGCCTGCCCGGCCTCGACGTAGTCGCCCTCGCGCACCAGCAGCGAGGTGATATAGCCGCTCTGCGGGGCGATGATGTTGCGCCCGGTACGGGTGGCATTACGCGAGAGCGCGTTGTACTGCTGCTGGGCCAGCGTAAAGGCGAGTTTCGCCGCATCAAGCTCTTCGGCCGAGACGATCCGGTCGCCGCTGAGCGACTGGGCGCGGCTGTAGTCGGCCTGCGCCTTGTCGAGCGCGGCGCGGGCATCGGCCAGCCGCTGCGGGTAGTTGTTGTCCGCCAGCTGATCGGAACTGAGCGTCACGAGCAACTCCCCTTTGCGGATCGACATCCCTTCGGCCAGCTTGCGCCCCCCGAAACTCACGATCCCTGCCGCCGTGGCGACCACGGTGCTGCGGGCACTGGTGTTCGATTCAAGTTCGCCGCCGGTGCGGATGATTTCGGAGAACGGGGAGGGGCTTAGTTTTTCGTAAGTCACGCCGAGTGCCTCGGACTGCTCGTCGTGGAGGGTGATTTCGCTTTCGTGGTCGTGTTCGCCGAACATCCCGACGGGGATACCGCTGTGGTCGTGTCCGTCGCCCACGTAATGGACGACGTTGTTTTCGTCGTGCCAGCGGCCGCCGACGTTGTCTTCGTCGAGGATGTGCCCGTCGGTGGTGTCGCTGTGGCCTTCGGCCATTTCGGCGGCGTGATCGTGCCCTTCGTGGTCGTGGTCGTCGTGGGGGTGCTGCGCGCCCTTCCCGCCGCAGGAAACGAGCAGGGCGGCCACCGCCACGGCAAAGTGTATTCGGTAGGATCTCATCATGATGTGCTGTTCCGGGAGCGATGGCCCCCTCTGTATTTATCTTTCTAAACGGGTTGTCTTCGGTGCAGTCCGGGGATCTCCGCGCATCGTTGCAGGGAGAGCGCCATGTCGGCGGAGTAATCTTTGTGGTGGGTGGGAATGCTTTGCTGCCGGCTCTTCGCCATGGCGAAGGAATCGCCCGCGCGGCCCCCGTCCCGGAGAAGACGGGTCGAACCGGCAATCGTTTATCGTTCGAGGAGCGCGGCACAGGCCATCCGGGCGGCCAATTGTTCAGCCTCTTTTTTCGAACGGTCTTCGCCGTGGCCACTGGGCTGTCCGCCGAGCAGCACCGTCGATACGAAGTGCGGCCGCGAGTCGGCATGGTCTTCGGCGGCACGGCTGCGGAACTCGATGGATATGCGGTTTTTCTGCGCCCATTCGATCAGGCGGCTTTTGAAGTCGCGGTCGTCGGAGAGCACGGCATCCACATCGAGGTCACGGGCAAAGATCTTGCCGAGCAGCACGCGGTTGGTGCGGTCGTAACCTTTGTCGAGGTAGAGGGCGCCGACCAGCGCCTCGAAGGCGTCGCCGGGCAGGTTGTTGCGGTCGTTGAGCAGGCGCGACGAGTGGGCCACCACTTCGCGGGCCAACCCCAGGTCAGTAGCCAGCCGGTTGAGCGCGCTGCGGCTCACCATGCGGGCCCGGAGCTGGCTCAGGAATCCTTCGTTGGCCTGAGGGAAACGCAGGAAGAGCATCTCGGACACCACACTTTCAAGCACGGCGTCGCCCAGGAATTCGAGCCGCTCGTTGTTGATCGGCGGCGAACCGGCCACCACGACCGAAGCCGACTTGTGGATCAGGGCCATCTTGTAGAGCTCAAGGTTGTGCGGACGCACGCCGAATACGCGGCGCACGAGGCGTCGGTAGTGGCGGTCGGAGGAGCGGCGTGAACGGAACAGCGGCATGATTTTATCGTTGCAAAGAGCGCCCTCCGCGGGAGTCCGGCAGGCAGCGGTCGTTTCTCTTATTTTTCGGAAAACAGTCGTTTGGCGAGTTCATCGACGCGGCTCACGTAGACGACCTCAAGTCCCTGTATTTTGGTCTTTTCGAGCGCCTTGCGGGCGTAGGCCGACACCACGGCGGTACCGAACCCGAGGCGGGCGGCCTCGCTCAGGCGCTGTTCGGTACGTGCGGCGGGGCGCACCTCACCCGAGAGCCCCACTTCGCCGGCAAAGCACACGGTCGAGGGCAACGGTATGTCGAGCCCCGACGAGATGATGGCGGCTACGATGGCCAGGTCGAGCCCGGTGTCGGCGACCTTGAAGCCCCCGGTCAGGTTCAGGAATACATCTTTCGTGCCAAGTTTGTAGCCAAGTCGCTTTTCGAGCACGGCGAGCAGCATGTTCAGGCGTTTGTAGTCGATCCCGGTGGCCGAACGCTGGGGGGTGCCGTAGGCCGAATTGCTGACCAGGGCCTGCGTCTCGATCATGAAGGGACGGATGCCTTCGAGCGAGGCGGCCACGGCGATGCCGCTGAGCGGGCTGTCGTAATGCGAAACGAGGATCGACGAGGGGTTATCGACCTCGCGCATGCCGTCTTCGCACATTTCGAAGACACCGATCTCGTGGGTGGCACCGAAGCGGTTTTTGATGCTACGCAGGATGCGGTAGGTGTTGTTCTCGTCACCCTCGATCTGGAACACCACGTCGACGATGTGTTCGAGTACTTTGGGCCCGGCGATCGAGCCCTCTTTGGTGATGTGGCCGATCAGGATCACGGGCACGCCGCTCTCTTTGGCGTAGCGAAGCAACTGCGCGGCGCACTCGCGCACCTGGCTGACGCTGCCGGGCGACGACTCGATACGTTCGCTGTATAAGGTCTGGATGGAGTCGATCACCACCAGGGCGGGCTCCTCGGAGAGCCCGGCGATGGCGGTCATGATGTTTTCGAGGGATGTTTCGCCGAGCAGCAGGCAGCGCTGGTTACGCACGCCCAGGCGGTCGGCGCGCATCTTGATCTGCTCGGGGCTCTCTTCGCCGCTGACGTAGAGGATGGGAGTGCCGGCAAGCCTGACGGCGATTTGCAGCACAAGGGTCGATTTGCCAATGCCGGGTTCGCCGCCGATCAGCACGAGCGAACCGGGCACGAGGCCGCCGCCGAGCACACGGTTGACTTCGGCGCTGCCGAGGTCGCGGCGTTCGACTTCGCTGCGCTGGATAGTGTGGATGGGGAGGGGGCGGTTGCGTTCGCCGGTGATCCCGGCCAGGGTGGCCGCCGATGTGACGGCGGGACCGCTGCCGATGATTTCTTCGACGTAGGTGTTCCACTCGCCGCACGCGGGGCACTTGCCGACCCATTTGGGCGACTCGTTGCCACAGGCGCTGCAGAAGTATGCTTTTTTGATTTTAGCCATCGCTGTCCGGGTCGTTGATGGCAAAGATACGTTTTTCTCGGATAGATTCCGGTGCGTTGGCTGAGAATTCGCGACCGCTTTTCAGCACGGATTAGCCATTGAACATAGCCCCTATCTTCGATTGACTCGCGCCCCCACTGTCCCGAGGCGCACAGCATCTGGGAGGGGCGCGCCGTGCTCGCCGCCACAAACCCGGAGAACCCGGCCGCGCTCTGCGTGCGACCGATGGACAGCCGTATAGGCATTGGTTTTCCGAAGCAATTATTCCCGGACAATGGCGATCTGCCCCCCGGCGCCCAGGCGGATGATCGACGACGGACAACCCGTGGCGGTGCCCTCGAAGTCGGGCGAGGCTACCCAATCTACTCCTTCTTTAATAGCGGGGGCAATAGTCGAAAAGGTAGCGGGCGTAGGTTCGCCGCTGAGGTTGGCCGAGGTGGACACGAGCGGGCGGCCCAGAGCACGCACCAGCCGTTCGCAAAATTCGTGATGCACGACGCGGAACGCCACCGTACTTTCGGCGGGCAACAGGTTGGGCGCCAAGCCTTCGGCACCGTCGAGGATCAGGGTCAGCGGTTTGTCGCTCACTTCCCAGAGTTGCCATGCCGCCTCGGGCACTTCGATGCCGACATAGCGCTCGACCATCTCCTCGTCGGCGGCCAGCACAATCATGCTTTTGCTGTCGTCGCGCCGTTTGAGGGCGTAGATACGCGCCACGGCCTCGGCGTTGGTGGCGTCGCAACCAATGCCCCACACCGTGTCGGTAGGGTACAGGATAATGCCGCCGCTTCGAAGTACGGCCAGCGCTTTGTCGATTTCTTCTTGGATGGATTGCATGGATTTATATATCCGGTTATTGATCATACAGCACCTGGAGCCGTCATTGCGGGGAACGAAGTGACGAAGCCATCGTGTAATATCCCCCTTCAAGATGAATAGCCCGATTACTTCGTCGCAGCTTCATACTTCGCAACTCCCCGCAATGACGGGAGCGGTCGTTTATTTTACAGCAACCCCATTTCGAGCATCGCCTCGGGTGAGATCATCGAGCGGTCCCACGGCGGGTCGAACGTGAGGGTCACGTCGACTTTCTGCACGCCGTCGACTTTAGCCACGTCGTCGTGGATCTGCCGCAGGAGTTCATCGGCCATCGGGCAGTTGGGGGCCGTGAGGGTCATCCGGATCGAAGCCGTGCCGTCGGGCGTGAACTCGATGTCGTAAATCAGCCCGAGGTCGTAAATATTGACCGGGATTTCGGGGTCGTATATGTTTTTAAGAGTGAGGACGATGTCTTTCTCGACCCTGAGTATTTCCTGGGGTGTCATGATGTATAAGGCGGTCTGCACACTACTTTCTCGTCATTGCGGGGAGCCGACAAGCGACAAAGCAATCGGGTTAAGAACCCCACAAGGCGGAGATTGCTTCGCCGGCTTTTATAAAGCCTCCTTGCAATGACGGGCATTTTTTATTGTTGTGTCGAATCGAAGGCCAAGGCAGCGTCAGAGACGCTTCTCTTTTTATAGTTATTTGTTTTGCGCCGAGTCAAAGGCCAGCGCATAAAGTTTCATCTGCCTGATCATCGCCGTCAGGCCGTTGGCACGGGCCGGGCTGAGGTTCTCGCCCAGGCCGATGCGGTCGATGAAGTAGAGGTCGGCGTCGAGGATCTCGCGCGGGGTGTGCCCGCTGAGCACTTGTATCAACAACGCGATGATGCCTTTGGTTATTATGGCGTCGCTCTCGGCCGAGTAGTAGACGCGCCCGTCGCGGAGCTCGGCATCGACCCACACGCGCGACTGGCAGCCTTTGATGGCGTAGCTGTCGGTGCGTTTCCCTGCGTCTATGGGAGGCAACGAGGCACTCAGTTCGATCAGGTAGTTGTATTTGTCGAGCCATTCGCCGAACACGGCAAAGTCGTCGATAATGCGGTCCTGGGTTTCGTTGATGGTCATAACTGGGTTATCGTTCAAGGCAAATTCCGGAATAGTCATGCGTTTCAGCGAAAATCGCCGCGTAAAGCGGCGAGCCGCGGGCGATTGGCTTCCGGTTGACCGGAGTCTTGCAAATTCAAGACCGAAATTTAATATGCTTATCCGCAATAATACCCCCCGCATTTTTCCTTTGTTTTCGGGGGATGTTTTACATTTACCCGGGTCGCGAGAGCGATCCCGGCAGTCCGCCGACGCCCCACGCGGCGGGCTGTCACACTCGCCCGTGGCTTGTTTACGCCCGTCGCCGTCGGCAAACTGAGGGGGTATGCGGATAAGCTAAAAATTTAAACACTAAAACGTATGGTACAGTTCGGTGATCGGCGACCCCGTGGTGGCGGCCGGGGCCGAAATGCCGAGGATGTCAGCCACCGTGGGGGCGATGTCGGTCATGTTCACTTCGCGGGTCACGTCGCGGTTGCCCACTGCGCCGCCGTAGAAGATCACCGGCACGTGGACGTCGTAGTTGTAGGGCGATCCGCCGTCCGAGATTTTCTGGTCGGCCAGTTCGATCCAGCCCGGCATCAGGCAGATCATCACATCGCCCGAGTTGCGGGGAAAGTAGCTGTTCTGCATGCGCCCGAGCACCCCTCCGCTGTAACGGCCGCCCTGCAGGGCGGTTCCGGTCACGGCCTGGGCTACGCCGCTGAACTGAATGGCGAAGTTCGCCACGCGCGACTGGATGTCCTCAAGGTTGTGGCCGCGTTCGTAGATCAGCTTGCGGTTCAAGTATATCTGGCGGTTGTCGTACTTGAGCAGCCACTCCTGCGGGCCGAGCTGGGCCCCGAGAAAGCCCGAGATGATGGCCGAGAAGTGGGTGGGATTGAACACGCCCACAGGGGTCTGGCCATTGCCGGCCCCGCGCACGCCGACCGCCGGCTCGGTCTGGTTCACGGGATCCGAAGCGCCGTGGTCGGAGGTGAGCACCACCAGCAGGTGTTGTTTGCCCACCTGCGTTTCGAGGAATTCGAGCAGGGAGCCGAGGTCGGTGTCGAGGCGGTAGTAGCTGTCTTCGAGTTCGACCGAGGCGGTGCCGTAGCGTTCGCCGATGAGACGCGAGGCGTCGAACACGATATTGAGCAGGTCGGGGGCATCGTCTTTGCCGAGGCCTTCGTAGATCACGGCCTGCACGGCCAGGTCTTTGAGCAGCGTATTACCGCCGGGCGAGGCCGAGAGGCGGGCATAGTCATATTTCTTTCGGGTGACGAAGTCGAAACTGAGTTGGTCGCCGTCGAGTGAGATGTCGCTATAGAGTTCGTTGTGGTAGGCCTTGATCGGCTTGGACACACTCCACTTCTCGGAGGAGTAGTTGGTGGCGATTCCGTCGGCGTTGAATTTCTGCACCCATTGCGGGAGCGCGGGCATGTAGTAGGTGCTGGTGGCGATATGCCCGTCACGGGGGTTGACCCAGTAGGCGGCATTGGCGGTGTAACCGCCCGTCAGAATGGCCGAGCGGGCCTCGAAACCGATGCTGACCACTTTGGAGTCGCTGCTGCGCGAGGCGCTTTTCAGGGCGTCGCCGAGGGTGGGCGCGATCAGTTGGCGGGGAGAGTACTGGCCGTCGTAGTCATTGCCTCCGACGGCATAAACGCGGGTGTCGGTCACGGCATTGACACCCTGCATGGTAGTGTAATTGAACCAGCTGTCGCCCACCACGCCGTGCACCGAGGGGTTGGCACCGCTGCTGATGGTGGCCAGCCCGGCGGCGGTATTGGTGAGCGAATAGTCGTAAGTGGCGCGGGTACAGAGAGCTCCGCCTTGCACGAGGGTATGGAATCCTTTTTCGGAAAAGTTGTCGGCAAAGCGGGTGAGATAGTCGTAACGCATCTGCCCGACGATGATGTTGACGACCAGCCGGGGGCGATTGGCGCGCGTGAGGGCCGACTGAGCGGCCGAGGGGATAACGGTGGAAACGGTGAGTGCGAGGATCGCGGCGGCGAATAGTTTTTTGGAGTACATAAATGGATGGGGATTATTCCCCTTTGAAAAATCGGATTTCGTGGGTGAGGTCGATCTCGGGGTGTTGTTTTTGCAGGGTCTCGGCTTTGCGCAGCATGGCGGCGCGGAATTTCGGGTATTCGTCCGAGCCGGGGTGCAGGGGGCGGTGTCCGGCGGCACGCAGGATCTCGCCGACAGCGGCGGCCAGGTCGCGGCTTTCGGGCGTCAACAGCGCCTCGGCAAACCGTTCGCGGATGTACCCGACAGCCTGCTCCGAGGGGTGGCACATGTCGGCGGCGTAGAAACGGTAATCGCGCAGTTCTGAAGTGACGATCTCGTAAGCGGGGAAACAGGCCACGGGCGCAAACCGGCGGCACAGTTCGTCGCAGGCGAGCAGCAACGTGGATTTGCTGAGCTGATTTTCGACAAGACCGTCGCCGCGGTGGATCACGGGACTAACGGTCAACAGCACGCGGGCATCCGGGCGTCGCGACAGGAAGTTGCCGATGGCAGGGGCAAGCGCCCCGGCGATTTCCTCAACACTCAGTCGTCTCCGGGTGAATTCGGATGCGGGGAGTTTATGGCAGTTGGCCACTACCCTGCCCCGGTGCTCGTAGACCCAGGCCGTGCCGAGGGTCAGGAGCAGGTAATCGGCTTTCTTATAGGCTTTGGCCGCCTCGCGAAACTTAAGGTTAATGGCGCCCAACACGGCATCGGCGTCTGTGCCGGAATAATCTCCGTGATGTGAGAGGCTGTGCCACAGGCCCCGGTAGCAGAAAAGCTCTTCGGCCCCGAACTCGCGCCCCGCTTCGAGCCGCTCCAGTCCGGCGGCCATGCTCAACGGGTTATACAACGCCCCGAAGGGGTTGACCTCGACAGGGAACTTGCTCTCGGCAAGCCATCCGCCGATGTGTTCGGCAAAACACGAACCCAATACCACCCCCCGGTGCGAATATCCGATCCGCCACCCGTATTCGGGTATCTGAACTTCTGTCCTAAACTGCATGGCCCGCTGTTTTATATATTCACTCGGGAAGGCAACGCGAAAATTTAGTATAAAGGCGAGAATTGTTCGAGGAACCGCAGGTCGTTTTCGAAGTAGAGGCGCAGGTCGCGGACACCGTATTTGAGCATCGAGATGCGTTCGACGCCCATGCCGAAAGCGAATCCCGTGTAGCGTTTCGAGTCGATCCCGCAGGCATCGAGCACATTGGGGTCGACCATTCCGGCGCCCATGATTTCGAGCCAGCCCGTATGCTTGCAGACATTACAACCCTTGCCGCCGCAGAGGTTACACGACACGTCGACCTCGGCCGACGGCTCGGTGAACGGGAAATACGAGGGGCGCATGCGGATGCGCGAAGCCTCGCCGAACATCTCCTTGGCGAAATACTCGATGGTCTGTTTGAGGTCGGCGAACGACACGTTCTCGTCGATATAGAGCCCCTCGACCTGGTGGAAAATGCAGTGCGCGCGGTAGCTGATCGCCTCGTTGCGGAACACGCGCCCCGGGCAGATCACGCGGATCGGCGGCTTCGCGGTCTGCATCACCCGCACCTGGATCGAGCTGGTGTGCGTGCGCAACAGGATGTCCGGGTTCTTCTCAATGAAGAAGGTGTCCTGCATGTCGCGGGCCGGGTGTTCGGGCGGGAAGTTGAGCGCCGTGAACACGTGCCAGTCGTCTTCGATCTCGGGCCCGGCAGCCGTCACGAAGCCGATGCGCGAGAAAATATCCAGGATTTCGGCGCGCACCATCGAGATCGGGTGGCGCGACCCTACAGCACCTTCGGCCAGCGCCGGGCGCGTCATGTCGCCCGAGGCCGAAGCCGAGCCCGCACCGCCGGCTCCTGCAAGCGATTCGAACTGTTCTTTGAGTTGGTTTATCTTGTCGGCGGCGGCATTTTTCAGGGCGTTCATCCGCTGGCCGAGTTCGCGTTTCTGGTCGGCCGTGGCCTGTTTAAAATCGTCGAACAGCGTGGTGACCTCGCCCTTTTTGCCCATCATGCGGATGCGGAACTCCTCGACCTGTTGCAGGTTCTCTGACTTAAATTCCGTGATCGCCGCGAGCAACGCTTCTATTCTTTGTATCATTATCCTTGTGTATACTTAACCCCGGGGGCGCGCATGCCGGCCGGGCGGCATTCCTATTTTTTATGTTTCCCGTCGGGCAGCAGTTCCACCGTCATCGAGCGGATGTAGACGTCCTCGCGCGGACGGTCGTGCGAATCGCGCGGCACTTTCGATATCTTGTCGACCACCGACATGCCGTCGACCACTTCGCCGAAGACCGTGTAGGCTCCATCGAGATGGGGGGCGCCGCCTTCGCTGCGATATGTCCTTTCGCGTTCGGGCGAGAGGGGCTGGTCGCCGCGGTCGGTGAGGGTACCGTTGATTTTTTCGACCCCGGCGTCATCGAGCATGCGGCCCGTGACGATGTAGAACTGCGATGCGCTGGAGCGACGCTCGGGGTTCTGGGCGTCGCCCAGGCGGGCCGCAGCCACCACACCGCGGCGGTGGTAGTGCGACGGGACGATCTCGGCGGGCAGGGTCGCCATGCCGGGAGCATCATCGCCGTAGAGCCTCACCATCGAACGTTCGCGGCTCGAAGGGTCACCGGCCTGGATCATGAAATTCTCGATCACGCGGTGGAACAGCAGGTCGTTGTAGAAACCGCTTTTCACCAACCGCACCATGTTGTCGCGGTGGAGCGGGGTGTCGTCGTACAGGCGGAACCTGACCGTTCCCTCCGAAGTCACCATCGTGACCAGCCAGTAGGCATTCTGTCCGGGAACGAGGCCCGCATTCTTCTTATCGGCCCGGGCTTCGCGCTTTTGGGCACCGGCCGCCTTGCGGGCATCGGATTTGTCGGCTTGCGCACGCGCCTTGTCGGCCACCCGTTTGGCCCGTTTCTCGGCCACTTCGGTACGGCTAGCGGCACGGGCATCGCGCTTGGTTTGCGCTTTGGCATAATGGGCTTCGCGTTTTTCGTACCGTTCATCGCGCGAGAGTTTCGCCGCCGAAGCCTGCGGGGCGACCGCGGCCAGAACGAACAACGCAGCAATAGCTATCAAATAGTTTTTCATTATCTTTACGGTTCTTACGTTTGTAATAGCGACAAATTTAGTAATTTTTCTTCCGAGTTCACCGACCGCCCCGTGAAACGCCTGCTGTTCTCCATATTTTTGCTTGCCGCGACGGCGGGTTCGGCGATACCGGGCCGGGCCCAGCGCGTGGGGCTCGTGCTGAGCGGCGGCGGCGCCAAAGGATTGTACCACGTGGGGGTGCTGAAGGCGCTCGAAGAGAATAACATACCCGTGGACTATGTGGCGGGGGCCTCGATGGGCGCCATCGTGGCCGGGATGTATGCCGCGGGTTACTCGCCCGACGAGATGATCCGCTTTTTCATCACCGATTCGGTGAGCGAATGGCTGGCCATCAAAGGGCCCGACCCCGATAACAAATACTACTTCAAGCGGTTCGAGCCCACGCCCGAGATGGTCTCGGTGCGTGTCGACCCTTCGGCAAAGCTGACCAACAGCGTGGCTCTGCAACTCCCCACCAACATCATTTCGCCCTACAAGCTCGACATCGCTTTCATCGAGATGCTGGCCCCCGCAAGCGCCGCCGCGGGCGACGATTTCGACCGCCTGATGGTACCCTTCCGGTGCGACGCCTCGGACATATACCACAAGAAGACCGTCTTTTTCGACCACGGGTCGCTCCCCTTCGCCATCCGCACCTCGATGACCATCCCGATGGCCTTCAAGCCCCTCTCGGTCGACTCGACCGTACTTTTCGACGGTGGCCTGTACAACAACTACCCGTGGCAGCCGCTGATGGAAGACTTCGCGCCCGAGATCCTGATCGGCAGCATCTGCGCCACGAACTACGACCGCCCAGACCCCGATAACATCGGACAACTGCTCAGCGTGATGACTACCGCGCAAACCGATTACTCGCTACCGCGCGATACCGACCTCGAAATCCGCCGCAAACTCTCCGATATCAACACCCTCGACTACAACAAAGCCTCGTACATCATCGCCTGCGGCTACGAAGACGCCATGGCGCGGATGCCCGCGATCAAGGCAGCCATCGAACGCCGCGTGTCCGACGACGAAATCGCGGCCAAACGGTCGGCTTTCAAGGCGCGCATCCGGCCGCTGGTGTTCGAGGACCTCGAAATCGAAGGGCTCAACCCCAGGCAAACCGAATACGTGCGGCGCCAGCTCGGTATCGACTATCACACCCGCTTCACGCCCGACTATTTCCACCGCCGCTACATGCAGGTGCTGGCCGGAGGCGTGTTCACCAGCGACTTCCCCGAAGTGACCTACAACCCCGGCACGGGCCTGTACCGGCTGAAACTGAAGATGAAGACCAAGCCCAGCCTGCGTTTCTCGCTGGGCGGAAACATCTCCTCGACGTCGCTGAACCAGGGTTTCGTGGCGGCCAACTTCCAGACCGTGGGGCGGAACGTGTCGACTTTCTCGCTGAACGGCTATTTCGGCACGTTCTACAATGCCGTGCAGGTCGGGGGGCGCCACGACCTCTACACCAACTTCCCGTTTTACGTGGACTACAGCTACTCGTACGAGGGCTACGACTACGACGCGAACATCATGAAACGCTACTACGAGGACAAAGACTGGCGTTACCTGAGCCGCAACGACAATTTCATTTCGGGCAGCATCGCGATCCCGGTACTGAAGAGCTCGGCGTTCCGAGGCAAAGTATCGCTGGGCTCGACCAACGACCG
Source organism: Rikenella sp. (assembly GCA_031551865.1). GTDB lineage: Bacteria > Bacteroidota > Bacteroidia > Bacteroidales > Rikenellaceae > Rikenella. The sequence goes on along the minus strand of JAVBMY010000002.1, from coordinate 94,435 downwards.
ATATTTCACGGGCCCCTACTCGAACCTCGACACGCCGGACCGAAGCAACTTCAAGTACGCCACCATCTCGGCCGAGGTGCAGACCCGCTCGATGAACCATGTGTTCTACCCGTCGCTGGGCACCAACGAACGGCTGATGTTCCGCTATGTCTACGGACTGGAAGGTTACACGCCCGGTTCGCTGCACTCACCGTCGGACGGCTTCCGGAACCAGAACCGCAACTGGATCGAGGCCCGCTACCATGCCGAACGCTACGGCAAAGGCTCGCGCTGGTTCAATATCGGCGTGCTGCTCGACGCCACATTCTCGACGCACCCGAGTTTCCAGAACCCGGTCGTGACGGCCATGACCGAGCCGGCCTTCGCCCCCATCCCGGCCATGCAAACGATGTTCATGCCGGAATACCGCAGCGCTTCGTATATCGGCGCCGGGATCATCCCGGTGATCAACTTCATCAAAAACAGCTTTTACCTTAAGACCTACGCCTTCGGGTTCCTGCCGCAAGAGGTAGTCTACGACCAGGGATGGGTGCCCGCCGGCGAGATATGGCGGAACATCCGCGACAAGTCGGAGTTCGTGTTCGGAGGTTCGTTGGTCTACCAGACAGTTATCGGCCCGGCCTCGTTCACGGTCAACAAGTTCACCACCGGACCCCGAAACTGGCAATTCATGTTCAACTTCGGATACACCCTTTTTTCGAGCCGCAAGTTCTGAGACAGGATGTCGCATCCGGCGCGCGGGCCCGGGCCGGGCAGGCACTCCCCGTGCGGAAGAAGGGGCGACGCCGGCAGCGGGGGCGATCGGGCCTGCCTGAACTGCCGAATGTGAAGAAGGTAGGGGATGCGTAGCGGACTTAGCGAAAGGGATTCCGGATACTGCGCATCCCCCTTTGGCACATTGAGCCGCAAAGCGTGTGGTGCCTGAAAAAAGTCACACTCCGAGAACCGCAGACTTCCGGGACAGTTTCTCAAAGAGATTATCAACCGGGATTCCCGGCATTTCGCTATCAACGAGAACCGGGACAGGGTGCCGCAGGCATCCAAAAGATTGGTTCTCCTTTTTCAAAAGAAGAACGACACCTGACAAACGACAACATTTATGGATTGGTTATTGGATTTAGGATATCTGGGATTATTCATCGGATCGTTCTTGGCGTCCACGATCATCCCGTTCAGTTCCGACTTTTTGCTGGTGGCGATGCTGGCGGCAGGCGGTAACCCCGTGTACACCGTCATCTGCGCGTCGCTCGGCAACTGGGCAGGCGGGATGACCTCCTATTACCTCGGGTACATCGGCAAATGGGAGTGGATTGAAAAATGGTTCAAGATCAAGCCCGAAACCCTCGCCAAACAAAAAACCAAGATCGAGAAATACGGCGAATGGATCGCCCTCTTCTCGTGGCTGCCCGGCATCGGCGACGTAATGTCCGTGGGACTCGGCTTTTACAAAGTGAATCCCTGGCGCGTAGCCATTTTCATGCTCATCGGCAAGACCGCCCGCTTCGTCGGCTGGGCCATGCTCTACACCTGGGCCCAGCCCTGGATGATCGAGCACGGCTGGATCGAAGGATAAGCCCGCACCCCTGACGCCCGTCATTGCAAGGAGCGGCAGGCGGCGAGGCAATTGAGCAATACCCTCCGCAAGGCGGATTGCCCGGTTACATCCGCGGAATTGCCGGAAGGGTGGCTTTCCCTCCTTGTACCCCGACACGCTCAGGCAGACTTACCTTGTCGGCTACGGCGCCGGCTGCCGTATCGGCTTTTACAAAGCCTCCTCGCAATGACAGCCGAAGGGCTCCGGCTGATATTATTTTAGAAGCATCGACAGCGCCAAACATACCCGATAACAAATGAGGCCGACCCTTAGTTTTCTGCCGTTCACCTTCGTTCTCGCCCTGTGCATTCCGGTATCCGTGGCCGCACAAAGCCGCGGGCACAACCGCCCGGTATACTCCGAATCGTTCACCGTCGGGAACCTGCATCCCGTCGACAGCGGTGTCTACCGCAGCGCCCAGCCCGACGCCCACGGGTTCGGCCAGCTCGAATACCTCGGCACCGGCGAAGTGCTGAACCTGCGCAACCTGCACAGCGACACCCGCAAAGCCCGCCATACCGGGCTGACTCTGCACCAGGTGAAAATGCGCGCCTCCCGGCCCGAATGGAACAGCGCCGTCGAAGCCCTAAAGATTATCCGCGACCGCCGGGGCGACATCGTGATCCACTGCTGGCACGGCTCCGACCGCACCGGGCTGGTGGTGGCCCTCTACCGGATCGCTTTCCAGGACTGGACCAAAGAAGCCGCCATCGACGAACTCGTACACGGCGGTTACGGCTACCACAAAACCTTTGAAGAGATCCCTGAATTCATCCGCGGCATCGACGTGGAAAAGCTGAAAGAAGCCCTGTCCGAATAACCCTATACTCAATTATACACCAACCAATGACGATGAAAAAGATACTCCTGTCCCTGACCGCAGCCGCGACGGTACTGTCCTGCTCCGCCGCCCCCGCCGCGAGCGGCGACACACCCCCGGTGAACCTGATCCCCCAACCCTCGGGCCTCGAAGTCAAAGAAGGCAGCTACACCTTCGACCGGTTCGACGTGGCCGGCCCCGAAGACCCCGTGATCCGGCGGTTCTTCGACCAATACATCACCCCCTCCACCGGCATTCCCGTGCGGTTCGTGAAAGACAACAAAGCCAACATCCATCTGATAGTAGAAGAGCGGATCGATTACCCCGACACCCCGGCCGATAACGAATTGGCGCTCGACCGGGCCGAGTACTCGCTTATGGTCGACGGACAGGGCGCCACCATCGTCAGCCGCAGCGGCGAAGGACTGTTCTACGCCCTGCAGACCCTGCGTCAATTGCTGCCTTCGCAAATCAAGAGCCCCGTGAAGGTCGGCGATATAAAATGGAGCGTACCCCAAGTCAGCATTACCGACCGCCCGGCTTTCGCGTGGCGCGGCATGCACCTCGACGTGAGCCGCCACTTCTTCACCAAAGAAGAGGTGATGCGCTACATCGACCAAATGGCCGAATACAAGATGAACGTCTTTCACTGGCACCTGACCGACGACCAGGGCTGGCGCATCGAAATCGAATCGCTGCCCCGCCTGACTGGGGTCGGCGCCTGGCGCGCGCCCCGCGTGGGCAACTGGTGGACCCGCGAACCCCAGCGCCCCGGCGAAGCAGCCACCTACGGCGGTTTTTACACCCACGAGGACATCAAAGAGGTGCTCGCTTACGCCGCCGAGCGTTTCATTACCGTGATCCCCGAGATCGACGTGCCGGGGCACTCGCTCGCCGCGCTGGTGGCCTACCCCGAACTAGCCTGCGCCAAGGCCCCCGCGGCCGTGAACGTCGGCAACAAATTCTACGAGATCGATGAAAATACGCTCTGCGTGGGAAACAACGCCGTGGTGCTGGCCTTCATGGATAAGGTACTGACGGAAGTAGCCGAGCTCTTCCCGGCGGAATACATCCACATCGGCGGCGATGAATGCACCAAAGTATTCTGGAAAAAGTGCCCCAAATGCCAGGCACTGATGAAAGCCAAGGGCCTCAAGAACGAGAACGAACTCCAGAGCTATTTCATCCGCCAGATGGAGACCCTGCTGAAATCGAAAGGCAAGAAACTGATCGGCTGGGACGAGATCCTCGAAGGAGGCCTCGCCCCCGAAGCCACGGTGATGAGCTGGCGCGGCACGGCAGGCGGCGTCGAAGCCGCCCGGCAGGGGCACCACGTGATCATGACTCCTGCGCCGGCCTGCTACATCGACCTTTACCAGGGAGAACCCTCAGTCGAGCCCGACACCTATTCGATGGCCCGCCTGAGTGATTCGTACGGCGTTCAATTAGTCCCGGAGGGCGTTTCGCGCGAGCTGATCCTCGGCGGACAGGCCAACCTGTGGGCCGAATCGGTGCCCACGTTCCGCCACGCCGAATACATGGCCTGGCCGCGCGGCTGGGCGCTGGCCGAACGCTTTTGGAGCGGCGACCGCACCGAAAACGACACCGAAGACTGGGCCGGTTTCGTCCGCCGTGTCGAGGCGCACTTCGCACGCGCCAAGGCGGCCGACATCAACTACGCCCCCAGCGTTTACGACGCTTACGCCGGAGCCTGGAACGGCCCGAACGGCGAACTGATCGTGGAACTGAACTGCGAAACGCCGGACGCCGAGATCTATTACTCGTTCGACAACACGATCCCCGACCTGCACGGCCTGCGTTATACCGGACCGGTGGCACTCCCGCTCAACGCCAGCCGCGTGACCGTGGCCACCTACCGCGACGGGCAGCCCCTGGGCCGGGTGGTCCGCGTCGAGACACCCGAACTCCAGAAGCGCGCCAAGCGCACCAAACCGAAAATCGGGAACCTGTAACAGAAATCGGGAGGAAAAAGGGGAGGGGTAATGAGGGGAGGGGGCGTAGCCCCTTCCCCCTGCAACCATTCAGGGCTTAGGTCACTTTATGAGGTTCTGCTCACGCACTACAAAAGTAGAAGCCGTGACCCAAGCGGGGGATTGGCCAAAGGGGGCGGTAGGCCCCCTTTGGATTCGCTTTTTGGTCACTTTTTGTCGAACAACAAAAAGTGACTGCGGTCCGCCGCACAAGCGGGTCGGAGGGAAGACGTCAATTTATCCCAATGGGAATAAGAAGCCGCTCAAGACAAAGTCGGGATGATAAATTTTGATTATCTTTGCTGCCTGAAAACCTAAGAATATGGCTACAACCGCAAGCCATTAAATTATTTTATAGTCCTATTCTTAATTCTCATACTCAATACATTAGTTAATTCACTATCTTTGTAATAGTTTAAACTTTGTCCATGTAAAATTGGAATAGTTTAAACCTCAACTCAAACTACAAAGATGAAATTAAGTGTTGTATTGTTCACTTCAAAGACCCTGACCGATGGCACCCATCCCATTATGCTACGGTTATTTAGAAAGGGGAAATACTACCACAAAAGCCTTCAAATATCTTGCAGGGAAGTTGACTGGAACGACAATGAAAAAGAGTGTCGCAAATCATTCAGTCGCTATAAATCATTCAACAAAATCATTCACGACAGCGAGAGTAAAGCAAAAAAACGGATGTATGAAATGGTTGCAAACAAACAGCCATTTGCTATTGAAAATATCTTTGAAGAGGTTGATGAAACAGACACAAAAACACTCATTGAAGTAATTGAAGAGCACAGGAATCAATATACCAAGTTCAATACCATTCAAAAATACCAGAAACTAATTCGTAAGTTTCAAGAATTTGGATATTCTAAACTATTGATTGACGAGGTCGATGCCTCTTTTATCAAAACATTCTACAACAAGATTAAAGATGGCAGAAGAGATACAACCATATACACCTATATGTCCTACAAAAGCCCACACCTATTCATATTCTTACAATGCTTCTAAGAAAGAAATTACCATTGCTGGCATTGTGGCTCAGGTTAACAGATTAACTTCAACTGAGCTTGTTATTATAGCCAAGAGCTTTGATAATAACCCCATCACCTATAAGACCACATACAAAAGGAAATAATCTTATAGATTACATTCTAATGATAAAGCCCGCCTGAAAAGAGTGGGCTTTCTTATTGGTAATTAGCCCCCAACATTTTATATTTTTGCTTATCTTTGCCAAGCCTTTCAGTGAGGAAATTTTTGAGTTGTGAAACAAATTATTCAAACCACAATTTAAACCCCAAAGGCATTGCTTTTGCATTTACTTGACTTAAAGACAATTAAGAGAAATTATATGGCAACAACCGCAGATCTGAAAAACGGAATGTGCATCAACTTCAACGGCAAGATATGCATGGTCGTTGAGTTCCAGCACGTGAAACCGGGCAAAGGCCCCGCTTTCGTCCGCACCAAACTCAAAAACCTCGAAAACGGACGCACCCTCGAAAACACCTTTACGGCCGGCGTCAACATCGACCCCGTGCGCGTCGAGCGACGCCCCTACCAATACCTCTACGAGGACGACATGGGCTGCAACTTCATGCACGCCGAGACCTTCGAGCAGATCACGATCAGTAAAGAGCTGATCGAGAACGCCGACCTGATGAAAGAAGGCCAGGTGGTCGAAGTGATGTTCGATACCGACAACGACCGGGTGCTGTCGGCCGAACTGCCCCCCATCGTCGACATGGAAGTGACCTACACCGAGCCCGGCATCAAAGGCGACACCGCCTCGTCGAACGCCCTCAAGCCCGCCACCGTCGAGACCGGCGCTACCGTCCGCGTACCCCTGTTCATCCAGACCGGCGAGAAGATCCGCGTTGACACCCGTACCCGCGAGTACTACGAGCGCATCAAATAGGCTCGTATCTTCCCGTACTCCCATCACGAGCCCTCCCCGGAAGACCCGCGGGAGGGCTTTATTTTCACAGGACACAGCGCTGATTCCCCGGAAGAATCTGATCTGGCAGAACCCCGGGTGGCAAGGGCAAGCATGTCGCGGAAAAGACATAATACCCGGACGTGGCACCGGAATTGCGGGCCTTGCAACAACCGGGTGTTTCCGACGCAGGCATTAACCATGTCATCCCGGGCGCAGCCGAGAGAACTTGCCAGCAACAGCTTAATAGCTGGGATTCATTTTCGCAAAAATCCCTCGACTGCGCCCGGGATGGCATTAAGCAAATACGGCCGCAGCAACCGATCCGCCCGCGAGCCCGACGAACTATTTCGATCTAAACGGCAAAACCAAGTTTTTGATTTTTTAGATCGAGAGAGAAGGAAGGCGAAGCCGGCGAGGAGGGAGCATATATGAAATATGTGACCGATCCGCCCGCGAGCCTGACGCACTATATCGACCTAAAAAACAAAAAGATATGGGATTGTTCGTAATCATGATCTCCATCTTCCTGATCGGGATCATCATGGTCGCCTTCGAAGACAAGATCGGAGTCAACAAAACCGCATCGGCACTACTGATGTGCGCCGCCCTTTGGACGGCCCTCTCGATGTCGGACACGGGAGGCGACATCACCGCCGCCTTTGTCGAAAAGCTCGGCGGCACCTCCGAGACGCTCTTCTTCGTGATGGGAGCGATGGTGATCGTCGAGATCATCGACCGCCACGGCGGGTTCTACATCCTCACCAACCGGATCCGCACCACCAACAAACGCAACTTGCTTTGGATTCTGTCGGCCATCACATTCTTCCTGTCGGCCATCATCGACAACCTGGCCGCCGGCATCGTGATCATCTCGATCCTGCGCAAGCTGATCCCCGAGCGACACGACCGGATGATCTTCGCCTGCATGACCATCATCGCCGCCAACGCCGGAGGTTCGTTTTCGCCCATCGGCGACGTGACCACGATCCTGCTCTGGACCGGAGGCAACCTATCGCCCGGACACCAGGTGATCCACCTGATCCTGCCGGCGATCGCCTGTATGGTGGTACCGCTGGCGATCGCCAGCCTGGTGTTCTTCAAGAAAGGCGAAAAGGTCGGCGGACTTCCCGCGGCCAATATCCCCCAACTCCGCATCTCGCACTTCTCGCGCAACATGATCTTCGCGCTCGGGATCAGCACCATGGCGCTTGTGCCGTTCTTCAATTCGTGGTCGTCGCTGCCGCCGTTCATGCGCGTGCTGATGGGCATCGCCATCATGTGGATCTATACCGACGCGATGTACCTGCACATGCGTAAAAAACATATCATCGCCAAGCGCGAGTTGCAAACGGTATCGTCAATCCTCACGCAGGTCGACATGGCCACGATCCTGTTTTTCCTCGGTATCCTGATGAGCGTCGGGGCCCTCGAAACGTCGGGCCAGCTGACGGTCATAGCGGACTTCCTGAATGCCAACATCAGCAGCCCGCTGACGATCAGTTTCGTGATCGGGACGATTTCGTCGTTCATGGACAACGTGGCGCTCGTGGCGGCCACGATGGGAATGTATCCCGTCGACCCTTCATCGCTGGCCTTCATGGCCGACGGGCCGTTCTGGACGTTCCTGGCCTATTGCGCCGTCACGGGCGGCAGCCTGCTGATCATCGGTTCGGCCACCGGCGTCACGATCATGGGCATGGAGAAACTGTCGTTCATGTACTACCTCAAACGGTTCTCGCTCCTGGCCCTGTCCGGCTACGTCGCCGGCGCCCTCGTCTACCTGGTGATCTAACCTCTCGTATATCGCCCTCGCCGGGCAGTAGGCCCGAGCGTATCGCCGCTTTTTTGCAAAAAAGCGGCACCAAAAAACTTTACTGAATGCTGCGCATTCCGCTTTTGGTTTGCGCGCGGTCCGAAGCAACTTTGTGCTTCCCCAATAAAAATGGATTCTGCTCCTGAAAGCAAGCTTTCGAGAGCAGAATCCATTTTTATTGGGGATGAAATGCATAGCATTTCGGCCGAGCGATGAGCAGAAGGAAACGCAGTTTCCAGAAAAATTCTTTTTGGTTCTTTTTCTTTAGAAAAAGAACGACACCATCCAGCGCAGTCGGTTAGGTCAGACCGTGACGAGGCTTTGCTCGGCGGTGAGGAAAGTATCGAAATCGAACCGGTCGAGCACGTCAGTCATCAGGGCATCGACCTCGTCGAAGCACGGGTTGCCGATGCTTCCGGCGTGGGTGTGGTTGACCGTGCGCCGGGGTTTGAATTCGCCCCGCTCGATATTGAGCCCGACCTGGCGGTAGGCCTCGCGGAACGGGATGCCCTGGAGTGCCAGCGCATTGACCGACTCCACGCTGAAAATATAGTCGTAGCGCGGGTCATCGAGGATATTCTCGCGCACCGAGATGTGGCGCAGCATGTAATCCGCCATGGCCAAGCATTCGCGGAGCGAGTCGATGGCCGGGAAGAGCACCTCCTTGAGGAGCTGCAGGTCACGGAAGTAGCCCGACGGCAGGTTAGTGGTCATCATCGAGATTTCGTTGGGCAGGGCCAGCAGACGGTTGCAGCGGCTGCGCATCAACTCCCAGACGTCCGGGTTCTTCTTGTGCGGCATGATGCTCGATCCCGTGGTGAGCTCCGGCGGATAGGAGATGAACGCGAAATTCTGCGACAGGTAGAGACAGTTGTCGGTGGCCAGTTTGTTCAGCGTGGCCGCCAGCGCCGACATCGCCTGCGCGAGGATGCGCTCGGTTTTTCCGCGTCCCATCTGGGCGTAGACCACGTTGTAGTTGAGTGTTTCGAAGCCCAGCAGGCGTGTGGTCATCTCGCGGTTGAGCGGAAACGACGAACCGTAACCCGCCGCCGAGCCCAGCGGATTCTTGTTGCACACCCGGTAGGCCGCTTCGAGCAGGTTCATGTCGTCGACCAACGCCTCGGCATAGGCGCCCAGCCACAGGCCCGCCGACGAGGGCATGGCCACCTGCAGGTGGGTATAGCCCGGCATCAGGATGTTCCGGTGCTGGCGGGCGAGGCCCTGCAGGGTGTCGAACAGGCACTTTGCGTCGGTCACGATGTTGAAAACCTCGCGGCGCAGGTAGATGCGCAGGTCGACCAGCACCTGGTCGTTGCGCGAGCGGCCGCTGTGTATCTTTTTGCCGGTTTCGCCGATGCGGCGCGTGAGCAGCAACTCGACCTGCGAGTGAATGTCCTCGATCCCGGGCTCGATGGTGAACTCGCCGGAGTCGATCTCGCGGTAAATGTTTTTCAGTTCGCGCTGTACGTCGGTGAGCTCCTCGTCGGTCAGCAGCCCTATCGTCGCCAACATTTGGGTGTGCGCCAGCGAGCCGAGCACATCGGCGCCCGCCAGCCGCGCGTCCATCTCACGGTCGCGCCCGACGGTAAAGGTCTCTACTTCAGGGGTCGAGCAACTATTCTTCTGCCAAAGTTTCATATCTGTGCTATTGTCTCAAAATTAATATGCTTATCCGAATAATACCCCCCCGCATTTTAACCTTTGTTTTCGAGGGGTATTTGTGCATTTACCCGGGTCGCGTACGCGACCCGGGTAGTCCGCCGCCGTCCCACGCGGCAAGCTGTCACACTCGCCCGTGGCTCGTTTACGCCCTCTGCCGTCGGCGGACCGAAGGAGTATTAATGGGTATTCAAATTATCGACAGAGGATGTCGCCGCTCTATCCTTATTCGGCGGCGATCAGAACCCATTTACCGTCGATCTTCGCCAGGGAGTATTTCCCCGATTCGATGATCACATTACTGAACTGGGGCGGCATCAGCGAGTTGCCTTGGGTGTCGAACAGGCCCCACTGCCCCATTTGCCTGGCCCAGATCAGCCCGGTGTAGGTGATCCGGACGTCTTCGTACCCACGCTGCAAAGATACAATTTCGTTGAAATCACGATCGAGTACACCGGCATAGCCATCTTTTTTCACCACGATCATCCCGCAGCGGAACGAATAGCCGATGTCGTCGTACACGAATGGCAGTACCGTGCGGCGGCGCGGCCTGACCATGCCCCATTGCTTATGGCCGTTGCGCACCACGCCCGCGCCGTAGAGGGCGTGCGAGGCCGAGGTGTAGCGGCAGGGAATGACAAGGCGACGTGTTTTCTGATCCATGTAGCCCCACTTGCCATCTTTACAGACCGGAGCCAGTCCGTTCCAGAACAGCCAGGTGCAGTCGTAGATCAACGGCGTGGTGATACGGTTGGCGGTATCGATGTGGCCCCACTTGTCCCCCAGCTTAACCGCAATTTCCGTACCGTCGGACGAAAGGCCCGCCGTCTGGTCGTACATGCAGGGGATCACCTCGCGGCCCGCGGTGTCGACAAAGCCCCACTTGCCCGTGCGGCCGTCTTCGACCAGCGTCCAGCCGTTGTGCTCTGTGCTGTGGGCGCTGCCGTACTTGAACGGCGTGATGGGCCTGCCCTGCCGGTTGATCAGGGCGCCCCGGCCGTTACCGCCCCCGACCTTGGCCACGCCGCAGTGGAACGCCTGCGCGAAGGAGAATTGAGGGGCGATCACCTCGTGCCCTTGCCGGTCGACGTAGCCCCATTTGCCGAGGGTGTCCTGCACGGCGGCCAGCCCTTCGGAAAAGCGGCGCGCGTAGCGGTATTTGAATTCGATCACCTCGCGGCCCGTGGTATCGAGATAACCCCAGCGTACCCCTTTTTTTACGGGGATCATTCCTTCGGCCAGGGTTCCGGCGTCATCGTACAGGACGGTGGTCACCAGCTCGACCCGCGGGCTGTTGACGTGAATCGTGGATATCGGCTCGGGAGAGTCGGCCCGCGCATTGCCGCCGCACAAGATGCAAAGGGCGGCGAAGAACAGGTGTGTTGGGATTCGGAGGGGCATTAGGATGGAAGTCGTTATAGTTGGAGGCCGCCACAAGGCGGCCGAATTGCTCCACGAAGGTTGCGATGAATCATAGACTGAGCTGGAATCGCGTTTGCACCTTTCGGCAAACCGACGCTGCAACCGAGAGCAATGCAAGCTTGCTTACCAATTGCCGAGGTGCGAGGAGGAAAAGGCCACGCAGTGGACTTAAGGAGCGCGCCCGCCCTAAAGGGGGGCGCGGGGCGGGCGCGAATTTCTCCGAATCGGCGTAGCCTCACATGAAAAAGCACAACCACTCGTTTACGCATGTTGTTTGCGGAACGTCGCCACCGACAACACGCTGGTCAGGACCGCAAAGATACCCAAAGCGATCCATTGCAGCCACAGGTCGGCCCACGAAGAGCCTTTAATAAGCACCATCTTGACCGTCGAGATCATGTGGGCCACCGGATTGATCAGGTTCAGCCGTTGCGCCCACTGCGGCATACTCTCGACCGGCGTAAGCAGTCCGCTCATCAGGATCATGATGATCAGGAAGAAAAAGACCAAGAAAATCGACTGCAGTTGCGTCTGGGCCAGGTTCGCCAGCGTAAACCCGAAGGCCAGCATTCCCACTAGGTAGAGGCTCGCCATGAGGTACAGCACCACAATGCTCCCCTCGAACGGCACGCCGTAGAAATAGCGGGTAATAAGTAGCCCTACCGTGAACTGGAACAGCCCGAACACAAAGAACGGCACCATTTTCGAGAGCATGAACATCCGCCGTGTGAGCGGCGTCACGTTGAGTTGCTCGATCGTACCGCGCTCCTTTTCGACCACCGCGTTGAGCGCCGTCATCGCCACCCCGATGATCGTCATCAGCAGGGCGAGAATCCCCGGCACGATGGTGATCTTGGTGTCGAAGTGCGGATTGAACCACTGCTGCGGTTCGACCTGCACTACTGCCGGGTGTACCGTAGGTACGGCCAGGACAGTAGCGGCTTTGACAGCCGCCGGGGCGGCGAGTTTTCCCTCGTCGGCCAGTTGGCGGACGTAGTCGGCCGCAATCGAGGCCACGTAGCCCCCAGCCACCCCGGCGCTCAGCCCGTTGATAGCCGACACGTGTACCGGGATGCGCGGCGAACGGCCCGTCATCACGCCGCGCTCAAGGTACTGCGGAATATCGACGATCAGGTCGACCGTGCCGCGCGCCAACAGTTGTTCGGCCTCGTCCCACGAGACGGTAAACGCAACCGCGGTGAAATAACCGCCCGCCTGGAGTTTGTCGATCAGGCCGCGGCTGATGGTGCTGTGGTCGCGGTCGACCACGGCCATCCTGAAATTCTTAATCTCGTAGTTGCCCGCGAACGGCAAGATCAACAGCTGGATGACCGGCATGATCAGCACCACGCGGAACAGGAACTTGTTGCGCACGATCTGCAGGAACTCCTTGCGTACCAGTATGTAGAGTTCGTGCATCATTTCCGAGGCTTCGTATTTTTATGGAACAGGGCCAGCGCGCCGCCGATGAACACCACGGTCATCCCGCCGAGCACAACCAACTGAATGGAAATCATCTCTATCCCCACCCCTTTGAGCATCAGCGCCTTGAGCCCCTCGATAAACCACGTGGCGGGCACCACCTGCGAGACCCATTGCAGCACCGCAGGCATCGAGGAGACCGGGAACACGAAGCCCGACAGCAGGATCGTGGGCAGGAACAGCCCCAGCAACGAGCTCATCAGGGCGGTCTGCTGCGTGCGCACGAGCGATGAAATCAGGATGCCCAGCCCGATGGCCGAGAGGATAAAGAGCGAACAGACCAGCAACACGCTCCACAGGCTGCCGTGGCACGGCACCTTGAAAACAAGCATTCCGAGCCCCACGATCATGGCGGTGTTCACGAGCGACAGCAGGAAATAAGGCACCACCTTGCCCAGCACGATCGTCCGGGGTTTAAGCGGGGAGACCAGCAGCAGCCGGAGCGTGCCTTTCTCCTTCTCGCGCACCAGGGTGATCGAAGTCATCATGGCCGACACGATCATCACGATCAGGGCGATCACGCCGGGGATGAACATGTAGGCGCTACGCAGTTCGGGGTTGTACATCATCCGCACATCGACTTGCAGGGGAGGAGCCGCGGCGGCCCCGCGCGCAGACGAGAGCGAGGCGGCGTAGTCGTTGATGATGGCGGCGGCATAGCCGGTGATGGTGGTCGACACGTTCAGGTCCGAAGCATCGGCGATCAGTTGCACGGTGGCGCCGCCGGGACGGTAGAGGTCGGCGCCGAAGCGCTCGGGGATCACCACTACCAGGCGCACGCGTCCTTCGCGGAAAGCCTCCATGATCTCTTTTTCGTTGCCGATCCCGCGGACGATACGGAACTGGCCGGAGCTGCCGAATCTATGGATCAGGGCGCGGGCCGCCGGGTCGCCGTTGCTACGGTCGAACACGGCGGTCGAGGTGTTGTTGATGTCGGTCGAGATCACGTAACCGAACAGCAGCACCAACAGCAGGGGAATCACGAAGAGCATGACCAAAGTAAGGCGCTCACGGAGGATGTGGCGCCACTCCTTGACTACGAAACTGATGAAAGTGCTTTTCACTCCTTGTTGTTGATATTGCTGTGGTACGTGGTCTTCGTTTATGCCATCCCGAGCCCATTCGGCTATCCTCTGGTCACTTTCTCGAACAGCGCGTTCATGTTGTCGACCCCATGAGCCTCCATCAAAGTACGCGGACGGTCGAGCGCCTTGAGCTGCCCGTCGGCCATGATCAGCGTGCGGTCGCAGTAGAGCGCCTCGTCGAGGTAGTGCGTGGTGACCAGGATCGTCGTGCCCTCGCGGGCCGCTTTCAGGATCACGTCCCAGAACTGGCGGCGCGCCACGGGATCGACCCCTCCGGTCGGTTCGTCGAGAAAGAGTACCGACGGGCGGTGCAGCATCGCCGAAGCGAGCGCCACTTTTTGTTTCCAGCCGGGCGGCAGCGAGTCGACGATCTCGCCCCGCAGGTGTTCCACACCCAATTCGCCGAGCATTTGTTTCGTCCGGCGGGCGAGTTCGTCGCGGCCAAGGCCGTAAATGGTGCCGAACACTTCGAGGTTTTCGCCCACAGTCAGGTCGCCGTAGAGCGAGAAGCGCTGGCTCATGTAGCCGATCCGGCGTTTGACGCGGTTGGGATGGCGGGCCACGTCGATACCGCTCACGGTAACCGAGCCCGAAGTAGGTTTGAGCAAGCCGCAGAGCATGCGGATCGCCGTGGTTTTTCCGGCGCCGTTGGCCCCGAGGAAACCGAACACTTCGCCGCGCGCCACGCTGAACGTGAGGGTGTCGACGGCGGTGAAGCTCCCGAAGCGACGAGTCAGGTTATCGGCTGTGATGCTCTGCTCCATTGTATTGGCGTACGAGTTCGATGAATAGGTCTTCGACCGAGGGGACGGCCGGGACGATGGTCAGGGTGTCGGTGCCGATGCCCCGCGAGTGCAGGTAGGCGCGTATGGCCTCGTCCGAAGGGACGGCCGAAGGCTTAACCGGGGGTTCGTTCCAAGAGGTTTCGGTCGGAACTTGTTCCGCAGGCCAAGGCGGGGAAGGGGAATGCGTATCTTGTTCCGCAGGGCGATCGCCGCGCGCCCCGGCCCGGATAAAACTCAGGTGCAGCCCGTCGCCGTAGGAGTAGCAGTCGGCGGCATCCCATTGCTGCAAGGCGGCCTGCACTTCACCCAGTCCCGAAACCCCGGTGCCCTGCATCGTCACGCGATACAACATACCATTGTAATCGCGGGATACCTGCCGCGGGTCGAGGTCGCCGAGCACGCGCCCGTGGTGCAACATGGTGATCCGGTCGCACTGTTCGGCTTCGTCCATGTATGAAGTCGACACCACGATGGTTTTGCCTTTCGCCGCGAGGCCGCGCAGCACCTCCCAGAATTCGCGCCTCGAAGTGGGGTCGACTCCGGTGGTGGGCTCGTCGAGAAACAGCACGTCGGGATCGTGTATCATGGCGCAGCAGAGGGCCAGTTTCTGTTTCATGCCGCCGGAGAGGGTGGCCGCAGGGCGCGGCGAAAAGGGTTCGATCTGCCGCCAGATGTTGCCGATCAGGTCGTTGACGCCGGCGGGATCGCGCTGGTAGATATTGGCGAAAAAGCGCAGGTTCTCGGCCACCGAAAGGTCGCCGTACAGCGAGAATTGGGTGGGCATGTAGCCTACGGAGGAACGCACTTTCTGCCAGTCGCGGCGTACGTCGGATCCGCCGACCACGGCGCGGCCGCTGTCGGCGGCGGTCAGCGCCACGAGGATATCGAACAAGGTACTCTTCCCCGCCCCGTCGGCACCGATCAGCCCGTGGATCACCCCTCGCGGCACGCACAGCGACACCTCGTCCAGGGCCGTCACACTACCCCACTTCTTCGATATGTTCTCTACGATGATCACGTTATGGTTACTGATGCGCTCGCCGCGGTACTGGCTGGTGTCGCCCTCGCCGGGCAGGCGTTCTTTTCTAAAGAAAAGAACCAAAAGAATTTTTCTGGATGCTGCGCATCCTGCTTTAGGTTGCGCTACGGCGACTGCCACAGGCAGTGGTTGTAATTTTCTGCATGAAAGTCTTCTCGAAAGTGAACTTTCAGAGAGATTTTCATGCAGAAAATTGCGAGTCACTTCGTGACTCTCGCCGTAGCGAAAAAGAGGAAGGAAACGAACCGCCGCCACAACCGAGCGCAATGCAAACTTGTTTGCAAATTGCCGAGGTGCAAGGAGGAAAAGGCCACGAAGTGGACTTAAGTTTCCAGAAAAGTTTTTTGGGTGCTTTTTTACAAAAAAGTGCGATACCCTTGAAGTCAAATTAGAAATACACCTCGGCGGGCATGCCGATCTTCAACACGCCGTCGGGGTTGGGGACATAGACCTTGATGGCGTAGACCAGGTTGGTGCGCTGGTCTTTGGTTTGGATCACCTTGGGGGTAAATTCCGCCTTATCGGCGATCCAGCCGACACGGCCGGGCAGGCGACTCTCGCCGATGCCGTCAATCCCGACGCGCACCGTATCGCCCACGTGCAACGAGGCCAGTTGCGGCTCCAGGATGTAGGCGCGCAGGATCAGCGTGTCGAGCGACGCCACCTTGTAGAGCGGCTTGCCGACCGAAGCCAGTTCGTGGCGTTCGGCATACTTGGCCAGCACCGTGCCGTCGATCGGGTTCACCACATAAGCGTTATTGATGCGGTCCTGCACCTGAAGCATCTGTGCACGGAGCGGTTCCATCTGGGCCAGCAGGGCTTTCGTCTGGATGTCGAGGCTCGATTCGCTGGCCGCCAGTTGGTGCTGGAGGATCTGCGCGTCGTAGGTCAGGTTGTCGAGCTGCTGCCGCGTCGAGGCGTCGGCATCGACGAGCGCCGCATAGCGCTTCTGTTCGTGGCGCGTCTTCGCCAGTTGTTCGCGCACCACGTCGAGCTGCGCCTCTTTATCCGGCAACTGGGCGCGGAGCGATGCGATCTGCGCGCGGAGCTGGTCGCGCTGAAACACCAGCTGGGCCGTGTCGACCCACCCCACGATCTCGCCGCGGTGCAACTGCGTCCCTTCGTCCACATTGAATTCAAGGAGTTTGCCGTTACCGTCGGCCGACACGATCACCTCGACCGCCTCGATGTTCCCGTAGGCATCGGGCTCGGGGGCGCCGTTACATCCCGGCAACAGCCATGCGGCAAGCGGGGCCGCTGCACAGGCGCAAAAAACGATTACTCTGTTCATATATTGATCTGGTTTATTCTCCGGTTAATAGATCCCTTGCGCCGCTCGGTACTGGATGGCGGCCTGCACCAGGCGCAGGCGGTTGAGCTGTTCGCCGAGACGGGCCTGCAGCTCGTTGTTGAACTCGGTGATGTATTGCGACGGCGTGATCACCCCCTGCTGCATCTGCACGAACGCCCGCCGGCGCAAATCGGCGCGTGAGGCCACGATTTCGGTATCGTAGCGGATCACCTCTTCCATCTTGCGGATTTCGGTGGCCCACTGGTCGACCTCGATGGCGTTGTTGCGCTCGAAATCGCGTTGCTGTTCGTCGACCATGCGGCTGGCCGCCAGGTTGGCGCGCTGCTCTTTTTTGGTGGCGTCCCACCCGGTGAGCGGCACCCGCAGGTTGAGCCCTGCGATGGCCGTGGGAGCCGGGTCGGCGTTCAGAAAATTGTAGCCCGGCTGGGCATAACCCGCCCGCGCGAACAGCGAAAGCTGCGGATTGCTTCTGCTGTTGAGAAGCCTGTTCTGCCTGTCGAGCTGGGTACGCTGGCTATCGTAGAGCTTCAGCTCGGTGCGTTGGCTGGCGGAAGCCGCTGTGCCCGTTTGAGGCACAGAAGGCACTTCGAGCTGCACCGACGGCGGAATATCGAGCCCGGTGAGTCCCCGGAGTGCCTCGAAGAGTTTATCGCAAGTGCCTGTGAGGTCGGCCTGCTGCTGGAGCAGTTCGGCGCGGCGCACGGCGATGGCGGCCTGCGCAGCCCCCGTGGCCGTCCCCTGTACCACCTGGGCGTCGACGGCGCGGCGGTTCTCGTCGAGCGTGGCGAGCATCAGGGCGTTCACCTCGGCCTGGCGCCGGGTGATCAGCAGTCCCAAGTAGGTGGAGTTCACCCGGTCGCGCAGGCGGTCGAGTTGTACGTCGAGACCGAGGTTCTCGACCTCGCCCGCCGCCGTGTTGAATTTGCGGGTATTACGGACAGCGCTGCCGCCGTAAATCACCTGATTGAGGTCGAGCGTGGCGCCCCACTGGGCCAGCGGCAGGTCGATCATGCCAGAAAAAGGGGTTCCGTCGGGCAGAGCGGGGACTTCGTTCTGGTAGGTACCCCGGGCGTTGACTTCGAGCTGTGGCAGCAGCGACGACCCGGCGGCCTTGTTCTTCATCTCCCATTTTTGTCCGGCCAACTGCTGCTGCGTAGTGAGCGGCGACGATGCCACGGCGGCCTCCCGGCACTGATCGAGCGTCAACACCACAGGTTGTTGCGCAGCCGCTAAATGACCGCACACACCCAAAGCAGGGATTATTAAAAGCCTATTTTTCAGACTATCAAACTTTACCATAAATCTGTCCTGTTTTTAACATTCGCCCGTTTGGGGGTATAATGTTACGAAAACATACCGACTTCGGCAAATTTAGCATTATCTTTGATTCAGGCGTAACGGTATATCCTTGCAGATCAGCCTATAAAGCCTCCCGGCCACCCCTATCCCGCGTCCGGACTGCCCACTCCCCGCGTCCTGCGGCCACTGAGCAACGCCGGAGGAGAGAGAACCCGAAACGTGTTTCTCTCGTTCGTTTTTGTACTGTATACCGGCAAGAGGGATGCAGATAATCCCGTAATTTAATTATCTTTGGCATTGTACCCAATAATTGCCGGAACAAGGCTCCTCCTCTCCACTAAATATTGTACAACTCCTAAACCCAACCTTTCAAATAGCATGACAAAAAAAATCTTTTTACCGCTCGCCGCCGCGTTGCTATGCGCCGGGGCAGCCTCAGCCCAGACCGTCACCCCGTTCACCCCCCGGGTAACGAACGAATACGGAAAGAGAGTCTACCTCAACCCCCAGCAGAACAGCAAAGTAAGCATCAGCATGGGGTACGGTTTTGCTCCGGCCAGTTCTTTCAACAATATCGCCAACAAATCGCTCCACTACTACAGCGCTTCGACAGGCACCGATTTCGACGGAGACATCAGCAGTACCCTGGGCAGCATTCACCTTGGCGTGGGCTGGAACATCACCCCGTGGCTCGAACTCGACTTCACCTTCCTTTTTTCTCGTAACTGGGGCACGCAGGAAGAGTACGCCACTATCATGGGGCAAAGGGTTGACATCGCTTCCGCTCCGCTGCGCGACAACTGGTGGACACTTATGACCAGCGTGCGGGTCGACTGGATGAAAAACAACTGGCTGTCGCTATATTCGCGCGTAGGGGCAGGCATTTCCCTCGCCAACCGCACGCGGTGGATCAACAACGACCTCTACTCTTCTTCGGCCTTTGCCTGGCAAGTGTCGCCCGTGGGCGTAGAGATGGGAGGCAAACGGGTGTGCTGGTTCCTCGAAGCCGGCTATGGCTTCTCGGGCATCGCCACCACAGGCGTGAAATTCAAGATCGGCCACGTTGACCAGAAAACAGGAAAACTCGACCCCGGGAAAGAGCGCAACTGGTACGACCGCTACCTCCAATAAGCCCGGCTATACGCTCAAATGCATTGTGGCGGAATGATAAATTCCGCCACATTTATTTACGGAGTTCTCCCTTTCGGGCCTGTCGTGCCACATCCGGCCCGGCGCCCCCCCGAGGTGCGGGGCCACTCCGGCAGCTGCCAGCCGCCCGTTTAAGGTCTCAGCTGACGTTTACGGTGGATATGGCGGACAGGGCGGCCCTGACGCCTGGGCGCCCGGGTCGCGGATGACCGCCGAAGGTGCGAAAAACGAAACGGAGTCCGAAGGAACTCACACAATAAGCGAAGCCGGCAGCAAACCTAAAAGGGATAATCCCGTTTATCTACCGACCCGGACTTCCTGAAAAAATCATCATCAAGCTAAATTCCTACATGATAACCCCCTTTGATTTCGACCGCGACCTGTTGCTCGCCCTCAACTTCGATGGCGGCCCCGTGCTCGACGCCCTGATGTACGCCATCAGCTGGTCGCCCACCTGGATCCCGCTCTACCTGGCGATCCTCTGGCTGCTCTGGCGCAAAGCGTTCCGAAACGCGGCGGCAGGAACGAACGGACTGAGCGGAAACGGTTTATCGGCCGCGGCGGGACCGGTAAGCAGGGTTTCTCCGGAACCATCGCGCAAGATCGCCTGGAACACCCTGTTCCTATTCCTTGCGGCGGCGGCACTCGTGGTGCTGTTCTGCGACCAGACCGCCACCCAGTTCAAGACCCACCTGCCGAAATTCCGCCCCACGCACTACCCTCCGATCGAAGGGATGGTGCACTCGGTCTACGGTTACCTCGGCGGCCTGTACGGCACCGTATCGGGGCACGCCGCCAACAGCTTCGGCGTGGCCATACTCAGTTCGCTGGCCCTGCACAACAAGGGGTTCTCGTGGTTTATCTTCCTGTGGGCGGTCGCGGTCAGCTACAGCCGGATCTACCTCGGCGTGCACTACCCGATGGACATCCTGTGCGGTACGGCGGCCGGGCTGCTCTGGGGCTGGTGCGGCTGGAAACTCTGGGATGCCGTGGTACGGAAAAAACCGCAGCTGTTCGTGAGGCCGTAGGCATTCAAATCTATGGCTTCTCTTTTTCCCTCCCTCCCCTTCTCTTTGCTTTATTGTCCTCCGTCAAGGTTTTCGAGGGTATTTGATTCCCAAAAGGACCTAGCCGTGCGCGCGGGATTTTTGCGTCGGAAGGCGTTGCTTTTTGGAATCAAATACCCTCGAAACCGTCCCCCAAAACAAACAACCCAACCCCACAATAAAGCCGTAAAATCGTTTTTAACGATTTTACGGCTTTATTACCTGGCAGCTTACTTGCGCCACCACCAGTTTGAACACCTTGTCACCGCGGTGTACCGGCTCGGGCGTGGCGAACGAGCAGCGGGTGCCCTGTGCCGCCAAAGCCGCGCGTTCCAACTCGACACGCAACTCCGGCGGGGTAAACTCCAAAGCCCCCGTCGTAGCTCCGATCACGAGCAGCGGTTCGCCTTCGCTGAGGGGCACCGCTTCGACCGAGAGTTCCGCCACGCCTATCTTGGCGAAATAGTTGGTCACCTTGCCCACATACACTTTCTTGACCGTGGCAGCCGAGCCGTAGTGTTCGCTCCACTCGCCGAGCGGATGGCCGAGGTAGTAGCCGCCCCAGAAACCCCGGTTGAAAACCGTCTGCAAACGTTCTTCGAGCAAAGCAGCAAGCTCCGGGGTAAATGTTCCTGCGGCGATAGCGTCCGCCGCCGCGCGGTAACACTCCACCGTACGGCGCACATACTCGGCCGAACGGGCGCGACCCTCGATCTTCAGCACCGTCACTCCGGCCTCGATCATTTTGTCGAGGAAGCCGATGGTGCAAAGGTCTTTGGGCGACATGACCTGCGGATTCTCGACGACGAGTTCGGTGCCGGTTTCGACGTCGGTCACACGGTACGAACGACGGCACAACTGGCGGCATTCGCCGCGGTTGGCCGATTTCCACGCCTCGTGCAGGCTCAGGTAGCACTTGCCCGAGGTGGCCATGCAGAGCGCACCGTGCACGAACATTTCGATACGCACCAGTTCTCCGCCCGGGCCGCGGATGTCGCGCTTAATAATTTGTTCGTGGATCGCCCGCACCTGCGGTAGCGTAAGTTCGCGCGCCAGCACCACCACGTCGGCCCACGCGGCGTAGAATGCCACGGCCTCGATGTTGCTGATGTTGAGCTGAGTGGAGATATGCACCTCGACGCCTTGTGAGCGGGCATACGTCATCGCCGCCTGGTCGGCCACGATCACGGCGTCGATGCCTTCGGCCTTGGCCCGGTCGACCACCTGCCGCATGTATTCCAGTTCGTCGTCGAACAGGGCGGTGTTGAGCGTCAGATAGGTTTTGATGCCGTGTGCGCGGCAGCGGGACACGATCTCGGCCAGGTCGTCGAGCGAAAAGTTGACCGACGACCCCGCGCGCATGTTCAGCCCCTGCACCCCGAAGTATACGGCTCCGGCCCCGCCCTGCAGGGCGGCGGTCAGCGATTCCCATGAGCCCACGGGGGACATGATCTCTAACTGGTTCTTATTCATATTAAATGCTTATCCGCAATCATACCCCTTCGCTCCGCCGTCGGTGACGGGCGGAAACGAGCCGCGGACGAGTATGACAGCCCACCGCACGGGGCGGAGACGGACTGCCGGGATCGCTTACGCGACCCGGGTAAATGTACAAATACCCCTCGAAAGCAAAGGCTAAAACGCAGGGAGGGGGGGTATTGTACGACGCCCGGCATAGCGGTTTACGGGCCGGAAGCAGGGCGGCCAGGACGGGGAAGAAGTGGTTACAGTTCGATCTTGGCGACGCGGGTGGCGTGGCGCCCTCCCTCGAATTCGGCGGCGAAAAAGGCGTCGAGGATCGCGCTGGCTTCAGCCTCGCTGACAAAGCGCGCCGGGAGTGAGCAGACGTTGGCATCGTTGTGCTGGCGGGCAAGGCTCGCGATCTCGGGCAGCCAGCAGATGGCGGCGCGCACTCCGGCGTGGCGGTTGAGGGCGATGCTGATGCCGTTGGCGCTGCCGCAGAGGGCCACGCCGAGTTCTGCATCGCCCGCGGCGATGGCCCGCCCGAGGGCATGGGCATAGTCGGGGTAATCGACACTCGCCTCGCCGTGGGTGCCGAAGTCCTGGACAGCGTGCCCGTGTTCGAGGAGCCAGCGGGCGACGTGTTGTTTCATGCAGAAACCGGCGTGGTCGCTGGCGATGGCTACTTTGTAGGTTTTCATAAGGTGTATGTCTGTTGGCAATTTTGTTGATTTAACTATGCATTCGGACTCATTGCCTCTTTATGTCATCCCGGGCATGATTATTCCGCCACCGAGGCGGGAATGCCGAGCGCTTCGATCCGCGCGGCGACGGCTTTCATTTCGCGGAGGGTGACCTTCTCAAGGCCGCTCGCGGGCGTGCAACGGTCAAGCGTGTAGAGCATCACCTGGGCGGGCGCAATCTCTTGGAGCGCCGCCAGGTAGGGGGCGAGTTCGGCTTCGGTGGTGTTGTCGATCGACACACCGCGCCACGAACCGCGCAGCAGCATGGTCTGCACGATCAGACGGCCGGCGAATGCCTTGAGCAGACCGATGGTCTCTTCGACCGGGCGTTTGCGCTGGGGCTGGTTGATCAGTTCGACAGTGGCGTTGAGCGCCGAGTCGAATTTCAGGATATTTTGGTCGACTTTCAGTAAAGCCTCGCGCACGTCGGGACGGTCAATCATCGTGGCGTTGCTCAGCACGGCGATCCGCGATGCGGGGGCATAGCGGTCGCGCAGTTCTATCGTTTTGTCTATAATGGCGGCAAACTGCGGATGCATGGTGGGTTCGCCGTTCCCGGCAAAGGTGATCACATCGGGCTGTTCGCCTTTGCCGGACATTTCGCGCAACTTGGCTTCGAGCTTCGCGGCGACTTCGGCCGGATCGTTGAACGCGCCGCCGCGCCCGTCGGCGTTCCAGCCGCACTCGCAGTAGATGCAGTCGAAATTGCAAAGCTTGGCCGAGGGCTTCAGCAGGTTCACGCCGAGCGACGTGCCCAGCCTCCGGCTGCGGATCGGCCCTATGATGATGTCGTCGAACAGGAAAGTCGGCATAATTATTAGTCATTACGAGGAGCTTGCGACAAGGCAATCCTCCCATTCTCCGCTGAGGGCTTCTTGCCCTTCGAGCATTGAATAATCGTTTTATCTCCGAACCGCGTGTGCCGCGGACCGCAGCTATTTTTGGTGTACGCCAAAAGTAGCCAAAAGCGTATCCAAGGGGTCTGCCGCCCCCTTGGCCAACCCCCACTTTGTGTCGCTGCTTCTACTTTTCTTTTACGTGAGCGCCCGACGCCCGAGTGAGGGCAATCAAGCTTGCTTGAATTGCCGAGCGAGCAGGAGGTGGAGGCCGCTTCGCGGCCTCACATCCGCATTAGCTGATCTTTACTCTGAAGGGTTACCGGGGGAAGGGGCTACGCCCCCTCCCCTCATTACCCCTCCCCCTCTTACTCTTCTTTCCTCACTCCCCTCCCACTTTCTTGTCCGGAGGTTCCCGGGATAGGCATATTTTGGGGTCATACGGGAGCAGAGCGAGCGTATATATACCCAAAATAGCCTATCCCGGGAACCGACAACTTTCTCACAAGAAAGCATTAAAATCGTTTTTACGATTTTAATGCTTTTCCTCCTACAGCAACCGCTGCGAGCGGGTGGCGTCGGTGGGACGCATCGTGGCGAAATCGACACCCGTGACCAGCACCGCGCCCGGGTGCTTGCCCGGCGTGAAGCTGCCGATGTCGTCGGCATAGCCGATGCCTTCGGCGCCGTTCTCGGTCGCCCACTGGAGCAGCGTTTCGAGCGGGATCGACGGATTGTTTTTGGCCAGCCACTTCACCTCTTCGATCATCGAGAGCGAGGTGTTCGAGGAGAGGCTGTCGGTGCCGATGGCCGTACGGGCACCCAGTTTATAGAGCGTCTCGGCGGGCGGATAGGCCGACTCGATGTAGTAGTTCGAGCGAGGGCAGAGCACGAATGTCACGTCGGTGAAATAGTCGAGGATCTTACGGAAATCCTCTTCTTTGGCCTGCGTGTTGTGCACGAGCAGCATCGGGATGTCGCGCGGCAGGCTTTTGATCAGGCGGTCGGGGTGCGAGCCGTATTGCAGGAAGTCGGGTTCGCCCATGCCGCTTTCGATGATGAAATCGTACATGCCGCCCTGGCGCCGGAACAGCCCCAGTTCCGAGGGGGTCTCCATGAAATGGATCGACACGCGCGGCGAGCCGGCGGCCATCCTGAACAGTTTGTCAGACATCAGGTAGGTGGAGTGCTGCGACGGCGTGATGCGCAGTCCCATGGCACGGCCCACGGCCACGTTCTGCGTGTCGTGCTCGTACTTGGCCTGCGCATCGGCATCGGAAGGGAGGCCGAAGAATTCGGCGTAAGTATGGTAGCGGGTACGGTGTTCGTCCATCGCCTTTTTCTTGGCGGGGAACGACGTGGTGTCGTTACTGATGTCGCCCACGCCCTGCACGCCTTCGTTCCACATGAAGATATCTTCTTCGATGGCGCGGCGCTCCTGTTCCTCGCGCGGGGTATCGAGGCGGTTGCCCACCACGTATTTGATGAAATCCACCAGGCCCGTGTGCTGCGGGATGTGCCCCACGAAGAACGAGAGTTCGAGGTGGTTGTGGGCGTTCACCATGCCGGGGATCA
The DNA here is from genome assembly GCA_031551865.1 of Rikenella sp. Taxonomy (GTDB): domain Bacteria; phylum Bacteroidota; class Bacteroidia; order Bacteroidales; family Rikenellaceae; genus Rikenella. The sequence goes on along the minus strand of JAVBMY010000002.1, from coordinate 69,373 downwards.
GGATGCCGTTGTGGTATTCGGTACCGGGCATCGCGTCGAGGGCGGTACCGTCGGGCACCTGGGTCAAACTGACCACCGCGCCGCCGGCGTCGAATTCAACCACCGCATTGCGCAGAAACTTACCGTTGGGAGCGAGGATAAAAGGGCAGGCTATCCGCCGGCCACGAGAAGTGTCGTTGTTCATTTTCTTTATGCAGGGGCTTGATGCCGGTTAAATATTCGAAGTAATCCTCGCGCACCTGATCGGCCGGGGGGATGTAGATCAGCCGCAGGCGGGTCAGGTAAAGCGTATCGGGCAGCACGCCCGTTTGCCGTTCGGCTTCTTTGAAAGTGAAGGCCAGCTCGCGCAGGGAATGCCGGGCGTTAAGTTGCTGGCTGAACAAGGCGGTATCTTTCGCGGGAGTGATCCACCAGTGGTAGTTGTCGGCCTGGACGCCCGCATAGTCAGCTTCGTAGGCGAGTGACTTGGTGAACGAGCGGGCGTGGGTGCCGGTCGAATAATCGAATTGTACCACATACGTCCCGGCGGGCATCAGGCTGTCGAGGGCCCGCATAGCCATCCAGGTGTCGAACGTATGGCGGAACGGGTAGGCCAGGCTGTCGGCGGGAGGGGCGGCAAGCGGGCCGGGCGCGGATTCGTGCGGCCGGCGGAAGCGTTCTTCGCGCGCTTTGCGGAAATCCGCAGGGTGCACCGTGAACGTGTAGCCGTTCCAGCGGCCGGTGATCACCGTGTCGCGGCGCCAAATGGTGTCCGAAGCGTAGTCCATGGCCAGCGTGTCGAGCCGCAGTTTCTCGTCGTAGCGTTTACGGGACAGGGCGCTGACAGCCTGTATATCCTGCGCCACGACACCGAGCATCGTGCTGAGGGGGTTGCTCTTGCGCAGCGACATTTCGCGCAGGGTGTAGCGGAAATCTTCGAGGGTGTAGCCGTATTCGCCGAGTACGGACAGGTAGACGGCGAGCGAGTCGGTGCGTTCCTGCGAACGCTGTTCGGGAGAAAGGCGACGGTACACCGATTCGTCGACAAACCCTTTCCGGATGATGGCGACCATCTTGTCTTCGGGAATCGTGCGGGGGCCGCAGGCCGTGAGCAGCAGGCCGCACAGGGCGGCCAACAACAGGTATGTGTGTCTGAGGGGCATAGGGCAGGCTAAGTTACTCTTTTTTCCGGACAATCGCCACTACTGTCATCGCGCTTACGGCCACCCCGAGCAGCAGCACCCCGGCGGCCACCAGGGCGATGTCGGTGCCGCGCAGGGCCACGGGATAGGCTTCCATCAGGAACGATTCGCCACCCATTCGGATAAATCCGAAGTGTTGCTGGGCGAGCGCCAGTCCGGCCCCGAGGGCAATGCCCGCAGCGATGGCAACGGCGGTGATCAGGGCGCCTTCCCACACGAACACGCGCCGGACGAAAGCGACGGAACCGCCCATCGCACGGAGCATGGCGCGGTCGCCGGCTTTGTCGTTGACGAGCATCACGAGCGAACCCACAAGGCTGAAGGCCGAGATCACCACCACCAACAGCAGCAAGAGGTAGATGACCCATTTTTCCTGCTGCACCATCCGGTAGAGGGTGGCTTTCTGTTCGTAGCGGGTCTGCACCGTGAATTCCGGTCCGAAAAGCCGGGCCGCCGCGGCGCGCACTTGTTCGGGGTCGCTGCCGGGCACGGTGCGGATGTCGAGCGACGAATAGCGGTCGGGCGCGGCGCCGGTCAGCGAGCGGGCGAATTCGATGGTGGTGAAGAGGTAGTGGGCATCGGTGCGCTCGTCGAGGGCGTAGATCCCGGCAGGCATCACGCGGGCCGAGGTGTAGGGTTTCTCGGAACCGGAAGGAAGGAGCGCGAACACTTCGATGGGCCGCAACATAGCGATGTTCACCCCGAGGTTGTAGGCGATGCCCTGTCCGAGCACAGTCTGCTGGATGTCGCCGCGGCGGAGCTCGTAGTCACCGTGGGTCACGAGCCCGGCCACGGGCACGACATCGGTATAAAGGCTGTCGACCCCGCGCATCGTGGCAACCCATTGGGTGCCGTTGTACACGAGCAGCACGTTCTGTTCGAGGGTGCCGCTCACCGCCTGCACGCCGGGCAGGGCCTTCAGCTCGCCGAAGCGTTCGGCCGGGACGGTAAAGAGTTGCCCCTGCCGGGGAATGACGCGGAGTTCGGGGTCGAACTCGCCGTACATCTGGCGGATGAAGTCGCTCAGGCCGTTGTGGAGCGAGAGGATCACGACCATCGCCACCACGGGCACAGCCATGGCCACGACGCTCACCACTGAGATCACGTTGACCACAGTGTGGGACTTGCGGCTCGCAAGGTGCCGGCGGGCGATGAAAAAGGGGAGCATTATATTGTTTACTTATTTTTCAGTGTTGAGATTTTCCGCAGTCATTACAATTTTCCCATCATTGCAATTTTTCCCGTCATTTCGAGGAGCGCTTTGCGCAACGCGGCGATCTCCTTTTTTTACAGACGGCTTCTTACTCCCGTCAAGGCGAATTTAGGTTTTATCCTCCGAACCGCGTGTGCCGTGGACCGCGAAACCTAAAGGAACTTTCGGACGGCAAGAAGCCCTCTGCGGAAAGCGGAAGGATTCCCCGTGCGGGTGCGCACAAAATCCCCTCAAAATTAATACATTTGTGTCACACCCGCCAATCCGCGCACCACAAAGCATAAAAACTATACAATCCCATGAATTTACGTTCCCTATTCCTGCCCGCAGCCGCGCTGTGCATCGCCTCCAGCGCCGAAGCACAGCAGCGGCCGGCCGGCTACATCGACCCCTTCATCGGCACCTCGAACTACGGCGTCACCCAGCCCGGCCCCGTCGTCCCGCAGGGCATGGCCTCGATGTCGCCTTTCAACACTTTCCCCCACGGCCGCGACCACCGCATCAACACCTCAAGCTGGTGTTCGACCCCCTTCGTCTACGAAAACAAATGGTGCGCCGGATTCACGCAGGTCAACCTGAGCGGCGTGGGCTGCCCCGACCTCGGTTCGATTCTGCTGATGCCCACCACCGGGAAATTGCAGGTCGACATCAAAGAGTACGCCTCGCCACTCGAAGGGCTGACCGCCGAGCCCGGCTACATGGCCGCCCGCATCGCCGCCTACGGCGTGCAGGCCGAGATGACCGCCACCGAACGCACCACCCGTTCGCGCTACACCTTCCCCGAAGGGGAGTCGCACGTGCTGGTGAACATCGGGCAGGGCCTGAGCACCGAATCGGGCTGCTACGCCCGCATCGTAAGCAACAGCGAAATCGAGGGTTTCCGCCTGATGGGCGACTTCTGCTACGGGCAGCCGCAATCGGTGATCCCTATCTATTTCGTGGTGCGCACCGGCAAAACCGCCGACAAAGTACGCTACTGGAAGCACCAGCCCGAACTGCCCGGTGCCGTGAAAGACTGGAGCGCCTACAGCAACAAGTATAAAATTTACGAACGCTTCAACCGGCAACCCATCGCGGGCGACGACATTGGTGTGGCATTCACATTCGGCACCGGCAAAGACGAAGTCATCGAAGTGAGCGTCGGCATTTCGTACGTGAGCATCGAGAATGCCCGCCAAAATCTCGACGCCGAGCAGGCGCACGGCGGCCAGGGGCAACACAGCCACAGCGCGCAACTTCCCGGCGGCGCGGAGATCGCCCTCCGCGCCTTGCCGTTCGACGAGATTCGGCAAAAGGCCGTCGAGAAATGGGACCGGGTACTGGGCGTCGTACAGCTCGAAGGCGGCACCGAAGCTCAGAAACGCCAGTTCTACACCTCGCTCTACCACAACTGGATCCACCCCAACCTGCTAAGCGATGTCAACGGCCAGTACCCCGAAATGCAGAGCGGCCGCACGCTCACCCTGCCCGAAGGCCAGCAGCGCCTGACCGTGTTCAGCGGCTGGGACGTATACCGCCTGACGCCATTCCTGGGCGCGCTGTTCTTTCCCGAGCGGCAGAACGCCATGGCGCTGAGCCTGATGCAGATGTACCGCGAAAGCGGCAACCTGCCCAAGTTCGAAGTGATGTCCAAAGAATTCAGCGTAATGGAGGGCGACCCGGCGCTACCCTACCTCACGGGTTGCTGGCTGCTGGGGCTGACCAAGGGAATCGACGCCGAGGAGTTATACCAGGCAATGCTGAAAAACGCCACGACCACCGGCAAGGAGAATCCCGTGCGCGGCAACCAGTCGTTCTACATGCAACACCACTACATTCCGCTGAGCGGCCGACACGACAATTCGGTGTCGCAGGCTTTGGAATGTTACGTGGCCGATTGGGCACTGGGGCAGATGGCCCTGAAACTGGGACGCAAGGCCGACTACGAGACGCTCAACGCCCGCGCCATGGGCTACAAAAACTATTTCGACCGCTCGTACCACCTGCTGCGCCCGAAAGATTCGGCCGGGGTGTTCTTCAAGGAATTCAACCCACGCGAAGGCGAGAATTTCCAGCCGTCGGCGGGCTTCCACGAAGGCAGCTCGTGGAATTATTCGTTCAGCATCCCCTATGACATTCCGGGACTCATAAAATTGTTCGGATCGCCGCAACGGTTCGCCGACTCGCTGAGCGCCTGCTTCGACCGCGGCTATTTCGACATGGGCAACGAACCCGACATGGGCTACCCCTACTATTTTTCGTATGCGAAAGGGTCGGAGTGGAAAACGCAATATTACGTCGACCAGTGCCTGCGCAAGTATTTCACCGACAAGCCGGGCGGCCTTCCGGGCAACGACGACGCAGGCACCATGTCGGCCTGGCAGATCTTCTCGATGCTGGGCATCTACCCCGCCACGCCGGGCAAAGCCGAGTACGTGATCACGGCGCCCGTGTTTGATAAGGCGACCATCGCCCTCGACCCCGGATTCTACGGCCCCGGCCGCCAGTTGGTGATCCGCGCGGTGAACCGCACGCCGGAGAACATCTACATCGACCGCATCGAGGTGGGCGGCAAGCCCTACAAGAGCCGTTTCATCTCGCACGACGAGCTGATCCGCGCCGGCGAGCTGACGGTCTACTGCACGAATAAACCTAACTAAATCGTATCCCGGGCGAAGCTGCGAGACCCGAAACAAGCCCGTCCGTACCCCCGGTGATTTTCTTAACATGCCATCCCGGGCGAAGCCGAGGCGTCAGAGACGCTCCCCTTTTTATTTCTGAAAAGGCACCTCGGCTTCGCCCGGGATGGCACCGTAGTAATCCAATCTCTTCAGGGAGCTGCCCGGCTGAGATGAATCGGGCGCCCCTGCCCCGATCGCGCGAGCGACGTAGCAGCCGGGAGCAATCATGTTTACATGAATTGCCGAGGTGCAAGGAGCAAGAGGCCGAAGAACTCAAAGCGCGAGGGGCCCCGATAGGCTGACGCACGCAACCCTTACAGAGAAATACGCCGCCCGATGTCGGCGATTCCGCGAGAGAACGCGGCCCGCAGGCCGTTTCGCACTTCTCTGCGGCCCCTGCGGGGCCGCCACCACATATCCTCCAATAAGAATCCGGCGGCATCGTTAGTAAACGATGCCGCCGGATTCCAATAAAAAAGACGGGTATCATACAGGGAAGCGATTCCAAACCCACCGGGCGAAACGCCCATTATTCGCAACCCTCAGATACCCGTCCGGTATACTTAAGACTGTTTGATTTTCTACTTACAAAGATCGTACCAAAATTGCAATAAACCATAACCGAGAGCGTCCTAATTTTGAAAATTTTCGTCGGTCGCAGTGCCGCATCCGGACGTCACAATCGTCGGTCAACTTTCAAAACCCCTTGCAAAAGCAAGGCCCACACCCAGTCGACCCCCCCAGAACGCCTGATTTAGTTGACATTACGGACATCGACCCCCCAAAGCAATTTTTCGCGCAGGGTCTTGTAGAACGAACTCAGCGCCGGGCGGATGATCCGCACCATTTCGGGGGCGCGTTGCAGCTCGAAAGCCGTTCCGCTCGCCACACGGAACTCGCGGTTGTCGATCGTGGCGGTGGCATCGCCCGAGCGCGTGGCCACACCGACCCGCAGACGGCTGGTGTCGGGCACGGCCAGCGGACGGATGTTCAGGTTGTGCGGCGCGATCGGCGAGATCATGAAGCATCGGCAACCGGGTGACAATATGGCACCCCCCACGCTCATCGAATAGGCGGTCGAGCCGGTCGAGGTCGAAACGATCACACCGTCGGCCCAATAACCGGCCACGCGTTCGCCGTCGATCTCCACTTCGATATGCACCATGGCGGTACCTGTCTTCTGGAGCGTGAATTCGTTGACAGCTATGCCCTTTATAGTGACGGGGTCTTCGGCCGGGCCGCTCTGGTCGCAGCCCTGTTCGCTGTTGGCGGCTTCGCTGGGCATGGTACCCAAAGCCACTCCCCGCACGGCGAGCAGCGAACGCTCATCGACGGTATATCCGCCGCGGAGCAACTCGTCGAGGGCTTCGCCGCATTCGTTCATCGCCACACCGGCCAAAAAACCGAGGCGTCCGCTGTTGATACCGAGGATCGGGATCAGGCGGTCGCCCATCTTGCGGATGGAGCTGAGAAAAGTACCGTCGCCGCCGAAGCTGATGGCCATATCGAACCCTTCGGGCGAACAGGGGTTCACCTCGTAGGTGATCGCCCGGCTCTCAAGCTCGGTGCACAGGACATGCAGCGAGGGGTTCCCGGCCCGCGAATAGAGCGCGATTTTCATAGGCCTTCTCTCTAAAATTGTTACCTTTGTGTCAAACGCCGGAACAATCCGGGATTTTACAAATATAAGATTTTTATGGCAAAGTTGAGCGTCAACATAAATAAAATCGCGACCCTGCGGAATTCGCGGGGCGGGAATGTGCCCGACCTCATCAAAGCCGCACTGGACATCGAAAGTTTCGGAGCCCAGGGGATCACCGTGCATCCGCGTCCCGACGAGCGCCACGTGCGCTACGCCGACGTGCGCGCACTACGCCCGCTGCTCGCCACGGAGTTCAACATAGAAGGTTATCCCTCGCCGGAATTCATCGCCCTGGTGCTTGAGGTGAAGCCCGACCAAGTGACGCTGGTGCCCGACCCGCCCGAGGCGATCACTTCGAACGCCGGATGGGATACCGTAAAACACGCTTCGTTCCTGAAAGAGGTAGTCGGACGTTTCAAAGCTACAGGGATTCGCACGTCGGTCTTCGTGGAACCCTTGCCGGCGATGGCCGAAGCGGCGGCACTCACGGGCACCGACCGCGTGGAGCTGTATACGGAGAGCTTCGCGGTGAACTTCCTCAAGGCAGGCAACGACGCGGCGGCACAGACAGCGGCGGTCGCCCCGTTCGCCGCCACGGCTGAAGCCGCCGCAGGCGCCGGGCTGGGCATTAACGCCGGGCACGATCTGTCGCTTGAAAACCTACAGTTTTTCGCCCGCCACATCCCCGCCCTCGCCGAAGTTTCCATCGGACACGCCCTGATTGCCGACGCCCTGTACCTCGGCCTCGCCGAAACCGTGCGCCGCTATCTGGCCTGCCTCGCATAGCCGGAGGATATCGTTCTTTTTCTAAAGAAAAAGAACCAAAAAGATTTTTTCTGGAAACCTTCGGCTTCCCTTTTTATATTTCATTGCGGCGCAGGGCGTGCAGCATCCGGAAAAGTTTTTTGCGCCGCTTTTTTACAAAACAGCGGCAACACCGTGTTATGGCAGCAAGAGCAATAGAGAACGACATATTCCGCGAGATCGGCGCCGTGGCCGACGGGCTGGGCGTAGAGGCCTGGGTCGTCGGCGGCTTCGTGCGCGACTATTACCTGCGGCGCCCCTCGACCGACGTCGATATTGTCGTCGTGGGGAAAGAGGGCGGCGGCGTACTGCTGGCTGAAGCGTTGGGACGCAAGCACCACGCGCGGGTCAACGTTTTCAAGAACTTCGGCACCGCCATGTTGCGCATCGGGCCGTGGGAACTGGAATTCGTCGGCGCCCGGAAAGAATCCTACCGGGCCGACTCGCGCAAGCCTCTGGTCGAGGACGGCACCATGGAAGACGACCAGCGGCGGCGCGACTTCACGATCAACGCCATGGCCATTGGGCTAAACGCCGCGAACTTCGGCACCTTGAACGACCCCTTCGGCGGCATGGACGACATGGAGGCGCAGACCCTCCGCACCCCGCTCGACCCCGACCTCACCTTTTCCGACGATCCCCTGCGCATGGTGCGCGCCATCCGGTTCGCCGCGCAGCTCGGTTTCGACATCGACCCGGCCACTTTCGACGCCATCGGGCACAATGCCCGGCGTATCGAAATCGTCTCGCGCGAGCGCATCTCCACCGAGATCGAAAAAATCATGCTCTCGCCACGGCCCTGGCTCGGCTGGGAACTCTTCGACGCCGCCGGGCTGCTTCCCCACATCTTCCCGCAACTGGCCGCGCTCAAAGGGGTAGAGATCGTCCGCGGCCGCGCCCACAAAGACAATTTCGTGCATACCCTGGGCGTACTCGAAAATATTACCCCTTATACTCAAGAAGAGGCTAACCTCCAAAAGACTTTTGCCGAATTCGGTTCAAGTACCGTGCCCCCGGCACCCGGCAGCCCTTTGGGCTCGCCCGGGGTAAACTCCGCCGACCGGGAAAGTGGGCACCTGGGCGAAACCGAAGCAGAGTTGCGCGACAACAATAAATTAAGCGGCCAACGCGGCCTATGGTTAAGGTGGGCCGCCCTGCTGCACGACATCGGCAAGCCCCAGACCAAAGCCTTCGACGACAGGGCCGGCTGGACCTTCCACGGGCACGAAGTCGTCGGCTCGAAAATGATCCCGCGCATCTTCCGCGAGCAGCGCCTGCCGATGGACGACCGCATGAAATACGTCCAGAAACTGGTTTTCCTGCACTTGCGCCCCATCATCCTGTCCGAGGACGAAGTGACCGACTCCGCCGTGCGGCGCCTGCTGTTCGAAGCCGGCAACGACATCGACGACCTGATGACCCTCTGCGAGGCCGACATCACTTCGGGCAACGACTCCAAAGTCAAACGCTTCCTCGCCAACTTCGCCCTCGTGCGCCAGAAACTGCACGAGATCGAAGAGAAAGACTCGATCCGCAACTTCCAGCCCCCCGTCACCGGCGACATGATCATGGAGCGCTACGGGCTGAAGCCCTGTTCCACCGTCGGCGAAATTAAAAGCGCCATCAAAGAAGCGATCCTTGAGGGCGACATCGAGAACAACTTCCACCAGGCCTTTGCCCTGATGGAACGATTGGCTGCCCGGCACGGCCTGACCCCTGTGCGCGAAATTGCGCCGCCGGACGAAAACCGGAACGAGGTGCTTTAGCCACCGGTGCCCGCAGCCAGCGGAGGGTAAATCGAAGCCACAGGCAAGAACGTCAGCCTTTCGCCGGAGGCGGCATCCTCGCCATGTAACAATCTTCGAAACCCACCACAGGCCGCTTAAAGCAAACTCACAATGACCCCCGCTGACTTCGAATACCTGTGCAGCCCGGAGGCCCGGAGGCTTATCGGCGAGCACATCGGGCGCGACCCGCTCGAACTGGCCCTGGCGCTCAAGAACCCCCTCGTCACACAACAGGTAGAACTGCTGCAAAAAGCCCGGACCAAACTCCCCTCTTATTACGACGCACGCTGCGTACTCACGCGCGAACTCTACGAACAGGCCAGCAGCGAAGCGACCGCCTGTGCACGCACTTTCCCTTCGGCGAGACCCGGGACAAGCTCCGGCGGAACGGACGAAGGCGCGGCCCACGGAGAAGCTGAGTCTGCCGTGGCATGGGACTTGACCTGCGGTCTGGGGGTCGATACGCTTGCCCTGTCACGGCACTACCGGCAGGTGGCAGCCGTGGAACGCGACCCGCTGAAAGCCGCCATCGCCCGCGAGAACTTTGCACGGCTCGGGGCGGGTAATATCACCATCGTCTGTTCAGGGGCCGAAACATTCGCAGGGGGCGGGTTCCTCTCACTCGCCCCGGAGTTGCAGCGTCCCGCATTGATCTACCTCGACCCCTCGCGCCGCTCGGCCGACGGCCGACGTGCCTACGCCATCGAAAACTGTGAGCCGAACCTCGCGGCATTGCTTCCGGCCCTCCGGGCCATCGCCCGCCACACCGCCAGAAACAACGGGAGCGCCACTGTAAATCCGGGCGGAATAACCACATTCCCGGACGGGATAGCCGGAAACCCGGGCAGTATACCCGCAAACCCGGAAGCACTTCTTCCCGGAACGCCCGCCGAAGATCCCCCCGGCCATATCATTGCCAAACTTTCGCCGATGCTCGACGTCGATGAGTTGTTGCGGCTGTTCCCCGAGGCCGCCGTCGAAGTCGTCTCGGCCGACAACGAATGCCGCGAGGTACTGCTGAAATTCGGGTTCGAAACCAGCGGCAAACCATTGCAAATCACTATTCTCCCCGGCGGCACCGGCAGCAAACCGCTGCGCCTAAGCTTTGCCCGCCGCGCAAACGCCATCCGGCCGGGACAATCCACCCCCGAAACAAGCCGGGAAACACTGGGGGACGCCCCCGGAACCGCCACCAGTCCCCGGCACGCCGAAACTCCCATCCTCAACGAAATGCAATGGCTGCACAACCCCGACGTGGCGTTGGTCAAAAGCCGCACCGTAGAGGCCTACATCGCCGACCACTACCCCGGGATCGCCGTCCTGCCCGGCGAATACCTGCTGTCGGCCGCACCGCTCGAAAGGTTCGCGGGCCGCAGCCTGCGCATCGCGGCGATATGGCCGTGGAAGCCGCGCGACGTAGCGCGCCTGCTCAAAGAGCGCGGTATCCGTACCGCCGACATCCACCGCCGCGGCTTCGCCGAAAGTGCCGAGAAGATTGCCCGCACGCTCGGCATCCGGCAGGGCGGCACTGCCGAACTCTGGCTCACAACGATCGGCGGCGAGGCAATTGCCGTTCTGACTGAAAAGTGTGTCCGCACACCCCGGTGATTTTATCTTTGAACCGCATTTGTTCAGCCGAAAAGGGTAACTTTGGCATATCTTCACTAAAAAATCGACCTGACACCCGTTTTTTGAATTCTCAGGCCGAGAGAGAAGGAACGCGTAGCGAGCATAACCGCAGCGTACTACCAGTACGTGAGGATTATGCGAACAAGCGTGACGCACTATATCAGCCTAAGGGACTACCCGGTTTTGGGAGTTTTAGGCTGAGAAAGAAGGAACGCGTAGCGAGCATAACCGCAGCGTACTACCAGTACGTGAGGATTATGCGAACAAGCGTGACGCACTATATCAGCCTAAAAAACCAAAACATGAATTTTAAGGAAGAACTTACAAATATCCGTGCCTTCGTCTTCGACGTCGACGGCGTATTCACCGACGCGCGGTTCCTGCTGAGCCTCGAAGGCGAGCAACTGCGCATGTTCAATATGCGCGACGGGCTGGCCGTAGTGCATGCCGTGCGCAAAGGATACACCTTCGGCATCATCTCGGGCGGGCGCGGCGCTCAATTAAAAATGCGCATGGAAGCCCTCGGCATCGAACACCTCTATTTCGACAAAGCCTTCTCGAAACTCGAATCGCTGCACCATTTCTGCGAAGCCTCGGGCATTCCTGCCAACCAGGTGCTCTACATGGGCGACGACTACCCCGACATCCCGCCGATGCGCGCCGTGCGGATCGCCATGGCCCCCGCTGACGCCATTCCCGACGTCAAGGCCGCGGCACACCACACCTCGTCGTTCAAGGGCGGCGAAGGGTGCGTGCGCGACGCCATCGAGCAGGTGCTCCGCGCCCGCGGCGACTGGTTCGAAGTATAGATTCATTTCCGGCAGGACATGATGCATGCCTTTGAGAGGCGGCTTCTTGCCGCCCGAGCGTCCTTTTTAGTTCTTTTCTCCGAACCACTCAGGCCGTGGCGGACCACACTTTTGGTGTGTCCCAGCCGATGCTGGCAGTGAGCGCACTGCGTCGTGTCCCTCTCCCCTGGCCACCCCTCTCCCTACATTTCCCAAAGAAAAAGCGGGGGATTGGCCAAAGGGGGCGAAGGGCCCCATTGGGATTCGCTTTTGGCTATTATTTGTGATTTCGACCATCTCCTCGGCGTTCGCCCATATAAACGTGTTTACATGGCGCTCACTGCCAGCGTCGGGCGTCGAACAACAACCGACGCAGTAGCCGAGTGCAATGCAAGCTGGCTTGTCAATTGCCGAGGCGCAAGGAGGAAAAGGCCACGCAGTGGACTTAAAAGTAGCCGCGGTCGCCGCGCAGACGAGTATAAAGAACAGGGTTAAGCATCACCCAACAAGGCACGTAGAGTTAGACACTTTCTTCAGAGAACGAATAATTCCACAAAGCGAAAAACAAAGATCATGCGCACCTTTCTGGCCGAAACCGCCCGAACCCTCTACCGGAAACACGGCGACGCAATCTCCGGGCTACGGATCGTTTTCACGAGCCGACGGGCCCGCAAGTTCTTCAACGAAGCCCTGCTGGAACTCGTCGAAGGCAAACCCCTGTGGGAGCCCCGCTATACTTCGATCGACGAGATGGTGCGCGAAATGTCGGGCCTCGGCGCTGGCGACCACCTGCGGCTGGTGGCCGAGCTCTACACCGTATACGCCGCATTCCACCCCGGCGAGACCTTCGATCGCTTCTACAGTTGGGGAGAAGTGCTACTCGCCGACTTCGACACCATCGACAAATACCTGATCGACGCCCGGGCGCTCTATTCCAACATCGCCGAACGCGGCGAAATCGAGGCCCTTTTCGCCGATGCCGAAGGCCAGGCTCACGCCCTCAGCTTTTGGACAGTTTTCAACGGCGGCGAGCCTTTCGCCGGGGCGAACAATTCCGGCGACCCCAGCCACAAAGAGCGGTTCGCCGGTATCTGGAGCTCGCTTTACCCCATTTACCACCAATACAAGGAACGGCTGCGCAGCCTCGGAATCGGCTACGCCGGGATGATCTACCGCGACGTCGCCGAACAGATAGCCTCCCGTGAAGGCAGCAGCGACCGCGGCAATAACGACGGCAGCGGCCGCCCTGTATCCTCCGGGGCTGAAGGAAGCGGGAAGCCCGCCGGCGAACGCTACGTCTTCATCGGCTTCAATGCCCTGAACGCCTGCGAGAAGCTCATGTTCGACCACCTACGGCAGCAGGGCCGCGCCGAATTCTACTGGGACTACGACAACTATTTCTACCGGGACCCGAAACAAGAGGCCGGCGAGTTCATCCGCCGCAACATCGCCGCCTGGGGCGACGACGGCACAACACCGGAAAGCGACGACCCCTCAGACAGCAGCCAGGGAGCGCCCGTTTTTGCCCGCGACAACTTCGCGCAGCCCAAGCGCATCGAGGTCATCGCCGCCCCGTCGGACGTGATGCAGTGCAAGGCGCTACACGACCTGCTGCGCGACATCCACCGGGCGCAGGGCGGACGCCTCGGCAAAGAGACCGCCGTGGTACTGACCGACGAATCGCTGCTGACCACCGTACTGCATTCGCTGCCCGGCGAGGTCGCCGAGTTCAACATCACAATGGGCTACCCGCTGCGCGACACCCTTCCCTACCTGTTCCTCGAACGGCTGCTCACCCTTCAGTCGCACGTGCGGCACACCGGGGGGACGGCACGCTTCAACCACGCCGACGTGACCGGGCTGCTCACCCACCCTTTCATCGTGGCGCTGGCCGGGAAAGAGGCCACCGCCCTGTCGGCGAAAATCAACAAAAAACAGTGGCTGTGGCCAGGTGCCGAGGAACTCGTCGCCGAAGCTCCCCCGTTAGCCGCATTATTCGCCGCTCCGGAAGATACCGAAGCGATGCAACACTACCTGACCGGCTGCCTCGCCTCGTTCGCCGGACGGCCCGGCACCGACAACGTCCGGGACAAAGAACAGAACGAGTTCGTCTACCGCATCATCACCCTCGTCGAAAAACTCGGCCACATCACCGCCGAATGCGGTATCGGCCTGAGCCGCGAAGTTTACGCGCGGGCGCTGCGCCAGATGCTCCGCACCCAACGCGTGGCCTACGAGGGCGAACCGCTCAAGGGCCTGCAAATCATGGGGATCCTCGAAACGCGCAACCTCGATTTCGAGCACGTGATCTTGTTGTCGATGTCCGACGACTCGTTCCCCGGCAACCTCGATACCACGAGCTATATCCCGCTGAGCCTGCGGCAGGCGTTCGGGCTGCCGACGCTCGCCGAGCACGAGGCGATGTACAGCTACTATTTCTACCGTTTGGCGGCACGCGCACGGAGCCTGACGATGCTCTACAACTCGGCGTCGAACGACAAAAGTACGGGCGAGCATAGCCGCTACATCTACCAACTGCACTACGAGTCGCCGCACACGGTCGGGCGCCGCACGCTGGGGCTGCGCATGAGCTATCGCCCCGCGGAGCCTATCACGGCCGACAAAACACCGGAAATCATCAAAGAGTTGCGCCAGCGGCGGTTTTCACCGACCGCACTCGGGCGTTACATCGACTGCCCGCTGAAGTTTTATTTCCACGACGTCAAGCGGATGCGCAAGGCGGTGGTGGCTGGAGACGACATTTCGGACAGCGAGATCGGCACGGCGCTGCACCGGGCGATGGAGTTGCTGTACGAACCGTTTAAGGGAATGCCGGATGCGGCGGCGCTGATCGCGGCGCTTCCGCCCCAACGAATGGATGCGTGCGTGGCCGCGGCGGTCGGCGAAGTGTTCGGCGACCGCCTCGCGGCGGAGTGCAGCGAATACCGAATTGTCCGGCGGTGGCTGGAGAATATGACTGCGTACGACGCGAAGCACGGCGGCGATTTCCGGATCGAGGCGCTTGAAGAAGAAGGTGAAGCGCGTCTGACCCTTCCTGACGGCTCTCAGGCGGTGATCGCCGGGCTGGCCGACCGCCTCGACCGCCTGGCCGACGGCACCCTGCGCGTGATCGACTACAAAAGCGGCCGCGACCGCACGGAATTCCCGAACCTGGCGGCGCTGTTCACGAACGAAAAGCCCCGGATCAAGGCCCCCGAAGGCGAACCACGCTACGAGCCGCGCAACAAGGCAGCCCTCCAGATGCTGATGTACGGGCTGATCTTCGGCGACCGCGCCCCGGCGGTCTCCCCGGCGCTCTACGGCGCGCGGCGGATGGCTGAATCGAACGAAGATTACCGGTCCTTCCTGTTTTGCGAAGAGGACGGCTGGCTGATCGACACGATTGACGACGCCACGCTCGGCGAGCTCCGCACCCGGCTCGCCGTACTCATCGCCGGAATCTTCGACCCGGCTATCCCCTTCGTCCAGACCCCGCACACCGATACCTGCCGCTTCTGCGACTTCGCCGGCATCTGCCACCGGCAGTAGGGTATCGTTACGTGGCCTTTTCCTCCTCGCACCCCGGCAATTGACAAGCGAGCTGACATTGCCCCCGGTTGCAGCGCCGGTTCTTTCTTTTGAAAAAGAAGGACCAAGAAAACTTTTCTGAATGCTTCGCATCCCTCTTTTTGCGCGTGACCAATAAGCACGGCGTGCTTTTGAATAAATAAAGGGATTTGAGTCTGAAAGTTTACTTCCGATATCAAATCCCTTTATTTATTCAATTGAAATGCGACGCATTTCGGTCACGCGATGCCAGCAGGAAGGAAACGAAGTTTCCGGAAAAATTCTTTTTGGTTCTTTTTTATAAGAACAGAAGGCCCGCCCGGCGAGGGCAATACGCTCGGACTCACGAGGCAAGCCCGGTACCGGCCTACCGGCCGAGTTTGGTTTTGTAGTGAGCCGAGGTGTGGCCTTTCGACATTTCGGAAAGGCGGCGCTTGATGAGTTGCTTGCGGAGCGGAGACACGCGGTCCGAGAAGACGATCCCCTCGATGTGGTCGTACTCGTGCTGAATGACGCGGGCCAGGTAGCCGTCGAACCACTCGTCGTGCTCGGCAAAATCCTCGTCCATGTAGCGGATACGTATCTTTTCGGGACGGACGACATCTTCGTTGAGCCCCGGCAGGCTGAGGCAGCCCTCCACCGAACGCTCACAATCCTCGGACCGTTCGAGGATATCGGCGTTAATAAACACCCGGCGCATCTTGAACCCTTCGGGGAAATCCTCGCGGTAAGGCGTGAGGTCGATGCAGAACAGCCGGATCGCGAGTCCCACCTGCTGGGCGGCGATGCCCACGCCGTCGGCTTCGTGCATCGTGTCGAACATATTCTCGACCAGATGCGAGAAGTCCGGATAAGTGCGCGGATCGAACGCCTCGCCCTTGGTGCGGAGCACCGGCGAACCGTAAATATAAATCGGAAGTACCATAACTATTATCTGAAACAAAAGCGTTTTTGATCAGCGGGGGCACGGCCATCAGCGATGGACGAGGCCGGGCGCGAAAAACGGCGAATGAAATTAGAACGTAAAATTACTCCAAAACTGTGTATATTCGCAAAACCAAAAGCGAATCGCCCGCAGGCGAATATGGCCCTGGAGCCGCGAAGAGGCTTTAGGCTTAGGGAAGAATCATCTGCGGCAACCGTTTCCCGCAACCTTTGTCAAGAAGCAGGCGCCACCGGCCGAGAGGCGCTCAAAGCGCCTGGCGGCGCCTGCGGAATTTACCCTGAGGAAGCCGGATGGGCTCGCGCAAGCGCTACGCCGAACCAGAGAAAAGCAGGCCTGCTCGCCTACGGCTCGCAGGCCGCCGCAAAAACCCTACCTGTTCCGCACCGAATCGAGCCACGAGCGCAGGATGATCGTGGCCGCCACACGGTCGGCCAGCGCCTTGTCGCGGCGCGCCTGGCGGCCGATACCGCTTTCGAGGATCACCTGTTGCGCCATTTTCGACGTATAGCGCTCGTCCCACAGCTCGACGGGAAATCCCTCGGGCAGGGCGGCGCGCAACTTATCGAGGAACGGGCGCAGGGCGCGTTGCGACTCGGAAGGGAGCCCCCGTTCGGTGAGCGGTTCGCCCACAACGATCAGCTCGACCCCCTCGCGGGCCACATACTCCGCGACATACGCCACAGCCGAGTCCGTCGGCACCGTGTCGAGCGCCGAGGCGATAATGCGCAGCGGATCGGTGACTGCCAGCCCCGTGCGCTTCGTTCCGAAATCTATGGCCAATATGCGTCCCATGCGGGCACAAAAATAACGAAAATAAAGCAGTCGGTATTATATATCCGCACAACACCCTTTCGGTCCGCCGTCGGCGGTGGGCATAAACGAGCCGCAGGGCGAATATTACAGCCCGCCGCATGGGGCGGCGACAGACTATTGGGATCGCTTACACGACCCGGGCACATGCCCCCTCGAAAACAAAGGATTAGAACAAAAGGGGTATTATTGCGGATAAGCGTCCCCCCTCCCGAAACCTGGCGGCCCGAATAGCTGCCCCCAGAAAAACCGAAGACAATTATATTTAGATATTATATACTCATTAACACCCTTGTTCCCGGCCCGGCGCCCATCCCCCGAACGCGGGTAGCGCGTTACCCGCACGGGTCACGGGCTGCACTGCGACCCGAGTTTGTGTAAATGTATATATAATTACCTTATATTTATCTGCACAAGCCCCCCGGATTGCAACCCGGCCCAGACGCCTGGCGGTAAGTCCGCCCGGGAAAGCGCCGGGCCGGCGGAAGCGATAGCATATACCCGCACCTGTGTTAATGAATATATAGTTACAACCGCATCTCTCTGAAGCACACCATGAAATACACCACCCTTCCCCTGCTCACCCTCGGCGCGATCGGCGCCGCAGGTACCGCCCTGGCGGCCAGGCCCGCTCCCGGCCAAACACAAGCCCAAGCCCAGCAAACGCCGGGGCGTCCGAACATCATCCTGATCATGGACGACCAGCACCGCTTCGACTTCATGGGTTACGTCAATCCGGCGGTAATCACCCCCAACCTCGACGCGCTGGCCGCCGACGGAGCCGCTTTCACCCGCGCCTACAGCTCGACCCCCAGCAGCACTCCTGCCCGGGCAGCCCTGCTCACCGGGCAGTCGCCCTGGCACCACGGGCTGATCGGCTACTCCGGCCGGATCGCCGAACACTACCCCAACGAAATGCCGCAACTGCTGGCCGACGCAGGCTACTACACCTACGGCATCGGAAAAATGCACTGGTCCCCGCAGCGTTCGCTGCGCGGTTTCGCCGCCACCGAGCTCGACGAGTCCGGACGCGTCGAAGACCCCGGCTTCGTGAGCGACTACCGCCGATGGTTCTCCGAAGTGGCCCCCGGGCAGAATCCCGACACTACCGGCATCGGCTGGAATGCCCACGGCGCCGCCACGTACGCCCTGCCTGAGGAGTTGCACCCCACCCGCTGGACGGGCGACCGAGCCGTATCGGTCATCGAAAACTACGACCAGGAGAACCCCCTCTTCCTGAAAGTATCGTTCGCGCGGCCCCATTCGCCCTACGACCCGCCGCAACACTTCATTGACATGTACGCCGGACGCGAAAACCGGCTGCCGCATCCCGCTACCGGCACCTGGGACGAGGCCTTCTCGAAAAACTACAGCCACAATCCCGCCGACAACCCCGACGCCGCGTTCGGCGACTTCGGCGAGGAGTATGCCATGCGCTCACGCCTGCACTACGCAGCCAACATCACCTTCGTCGACCAGGAGATCGGGCGCATCATCCAGGCACTTAAAGACAAAGGCATGTACGAAAACTCGCTCATCGTCTTCCTCTCCGACCACGGCGACATGCTCGGCGACCACTACCACTGGCGCAAGACCTACCCCTACGAAGGGTCGGCCCACATCCCCTTCGTCGTGCGCTGGCCCGCATCGATGCAGGCCGGCGTGGCGCGCGGCACGGAACTGGGGCAATTAGTGGAAATCCGCGATGTGCTTCCCACGCTGCTCGATGCCGTCGGAGCCCCGGTGCCCGCCGGTATCGACGGATCGTCGGTACTGACGGTCATCCGCAACCCGAAGGCGGCATGGCGCGAACTGCTCGACCTCGAACACACCGGTTCTTATTCGGCAAACAGCGGGTGGGTGGCACTCGTTTCGGCCCCCGACCTCTATTCGCACACGTACTACAAATACATCCGGAACTACCAGACCGGACGCGAAGAGCTGTACGACCTGCGCTGGGATCCCGGCGAACGCGTGAACCTGAGCGGCGCATGGGACTGGCGCGAAGTACTCTGGTGGTTCCAGGCCCGGATGGCCGACCACCTGGCCGAGCGCGGCGAACCGTGGATCCGCAGCGGCAAGCCGCAAGTCATCCGCGGTAACGTCCCCGTGCGGACACCCAACTTCCCGGAGCAACCTTAACCACTTTTTCGTATCTTTACCCCCCGACAGAAATAACAACCCAAAATTCCAACCTATTTATTTCGAACTAAACCTCCGACCCATTTTTTGGAATTCCAGGTCGAGAGAGAAGGCGGGCGAAGCGAGGGCGAAGGAAACATATATGAAATATGTGACCGACGAACGAGCAAGCCCAACGCATCATATCGGTCGAAAAACAAAATCTGTTTGGGGGAATTTTAGGCCGATAGAGAAGGCGACGGAAGTCCCAATGACCGCAGCGTACTGATAATACGTGAGGATCGAGCGGACTTCCGGCAACAAACTATATCGGCCTAAAAAACAAAAAACACATATGACACAGGAAGAACTTTTTAAGAAGTTAATTGCCCATTGCAAAGAGTACGGATTCATTTTCCCGTCGAGCGAAATCTACGACGGCCTCGGTGCTGTGTACGATTACGGCCAGATGGGCGTCGAACTCAAGAACAACATAAAACGCTACTGGTGGGACGCCATGACCCGCCTGAACGAAGGGATCGTCGGCATCGACGCCGCCATCTTCATGCACCCCAAGACCTGGGAAGCCTCGGGCCACGTGGGCGCCTTCAACGACCCCCTGATCGACAACAAAGACAGCAAGAAACGCTACCGCGCCGACGTGCTGATCGAAGAGTGGATCGCCAAACAGGACGACAAGATCGGCAAGGAGGTCGAGAAAGCCGCCAAACGCTTCGGCGATGCATTCGACGAAGCCCAGTACCGCACGACCAGCCCCCGTGTGCTCGAACTGCAGCAGAAACGCGACGAAGCCAACACCCGCATGGTAGCCGCGCTCACCGCCAGCGACCTCGACGGGCTCAAGCAACTGATCGAAGACCTTGAGATCGTGTGCCCCATCAGCGGCACCCGCAACTGGACCGAAGTGCGCCAGTTCAACCTGATGTTCGAGACCAAGATCGGGGCTGCCGCCGACGGCGCCAACAGCATCTACCTACGCCCCGAAACCGCGCAGGGTATCTTCGTGAACTTCCTGAACGTCCAGAAAACCGGCCGCATGAAGATCCCCTTCGGGATCGCTCAGATCGGCAAAGCATTCCGCAACGAGATCGTGGCGCGGCAATTCATCTTCCGCATGCGCGAATTCGAGCAGATGGAGATGCAGTTCTTCGTGAAGCCCGGCACCGAAATGGAATGGTTCGAATACTGGCGCTCGTTCCGCATGTCCTGGCACCGCGCCCTGGGCTTCGGCGACGGGCATTACCGCTTCCACGACCACGAAAAGCTGGCCCATTACGCCAACGCCGCCACCGACGTCGAATTCCAGTTCCCGTTCGGATTCAAGGAAGTCGAGGGCATCCACTCGCGCACCGACTTCGACCTGAGCCAGCACGAGAAATTCTCGGGCAAGAAGCTCCGCTACTTCGACACCGAGACCAACGAAAGCTACGTGCCCTATGTGGTCGAAACCTCGATCGGCGTCGACCGCATGTTCCTGCAGGTGATGTCGGCCGCCTATGCCGAAGAGAAACTCGACGGCGGCGAAGAGCGCGTCGTGCTCCGCATCCCGGCGCCGCTCTGCCCCGTAAAAGCCGCCGTACTGCCGCTCGTAAAGAAAGACGGCCTGCCCGAAGTGGCCCGAGAGATCGTCGACCGGCTCAAGTTCGACATGAACGTACAGTACGACGAAAAAGACAGCATCGGCAAGCGCTACCGCCGCCAGGACGCCATCGGCACCCCGTTCTGTATCACCGTCGACCACCAGACCCTCGAAGACAAGGCCGTCACCGTGCGCCACCGCGACTCGATGCAGCAGGAACGCATCCCCATCGCGCAGCTCGCCGCCCACGTCGGAAGCGCCATCAGCTACCGCCCGCTCTTCGAGCAGATCCTGGCCAAGAAATAGTCGCCCCCTTTCTGACCTATTGCAAACGATGAAGACCGCAGGAGCCCCCCTCGGGGTTTCTGCGGTATACCCAGAAAGCCCAAACTGTTATGAAAAGAATCGTACCTGCACTCCTGGCCACCCTGCTCGGCGGCTTGATCACCCACAACGCCAACGCCCAGCCCCCGCCACGTTATAACATCGAAACGAGGAGCAAATGGGTAAATTCCAACCTGGAAATTTCAGTGCTTAAGAACACTCCGGGAACGTATACCGTTTATTTCTACCTAACCCGGGCTGAGAACATAAGGCAATCGCGCCCGTTTACCACCATCGTACGTGGCGATAGAGTATTGGTGACCCTAACCCCTATCATTGAGAACCAACGTATGGATGTGAGTTACAACTACCGCTACGCGCGCGGCTACCACGACCCTAAACTCGACACAGCGTTCGTCTACCGCCTACCCTACAGCATACAGAAGGGCGAAGTAATGGCTTTGGCTCATTACAATCTACGCGAACGGCATTTCGAAGGAGGTAGCGCTTCCAAAAACTGGGCATCCTTCCAGTTCCAGCTAGAAAGAGGCGATACGATCTTTGCCGCCCGTAAGGGATTAGTAGTCGAAGTGCGCAACGACGTGGAGGCACTACCCGAAGATATGGCTACGAACTACCACTCCACAAGCAACCAAATTGTGGTGGAGCAAAACGATGGGACGATAGTTTATTATGACGTTTTTGAAAAAGGGTCCATCACCGTAAAGCCCGGAGATATTATTTTCCCGGGGACTCCACTCGGCAAAGCCGGCGCATTCTATGAAAACGGGGACTACCAGATAAGATTTTGGATATCCTACCCCGAACTGCAAAATGACTATCGCACAAACACCGACAACCCATCGTTCGAGTGGACTTATATCAATCCTATGTTCCTGACCGACAAAGGGGTCGTCCAACTCACACACGGTTCACGGCACCAGGCCGTCACCTCGCCCGAACTTGAGCAGAAAGAGATGACCAAAAAAGAACTCAAAAGCTCGGCCGGACAGTAATCCGACACGGCCACGTCCGGCACTGCAGACCGGAATCAGAAAACGAACCCCATCCGCCGCCAAAAGCAGCTAAAAAACGGCAGCCCCGTTATCCGAAGACCGCAAAGAAGCAGCTCCGCCCGGCGGCGGCAAGCCAAAGAAAGAGTGAAACATTCCGCTGAATCACAGCAATTTACCCAAGAAGTGCTATCCGCAATAAAAAACCTTATCTTTGCACCATTAAAAACGAAGGTGATTATATCCGGCCTCACGTTATTTATTTCGTTGTGGCGGGGAATGTGAAACATTCCGCAGACATCTCCCCATACAAGGGAGATCACCACGCCACCGCGGCGGCCCGTAACGACGAAAGAAATATAAAAGCAGGAACATAGTCATCAAAAACAACCCTCAATTATGGCTGACGATAAAAAAGTGCTCGACTTGAAAGAGCGCAAAAAACGAATCTACGAAGGCGGCGGCGCCAAAGCCATCGAAAAACAGAAAGCGATGGGTAAACTCACCGCCCGCGAACGCATCATCGCCCTGCTCGACAAGGACACCTTCCACGAATACGACCTGTTCGTCGAGCACGACGCCCGCGAATTCGGCATGATGGGCAAAGACCTCCCCAGCGACGGCGTGATCATCGGCACCGGAGCGGTATGCGGTAACCCCGTGGCCGTATTCGCCCAGGACTTCACCGTGGCCGGCGGCTCGCTCGGCTTCATGCACGCCCGCAAGATCACCAAGATCATGGACTACGCCCTGAACATGCGCATCCCGCTGATCGGCATCAACGACTCTGGCGGCGCCCGCATTCAGGAAGGCGTCAACGCCCTGGCCGGTTACGGCGAGATCTTCTTCCGCAACACCACCAGCAGCGGCGTGATCCCCCAGATTTCAGTCATCCTCGGCCCGTGCGCCGGCGGTGCCGTATACTCGCCCGCCCTCACGGACTTCGTGTTCGTGGTCGAGGGTATTTCGAAGATGTTCATCACCGGCCCCGAAGTGATCAAGACCGTGCTCGGCGAAGACATCGGCATGGAAGAACTCGGAGGCGCCCGCGTGCACGCCGAAATGACCGGTAATGCCCACTTCTACGCCAAAAGCGAAGAAGAGTGCTTCCTCCAGATCCGCAAACTCCTGTCGGTGATCCCGCAGAACAACAGCAAGAAAGCCGATACCGTATCGGTCGAGCAGCCCAAAAGAGACTACAAGATCGAAAAGATCGTCCCGGCCGACCCGAGCCAACCCTACGACGTGCGCGACGTGATCCGCGCCCTGAGTGACGACAGCGACTTCGTCGAAGTGATGGAGCTTTTCGCCGCCAACATCGTGGTAGGCTTCGGCCGCATCGGAGGCGAAACCGTAGGCTTCGTGGCCAACCAGCCGCTCGTGATGGCCGGCGTGCTCGACTGCGACTCATCGGACAAAGCCGCCCGCTTTATCCGCTACTGCGACTCGTTCAACATCCCCATCGTGACCCTCGAAGACCTGCCCGGCTACCTGCCCGGCGTCGACCAGGAACACGCCGGCGTGATCCGCCACGGCGCCAAACTGCTCTACGCGTTCAGCGAAGCCACGGTGCCCAAGCTCACCGTAATCCTGCGCAAGGCCTACGGCGGCGGCTACATCGCCATGAACTCGCGCCACCTGCGCGCCGACTTCGTATTCGCATGGCCCGGCGCCGAGATCGCCGTAATGGGCCCCGAAGGAGCCGCCAACATCATCTTCCGCAAAGAGATCATGGAAGCCGCCGACCCCGAAGCGATGCGCCAGGCCAAAATCCTGGAATACAAAGAGAAATTCGCGAACCCCTACGTGGCAGCCGCCAAAGGCTACATCGACGCGGTGATCGAACCCGAGGAAACCCGCAAGAGCCTGATCCACGCGCTTGAGGTTGCCCAGAACAAAACCGTTTACCGCCCGACGAAAAAACACGGCATCCCCCCGTTTTAATCGCCGGCGACGCCCTACCCCGGCCGCATCCGTAAATTTATCCTGCGATCTTTCGGCGGGCTAATGCATGGCGGCAGGATAAGGCGCCCGCGCCCGTCATTCATATGTCATCCCGAGTTTGCCGGGGGATCTTTACAATACAGCCTCTGAGAGGTTCCCCCGGCTGCGTCCGGGATGACATTGAAGCCATCCGCTTGTGCAATTACGCACATAACCAACAATTGTCCGGCACGCCCCCTCCCCGTGTGCCGGACACTACAAAACGGACATCATGAGCAACACTAAAAATACACCCGCCGCTGCCGAACCGATGGAAACCCTGTCGACCCTGCACGGCACATACACGACACGCCTGAGTGCGAAATACCGCAACCGCAAACCGTGGCAGGCCCCGAACCCGAAGGAGATATACTCGTTCATCCCTGGAACGATCGTGTCGCTGAAGGTCAAGGCCGGGCAAACGGTCAAAGAGGGCGACGTCCTGTTGGAATTCAACGCCATGAAGATGCTCAACACCTACCGCTCGCCGGTCGGCGGCAAGGTAAAACACATCTGCGTCAAAGAGGGGCAGGTAGTTCCGAAAGGCGAACTGCTGCTGGAATTCGAATAAGCGTAAGAGCATTTATCTGCATACCTGCCTGTCAATCGCGCCCTTGAACCGGTCGAGTACTTGATACGGTCTCGGCTAAAAAGGGTCCTTGACCCCGTCATTGCGGCTGCGACGCAGAAAGCAACCCCGATCCCCCTGCAGGAAGAGGTTGCTTCGTCGCCTGCAGCTTTTCGCAATAGCGTCTCCCTTTTCGATCTCGTAGCTCAGCTGGATAGAGCAGCAGATTTCTAATCTGCCGGTCGGGGGTTCGAGTCCCTCCGGGATCACTATGATCCAAAAGAAGAACGCCCTCCTAAGGGGCGTTTTTTTGTATTTCGGTCAGGCGAGCATAATGATAAGGGGTAGCCAGTTCAACATCAAGATAGGGAGATACAATAAATTGTTCCGTTTGGATGATCGGCTCTTCGGGCGGGCCCTCTTTCTGGCAGGACATCAATGCGAAACCCGCCATTACCGTGGTAAGTAACAGAATTTTTTCATGAGCCAAACGATTTGAGGACGAATAATTCAGATTCCCCGGCATACACCAGGCTTTGCAGGTATAGACAAAAAAGTCGGAAACACAACACAAAAAGATTTTCCCTCAGAAAATAAACGGCCATATATCATTGAATAATATTTTGTAACGGCGTTCCGGATGGACAATACACACATCCCGGCACGCCATTTGCGGGGTTTTCAACATAAGTTCGGATAAAATCGGTACATTTGGGCATCGGGACGAGGAGCCGCCCCGGTCCGCACGCGCACGGTCCCTTCACCCCGTCCGGGCACGCCAGGCATAACTTCCCGGGCCGTAGCGCTTAAGAGATTCCCGAAGATTAACCTCAAAAACCTCACCGCCATGCAAAACAAATCGATCGCCCTGGGCGGCCTCTTCATCGGCTCCGGGCTCATCATCGCCGGGTTGTTCCTCTACTGGGGGCTCGGCAGCCTCCGCAGCTTCGACCGCACCGTCAACGTCAAAGGCCTTTCCGAGATCGAGATGCCCGCCGACAAAGTGATCTGGCCCATCATGTATACCGAACAGGGCGACGACCTGGCGGGGTTGTACAACACCATCGAAACCAAGAACGCGGTGATCGTCAAGTTCCTCGCTTCGAACGGCATCGCCCCCGCCGAGATCACCACCTCGGCGCCCGCCATCAACGACTCGCAGGCCGAACGCTATTACGGCGGCAACCGCCCGCCCTACCGCTATTACGCCACCTCGGTGGTCACGGTCAGCTCCGGGCAGGTGGACAAAGTGCGTGAGCTGATGGTCAAACAAACCGAACTGCTCAAGAAAGGCATCGCCATCGGCAGCGAAGACTACCGCTACCAGACCCAGTTCCTCTTCACGCGCCTGAACGACGTGAAGCCCAAGATGATCGAAGAAGCCACCAAGAACGCCCGCGCCAGCGCCGAGAAATTCGCCGAAGACTCGGGCAGCAAGCTCGGCAAAATCCGTAGCGCCTACCAGGGCCAACTCTCGATCGAGGACCGCGACGCCAACACACCCTACATCAAGCGCCTGCGCGTGGTGACCACCATCGAGTACCAGCTCAGGGACTGATCCCGCGACAACGCGGCGCGAAAGTTATCAGCTTATCCGCAATACCCCCCCGCATTTTATCCTTTGTTTTCGGGGGATGTTTTTACATTTACCCGGGTCGCGCGAGGCGATCCCGGCAGTCCGCCGCTACCCCACGCGGTGGGCTGTCACACTCGCCTCGTTTACGCCCGTCGGCGGAGCGAAGGGGTATTGTTGCGGATAAGCATAAAAAATTATCCCGCGCACTGCGGCAATTTCGCCCTTGAAACGTATAATATAGCCCCACCCGATTGAGGCTGAGACAGGGCCCGTCGCCCTGTCATGCCGGGCGAAGCCGGGAGCTTTTTCAAAAATGTATGATCTGCCGCAACATCGGCGATCGTATTTGAAAAGGCCCCCGGCTTCGCCCGGGATGACACAGGGGGCTGCCCTGCGGACACACTTTTCTTTGTCATTACCCCGAACATTTACTAACTTTGTGATTCCGGCGGCAAAGCGGCCCCCCCTCAAAACAGGGGACGCAAGACACTAAATCCGCAGGCGCAAACGTTTTACCTTCGGATACGTGTGCCCCGGGCACCCGCAGGTAAAGGCCAAGACTACAAACACATCCAAATAAACCACCCCATCTAACACACACAAAAATGACCATGCTCCCCTTGGCGTATTACGCCGCAAACACCTCGCTGCCCATCGAATGGATCCTGATCATCGTGATCGCTGTCGTCGGGATCGCCGTACAATGGCGCCTCAAGCAAGTTTTCAAGAAATACTCGAAAGTTAAATTCAGCGAAGGGCTCACCGGCCGCGAGATCGCCGAGAAAATGCTGCGCGACAACGGCATCTCCGATGTCAAAGTCATCAGTACCAAAGGCCAGCTCACCGACCACTACAACCCCAAAACCAAGACCGTCAACCTGAGCGAAAGCGTTTACGGTGTGAACAGCGTGTCGGCCGCCGCCGTCGCCGCCCACGAATGCGGACACGCTCTGCAACACGCCCAAGGGTACGCCCCCCTGAAAATGCGTTCGGCCCTCGTGCCGATGGTGCAAGTGTCGGCCAAAACCGCCACCTTCGTGATCATCGCCGGTATCCTGGTGGCCAACGCCAGCGATTCGTTGTGGCTGTTCTGGGTAGGCATCGGCATGATCGCCATGTCGGCCCTGTTCAGCATCGTCACCCTGCCCGTCGAATACAACGCCAGCTCGCGCGCCATGGCATGGCTCACCCAAAGCGGCATGCTTCAGGACAAGCAGCAAAGCCAGGCCCGCGAAGCCCTCGGCTGGGCCGCCAGCACCTATCTGGTCGCCGCCCTTTCGGCCATCGTCACCCTGCTCTACTACATCAGCCTGGTGGCCCGCCGCTAACCCGGCCGCCGTTTTTTCTAATCAAACAAGGGTACCGCCCATCCCATCAGCGGGACAAGGCGGCACCCTTTTATTATTTCGGAAGGATCGTCCGTACCACGCACAGGGCAAGCACGGAACAAGGCGCTCCCTGATGCCATTCTTGCCGGTGCCCACGGAGTTTATCCTGCCGAAACTGCGAGGCACGAAACAGGAAGTCGAACAGGCCCGCACAAGCGCCATGCTGCTACAGAGAGAGCAAACGAGCGCACCACCGGCCCCGGTCGGTTAAAAACAGACACATAACACACCTGAAAATGCCCCCGTTCATCATCACCCTCCTGATCGCCGTCGGCGCCGTCGGCCTGTTCGTGCTCGCTCTTTCGATCACCCGGATCCGCAAAGGACACGACCTCGAAAGCGATGTCGGCAGCAACCGCGAGATGCGCCGCCGCGGCATCGAATGCACCCAGGCCGAGATCCGCCGCGAAGAAGCCGCGCGCCGCAAATCCAGAGGCCTGCCTCCCCTTGCGGACGCAGGCGATTGCAACGCCTGTGGAGCCCCGGGCTGTGCTCCCGGCGACGAAACGCCCTGCGCCCGGTAAACCTTACACTTGCGGAAACGTCAAAAATTTCGTAACATTGTAGATTACAGACGGCAGCTCCCCGTCCGCTTCGTCCGAACGCCCCGCGGTTCGCAAGCGAGCCGCCGGAACCCATCAAACTTATCCTCGTGATGAAAAAGAGCCTCATATCCCTTGCCGTTGTACTGGTGTTCGCCGCCTTGTTCGCTGCCGCCCCCTCGGGAGTGAAAGCCCGGCAGGACGACACAGCCCTCTTCGAGAAAGGCGCCCCCCTGTTCCCCACCGACATTGCCGCCGCCGAGACCGGCGAGATCCTGATATCGAACCGCGGCGACCGCACCGTGCGCGTATACTCCTACGCTGCCCTGCTGCGCGGCGACACCACCCCCGAGCAGACCTGGCACTTCGAGCAGATCCCCACAGGCGTGGCCGTCAAGGGACGCACCGCCTACGTCACCACCTTCACCACCTCGGGCGCCCTGCACATCTACGACCTGGTGAGCGGCACCCTCGACAAAGTAATCCCCGCCGGACACGGTGCCACTGCGCCCGTCGTATCGCCCGACGGCAGCCGCGTCTACGTGATGGACCAATTCGCAGGCACCGTCAGCGAGATCGACCCCTCAGCCGGCACTGTTACCCGTACGGTCAGGGTGCTGCGCGAGCCCAAAGGCGCCGTCATCAGCCCCGACGGCAAACGGATGTTCGTGACCAACTACCTGCCCGCCACCGCCGCCAACGCCGATTTCGTAGCTGCCGACGTGAGCGTGATCGACCTGGAGACCTTCCGGAAAATCAAAGACATCAAACTCGCCAACGGCAGCAACGCCCTGCGCGGCATCGCCCTGAGCCCCGACGGCAAATACGCGCTCATCAGCCACAACCTGGGGCGGTTCACCGTGCCCACCTCGCAACTCCAGCAAGGGTGGATGAATACCAGCGCCATCAGCGTGATCGACGTGGCGACCCTCGAATTCAAGGGCGCTATCCTGCTCGACGAGCCCGAACACGGCGCCGCCGGCATCTGGGACATCAAACCCGCGGGCGATCTGCTCGTCGTGTCGCACAGCGGAACCCACGACCTGAGCCTGGTCAACTACCCGGCCATGATCGAACGGCTGAACAGCTACAAAGGCACCATAGAACAATTGTCGTACGATCTGCGTTTTCTGTACGGCCTGCGCGAACGGCTGCCCGTGCATGGTAACGGCCCCCGCAAGATGGCCCTGCTGAACGGCAACCTCTACATCCCGACCTTTTTCTCCGACACGCTCAACATCCTGAACCTGACCACCCGGCAAATCGAGCCCCTGGGCCTCGTGCACAATCGCGCCGAGAGCCGCGAGCAGGCCGGCGAGCGCATCTTCAACGACGCCAAATACTGCTTCCAGCAGTGGCAATCGTGCAACGGCTGCCACCCCGGCGACGCTCGCAACGACGGCCTCAACTGGGACCTGATGAACGACGGCATCGGCAACTCCAAAAACTGCAAGAGCCTGCTCTACTCGCACGTCACCCCGCCGAGCATGATCTCCGGCATCCGTGCCTCGGCCGAGCTGGCCGTGCGCAAAGGCTTCAACCTGATCCAGTTCTACGCCATTCCCGAGGAAGACGCCAAGCTGGTGGACGACTACATGAAATCCCTGCGCCCCGTGCCCAGCCCCCTGTTGGTGAACGGCGAACTCTCCGACAAAGCCAAAGAAGGGCGCAAAGTGTTCGAGAAACTCGGTTGCGACCACTGCCACAACGGCCCCTATTTCAGCGACATGAGCATGCATCGCATCGGTGAAGACATCGAATTCGCGAACGGCTGGGACACCCCCACGCTGATCGAAGTGTGGCGCACCGCCCCCTACCTGTTCGACGGCCGGGCCAACACCATGGAAGAGGTCTTCGCCGTACACCACCACGGCATCCGCGAACCCAAGAAAGTGAACTCCAAAGAGATCGAACAACTCGTCGAGTACGTGAATTCGCTGTAAATCTTGTCCGCCGCTCCGGCATTAGCCGGGAATGATCGGAGTTGCAATACAACTTCGACGCGGCACCCCAGGCCGTTTTGTGGCCTGAAAACATCGCCCTGAATGGAATTATCAATCACATATACTGTAGACAAAGTCTGGTTCCGCGACTTCGACGAGATGGTGCGCGAGATCCTCGCCAAGCAACCCCCGATCAGCGAGCGGATCCCGCTGCGCATCGTTTTTTTCGGCGCTCCCGACAATAACGCGCAATATACCGACCACCTAAACCGCATCACCCGCCTCGTATGGGAACACTACTGCGATGCGATGCCCCTGGTGAGTTACGTCGCCCAGCGCCCACTCGACTGCGCGCTGGCCGCCGAGGTGCAGAGCATCAGCCCCCGCCTGGCCCGCCACTACACACTCACCCGCAAGCACTACGAAGACAGCGGCCGCAACTACAACTACATCACCCTCGAACGCAAACACACCAAATATCTGTTCACCGAGGGGCTGCTCCCCGACGACCTCGGGCAACCGATGAACAACCAGTCCGAGCACGTGCTCGGCATTCTGGAGGCGATCCTCGCCGCCGAACGGATGCCTGTGAACAGCATCGTGCGGCAGTGGAACTACATCGAGAACATCACCCGCGTCAGTTGCGACGCCCAGCACTACCAAGCCTTCAACGACGCCCGGTCGCGGCTTTACGGCACCGTATCGTGGCCGGCGGGGTACCCCGCCGCCACCGGCATCGGCACCCAGCAGGGCGGCATCATGGTCGAAGTCGACGCCGCCGTATTCGGCCCGTCGAAACGCCGCAGCATGGCCGCCGTGGACAACACCCTGCAGGTAGCCGCGCACGATTACTCGCCCCGCGTGCTGATCGGCGAAGAGCACAGCAGCACCACCCCGAAATTCGAACGCGCCAAAGCCCTGTTGCACAAGCGCCGCCCGCAGATGGTCTATATTTCGGGCACCGCCGCCATCCGCGGCGAGGAGTCGCTCACCGGCGTAGGGATCGAACGGCAAACCGTGATCACCCAGGAGAACATGGACTTCCTGATCTCGAAAGAGAACCTGCACCGTCACAAGATACGTTTCCGCAAAAATCTGAAAATCCGAAATTTTCGCGTATATTTGAAGTCGGAAAACTTTCTCGACACCTCGCGCCGCATGATGCTCGAACGCTACGGCAACCAAGTGGGCGTGGTCTATGTTTTCAGCGACGTCTGCCGCGAAGAACTCCTCATCGAAATCGAAGGGGTGGCCCGGTAACCCGGAAGCCAGACATCATAGAGAGTACATAAGGACACCTGCAGGGAGGGCCTCCCCGGCATCCGGCGGTGAGCCGACCCGTCCTCGGGAACCACACGACATCTGCCCCCCGGGCCCTGCTTACACATCACAAAAACCACACATAGCATGAAAACATCCTCCATCCTCAAAACAACCTTCGCAGCGATCGGCGGCCTGCTTATCTTCGCCAGCTGCTGCAACAACAGCCAACAAACCATGGACGTAAAAGCACCCTACAGCAAAAAGTACACGAACGCCGACTTCTACGACGCACAGGGCAACTTCAAGGCCGACGTGGCCAAGGAAGCCTTCCTCGACATGTTCGCCTACTACAACTACCCCTTCACCCCCTTCCTCGAACAAGAAGCCTGGTACACCGACTTTGGCCTCGGCGATTTCGAGCACTGCGGCATGGGCGGCGTCTTCTACCTCAACGACTCAGTGCACGGCTACTTTGCCCACGACATCTACCTGCTCCCCGGCCAGATGCTTCCCGAGCACAAACACGTAGCCACCCAATTCCCCGCCAAGATGGAAAGCTGGAAAGTACAGCACGGCTGGATCTATAACTTCACCGAATTGGGCGAGCCCACCCCCGGTTACGACACCATCGTTCCCGCCAGCCAGCTCATCAGTACCATCTCGAAAAACTACGTGAAACAAACGGTCGGCGAAATCCTGACCCTCAAAGCCCTCGAAAGCTGGCATTTCATGGAAGCCGGCCCCGAAGGAGCCATCGTGAACGAATATGCCAACTACCACGACGGCGCCGGACTGGTATTCAGCAACCCCGAAGCACACCTGTAGTCCCCGGCGGCCACATAGTACCCGCAGCAAGCAAGGGGTGGAGATTTCCCGTACCGGGCTCCGCTCCCTTTCTGCGTAAAGCGTCAGAGACACTACCCTTATAAAATCGTTAACCCAAACAATCTAAAATTTCACCCATGCGCACTTATGACCATATCGGAATCCCTACTTCCGAGCCCCAACCCGGCGAAATGTACAACGAAGGCATGAAAGTCTACCTGACCGACTTCCATAAAAGCCCCAACAAAATCGAATGGCTCCGCTTCGACAGCGACTCGTGGATGCCCCAGCTTATCCAAAAATACGCCCACATCGCCTACCAGGTGACCGACCCTGAAGCCGAGATGAAAGGCAAAAAAGTCCTGCTCGAACCCACTGACTGCGGCGGGGGCAACTGGATCGCCTTCGTCGAAGAAGAAGGCATCGCCATCGAACTCATGTGGCACGTGGGCTAAGCGTCAGAGACGTCGTCCTGTTTTTAACTAAATACAACCTAAACAAAATTCCTAAAACCGGATTTCGGATTTTAACTAACCCTCCGGCTTTTTGGAATTTTAGCTCGAAAGAGAAGGCGCGTGAAGATTGCGAGGAGGAGCATACATGTTGAAGTATGTGACGACGCAGCAATCGAGTGCAACGCCCTATTTCGAGGTAAAAAACAAAAAGAGATGAATAAGTTCATAAATTCAACGGATAACATTACCGCCGAACTCCTCGAAGGATACACCATGGCCTTCCCCCACCTGGTGAAACTCGGCGCCGAAAACATCGTTGTACGCTCGACCCCCAAGAGCCAGGATAAAGTAGCTATCGTCGCCTTCGGCGGCTCGGGCCACGAACCCGCCGTAAGCGGATTCGTCGGCGAAGGCATGCTCGACTGCTCGGTGGTCGGCGACATCTTTGCCGCCCCCGGTGCCCAGCGCCTCTTTCAGGGCTTGCAAATGATGAACCGCCCCGCCGGTATCCTGCTGCTCGTACTCAACCACTCAGGCGACGTGATGAGCGGCAACATGGCCATGCAACTGGCCGAACGCGCAGGCATCAAGGTGAAATCCATCATGACCCACGACGACATCTCGGCCGGCCTCGACGCTGCCGACGACGACCGCCGAGGCCTCGGTGGCGCCGTAATGATGTACAAAGTCCTCGGCGCGGCCGCCGAACAAGGCAAATCACTGGACGAACTGATCGAGATCGGAGAACGCTTCAACAAGAACATCGCCACCCTGGCCGTGGCCATGCGCAGTTGTACCCACCCGCAGAACGGAGCCACCATCACCTCGCTTCCCGAAGGCATGATGGAGATCGGCATGGGCCAGCACGGCGAAGCCGGCGCAGGCGGCACCCAGCCCCTCGTATCGGCCGACGCCACCGCCGAATTCATGGTCGGTATGCTGATGAAAAAACTCGCCGTCAAGAAAGGCGACAAAGTAGCCCTCTACATCAACGGCGTAGGTTCCACGACCCTGATGGAACAGTTCATCGTCTACCGCGCCGCCGCCCGGAAAGCCGAAGCCGAAGGCCTCGAAGTCGTGCAGGGCTACGCCGGCGAACTGCTCACCGTTCAGGAACAGGCCGGATTCCAGATGATCATGGGCAAACTCGACGCCGACCATGCCGACCTGATCGTCAACCACAAGGCCAACGCCCCCTACTGGAAAAATTTTTAGCCTCAGAGACGCTCTCCCAGCCGTATCCCGCAAAGGCTATTAACCTTGCAACGGGCTACTGATCGCCCGAACGGCTCTGTGTATCCCGGTGATTTTTCTCGTCATTGTGAGAAGCGAGCAACGCGGGCGATGAAGCCCCCCTTGCTGAAAGGAAGATTGTTTCGGTATCTTAACAATCTCCCTCGCAATGACGGGAGAAAGCACACACCCTCAATAATAGCGAAGAACCAGCCGTATACCCAATGACTAAACTTACCGTATCAGACTTCCAGAAAATGATCGCCGAGGCACTGAAACAGATCACCGCCCGGGCCGATGAATTTTCGAAACTCGACGCCGTCATCGGTGACGGCGACCACGGCGAAGCCATCGTGGCCGCCATGAACGCCATCGCCAAAGCCGCCGCGGCCGGAGCAGGCAAAGACCTCAAGACCCTGTTGAACGACATGGGCTTCGGCGTGATGATGGAGACCAGCGGCTCGACCTCGACCCTGCTGGGCGGCTTCATGCTCGGCCTGAGCGACGGCGTGCCCGCCGGAGTCAGCGAACTCGATGCCCAAGGCGTCAAAGCCATGTTCTCTTCGGGGCTGGCCGGCGTGCAGAAAAACACCAAAGCCCAACCCGGAGACAAAACCATGATGGACGCCCTCGTCCCCGCTATCCAGGCTATCGAAGCCAGCGGCTCGGGCGACATCAAAGAGATACTCGCCGCCGGCGCTAAGGCCGCCGCCGAAGGTGCAGAAAAAACCATACAAATGCAGGCCAACTTCGGCCGCGCGCGCAACCTGGGCGAGAAGACTATCGGGTTCAAAGACTCCGGCGCCGCCTCGTGGAGTTGCATGTTCGGCGCTTTTGCCGACACATTGTAAGGAGAGGAAACCGCAGGTTTTCGGGCGCACGTATGGGGTAAAGGCTGCCCAAAAAGGGTCTTTGTGGCCCCGCCTGCGCGGCGTTAGCGCGACACCAGGCTGATTTTCGCAGCTGCGTGCAGCGCCTTTGGATAAAATCACATTTGCGATTTTATCCAAAAAGAAAACGATTCCATCGGCACTAACATGTTCGCGACCGTACAGAACAAGCGGCCCAATCGGCGGGCGCATGCACCCGAACGCGAAAAAACACTTCGGCAAAAAGGAGATTACGGAGCCTGTCCCGAGCACAGCCGAGGGATCCTCTCCTCGCAATGACGAAAAAGAGAGATAATTTCTCGCTTATTCATCCTGAATAACCTCCTCTCATACTGAGGCCGACATACCGAAATCAATAATAACAAAATAAATACAGACAAGACAATGGCAGACATGGACGGCATCCTTGAGAACAAGGAAAAAGACTACGGCATCGGCGTACCCGTTGCCAACCAAACATTCTTCATCAAAGGCGCGGACAACCTCGACTGGGGTATGAAAGACCGCCTCGCGCGCATCTTCCGTCCCTCGACCGGACGCACCGTGATGCTCGCCTTCGACCACGGCTACATCATGGGCCCCACCAGCGGCCTCGAACGCCTCGACCTGGCCATCCCCCAGCTCATCCCCTACGCCGACTCGCTGATGTGCGCCCGCGGCGCGCTGCGCTCCGTGGTTCCCGCCGCCAGCGGGAAAGCCATCTGCCTGCGCTATTCGGCAGGCTCTACCGTACTCACCGACCTGAACAACGAATGCCTGATCAGCGCCAAAGACGCCGTGCGCCTCAACGCCTCGGCCCTGGCCGTGATGGTGGCCGGAGGTAACAGCGACTACGAAGCCCTTACCATCCGGAACCTTGTCCAGGCCGCCGACTACGGCTACAAATACGGCATCCCCACCATGGGCGTAACCGCTGTGGGCAAAGACATGGTGCGCGACGCCCGCTACTTCTCGACCGTATCGCGCGTATGCGCCGAAAACGGCGCCAACATCGTCAAGACCTACTATTGCGACGGCTTCGCCAAAGTCGTGAACTCCTGCCCCGTACCCATCGTGATCGCCGGCGGCAAGAAACTTCCCGAAAACGAAGCCCTCGAACTCTGCTACAACGCCATCAACGAAGGCGCAGCGGGTGTCGACATGGGACGTAACGTCTTCCAGAGCACCGATCCCGTGGCCATGATCCAGGCCGTGAGCGCCGTGGTACACGACGGTCTCACCCCCGCCCAGGGCTACGAAATGTTCAAAGACCTGAGCAAATAAGCCCTGCAAGTCCCCAACCGGAACCACAGCGGCAACGGGGTGCCGGAGCACCCCGCCTGTCCGCCCCGGAGGCCGCCCTTGCCGCGGATCACGGAATGGCGCCGGGGAAATCGCCCCCGCCAGGCACGGGAGGCCCCTCGGCCTTCCAAAGAAACCGGAGAAGTTCCGGCAATTTTTTTCCACGAAGCACGGGCAAAAAACCAGCCGGCCCTGCAAAGCATGGGAAAACCGGCTCTGCCCATCTCCCAAGAACAGGAAAAACCATAAATTTCCCACAAAGCCCGGGAGAAACCAACCAACCCCGCAAAGCCCCGAATACCACCTGCAAATCGCCGGCCCTGCGGGCCATTATCCGCTCCGGCCATTAAACCCGGTAGTCCTTACGCCGTCTTATTTATAGCGACATACTCCATATCCCCGAAACCTACGACTGCAAAGAGCCCGACCCGACTCGCCCCGAAACCACTATGACCATGAAAAAAATAGCCTCCGTCCTGACCGCCGTCCTGTTGTTCCTGTCCGCAGGTGCCGCCACAGCACAGGTACAAAAGCAAAAACAAGCCCTCCCCGCCAAAGCTGCCGCAGGCACCTGGCTTAAAAAAGCCCTTGCCGCCAAATCCCAGGTACAAGCCGCCAGCATCGACGGCCTGCCCTACATGTCCGACGAATACCGCCTCGGCGGCGAACCCGGCACCCTATCGCTCAACATCACCGGCCTGAACGAAATATCGCTCGGCACCTGGGAAACCCCCGACGGCGACGATTACGACTGGGGGGTATGGGCCAACGCACGTTTCACCAAAAAAGACGGCACCGTCGTCTGGATGGACGAGATGCGTCCCAAAGTACGTCAGGTACACGGAGGATACTACGCCCTGAACCAAGACCTCAACAGGCGTCCGCTCCAGATCGGCAGCAAAACCTACGAGCACGGCGTACTGGCCCACGCCCCCGGGCTGCTCACCTACGAACTGAACGGCGAATACGTGCGCTTCGATGCCGAGATCGGCGTGGCCAAGACCTCAAGCGCCGGCAGCGTCGTCTTCAAAGTAATGGCCTCGAACGGCCGCGCCGAAGCCGCCGCCCTCGCAGCCGCCGTGCCCGAAGTAAACACCATCCTGCAACCCTTCCTGGGCGCACCCGTGGCCGACTGGCTCACCTCGCCCGGAACCTCGCTCGAACACGCCGCCCTCAAACGCGTCGCCATCCAGCTCAACGACCCGACCTACTTCATCCGCCAGGGCGTCCTGCTCGAAAGCGAAGAGCCCAACGTCGAGAAACGCATCGAGCGCTACATGGAACTGACCAAAAACGCCTCGCGCGTGCTCTCCATACAAAACCAGATCGACTGGCTCAACACCCGCGCCATCGGCGAAGCCATCGCCGACATGAAGACCATGAAAGGCTTCGACGGCGCCGCCGCCGACCGTAAATTCGCCGAGCTTAAAGCCCTCGCCTCCCAAGGTTTCGACGGCATCTACGCCAACAACGAAGAGACCATCAAAAACGCCGAGAAAGCCCTCAAGCTCAAATACGAGATTCTGATGGCCAACCCCGCCCTCGACATGGACAAGATCGTCGTCGGGCACTACTACCTCGGCAACGGCGCCCGCAAGGCCATAGCCCCCGACCTCGGCACCCAGCCCAACAACTGGTCGAACCAATACTCGGCCCGCCGTTCGGGCTTCAACGCCGAGATCCTCGAACTCTCCGGCCTGCGCAGCGGCGACCTCGAAAAACGTGTCATCTACAAACCCGCCAAAGACGATGCCGTGACCGACATCGCCCTGCACTTCGACGCCGAAAAAATGCTCTTCACCTCGACCGACGAGAACAAACGCTGGCACGTTTACGAGATCAACACCGACGGCACCGGCCTGCACAAACTGACCGGCATCATCCCCGAAGCCGACATCGAGTTCACCGACGGATGTTACCTGCCCGACGGCCGCCTGATCATCAACACCACCCTCGGCTACCACGGAGTCCCCTGCGTGAGCGGAGCCGACGCCGTAGGCAACCTCGCCCTGTTCGACCCCCGCACCGGCTACCTGCGCCGCCTGACCTTCGACCAGGACAACAACTGGAACCCCACCGTGATGAACAACGGCCGCGTGATGTACACCCGCTGGGAATACACCGACCTGATCCACTACTTCTCGCGCTTTGTGATGCACATGAACCCCGACGGCACCGAGAATAAAAACCTTTACGGCAGCGGTTCGTACTTCCCCAACTCGACCTTCGACATGCAGCCCCTTCCCGGCGGCAGCAGCGCCTTCGTGGGCATCATCTCGGGGCACCACGGCATCGCCCGCTCGGGCCGCTTGATGATCTTCGACCCTGCCAAGAGCCGCAAAGAAGAGAAAGGCATGTTGCAGGAGATCCCCTTCCGCGACCGTCCCATCGAGCCCATCATCAAAGACGAGATGGTGAACGGCGTATGGCCGCAGTTCCTCAAACCCCACCCGCTGACCGACAAATACTTCCTCGTGACGGCCAAACTGACCGAATCGTCGCTTTGGGGTATCTACCTGGTCGACGTGTTCGATAACGTGACCCTGATCGCCGAAACCGAAGGCGAAGGCTACATCAACCCGATCCCCCTGCGCAAACGCCCGACGCCCCCCGTCATTCCCGACCGCATCGACCAAAACAAGAAAACAGCCACCGTCTTCATCCAGGACATCTACGAAGGCGAAGGATTGCAAGGCGTGCCGCGCGGCACTGTCAAAAAGCTCCGCGTACTCGCCTACGAATACGCCTACCGCGAAACCCAGTCCGACCACTATGCCCAAGGCATCCAGTCCGGCTGGGACATCAAGCGCTTGCTGGGCGAAGTGCCCGTCGAAGAAGACGGCTCGGTGAGTTTCATCATCCCCGCCAACACTCCCGTGGCCCTACAGCCCCTCGACGAAAAAGGGCGCGCCGTGCAATGGATGCGCAGCTGGTTCGTCGGACAACCCGGCGAGATCGTCTCATGCGTAGGTTGCCACGAAGACCTGAACCAAATCGCGATGCCCAAGCGCACCATCGCCTCGGCCAACAACAAACCGCACCAGATCGAAGCCCCCGAAGGCGGCGTCCGTCCCTTTACCTTCGAACTCGAAATGCAGCCGATCCTCGACCGCGCCTGCGTGGCCTGCCACAACGAGAACAGCAACATCAACCTTACCGGAGGCCGCAAAGACCGGATCTTCGGCTTTAGCATGAGCTATCTGGCCTTCCACCCCTACTTTTACCGACAGGGCCCCGAAGCCGATATGTACGTGCTGACCCCTTACGAGTTCCATGCCTCGAACAGCGAAATGGTACAGATGCTCGAAAAAGGACACCACGGCGTCGAACTGACCGACAAAGAGTGGCGCACCCTCTACAACTGGATCGACTTCAACTGCCCCAACAACAGCACCTTCCGCGCCAACGAGCTCAAAGTGGGCGAACACGGCTACGACCAGATCCAGCGCCGCCAGGAACTCGCCGACAAATACGCCAACGGTTCGGCCGTCGACTGGCAACAGGAGATCCGCGACTACGCCGCTTACCTCGAAGCCCAAGGTCCCGTCGCGCCCGTAATGCCCGCACAGCCGCAGGCCAAAGCTCCCAAAGAAGTGAAAGCCAAAGGCTGGCCCTTCGGCGCCGAACAGGCCAAAGCCATGACCGAAGGCAAAGCGCCCCGCACGGTAGAGCTCGCTCCCGGCATCACCATGACTTTCGTCTACATCCCCGCCGGCGAATTCGTGATGGGCGACAAGAACGGAGGCGTCAGCTCGCCCCAAGCCAAGGTCAAGATCGCCAAAGGCTTCTGGATGAGCGAAACCGAAGTGACCAACGAACAGATGCGCGCCTTGGCTCCCGACCACGACAACCGCCTGATCGGCCAGTTCTGGAAAGACCACACCGGCCCCAACTACCTGGTGAACGCCGACTCGCTCAGCTCGATCCGCGTGAGCTGGCGCGAAGCCACGGACTACGCCCGGATGCTCGGCGAGAAGACCGGCCTGAACGTCACCCTGCCGACCGAGGCCCAGTGGGAGTGGGCCGCCCGTGCCGGCAGCGACACCCCCTTCTGGTGGGGGAACCTCAACACCAACTTCGCCCCCTACGACAACCTGGCCGACGTACAGTTGACCAAGATGGCCGTCAGCGGCGTCAACCCGCAGCCCATGCGCCACGACAGCCCCTACTACCCCTACTGGAACTACATTCCGAAAGACGAGTCGGTGGACGACGGCCACATGCTGCTCACCGCCCCGAAACAGTACGCCGCCAACCCGTGGGGCCTCTACGACATGAACGGTAACGTGGCCGAATGGACCCGTTCCGACTACCTGCCCTACCCCTACAACATGAAGACCGACGGCGTGACCGGCGCCGACACCCCGAAAGTAGCCCGCGGCGGCTCGTGGTACGACCGCACCAAGGGCGCTACCTCAGCCTCGCGCCGCTACTTCCTGCCGTGGCAACGCGTCTGGAACGTCGGCTTCCGCCTGATCATCGAAGACTAAACCCGGTATCCGAACGGGGGAGCGCTTTTATGAATTATGGGAAAGCGCTCCCCTATTTTCGGGACTGTGCCGGCCGGAAAATATTCGCCAGGGGAAACACGGGGTGCTACCCGTTCCCGTGTACCGGATTCCTGCCTGCCCCCCCCCGAGACAACCCTATTCAGAAATCATTTCGTGCCGATAAGGAGAACTATTTAAGTGCAAAAAAAAGATAAGATCGTAGTGGCCGGGCCCTGTAGCGCCGAAAGCTACGAACAAGTGATGGCCACCGCCAAAGCGCTGGCCGAACAGGGAATCAAAACCTTCCGCGCCGGCGTATGGAAACCCCGCACCCGTCCCGGCGGCTTCGAAGGCGTGGGCGAAGCGGCCCTCGAATGGCTCGCCGAGGCCAAGAAAACCTACGGCCTGCGTATCGCCACCGAACTCAATACCGCCCGTAACGCCGAACTGTTGCTCAAATACGGCATCGACATCGCCTGGATCGGCACCCGTACCTCGACCAACCCGTTCGACGTGCAAGACATCGCCGATGCCCTGCGCGGTGTCGACATCGACGTCTACGTCAAGAATCCCATCTGCCCCGAAGGCGCCCTCTGGCTCGGTGCCATAGAGCGCATCGAGGCCGCCGTGAAAGGCAGGATCGTGGCCATCCACCGCGGATTCTCGACCCTCGAAAGAGACGTGTTCCGCAACGCCCCGATCTGGACGATTCCCCTCTGGCTGCGGGAGCAATGTCCCGAACTGCCTATCGTCTGCGACCCCAGCCACATCGCCGGGCGCGCCGACCTCGTGCACCAGATCGCCCACATGAGCGTCATCCTCGGGTTCGACGGCATCTTCATGGAGTCGCACATCACCCCCTCGTGCGCCATGAGCGATGCCCTCCAGCAGCTCACCCCGCAGGAAGCCGGCGATATGCTCCGCGACTTGGGGCTGCTGTAACCGCAGCAACCTGGTTAAAGCCCCTCCGGATTCCCAACAAAAGACGGAGTTCCCAAACAACAAAAAAGAGTGCCACCCTCAGGTGAGCACTCTTTCTATTTTCTACTTATCCGCAATAACACCCCTTCGGTCCGCCTACGGCAACGGGCGTAAACGAGCCACGGGCGAGTGTGACAGCCCGCGCCGCGTGGGGCGGCGGCGGACTTGCCGGGATCCTTCGCTACGCTCAGGATGACATCTCACAGAGTTTTGCTGAAGCATCAGCGCCATAGGCCCATTGTGCCTATGGCGCCGATGCGTTGTAGTCGCCCGGTACTCCTGGACAGACCCCCTGTCTGACGCCGTAGTCCATCCAGAGCGAGAATGCCCCTCGCGGTCAAGATGGCATCTGTGTTAACCCGATGGCACTCTTTTTTGTTGTGAGCGTTTGATGTCCTAAGGGATATCTCTCGCAGGGGTATTTCTGTCCGCTTTTTTTACTGGCGGCTTTACGGCTCCGTAACTCGCCTCCCACGCCTCGATATGAACACGCTCCGGTGACGCCTTGATCGTCTCCAACAGCGAGGACAAGTACCTCACCTTGTCGGGATATTGGGCGGCCAGGTTATTGCGCTCGCCAATGTCTTCGTAAAGATTGTAGAGCTGAGGCTGCGGGGAGTTGCCCAGTTCGGTATTCGTCGATGGCCAATAGGCTTCGCGGTCGTTGGGCTCGATGTATTTCCAGCCGTCGACCGTCACCGACAGGGCAAAGGCGTGCTCCACGATGTAGGGACGCCCGTTCTGGAGGTCTTTGCCGAGGAGTGCCGTCAGGTTGTTGTAGCTGTCGGGGGCTTCGCCACCCCGGGGATTGCCCAAGGCCTGTCCGGTGAGAGCGGCCAACGAGGCGTAGAGGTCGACCTGGCTGATCGGCGCATTGCTCACTTTGCCTTTGGGCATATGCCCTTTCCAGGCGGCGATGAACGGCACGCGCGTACCGGCCTCGAAGATACTGTACTTGCCGCCGCGCATCCGACCCCACGGTTTGTGGTTGCCGAGCTGTTCGACCGCCTGGTCGCGGTAGCCGTCGTCGACCACCGGGCCGTTGTCGCTGGTGAGGATGATCAACGTGTTTTTAGTGATGCCCAGTTCGTCGAGTTTGTCGAGCACCTGCCCGACCGACCAGTCGAATTCGAGAATCGCGTCGCCACGCGGGCCCATGCCGCTCTTACCCACAAAGCGGGGGTGGGGGTCGCGGGGCACGTGGATGTCGTTCGTGGCAAAGTAGAGGAAGAACGGCTGGCCGCCCCCGTGCACCGATCGTTCCATGAACTGGAGCGCCTTGGTAGTGAGTGTGTCGGCGATCGTCTGGTCGACCCACAAGGCGCTCTTGCCACCCGTCATGTAACCGATGCGGCCGATGCCGTTGATCAGCGCCTGGTCGTGCCCGTGGCTCGAATGCACGCGCAGCAGCTCGGGGTTATTGCGTCCCGTAGGCTCGCCGGGAAAGGGACGGGTATAGCTGACCCGTATGGGATCGTTGGCATCGAGGTTCACCACGCGTCCGTTCTCGATGTAGACGCATGGCACGCGGTCGCCCGTGGCGGCCATGATATAGGAGTACCCGAACCCGATGTCGCTCAGGCCGGGGGTGATCAGGCCGTTCCAGTCCTGTTTGCCGGTCTCGGAGCCGAGGCCGAGGTGCCATTTGCCCACGGCGGCGGTAGTGTATCCGGCGCGCTGGAGCATTTCGGGCATCGTTTCGTGCTGCGGGGTGACGATCATCGCCGCATCGCCTGGCGCGACCCCGGTACCGGGTTCGCGCCAGGCATATTCGCCCGTGAGGATACTGTAACGCGCCGGGGTAGAAGTGGCCGCGGTGGCGTGGGCGTCGGTGAAACGTACCCCCATAGCGGCCAGGCGGTCGATGTTGGGGGTGGCGATGGTTTCGAACGAGCCGTTGCAGGCGATGTCGCCGAAGCCGAGGTCGTCGGCCAGGATTACTACGATATTGGGACTCTTCGATTTCTTGGGTTTCGGGGCTTTGTCCTGTGCGGCCGCGGCGGGCTGGACGACTGCCGCCGACCCGAGGGCCAGGCTGCACAGCGCGCTGAAGTTCGGTTTCATTTTACGTGTACTTAATTTTTGACTTTGATGATTATTTTTCTCGATGCAGGGGTTGGGGCCGAAGGCACCGCCATCAGGGGGGCGTGGGCATCTGCGGGAAAAAAGGCCACGAATTCCCCTTCGCGGGCCGTAACGATCGTAGCGGGGGCATCGTCGAAGAAGAGGATGTCCTTCTCGGCATCCATCACCCCGCGGGGAGCGCTACAGCTGCCGCGAGAGCGCCAGCCGAAGCCTTCGGCTCCGCGTAGCATGTACTGGATGTCGATGTAGCGGTCGTGTGCTTCGAGGGCGGCGTCCTGCGGCTGTTTAAGGGTGTGATCGCCCACCAGGGCGAACAGGTCCTCGCCGTCGAGTTCGTAGCGGCCGTCGGCCGGGGGATTGGTCACGGCGGCGATCAGGAATTCGAACGCCCTGGCGAAGAGTGGGTTGAGCGCCCCGTAGCGGGCGATGGTCGAGGTATTGAGGATATCGAGGATCATGAAAACAAATATACGGCTTCTTATCAACTATTGGAAAACTTTGGCGATAAGTTGGCCATAGGGAATTATCACAAAATTAACAATGATCGTTTGAAATTACCAGATATATATTTGAATCCGAAACGCATCTATATGCGTCAAAAAATCATTAACGCTCTAAAAATCCACAACAATCATGAAAAAAATTTCCAAGCCAACCGGACTAACCCTCTGTATCGCAGTACTACTGTGTTCAAGTGCATTATTTTTCCAGAGTTGCACCAAAGAATCCTCTTCAGAAGAAGCAGGGTTCCTTTACATAGCCGACGTAAACAAAGCCGAATTCACCCCGGCTGAGTGGAAAATCATAAAAGAAGCCGACAAAAGAATGTCGGCACATCTTATTATTGATGGGACTCAGCTATCTTTGGGTGGAACGACCGCTAAAGAACTGAAAATCGACCAGAGATTATTCGACAAATAGCACAGCGTAATAGACAACTGCAATAAAAATGGGTTGGAGATACCCGTCACCCTGTTGCTCACCAAGGCAGGCCCGCAGGAAAATGGAGGAGGTTCCGGGTTCGGGATCTTAACCGAACTGGCCATGGATTATTATTTTGTCGCGAACGGCTACAACACTTCGTATAAATATTTTGACCGTTATTGTTCCGGAGCGGGAGGTACTTACAGATTGAACAATGCGGAATGGGCGGCGGCGGCCAACTATGCCCGAGGCGCGATGAGCCAAAGTTATATGAACGGCACGGCTTTCTCGTACAACGGAAGCACCTATTACAGCACCCAGGTTTCATTCTATGGAGCCGGAGGCGACCTGAGATATGCCTATGGGACTGCGACAGTCACTTTT
Source organism: Rikenella sp. (assembly GCA_031551865.1). Classification (GTDB taxonomy): domain Bacteria; phylum Bacteroidota; class Bacteroidia; order Bacteroidales; family Rikenellaceae; genus Rikenella. The sequence goes on along the minus strand of JAVBMY010000002.1, from coordinate 24,477 downwards.
GACAGTTCGGGAGAGCCTGTAGGGATGCAGGACACCTACGATTTTAATGCCGGAAGCCGGTCGGCGCTGAACGAATTGGTAACAGGCATCGGCGGCTTTGCCGGAGGCAATGGAAATAGCTTTGAAATAAAAAGCGGTCTCATCTTAGTAAAATAAATTTCTATGAAACCAGAACACTGCAAAGCCCTATTCTGGGGCTCGCCTATAATAGGAGTAGCAGCCAGGCCATAGTGTTCTTCCTTGTGGCCGGATATTATGCAAAAACTTCGGATACACCCCCGATCGATTATGCGGTCAGTAAATTCCTGTACTTGCTTCTCATGTTCCCGGCCACTATCCCCGCATACTTATATCTGGCTTTCATAGATGCCCATCGCAAGTATTACCACCCGGTAACAATCATTTCGTTTATAGTCGTGCTGGCCGGAAGCCTGTGGGCCGGGATAGGCATGGTTTATGAATCTGCGGAAAGTATAGCGGATAATTTGCAACTATTTTGGGTGTTTCTGCTTTGGATATGGCTCTACTTTATTCCCGTATATCTGGCGGTTCATCACTATGTGGGAAAAAGCAGGCAATTAGAACCCTTTATAAAAAAACGCAAAAGACACGCTAGGTAGCGTGTCTTTTGCGTTACCGGCAAATTTCGTTTGCCGGAAAGTTGGCGACTACACGGGTCTCATTATTTTTCCAGCAAAATCAGCATCCCGTTGCGGCCCATCACGTCGACGGGGCGGGCCAGCAGGTAGCGGAAGGGGAGCTGCGAGCCCCACTGCATATTGCGCACTTCGGGCAGCGAAGCCTTAGAGGGTTTGAAGCCCAGTAGCTCTTCGTCGATGGTGATCTTAGCCTTCTGGGGCATGTCCGTCCAGTTGGCGATGGCCACCAGGGCTTTGTCGCCGTTGATATATACCGTGGCCGGGAGGTTGTCGTTGCCGGTGCGGACGGGGCAGCGGGGATCCCAGTATCCGCGCATTTCGGCGTCTTTCATGCCGAAATCATCCCACAGCTGCCACAGCGGCACGGGGTTACCGCTCCACGGCAGGCGAGGCAGCATGCCGAATACCATGCCGCGGAACATATTACGCGCTTCGAGCGTTTCGCTCATCAGTCCAAAGGGGATGCCCGACATCTCGACCAGCCAGAAATCAGGCGTATTGAACTCGTCGAAGCCCTCACCGATCCACGTCTTATCGACATAGGGCAGCAGTTCGAGGTAGAGGTGCAGCGAGTTGGCATAGCCCGCCCACTCGTTCATGTGGTTCCACGAGTGAATGTCTATGAGCCGTTGCCGGCCGTCGGCATCGAGCACGCGGCGGGCGCGTTGCAGGGTCTGGTGGTCGAGGGCGCTGTCGTCGATGTAGATGCCGTCGAGGCCGATGTTGCGCACCATCCAGTCGAGGCCGGCCAGGAAGTAGTTGTTCCAACGCGAGTCGGGAGTCGTGATTACCGACAGGTCCATGTCGCCGGCATACTTGCCCTCTTTGAAGGCGTTGTACCACGCCGGGATGAAGTGGTCTACGAGGTTCTTGCTGAGCCATTCGTGAGGGCCGTTGCCATGAATCAGCGTCCGGGCGTCCTTGCCCGCCCCGTCGTGGATCACTTCGCTGCCGAGGCTGCGCAGAGCCCAGAGTTCGGGCAGTTTCACAGTTACCTCGCGCGTGGTGTAGTAGGCGCGCACTTTCAGGTCTTTGGCGTGGGCCTCGTCGATGAACGCCTTGAGGTCGGCCGAAGATTCGTCGGCATAGGGATAGTTGATGAAGGGGTAAATGTCCTTCTTGTGGTGGACGTTGATCATATTGGCTCCCGCTTCCTGTGCCGCAGGAATATAGGCGCTGCTCAGGTCGCTGTTCGAATGGTAGAAGCGGGCGGTGGCCTGTAATTCGAGATTGATTGGCTTGACGGGGGTCACCAGCATCGAGAAGTTGTAGTGCAGCGACTGGCCTTTAGCGAGCGAGCGTTCGCCGCTGTAGGCGCTCATCAGCACCCGACCGTTTTCTGTCTTACCTATATTTACGCCACCCTTGTTCTGGTTGCCCCACGACACGGGCAGGTTCAGTTTACCGAGGTTGTAGTAGATGTTCACCAGCGGGCGGACGTAGTTTTCGTCTTTGAAGCAAAAGTTGAGCCCGGCATTGATGTTGCCCATCCATATCTTGTCCTGGTGTTTCCTGACATCCCAGTTCCACGTGATAAGCGAGTCGGGACGGTAGCCGCCCCTGTGGCCGAGCCCCATCATGTAGGTGGCGGCATAGGCGGTGTAAGGCACTTCGAGGCGGATGTCTGTCACGGCAACCTCGCGCAAGGGTTTCACGGCAATGGCGTATTCGGCCAGCCCGTCGAAGCCCATCGAAGCGGTGACGGTAAGTTCGAAGTTGCGGCTTTTATTGACCACTTTCCAGGCCACTGCGGCATGCGTGTGCGAAGTGATCTGCACCGAGCCGGGTTTCAGCGTTTCGCGTATGCCTTCGCTGGTTTCGATGACGAATTGCATGGGCGCGGCCAGCACCTGATTGTCGATATTCCGGTCGATCCGGTTGCTTTGGTCGTAGAAGGTAGTGATCGCGGCGGGCAGGCCGGTGGCGTCGATCTTCAGCGCGCCTCCCAACCACGAGACGGTATTGTTGCGGAACTCGACAGGGGTATAAGGAGCGGTGGGTTCGGTGTTTTCGCCCACGGTGGCGTTGAGCCAGCGGAGGCGGCTCTTGCGCCATCCTTCGTTGTCGCCGTGGTTGGCGATCACAGCGCCCTGCACGGTCAACTCGACGTTGATCGTCACGGCGGGCGTACCGTCGGCCCGTACGGTCACGGTGCCTTTGTAAGTGCCGGTGGCAGTGGCGGGCACGTCGGTACCGATCCACAGGGCCTGCACGCCGCCTTGCGGAACGTCGACCTGCTTGCTGAAGGGGCGGCCGTACTCGTCTGTTCCGCCGAGGTTAAAGCAGGTCAGGGCCGAAGCGGGAATTTTCGCACCACGCTCGTTCCTCAGGTCGGAGAAGGTGACGGCCAGTTTGTCCAACGCTTTGTAGGGGGCATAGACGCCGATCTGCCAGACGTAGTATTCGCCGGGGGCGCAATTACTTGCGAACTGTGTCCGCGAAGCGGCGGGGCGTTCGGTCCAGCGGGCGGGAATGGCATCTTTTAACCGGATGTCGTGAAGCCGGTCTTCGGTAAAGCAGAAGAACCCGGCGGCAGGATTTTCGGCCAACAGGGCTCCGAGCGCCTCGGCCGGGGCGGTCTGCCGCATGACGGAATTTTCTTCGCTCACGGTACCCTGTCGTTTCAGGTCGTCGAAGGCATTGGTGATTTCGGTCTGGGCCTGCGAAGTCAGGAGGCTCCCGACGGCAAACAGGAGGGCAAGTGTAATCGTTCTTTTCATGATAAGCATGGGATAATAGTTGTCAGGGTAGCAAAAATACGAATACAATCCGGAAATTCCCGCCGCAAACCGAAAAAGCTTCTGATTGTGTCATCCCGAGCGGTACGTCCGCGCAGCCCGGTGACTTTTCTTACTTGTCATCCCGAGCGAAACCGGGGGAGCTTTTCAAAAAATAAAAAAGAGAAGCGTCTCTGACGCCTAGGCTGCGCTCGGGATGACATAGCAAGGGAGAGTGCCGCCGCTTCCGGCGGCCTTCTTCTGCCGCTGCACGGGCGTGACTAAATAAAATTCCGGAAAACACTTGGTACCTCTTTTTTATTTGCCGGATGTCCCCGCCTTGCAAACTTCGTTTGCGGCGTTCCCGTCCGGCAAATAAAAAAGCACGCTTAACGCGTGCTTTTTCCGGAATTTTGTTTGTCGGGGTGAGAAGACTCGAACTTCCGACCTCCACGTCCCGAACGTGGCGCGCTGCCAACTGTGCTACACCCCGGATTTTCCGACCCGCAAATGTACGCACATATTTCGGTTTTTACAACCGCCACTTTTGTCCCGCCCCCATTTTTTAGTATGGCACACTCTTTGCCTTTATCGGTTCAGAAAATAATCAATAAAAACCCATACTACCATGAAAACCTCTACCACTCCTTCGATCCGCGGCACGCAAACCGAGCGCAACATCGTAGCCGCTTTCGTCAACGAATCGCAAACCTGCGCCCGCTACTACCTTTTTGCCGAGGCCGCTAAGAAACAGAAAGAAAAGGGTGTCGCCAAATTCTTCGAGAAACTGGCCGAGTGCAGCTACGGGCATGCCACCACCTTCTTCGAACTGTTCGAAGGCGGCGATGCCGAGGTGACCGGTACCTATTCGGCCCAAGGCAGCGAAACCGCCCTCGAAAACCTGCGCCTGGCCGCCGAACTCGAACACGAGAATTTCGACGAGAAATACCCCGAATGGGCCCAAGCGGCCAAAGACGAAGGTTTCATCCACGTGGCCGTGAAGTTCGAAGAGGTCATCAAGTGCAAGCGCAACCACGAACAGGACACCATCGCCGAGATATCGAAATTCAAGTAACCATTTCCCGGCCGCCGTTGCCCCTCCAAATCCGACAGCACCGGAAAACGAAAGAGCCCGCTGAAGTTTCAGCGGGCTCTTTTTACAGGCTTATCCACAATAGTCCCCTTTGTATTTATTTTTTGCTTGGAGTGTAGTCATTTATGGGGCCGCTAAAGCAATGCCCGCAGTCCACTGCCCCCGCCTGCGGCTGGTGTACACCCTCCGCCGGCGCCAGGCTGCACCGAAGGGGTACGGATAAGCATTTATGTGTAGCGACAGAAACCTGTAGCGGCCGTTTATTTCGTCATAAACCGGAACTCGTATCCGCCGAACGACCACACTTTCGCCCCATCGGGAACAATGGCCCGCCCGCTCTTGCTGCCGTCCGGAGCCACCGCCACACTCAGTGCGATCCGGATGAATTCGCCCCGTTGGTAAGCGAACGTGGTGCCGTCGTCGTCGTACAGGTCGAATGTCCCGGGCGCCTGCCCGTAGTGGCGCACCTCAAGGACAGGTTTGCCGTTTTCCCCCAGTGGCGCAGGTGTTTCCGCGGGCCACATCGGGACAATACCCCCGTCTTTCACATACACGGGTATTTTATCGAGGCTGGCCTGCACGGTGATCACCTCGCCCCCTCCGGCCAATTCGCCGGTATAGAAGTCATACCATTTCCCGCGCGGCAGCACGACCGTGCGCTCGGTCTGGCCGGCAAACACGGGAGCCACCAGGAGATTCCCGCCCACCATATACTGATCCTTGATCTCGCGTTTGACGGCTTGCAGGTAGGGGTTCTCGGTGTCGTCGAGCGCGCCCCGGACTTCGTCGATGCGATGGTCGAAGCCCGGCTCCAGTACCATGGCCCGGGTGGGCGGCGTCCCGAAGAAAGCGTAGTCAGCAAAGGCGGTATAGAGGTAAGGTATGATCTGCGTGCGCAGGCGTACGACCGAGGCCACTTCTTTTTCGACCTCGGGGAACGACCACGGTTTGGCCCCGCTTGCCCAGGCGTTCAGCATGGCCAGCGGCGAGAAACAGACCGTCTGCCAGCGGCGCACCCACTCTTCGGCCGTGTGCGACTGGCGCACTTCGGGCGTCCACAGCACCCCGATGAACGAACTGTTGATCAGGGCCGTGATGAAATCCCGGTGGTTGTAGTAGTCGTTGTAGATCACGTAAGGGAACGACGACACTCCGGCATTTCCCGCCCGCACCAGTCCGTAGGTGCGTTGGTCGCGCTTCCGGAACATTTCATAAGTGGCCTGCTGCATGAGCGAACCGTAGAGTGAGCGCATTACCCCGGCCGGGGTTCCCGACGGGAAAGTGGCCACATCGGGCCACAGCCATTCGTCGTAGCCGTCGTTCTCGTCCATCTTGAAACCGCTTACGCCGATGTCCAGCTGGTATTTTTCGAAATGGCCGGTAATGATCCGGCGGGCTTCGGGCATCGTATAGTCGGGCACCAGGCCGCACCACACGGTGTGCGATCCGGTATAGGGCCCGATCTGCGGAGCCAGCACACCACCGGGATAGATGTAGGGATTGATCCAGAGGTTGGTTCTTATGCCCCGTTCACCCATGGCGCGCACAAATGCCGCAGGATCGGGAAAACGCACCGTGTCCCATTCATACGAACACGGGTAGGCGTTGGACATCCACCCGGGTTCCAGCCCCACCACGTCGAGCGGGAATCCGCGGCGTGCGAATTCGTCGGCCTCTGTGGTCACCTGTTCCGCCGAGAAACCCGTCGGCACACGGTGCCACAAGCCCAGCCCCCAGCGCGGCGGAAGAACACCGCCACCGTTGTAGAGGTTGAAGCGGCGCACCACGTCGAGCATATCCTTGCCGGCAAAGAGAATTACTTCGACCCCTTCGGCGGGCACGAGGAACTCCAGGTTATCGGAATAGGGGTTGGCGCTCCATTGCGGGTCGGTGGTACGGTCACGGACTTCGGGAGGATTTCCGCTGTCCTGACGTACGCCCGTGCCCACCCACACGTCGAGGTAGCGCGCCGTGTTGATCAGCGCGCCGTATCCGCGGCTCGATACGAAGAAGGGTACCGGAGCATGGGTGCGGCCGTTGTCGGTTCCGCCGTAGTGGTCCATGTGCAACTGCATGATCCGGCCGCGTTGCTGGACGGTTTTGAAATGGAGGCCGAGGCCGAAGATCTGCTCGTCGCGTTCGAGGGGAAAGCGGATGTAGGTTTTGCCGTCGCGCAATTCGAAACGGATCTCCGTTTCGTCGAGCGGGAAGGCCGCCTCTCCCATGGCGTCGATAGTTTCGAGGCGTGGGGTGAGCCCGAGTTCGCTCAGCAGATTCATCTTTTCTGGTGCGCCGACCGAGGCGATCCACACCCCTTCGGCCTGTTTGTTCCATACGGCGTGCTGCGGGCCCTGCGGCGCCTTGCCGCACGAAACGAATAACCCGAGCAGGCTTGCTGACAATAATGTAAAACCACGTTTCATGACTCTCTCTCTGCTAAAATGTGAGAAAAAAACGACCGGCCACCCTTGAGTAGAGGCGGCCGGTCGTCATTACCTGTGTTATATGGCCTCCTCGGCTCAGTGCGTGAGCTGGGTACGGCGCACGGGCACGTACCTGTCGCCCGAGGGGGTCTTGATGTAGAACGTCACGCTGTTCCAGCTGTTGGGCCAGCCGTGCTTGATCATGTTGTTGAACACCAGCTTGTAGGTGTGGTGTCCGGTCGCCATGGCGCGGGTGGTCTTGTGCTTCAGGTAGCGCGAAGCCGACTCCTGGCCGTTCTTGACGAGCAGTTCGCCGTCGATCCAGAGCTCGTCCATGTCGGTGGCGAAGCCGTAAACGCCGTCTTCGGGCAGCTCGACGTAGCCTTCATAGACGGTGAGCGACGGTTTGTTCATGTCGAACGTCGAGGCGGGGTTGCTGCTGCCTCCGGCGCTCCAGCGCCTGCCTCCGACAAACCAGTTCCATACGGTATCGGCGCCGAATTGCGCGGCGGCGATCTGTTCGTCGGTCACGAAAAGACCCTGGGCCTGACGAACCACGATGCCCGAGTCGGCCTGTTCGACCGTGACGGCAGGGCGGGGTTCGTGCCGGCGTACTTCGATGGTGCGCACGCCGCCCATTTTGCCGGTGGGCAGCAGCGTGGCGATCTTGACGGTAGCGCCGGGGGCACCGATCATCAGCGTATCGGCATAGACGGCCGATTTGGCCGACGGTTCTTTGCCATCGAGGGTGTAGACCATCGGATAGTTGCGGGTGTTATGGAACGGCACCGCCACGCTGTCGCCCGTGAATTCAACGATGTCGACCACCGTGCCTTCGGGCCACGGGATGTGGTAGTTGATGCCGTGGTAATCAAGTCGTACCATGGCGTTGTTCAGGCGGCGCAGGAAGTCGTCCCAGTTCTTGTTCGAGGGTTGCGACCAACCGACCTCGGCCACCGCGACCATACGCGGGAAACCCATGTATTCGAGCTCCTCGGGAGTCAGGATATATTCCGACCACAGGTTACACTGCGGGCCGAGGATATACTTGTGTTTCGAGGAATCGAGACCGGCGGGCAGCGGGTCGTAGGCGTAGACGGTATCGAGGGGGAAGTACCCGCCGATCGACACCGGCTCGACCTCGGTGGCGCCCTGGTAGAAGTTGATGTACATGCCGCGGCTGCTGGGGGTCATGATCACGTCGTGGTCGAGCGATGCGGCGGCGATACCGCCCTCTTCTCCCCTCCAGCTCATCACGGTGGCCGACGGGGCCAGGCCTCCTTCGAGGATTTCGTCCCAGCCGATGATGCGTTTGCCGAGCGAGTCGGCTATTTTCTCCATGCGGGTAATGAAGTAACTCTGCAGCAGTTCTTCGGCAGTGTGTTTCACGCCGTTGGCATCGGGTTTTCCGGCGAGCTTATCGAGGCCGAGCGCCCGGATACGGGCCTGGCATTTGGGGCAGTTTTTCCAACGTACTTTGGGGCATTCGTCACCGCCGATATGGATATATTCGCCGGGGAAGAGCGCGGCCACTTCGGTGAGCACGTCGGCCATGAACATGAACACCGAGTCGTTGCCGGCACAGAAGACGTCGTCCTCTACACCCCAGATGTTACGGGGGTTGTCGAACGGCCCGCCGGTGCACGACAGTTCGGGGTGCGACATGAAGACGGCTTTGCCGTGGCCCGGGGTTTCGATCTCGGGGATCACTTCGATGTGGCGTTCGGCGGCATAGGCCACAATGTCCCTGATCTGTTCCTGGGTGTAGAACCCGCCGTAGGTCGAGCCGTCGCCTTCGATGCGGTGGCTGCCCTTCTCAGTAAGTTCGGGGTATTTTTTGATCTCGATCGTCCAGAGCTGGTCGTCGGTCAGGTGCCAGTGGAACTTATTGAATTTGAACATCGAGGCGGCGTCGATCATCTTCTTGACCGCGTCGGTATCGAAGAAATGGCGGGCGGGGTCGATGTGGAACCCGCGGTAGACGAAGCGCGGGGCGTCTTCGACCGTCACAGCGGGTATAGTCCAGGCCACGCGCTTGACCTTGGCCGGGCTTTCGACTTCGGCAGGCAGGAGCTGCAAGAGGGTCTGCATACCGTAGAAAGCGCCCGCGTCGGTCGCGGCGGTGATGGTTACGCCCTCGGGAGTGCCGACGAGTTTGTAGGCTTCGGCGGCAAGGGTTTCGTCTTTCGCGAACAGAATGTAGTTCGAGGCGGGAGCTGTGTCGGCGGTTTGAAGTTCGTAGCCAGTCGAGCCTTGGAGCTTATTTTGCAGGAAGGCAGCCGTAGCGGCGAACCCGGCGGGGGCCACGATCACGGTTTTCTTGGTGAGGGTGAACGAGCCTTCGGTTTGGGTGAGCGATACCGGGACGGGGATGATGTTGATCCCCTGGTTGTACGGAGCCACGGGCTTTTCGGCGGCGCAGGCAGTCAGGGCCAAGGCTCCGAAAGTTCCGGCCAGCAACAGGTTGATGGATTTCTTCATGTCTGGATTAAAGGTTAGATATGTGAGAGTTATTGGGTTTTTATATTGTCATCACAGCATTGCAGCGAGGGGGGGGGTGATGAGGGGAGGGGGCTAAGCCCCTTCCCCCTGCAACCCTTCAGCATTTAGGTCAACTAATGTGGATCTGCTCACGCACTACAACAGTAGGAGTAGCGACATAAAGCAGTGGTTGGCCAGGGGAGCAAAGCGCCCCGCGCAAAAGCACTTACCAGGCAAACAGCGGGAAGTCCTTCATCATGGCGTTGACCTCGGCGCGGACGGCGGCGATCACCGCTTCGTCGGCCGGCGCAGACAGCACGCGGTCGATCAGCGCGACGATCGGGGCCATGTGCTGCTCCTTGAGGCCGCGGGTGGTAACGGCAGGTGTACCCACACGGATACCCGAGGTCTGGAAGGGCGAACGGCTGTCGAACGGTACCATGTTCTTGTTGGTGGTGATGTCGGCGGCCACGAGCGCGATCTCGGCTTGTTTGCCGGTGAGTTCCGGAAACTTCGCGCGCAGGTCGATGAGCATCAGGTGGTTGTCGGTGCCGCCCGAAATAATTTTATAGCCTTTGGAAACGAATGCGGCGGCCATGGCCTGCGCATTCTTGATGACCTGCTGCTGGTAGTCTTTGTAAGAAGGTTCGAGCGCCTCGCCGAACGCCACGGCTTTGGCGGCGATCACGTGTTCGAGCGGGCCGCCCTGCACGCCGGGAAACACGGCCGAGTTGAGCAGCGCCGACATTTTCTTGGTTTCGCCCTTGGGGGTTTTGACCCCCCACCAGTTTTCGAAGTCCCGGCCGACGAGGATCACGCCGCCGCGCGGGCCGCGCAGGGTCTTGTGGGTAGTCGAGGTGACGACGTGGGCGTATTTCACCGGGTTGTCGAGCAGGCCGGCGGCCACCAGGCCCGCCGTGTGGGCCATGTCGATCCACAGCAGCGCCCCTACCTTGTCGGCGATCTCGCGCATGCGCTTGTAGTCCCACTCGCGGCTGTAGGCCGACGCGCCGCCGATGATCATGCGGGGCTTGTGTTCGAGGGCCAACGCCTCCATCTTGTCGTAGTCGATGGTGCCGGTGGTTTCGTCGACCTGGTAGCCGACGGGATTATACAGGAAACCCGAGAAGTTGACGGGCGAGCCGTGCGTCAGGTGCCCGCCGTGCGCCAGGTCGAGCCCCAGGAAGGTATCGCCGGGTTGCATCACCGCGAAGAATACCGCCATGTTGGCCTGAGCGCCCGAGTGGGGCTGCACGTTGGCGTATTCGGCGCCGTAGAGTTTACAAAGGCGGTCGATGGCCAGCTGCTCGGCCTGGTCGATGAACTGGCAACCGCCGTAGTAGCGCGCGCCGGGATAGCCCTCGGCGTATTTGTTGGTAAAGACCGAGCCCATGGCTTCCATCACTTGTTCGCTGACAAAGTTTTCGGAGGCGATGAGTTCGATGCCGTGCATCTGGCGGCCTTGCTCTTGCTCGATAATGTCGAATAGCTGGGTGTCTCTTTTCATGTTTCGGGATGTGGTTTTCGGGATATGAACAGGATCCGGGCGCTACGCTCCGGTTCCGTTAGAAAAACTTTGGGGTAAAGTTAATTAAATTTCTTGAAAACTCCGGCAACGGCCAACGAGGAAGAAACTTGAGGTACCCTCTAAAAATATACCTGTCCGCAATAATACTCCCCCGCGTTTTATCCTTGTTTTCGGGAGATGTTTTTGCATGTACCCGGGATGTGTAAATGACCCCGGCAGTCCGCCGCCGCCCCGCACGGCGGGCTGCAGCACTTGTCCAAGGCTCATTTACGCCCTCCGCCGACGACGGGCAGAAAGGGGTGTATTAGCGAATAAGCATTCTAAAAAATTGGCTATCTTTGGAGCGCAAAATCCTTTCAAACAAACACTACCTACTATGAAACTTCTCGAAGGAAAAGTAGCGATCATCACCGGCGCCTCGCGCGGCATCGGCAAGGCGATCGCCGTCGAATTCGCCAAAGCTGGCGCAGCCGTTGCCTTTACCGACATCGCGGCCGACGACAATATGAAAAACACCGAATCCCAGCTCACCGCCCTCGGCGTCAAAGCCAAAGGCTACGCCAGCAACGCCAGCAACTACGAACAGTCGATCGCCACGGTCGACCAGATCGTCAAGGATTTCGGACGCGTAGACATCCTCGTGAACAACGCCGGCATCACCCGCGACGGCCTGCTGATGCGCATGAGCGAAGAGCAATGGGACCTGGTGATCAGCGTGAACCTCAAGTCGGCGTTCAACCTCACCAAAGCCGTAACCCCCTATATGATGAAACAGAAAAGCGGCTCGATCATCAACATGAGTTCCGTAGTGGGCGTATCGGGCAACGCCGGGCAAGCTAACTACTCGGCCTCGAAGGCCGGTATGATCGGCCTGACGAAGTCGGTGGCCCAGGAGCTCGGCTCGCGCGGTATCCGCTGCAACGCCGTGGCCCCCGGTTTCATCGTCACCGAAATGACGGGCCAGTTGCCCGAAGAGGTGCGCCAGGCCTGGGCCGAAAAGATCCCCCTGCGCCGCGGCGGCACCCCCGAGGATGTGGCCGGCGTGTGCCTGTTCCTGGGCAGCGAACTGTCGGCCTACGTCAGCGGGCAGGTGATCTGCTGCTGCGGCGGGATGAATACCTAGACTCGAAACGGGATGGGGTAATGAGGGGAGGGGCTGGCCCCTCCCCCTACAACCCTTCAGCAGCAAGGTCACCCAATGTGGATCTGCTCACGTAAAAGAAACGTAGAAGTAGCGACATGAAGCGGGGGATGGCCAAGGGGGCGGCAAGCCCTCTTGGATTCGCTTTTGGTTACTTTTGCCGAACAACAAAAGTAGCCGCGGTCCGCCGCGCAGGCGGATCGGAGAAAAATGTTAAATAGCCCCCACCGGCCTAAGAAGCCTTACTGGTTCATAGCGCGATTCGCAATGACGGTAGCAGTATGAAAAAACATAAAAGAAGCTACATAGAACCTTCGTTCTTCGTGTTCCTGGTGCTTTCGGCGCTGCTTTGGTTCGCCGGCAGGCTCGACAAGCGGTACACCACCGAGCTCACCCTGCCCGTCCACATCGAGAACGACTACACCGCTGTTCCCGTGGCCATCTCCCCCGCATCGGTCACCCTCTCGATGCGCGTCGAAGGGACCGGAAGCTACATCATAGCCTACAAAGTCGGCACCGGACACCGCATCTCGATCCCCATGTCGAGGCTCGCCACCGCTCCCGGCGTGCAATACACCACCGGTGACAACGGCGCTACCCGCCTGAACATCGTCAGCCCCACGCTGGGTGATATGATTTCAGGGGCGGCCAAAGACATCCGCGTCCTCCAGGTGCTCGATACCGCGGCCATCGTCACCATCACACCGCTCAAAAAATGAGAGTCGGCCTTACAGGAGGCATAGGGAGCGGCAAGAGCCTGGCGGCCAGCGTCTTTGAAGCGTTGGGAGTGCCCGTATATTACGCCGATCTCAGGGCCAGGGAACTCATGGACCACGATCCGTCCATCAAACGCGGACTGACCGAGCTTTTCGGCCCGAAGGCCCTCGGCCCCGGCGGAGCGCCCGACCGCGGCGCCATCGCTTCGGCCGTGTTCGGGCATCCCGAACGGCTCGCCGCATTGAATGCCCTGGTGCATCCCGCCGTCGGCCGCGACTTTTTGCGGTGGGCCTCCGCAAAGACCGAAGAAGGGGCGCCCTATGTGGTCGAAGAGGCCGCCATACTGGTAGAATCGGGCGCTGCCCGCGCGATGGACGCCATCGTCGACATCACCGCCCCGGAGGAACTACGCATCGCACGCGTGCTGGAACGCAACCCCGCCATAGGGCGCGACGAAATCGTAAAACGCATCGCCGCCCAACTGGGCGACCCCGAACGGAAAGCCGCCATCGAAGCGCTCGGCATCCCGCGGTTCGAGATCGCGAACAACACGACCCCCGAAACGCTCGAAGCGCAAGTGCGGCTCCTGCACGCACAACTGACCGAACGTTTAATTAGCGAGAGCATGATCATCACAGATGAGTAATGCCAAGCGTGAACCGACGCCAAGCCGGATGCCATTCGAGCCGGGCTCGAATGGCCGAGGCGCGAAGGAGGAAAACAGAGTTAAAAACGTCGGATAAAATCCAATTATCAAACCACAAAAACTGACCTAATACCCCCCTTTTATGGAACTGACCGAAATTCTGGCCATCGCCGGCAAACCCGGACTTTACAAATTCGTAGCCCAAAGCAAGAACGGCATCATCGTCGAATCGCTGGCCGACAAAAGCCGCACCATGGTGGGCGGTTCGGTGAAAGTGAGCGCGCTGGGCGACATAGCCATGTTCACCGCAAACGCCGACATTCCCCTGGCCGACATTTTCCAGAGCCTCTACGACAAGAATAACGGCCCTGTGGCCGCCAATGGCAAAAGCGAAGCCCCCGAGCTCGAAGCCTTCATGGAACAAGCCCTGCCCGAGTACGACCGCGAACGCGTCCACCTGTCGGACATCCGCAAGCTGGCCCAGTGGTACAATACCCTCGTGGCCGCCGGCATGACCTCGTTCAAGCCCGCCGAAGAGGCAACCGAAGCTGCCGAAACCGACAGCGAGAAAAAACCCGCAACCGCCAAGGCCAAAGCCGCCGCGGCCGCCAAGTCGGGTGCCGCCGCCGGAGCCGCCAAGAAACAAGCCGCTCCCAAACCCACCGGCGCCAAAACCGGCACCGCCCGCAGCACCACCGCCCGCAAGGCGCAGTAACGACAATAAAGCCGGACTTTGTTCCAGTTGTAATAAGCGGCCACCCCAGCGCACGGAGTGCGCTGGGGTGGCCGCTATCTTAATTTGTCGGAAACAGCAGAGAAATAGCCTAAAACCTCAATCTCGTTTTTGGGAATGTTTAGGCCGAGAGAGCAAGAGCGCGAAGCGGGCAAAGAGGGATAGAAATCCTCAAATGCTATAAAAAACCGGGCGGTGCGTCCGTACAGCCCGACGAACACGCAAGCATGATGCACTATATTGGCCTAACCCATTTTTGGAAATTTTAGACTGATAGAGAAGGCGCCCAAAACCCGAACGAACAAGGGGCAACCGACGACCGAAATGAGCGTAATCAAAATGCATTTTGATTGCCGAGCAAAGAGGAGGAAAAATCCTCGAAACGGATTTAACGCACTATATCCGTCTAAAAAACCAAAAACATGGAATCGATCAAAGGGATTTATAGGATCGGCCACGGCCCGTCGAGCAGCCACACCATGGGCCCGCGGCGCGCCGCACAGCTTTTCCTTGAGCAGAACAGCGGCGCCGTGCGCTACGAAGTGACCCTGTTCGGAAGCCTGGCCGCCACCGGCCGGGGCCACATGACCGACCGCGCCATCCTCGACATCCTCGAACCCGAGGCACCGACCCAGATCTTCTGGGAAGCCGGCCAATTCCTACCCTACCACCCCAACGGCATGGAGTTCCGCAGCTACTTCGGTGACGACCCGGCGCCGCGCGAGAACTGGCGCATCTACAGCATTGGCGGCGGCTCGCTGGCCGACGAATCCACCCGCCGCGAAACCAGCGACACCTACTCCATGAGTACCATCGACGACATCCTCGGCTGGTGTGAGCGCAACGGCAGTTCGTACTGGGAGTACGTCGAACAGTGCGAAGGCCCCGAAATCTGGGACTACCTATCCGACGTATGGTACACCATGAAAGCCGCCGTCGACCGCGGCCTCGATGCCGAAGGCGTGCTGCCCGGCGGGCTCGGTGTGCGCCGCAAAGCCGGCGACTACTATATCCGCTCGAAAGGGCACACCGAATCGATGCGCAGCCGAGGGCTCGTGTACGCCTACGCGCTGGCCGTATCGGAAGAGAACGCCGCCGGAGGAGAGATCGTCACCGCGCCCACCTGCGGGTCGTGCGGCGTGATGCCCGCCGTGCTGGTCCACCTGCAACGCACCCGCGAATTCAGCGATAAAAAGATACTCCGCGCCATCGCCACCGCCGGCCTGTTCGGCGCCGTGGTCAAGCACAACGCCTCGGTCTCGGGTGCCGAAGTGGGCTGCCAGGGCGAGGTGGGCGTGGCCTGTGCCATGGCCGCCGCCGCGGCCAATCAGCTCTTCGGAGGGACCCCCGCCCAGATCGAATACGCCGCCGAAATGGGACTCGAACACCACCTGGGGCTCACCTGCGACCCGATCTGCGGGCTGGTTCAGATCCCCTGCATCGAACGCAATGCCTACGCCGCCGCACGGGCACTGGATTCCAATATCTTCGCCGCCTACTCCGACGGCACGCACCGCGTGAGTTTCGACCGCGTAGTGACCGTAATGAAACAGACCGGGCACGACCTGCCCAGCCTCTACAAAGAGACTTCCGAGGGCGGCCTTGCCAAAGGCCACACCAACACGACCGGGAACTAAACTGCACCATCCAACCGGAACCACCAAGCGCGGCCATTAGCGGTTGCGCCGTCTAACGACACTGCGCACCCGAAAAGAATTCCCGGCCCCAGCCCCCGACGGCCAAAGGCCGTGGGACAGGGCAATTAGCTTACGCCAGAGAAAGGCAGGCCTGCTCGCCTTGAATCCACGGAGTTTATCCTGGGCGAAGCCGAAGGATAGCCTCTTGCTCCTACTTGCCCGGCAATTGCCTCCGGCTTCCTCGCACTATCTCGGCATAACCCGCAAGCGGTTTCGGCTCTTGATACGCTACTCGGTTCGAACAGGTTGAATTTCATTCTTCGTTGCTCACGCCCGGCACCGCTCATCTGTGATGACCATGCCCTCGCTAACCGAAACGTTCGATTGCCCTTGCTGCGAGCGTCGCCTCAGTTCTCAGGCCACCGCCGATACGCCTGCCGACCCTCAACCATCACAAATTCTAACCATTTTCACCCCCGACACCATGAGCAAAACCGCCGAATACATCGATACCCATAAGCAGCGTTTCCTCGACGAGCTATTCGAACTGCTGCGTATCCCCACCGTCAGTGCCCAGGCCGCCGAGCACGCCCACGACATGCAGCGCTGCGCCGAATGGCTCAGCGCCTCGCTCCGCAAGGCCGGCGCCACCCGCACCGAAATCTTCCCGACCGACGGCCCGCCCATCGTCTACAGCGAACGCATCATCAGCCCCGAAGCGCCTACGGTGCTGATCTACGCCCACTACGACGTGATGCCCGTCGACCCGCTCGACGAGTGGCGCACGGAGCCCTTCGAACCCGTCATCAAAGACGGGAAAATCTGGGGCCGAGGCGCCGACGACGACAAAGGACAGGGCTTCATGCACGTCAAAGCCTTCGAGACCCTCGTAGCCACCGGCACGCTGAACTGCAACGTCAAATTCATGTTCGAAGGCGAAGAGGAGATCGGCTCGAAGCAGATCACCCGATGGTGCGGCCAGCACCAGGAGCTGCTCAAGGCTGACATCATCCTCGTGTCCGACACCTCGATGGTCGGCATGAGCACCCCGTCGATCACCTGCGGGCTGCGCGGACTGGCCTACGTCGAGGTCAAGGTCACCGGCCCCTTGCGCGACCTGCACTCCGGGCTCTACGGCGGTGCGGTCACGAACCCTGTCAACGCGCTGGCCGGAATGCTCGCCTCGCTCACCGACGCGCAAGGGCGCATCACCGTGCCCGGCTTCTACGACGACGTCAGGAACTTCACCCCCAAAGAGCGCGCCGCCATTGCCCGCACACCGTTCGACGAAAAGGCTTTTGCCGGGTCGATCGGTCTTCAAACACTGGCCGGGGGCGAAGCCTCTGAATATTCCCCCATGGAACGCAAAGGCATCCGCCCGACGATGGACGTCTGCGGTATCTGGGGCGGATACACGGGCGAAGGCGCCAAGACCATCATCCCCTCGACAGCCCACGCCAAAGTATCGATGCGCCTGGTGGCTAACCAGAACTTCGAGCAGGTGACCCGTCAGCTCTGCGACCACCTGCAAGCCATAGCCCCCGCAGGCGTGACCGTGGAGTGCGCCCCACTGCACGGCGGGCAGCCCTACGGCGCCCCCACCGATTCGGCAGCCTATAAAGCCGCAGCAGCGGCCGTTCGTGACACGTTCGGGGTCGATCCGCTGCCCTTCTACAGCGGCGGCAGCATCCCGATCATCAGCACGTTCGAGCAGCAGCTCGGCACCAAGAGTATCTTGCTGGGCTTCGGGCTCGACACCGACGCCATCCACTCGCCCAACGAGAATTTTCCATTAGAGAACTTCTATAAAGGGATTGATACGATCATACGATTCTATCACCATTTCGGTAAATAATCCACATGTCATCCCGAGCGTAGCCGAGGGATCTTCTCAATAATAACCTTCACCCAGCCTTTGAAAAAGGGCCCTCGGCTACGCTCGGGATGACATCATATAAAGAATGAGCGACACAACACATAAATCCGGCTTCGTGAATATCGTCGGCAACCCGAACGTGGGCAAGTCGACGCTGATGAACCGCCTGGTGGGCGAGCGGCTCTCAATCATCACCGCCAAGGCCCAGACCACCCGCCACCGCATCATGGGCATCGTGAGCGGCGACGACTTCCAGATCGTCTACTCCGACACGCCCGGCGTGCTGAAACCCAACTACAAACTGCAGGAGTCGATGCTCCGCTTCTCGACCGGGGCGCTGGGCGACGCCGACGTGCTGCTCTACGTGACCGACACCGTCGAGACGCCCGACAAAAATGCCGACTTCCTGGCCAAGGTGGCCGCCAGCGGCATCCCCACGCTGGTGATCATCAACAAGATCGATCTGTCGGACACCGTGGCCCTCGAAATGCTGGTAGCGCGGTGGCACGAGCTGCTGCCCGAGGCCGAGATCATCCCCGCGTCGGCGCTCGCCGGATTCAATACCGACGCGATACTGAAGCGCATCCTGCACTACCTGCCCGAAGGCGAGCCCTACTACCCCAAGGACACGCTGACCGACAAATCGATGCGTTTCTTCGCCTCGGAGATCATCCGCGAAAAGATCCTCACCAACTACGACAAAGAGATCCCCTACTGCACCGAAGTGACCATCGAGGAGTACCGCGAGTCGCCCGCCATGGACTCGATCCGGGCCGTGATCTACGTGGCACGAAATTCGCAGAAAGGGATCATTATCGGCGCCGGAGGCTCGGCGCTCAAGCGGGTTGGCACGCAGGCACGCAAGGAGATGGAGGCGTTCACGGGCAAGAAAATCTTCCTGGAGCTGTTCGTAAAGGTCGCCGCCGACTGGCGCGACAGCGACAACGCGTTGCGCGAGTTCGGGTATAAGGAATAAGTATGCAGCCGCACCAACATGTTCCCATGTCATCCCGGTTGCACCCGGGAGACCCGCTCGCAGATTGGGGGCAGGCAGTTTGGTCTTAATGCCCGGTCAGCTCAGCTACACCCGGTGACATAAGGGATTTAACATTATGAGAAAAAGAAAACTCCTTCTCTCAGCATTATTGGCCATCGCCGCCATCGGCACCATAACCTGTAACCACGCCTCCGCACTGAACAAAATGGAACGCACCCTGCCCCATACCGACTACTATTTCGGCGATACGGTGGGCGTGAGCGTCATCGGACACGCCTCGCTCTACCTCACCTATCAACGGACGACCATCGCCGTCGATCCCTACTCCGCCCAAGCTGATTACGCCAAACTGCCCGCGGCCGACATCATCCTCATCACGCACGAGCACGCCGACCACTACGACCCCAAGGCCTTGCGCGAGGTCACCCGGCCGTTCACGGTGTTCGTCGCCCCGCCACGGGTTGCCAAACTCTTGGAACAAGACGGTTTCGGCGACCATACGATCATCACGCTCGGCAATGGCGACAACACCCTGATGAACCCCGACCTGAAACATATCTCCATCGAGGCGGTACCGGCCTACAACACGCTGCGCCTGAAGCCCGACGGCGAACCTTACCACCCTGCCGGCTATGGCAATGGCTACATGGTAACGCTCGGCACGCACCGCATCTACATCGCCGGGGACACCGAACAGACTCCCGAAATGGCCGCAATGGCGGGCACGATCGACATCGCTTTTCTGCCAAAGAACCTGCCTTACACGATGACCGACGCAGAGTTCGTGGCCGCCGCAAAGGCCCTGAAACCGAAAGTACTCTACCCCTATCATTTTTTCGATATCGACCGTGAGGCACTCCGCCGGGCACTCGACGGCGAGGGGATAATCGTCAAATAGAGCACTGCGCCTGTAGCTTAGCGCCAACAACCCGGTGGCATCACACACAAATCCCCTGTCATCCTGAACGCCAGTGAAGGATTTCGGACATAGCCATACGCTTCTTCCGGGCAGGCTCCTTCGCTGTCGCTCAGGATGACATCCCAGGAGTATATCGCAGAGGCTTCTTAAAAAAGAACGGGCCCCGCGAATATCGCGGGGCCCGTTCCGTATCCGGTCAACCGGAAATCACATCGCCGGTACCCGGGAGTCAGATCCCCGATCCACCGGGGATCACATATCCTCCGATCACCGGGTATCCATTTCTCCGGCCGGGCTTCGGTTTTCCGGTCACCCGGCATGAAAAAGCCCCGCTCGTTTCCGGGCGGGGCTTTTCGTTTATTTCACTGATTTTACAATCTTCTCGAAGGCTTCGGGGTGGTTCATCGCGAGGTCGGCCAACACTTTGCGGTTGAGCTCGATGCCTTTGGCGTTGATTTTACCCATGAATTCCGAATAGGTCATTCCGTGCTGGCGGACGGCGGCGTTGATACGTTGTATCCACAGGCCGCGCATGTCGCGCTTTTTGTTCTTGCGGTCGCGGTAGGCGTACTGGAGTCCTTTTTCGACGGTGTTCTTGGCTACGGTCCATACATTGGAGCGCGAGCCGAAGTTGCCTTTGGCGAGTTTGAGTGTTTTTTTGCGGCGTGCGCGCGAGGCGACGGCGTTTACTGATCTTGGCATTTTGTGTTGTTTTACGAGCGGTTAGCGGCCCGGACTTCCAGGATATGGAGCCAGGCTCTTGTGTACTAATTGGCCCTTGGGTTCTAAAAAACGTGAGCGGCGCCCCATAGCTTAGGGTGCGCTTTGCGACATCTTATCGCGAGTGCGGCAGGGGTGTCGCCCCCTGCAGTTTGTCGGGTGGGAACTGCGGCCCTGGGGTGTTCGGCGGTTATCCAGGGAAATTCCCTTTGATCCCTGCCGACGGATAACGACTCGCCCTTACTTGACGAGCATCATTTTCACAGCGGGGGTATCCACTGCGCTCATGGTGCCGGTGTGAGTAAGGTTGCGTTTTTGTTTGGTGGTCTTTTTCGTCAGGATGTGACTCTTGAAAGCGTGTTTGCGCTTCACTTTTCCGGTGCCGGTAAGCGTAAAACGCTTTTTGGCGGCCGAAATGGTTTTCATTTTAGGCATCTTGCTTCGAGTTAATTGATTGTTAGTGAAATGGTTGCCGGGTTTTTCGCCGCCGGCGGGCGCTGTATCGGGTTGCTCCAGTGTGTCAAAGAAACGTAGGCTCCTTTTGGAGGAGGGAGGGCAAAGGTATGAAAATTTTCTCATTCCGAGAAAACGGCGTTACGGTCCTTAACCCTGCAATGTATATTGCGTGATTAAATCCTCTCGTGGTTTTTCCTTCTGATACCCCGGCCATTCAAGCCAGCTGATTGCACCCGGTTACTGCGCCGGCTGCTTCGCGTACGCTCGCAATGACGGGGGAAGGGGAAATTACCGCTGCGGCCACCCCGGCTTCGGGAAAATTCCCGTAGGGGTACTCGCCGCGCCTTAGTTGGCCTTCTTGGGGGCGAGCATGATGCTCATGCGTTTGCCTTCGAGTTTGGGCATCTGCTCGACTTTGGCCAGGTCTTCGAGGTCCTGGGTGAAGCGGAGCAGCAGGATTTCGCCCTGGTCTTTGAAGACGATCTCGCGTCCGCGGAAAAAGACGTAGGCCTTGACCTTGGAACCTTCCTTGAGGAAATTCTGGGCGTGCTTGAGTTTGAAGTTGTAGTCGTGGTCGTCGGTATGGGGGCCGAAACGAATCTCTTTGACGACGATCTTCGTGGTTTTGGCTTTGAGCTCTTTGGCCTTTTTCTTCTGTTGGTAGAGGAATTTCTGGTAGTCTACAATACGACAGACGGGGGGCTCGGCCTTGGGCGAGATTTCGGCCAAGTCGAGTCCCTGTTCGGCGGCCATACGGAGTGCGTCGGCCAACGAATAGACATCGGGGGTGACATTGTCGCCCACCAGACGCACCTGAGGCGCGGTGATTTCGCGGTTGATGCGGTGCGGGTTCTCTTTGATTACCCGGCCTCCTCTGGGCCTGCGGGGGGGAAGTGTTGCTATAGTTTTGTCCTCCTTATTGGTTTGAACCCAAAGGGTATTCCCCTTTGTTCCGGTTCGGGTGTTGGGTTAGTTGCTGCAATTATTATGCCTTTTAAGGCTTACAAAAGAGGTTGTAAACAATGAACAACCCCTATGTCATCCCGAGCATAGTCGAGGGAACTTTTCAAGAAATACGTTCCGGAATAACCTTCACAAAGTTCCCTCGACTATGCTCGGGATGACATTGCGAGATTATCGCGCAGACGCATGATTATATATTCCCGGCAATCGGTTTGATCTCGTCGGCCACGCGGTCACCCACCATTTTGGTGAAGTCGGCCAGGGTCATCGAGCCTTTGTCGCCTTCGCCCTGAAAGCGGACCGATATCGTGCCTTCGGCTTCTTCTTTTTCACCCACGATCAGCAGGATCGGGATACGGGCCAGTTCGTTGTCGCGGATTTTGCGGCCGATTTTCTCGTTGCGGTCGTCGACGTGGCTGCGAATATCGCAATTATTCAGCAGTTTTGAAACTTTGCGGGCGTAATCGTTGAATTTTTCGCTGATCGGCATCACCACCACCTGTTCGGGTGTGAGCCAAAGCGGGAATTTGCCGCCGGTGTGCTCCAGAAGCACGGCTACGAAGCGCTCCATCGAACCGAAGGGGGCACGGTGGATCATCACGGGACGGTGGTCCTGGTCGTCGGAACCTTTGTAGGTGAGGTCGAAGCGTTCGGGCAGGTTGTAGTCGACCTGGATCGTCCCCAGCTGCCACTTGCGGCCCAAGGCGTCGCGCACCATGAAGTCGAGTTTGGGGCCGTAGAAGGCGGCCTCGCCGGTTTCGACCACAGTGCTCAGCCCGCGTTCGGCAGCAGCTTCGATGATGGCGGCTTCGGCCTTGTTCCAGTTCTCGTCGGAGCCGATGTATTTTTCGGTATTCGCGGGATCACGGAGCGAGACCTGCGCCGTGAACTCCCTGAAATCAAGTGTCTTGAAAATATACAGCACGATGTCGATCACCTTGATGAACTCTTCTTTGAGTTGGTCGGGGCGGCAGAAGAGGTGGGCGTCGTCCTGCGTGAAGCCACGCACGCGGGTCAGGCCGTGGAGTTCGCCGCTCATCTCGTAACGGTAGACGGTGCCGAACTCGGCCAGCCGCACGGGCAGGTCGCGGTACGAGCGGGGCTTGCTGCGGTAGATCTCGCAGTGGTGGGGGCAGTTCATGGGCTTGAGCAGGAACTCTTCACCTTCATCAGGAGTATGGATTGGTTGGAATGAATCCTTACCATACTTAGCATAGTGCCCTGATGTCACGTACAAGTCTTTCATCCCGATGTGGGGCGTGATCACCTGTTCGTAGCCGTATTGTTTCTGTACGTTCTTAAGGAAGTTTTCGAGACGTTCGCGCAGGGCGGCACCTTTGGGCAACCACAGCGGAAGGCCCTGCCCCACCCGGGGCGAGAAGGTGAACAATTCGAGTTCTTTGCCCAGGCGGCGGTGGTCGCGCTTCTTGGCTTCTTCGAGCAGCACGAGGTATTCGTCCAGGAGCGATTTCTTGGGGAAGGTGATGCCGTAGATGCGGGTGAGCATCTTGTTCTTCTCGTTGCCGCGCCAGTAGGCCCCGGCCACCGAGGTGAGCTTCACGGCTTTGATGGGGGCGGTCGAGGGCAGGTGCGGCCCGCGGCACAGATCGGTGTATCCGCCGTTGGAGTAGAACGAGATGGTGCCGTCGGTCAGGTCGTTGATCAATTCAACCTTGTACTGGTCGCCCTTGTCGGTATAAGCCTTCAACGCTTCGGCCTTGGTGACGTCGCGGCGGGTGAAGGCCTGATCCTGGCGGGCCAGCTCCATCATTTTGGCTTCGATGGCCGGAAGGTCGGCTTCGGTAATGGGGGTAGGTGAATCGACGTCATAATAAAAACCGTTCTCGATGGCGGGCCCGATGCCGAACTTGATGCCGGGGTAGAGCTGCTCAAGGGCGGCGGCCAGCAGGTGCGACGACGAATGCCAGAAAGCGTGTTTGGCTTCGGGATCGTCCCATTTGTGGAGTTTGAGGGTGGCGTCGGATTCGATGGGGCGGGTGACGTCGGTCACGGCGCCGTTGACGGTGGCGGCCAGCACTTCCTGCGCCAGGCGCGGACTGATACTTTCGGCCACGGCCAGCGGGGTGATGCCTTTGTCGAACTCTTTGACGGAACCGTCGGGGAATGTTATCTTGATCTTGCTCATAATGGCGGTATTGAGGTGGGTCGGACTTAGGGATAGGGGGTTGATTTTGTATTCCGGGAGCTCGGCCCGGCGCCCATCCCCCGAACGCGCTGCGCACGCTGGGCGTTCGGGCTGCGGAGTTTGCCGCGCCTTGCAACTTCGGCTTTGCAACCCGAACATGCAATGATCGTTCTGCCGCAAAGGCCCTTGTTCCGTCCGGGGGCTAGTTCCCACAATTTGCAAATTTACAATTTTTTGCGTGCATTGTTTGCACTGAGCAAAAAAACGTCTATCTTTGCCCCTGCATTTTCAGAAATGCATCCCTCAGAGGCCGAGTTTTTGATCGTGGAAAAGGGCAAACCCGGTTCCATAAGCAGAAAACAAAGCCTGCAAAAACCACCCTGTTCCCAGTGAGCAGCAAATAATGCCCAGGTGGTGAAATTGGTAGACACGCTACTTTGAGGGGGTAGTGCCGGTTGCGGTGTGCAAGTTCGAGTCTTGTCCTGGGCACCAACAAGAGGCGGGGGGGGGGGGTTGGGAAGCCGCCCCGGTGGTTTGTTAAGGGGGGGGGGGTTTTTAGGTAAAAAAAACACAAGCGGCGGGGGAAAGAAAGATAACCAAACCCACCCAGGGGGGGGGGGAAAAA
>JAVBMY010000005.1:0-231319 GCA_031551865.1 Rikenella sp. | reverse complement strand
GGCGAGTGGTATCCGTTCCGTTTGCAGCCGGGCGCGTAGTGTATCGGAACAGTTTCGCCCCACCCAAGCGGGCCGCACAACAGGGGGGGGCCCGACTGTTTTTTGCTTGGGGAGCGTTTATTCGTCGTCCTCGTCGCCGGGGGAGAACGAAAAGTCGTCGAGCATGCCTTCGATGTCGCGGCGCTCTTTCTTGGTGGGGCGTCCGGCACCGCGGTCACGTATAGCGAAAGCGCCCAGCGAGGCCATTTCGAGCTTGGCGAGCTCGGCGGCCGGGGTGATGTTCGCGATATAGGGCCCGAGGTTCTTGGCGGCCATGCGCGATGCCGGGAGCTCCAGCGCCTTGTAGCGGAACACTACGGGCATCCGGCGCACGGATATTTCGTCGCCGGACTGTACTTCGCGGCTGGCTTTGGCCGGGGTGTCGTTCACCAGCACGCGGCCGCCCTTGCAAAGCTCGGCGGCGTCGCTGCGAGTCTTGCTCAGGCGCACGCTCCATAACCATTTGTCGAGGCGCATAGTCGTAAAGGGTGTTGAGAGTATTATGCTTTTGAACCGGGGGGAAATCCCCGAAACTTCCGGCTGATAAAAGGGTCTTTGACCCCGTCATTGCGAGGGCTTTTAGCCCGAAGCAATCTTCTCAATTACAGGTCAGGAGGATTGCTTCGCCGCCTGCGGCTTCTCGCAATGACGGATATCAGAAGATATCGTTATTCGGAGGCTTTGGCGTTGCTCTTCTTGCTGTTGACCGTGTTCATCGTGCGTGCGAGGCCGATGGCGGCGAACGAGAGCACGGCGTCCGAGGCGGCTTTGAGGGTTTCGGGCAGGGCCTTTTGCTCTTCGGGGCTCCACTGGCCGAGTACGTAGTCGACCTGCAGGCCGCGCGGAAAGTCGCCGCCGATGCCCAGGCGCAGGCGGGCGTAGTTTTGGTGGCCGAGCGTGGCGGTGATGTGCGCCAGCCCGTTGTGGCCGCCGTCGCTGCCCGCACCGCGCATGCGGAGCGTGCCGAACGGCAGGGCGATGTCGTCGACGACCACGAGCATCTCTTCGGGAGAGATCTTCTCTTTCTGGAGCCAGTAGTTGACGGCCTTGCCGCTCAGGTTCATGTAGGTCGAGGGCTTGAGCAGCACCAGGGTGTGGCCCCGGTGGCGCACGGTGCAGATGGCGCCGTAACGGTCGCTGGCAAAAACAGCATTGGACGCCGAGGCGAGGGCGTCCAATACTTTGAATCCTATGTTATGGCGGGTTTCGGCGTACTCGGCGCCGATGTTCCCCAGCCCTACGATCAGGTATTTCATGGGTCTATGGGGGTGTTAGGGTTGAAGATCGTTCCGCAGAGGGAACGCTTCTAAGCATCCGGCCGCAGACTAGTTGCCTTCTTTGGCGGCAGCGGCGGCAGCACCGCGGGCCGCGCGGGTCATGCGGACGGCGCACACGGCGGTGGTGGCGGGGGTCAGCATGGTGAGGCCGTCAATGTTGATGTCGCCGGCAAATACCGATTTGCCGAGTTCGAGGTTGGTCACGTCGATCTCGATGTTGTCGGGCATGTCTTTGATCAAAGCCGACACGTGAAGTTTGCGTTTGCTGAGGATCAGTTTACCCCCCATTTTCACGCCTTCGGAGTTACCGTGGAGCACGACGGGAAGATCCATGGCCACGGGTTTGGCCGGGTCGAAGCGGTAGAAGTCGATGTGAATCGGGTCGCCGCTGACGGGGTGGTATTGTACTTCGCGCATCACGACGTTTTCTTTTTTGCCGTCGATGTCGAAGCTGATGATGTATGAGTGGGGTGTGTAGATCAGTTGTTTGAGTTCGGGCATTTCGACCGAGAAGTGTACGGGGTCGGCGCCTCCGTAAATCACGCAGGGGACTGAACCGGCTTTGCGCACGGCTTTGGTGCCTTTCTTGCCGAGGTCTTGGCGGGCGGCGGCTTTGATTTCGAGTGTTTTCATGTTCCGTATAGGTTTTTTAGAGGGTACTACTCAAGCGATGCGTCCGCAAGGCTCCCATCGTACCGGTAAGGGTGGCAAAGATAGCAAAATAATGAGGGATTTACAAATCGCCCCATTATTCAGAATGGGCACTCTCGTCATTGCGAGGAGCGCTTTAGCGCGACGTGGCAGTCTTCCCTTTTCTTTGCGAGACGGCTTCTTATCTACAAGGGATCAATTAATGTCTTTTCTCCGAACCGCTCAGGTCGCGAAGGCCGACACTTTTGCTGTTCGGCAAAAGTGTCCAAAAGCGAATCCAAGGGGGACTGGCTGTCCCCCTTGGCCATCCCCCTGCTGGTTTTTCCATCCGTAAGGGAGAATAGGGAGAGGGCTTTGCACAACCCTTTGACACTTAGGTTATCAAATGAAATTTACGTGATGAGCTTAAGAAGCCGGAAAAGGCTTAGCTACGGCCGAGCCGTTTGCGTAGCATATCCCGCCATACCTTCACGAGCGAGCGCATGCTGGGCGAACACAGGTAGAGCAGACCGCCGCTCAGCAGCACATACACCGGCATCAGCACCAGTACATTGACGATAATGCCGTGCCATGTGTCCATGGCCGGTAGCCAGGCCGGAATGAGTTCGGCCCCGCAGGTGATGTAGTTCGGCCCGAGCATGCCCAGCCCGGCCCCTTCCCAGACCACGAGGGCTGATCCTGTGATGATGGTTGCGAACTTGAGCGCCGTCAGCCAGTATTCGCCCGACGACCGTTGGAAGCCGCGGCGGTAGAGGAAGTAAGGTTTCCAGATGAGCGTCGAAAGGCCGCAACTGATGGCTGTTCCGGCGGCCACGCCGATGATCCCGAATTCGATCCCGGCCCAGATTGAGATCGTCAGGTTGATTCCGGCTTCGGTCCAGGAGGCCCACCAGTCGCCGAATAGCCCGTAAGCGTTCAGGAATGCCTGGGTATTCTGCCGGAGGATCGCAATGAAGAGGTTGAACACGAGCAGGGCCAGGATGTCCCAGCCGAAAATCTCGTAGCTGGTGAGCCACAGCGGAATGAAGGGCGTGATGAACACCCAGAACCCGAACGCGGCGATCCCGGCCAGCCAGAAATAAAAGACGTTGAGCTGCCAGTAGACGTGGCGGGTTTTGCCGGCGTCGCCCTCGGCCACGAGGTTACCTATGCTGGCGGCGTTGCCTGCCATCGTCCCGGTGATGGCCAGCGCCACACGGCCTACGATCATCGTGTAGTTGGTGTAGTAGGTGGCCGAGGCGAGCGACAGGATATTCGACACGATGATCGGGTCGGCCTGTTGCAATACATAAGTAGCGATGCGCTGCGAGAAGACGAGCTTCACGTTACGGAAGATGCCGCGGTAGCGTTTCACCATGCCGCGCCCCAGGCGGATCGATGTGTGCAACCACGGGTATTCGCGCCGCAGCCGCACGCCGAGCCACGCGCAGAGGGCGAAACCGCTCACCAGTTCGAGGGCCAGCCACGAGAGGTAGCCCCCGCTGAACCATTTCAGGGCGGCCATCTGTAGCAGCACCTTGAGAATAAGTAATGTGTTGGTGATCGTGGCGACCACGTAGTTCTTCTGATCGGCGATCAGCAGGTTCTGCCGGTAGTTGACCATGTAGCTGAGCAGCGTGGTGGTCAGCATGGTGCCGAAGGCGGCGTAGGCATAGCCGAGGTCGAGCCCGCCGGCCACTTCCGAGGCGAAGATCCGGGGGATGAAGAGCATGAACACGATCCCGGCCCCGGCAATCACCAGCCCGACGATGCGGAACAGGAACCCGAACAGCGAAATAATGTCGCGGATCTCGTCCTTCGAGCCGCGCAGCAGAGGGGCGTAGAGTGCCGAGGCGATGGCCGTGGCGATCCCCATGTCGGCCAGGTTGAGCATCCCGACGTAGCTGGTCACGGCGGTCGAGAGGCCGACCAGCTGGTCGCCCAGCTCGTCAATGAAGACGCGGCGCGAAAAGAAGTTCAACACCAGCATCAGCAGGTAGAACATCAGCGAAACGCGGGCGTTCCGGGCGCTATAGGTCAGGCGGGACACGGAGAGTGGTTCGATGGTTTGCGGTTGATTTCACAAAGGTATAATTATAATGCTTATCCGCTATAGCCCTCCGCCAGCGACGGGCGGAAACGGGCCGCAGGCGAGTCTTATAGCCTGCCGCGCGGGGGTGTCACGATGAAAAGGGCGGGGCCGGTCGTTTGGCTTGGTGAAATCGTGAGGCCTGCTGATTTAGATTCTGAATAGTTGATGAGCCCCCGTTTACTTAACTCCATATTTTGCTACCTTTACACAGTGAATCTATCGCCAACCCTCATAAAGTTCGTTAAATTCGGTATCGTGGGCGCCACGGGTATCGTACTGGATTTCGGGATCACTTACCTGCTGCGCGATGTGGCCGGGACGCCCGAATTGCTGGCCAATGCCGTCGGCTTCACGCTGGCGGCTACATCGAACTATTTCCTGAACCGCCTGTGGACGTGGCGTAGCACCAACAAAAACGTGGCGGGCGAGTATGCCCGCTTCTTTGCCGTAGCCCTTGTCGGACTGGGAATCAACACGCTGATCGTCTGGTCGCTTACCGCCCTGATGGCCGACACGGTCACGTGGACGGGCTTCCCGATGCACTCGTTCTGGATCGCCAAGGCAGTGGCCACGTTGGTCGTCACGCTGTGGAATTTCACGGCCAACCACCTCTACACTTTTCGTCCCCGTACTTCGTAGATGGAACCGCGCGTTGCCATACTGTGTGCCACGGAACTCGAACAGCGTCCCCTGCGCGAGGCGTTGGAAGGATTGCCCGTGCATTGGTTGATTACCGGCATGGGGGCCGGGGCTGCGGCGGCTGCGGCTACGCGGGTGCTTTCTTCGGATGGTTCGGTGGCAATGGTCGTTCAGGCCGGGATAGCAGGGGCTTTCGACCGCTCGCTTGCTATCGGCGGTGTGGTGATGGTGGGTAGTGACTTTCAGGCGGATTTGGGGGCCTGCCGGTCGGAAACCGGAGCTTTCGAACCGTTCGGCTCTGTTGTAGCGGAATGCCCTTTTGCAGCAAAGTATGCAAAACTATTAAATGTGCCCACAGTCACCGGACAAAGCGCTAATACTGCCTGTACGCCGCTGGTCTCCTTGCAGGCGCAGGTGGAGAGCATGGAGGGTGCCGCTTTTTTCGAAGTCTGTTCTGCATTCTCTGATGTCGAGTTCCTACAACTTCGCGCCATATCGAATTATGTCGGCGACCCAAGGACACTGTGGGATATTGACGGGGCGTTGGCATCGCTTTCCGGGATACTGCAACGGCTATTTTACGTATAACTGTCATCCCGAGCGGTGCGTCTGCGCACCCCGGGTTTTTATGTCATCCCGAGCAAAGCCGAGGGAACTTTTCAATAACGGATCAAACTGCCATTACGGTCAGCGATCAATCGTTGAAAAGTTCCCTCGGCTTTGCTCGGGATGACAATCAATGAAGCAGGGTCGGCACATAGTGCCGACCCTGCTTTTGGTATATACATTATGATCGCACCTTACAGCAGCGACCAGGCAACGGTCAGTCCGGCCATCACGATGGCCACCATGCTCATCAGTTTGATCAGGATGTTGAGCGATGGGCCGCTGGTATCCTTGAACGGGTCGCCGACGGTGTCGCCCACGACAGTAGCTTTGTGCGGGTCGGAGCCTTTGCCGCCGTGGTTGCCTTCTTCGATGAATTTCTTGGCATTGTCCCAGGCACCGCCCGAGTTGGCCATGAAGATGGCGAGCACAAAGCCTGCGCCGAGCCCGCCCACGAGCAGGCCCATGACCCCGGCCACACCGAAGATGAGCCCGGTGATGATCGGAGCGGCGATGGCCAGGATCGAGGGCACGAGCATTTCGCGCTGGGCGCCGCGGGTCGAGATGGCCACGCAACGGGCATAGTCGGGCGTGGCTTCGCCCGTGAGGATACCTTTGATCTCGCGGAACTGGCGGCGTACCTCCTCGACCATCGACTGGGCGGCACGGCCCACGGCGTTCATGGTGAGGCCGCAGAATACGAAAGCCATCATCGAGCCGATGAACACGCCGATCAGCACGTTGGGGTTCATCAGGTTGATCCTGAAGGTCTCCATCAGTTGCGGGATGCTGGCGTGGGCCAGGTCCGAAGCGGCGAAGGTGTTGCCCATCACTTCGACCGCTTTGTCGCCCATGCGTTCGAAGGCGATCTTGATCTCTTCGAGGTACGAGGCCATCAGGGCGAGGGCGGTGAGGGCGGCCGAGCCGATGGCGAATCCTTTGCCGGTGGCGGCGGTGGTGTTGCCGAGGGCGTCGAGGGCGTCGGTGCGTTTGCGCACTTCGGGGTCGAGGCCGCTCATTTCGGCGTTGCCGCCGGCGTTGTCGGCGATGGGGCCATAGGCGTCGGTAGCCAGGGTGATTCCCAGGGTCGAGAGCATACCTACGGCAGCGATGCCGATGCCGTAGAGCCCTTTGATCAGGTTGTCGGCGGTAAGCATGTTTTGAACGTCGAACCCGGTAGCGCAAAGGAAGGCCAGGATGATCGCGGCGCCGATGGTCAACACCGGGATAGCGGTCGAAAGCATGCCGAGCCCGAGTCCGGAGATGATCACGGTGGCGGGTCCGGTTTCGCCGCTCTTGGCGACGCGCTGGGTCGGTTTATAAGAGTGCGAGGTGTAATATTCGGTGGCTTGTCCGATGATGATCCCGGCCACGAGGCCTGTGATCACCGAGAACGAAAGGCCGAGCCAGTTCTCAATACCAAGGAAATAGAGGATGCCGAAAGTGGCGATGGCGATCAGGATCGAACTCACGTTCACACCGAGGCCGAGCGAACCGAGCAGTTTCTTCATCGTGGCACCCTCTTTGGTGCGCACCAGGAAGATGCCGATGATCGAGAGCAGGATGCCGACGGCGGCGATAAGCATTGGGGCGAAGACGGCTTTGAGCTGGAGCTCGGGGTTGATCACAAAGGCCGATGCGCCGAGGGCGGCGGTGGCGAGGATCGATCCGCAGTAGCTTTCGTAGAGGTCGGCGCCCATGCCGGCCACGTCGCCCACGTTGTCGCCCACGTTGTCGGCAATGGTGGCGGGGTTGCGGGGGTCGTCTTCGGGGATGCCGGCTTCGACTTTACCCACGAGGTCGGCGCCCACGTCGGCGGCTTTGGTGTAGATACCGCCGCCCACACGGGCGAACAGGGCCTGGGTCGAGGCGCCCATCCCGAAGGTCAGCATGGTGGTGGTGATGGCGACCATTTTACCGGCCGAGTCGGCTTCGAAATAGTTGAGCACGATATACCACAGGGCAATGTCGAGCAGGCCGAGCCCCACGACGGTAAGCCCCATCACGGCGCCGCTGCGGAAGGCGACACGCAGGCCGCGGTTCAGCGATTCGCTGGCGGCCTGCGCGGTACGGGCCGAAGCATAGGTGGCGGTCTTCATGCCGATGAACCCGGCGAGGCCCGAGAAGAAACCCCCGGTCAGGAACGCGAACGGCACCCAGTGGTTCTGCACGTTGAACCCGTAGGCCAGCACGGCGAAGAATACGGCCAGTACGATAAATACGATGGTCACCACTTTATACTGTTGTTTCAGGTAGGCCATGGCGCCCTGGCGCACGTGTTTGGCGATTTCTTTCATGCGGTCGGTGCCTTCGCTCGCGCGTTTCATCTGCCTGAAAAAGTAACCCGCGAAACAGAGGGCAATGATCGAGGAGACCGGCACCAGCCAGAAGAGGCCGGGAATGTCCGCCAATGTTTGGAAAAAATTCTGCATAGGGAAATTGTTTGTTTGGTTAGTTACGTTGCGGATCCGGGCCCACGTCGTATCGGCCGTTCGGGGCGGCTGCCCGCTCATGCTTTTTGCGGGCGGGCCGGAATAAGGCAAAGATAAGAAAACAACCTATAATTTCGTAACTTAGCGGGACGAACGAAGAGGATACGATGAAAAAAATCAGCAATGCCGATCTGGGCAGGCTCTCGCCCAAAGCGTTTGCCGGGGCCCGCAAGCTGCCGCTTGCCGTGGTGCTGGATAATGTCCGCAGCGCACAGAACGTGGGCTCGTTTTTCCGGACGTGCGACGCATTCGGGGTTTCGAAGCTCGCGTTGTGCGGGATCACGGCAGTGCCGCCCTCGCGCGAGATCCACAAAACGGCGCTCGGGGCCGAGGATACGGTGGCGTGGAGTTATTTCTCCTCGACGGCCGAGGCACTCGAAGCGTTGCGCGACGAGGGCTATACGCTGGTTGCGGTTGAACAGGTCGACGAGGCTGTCCCGTTGCCAGATTTTGATTTCGTGGGCGACGGGCACCGCAAGTGCGCCCTGGTGTTCGGTAACGAGGTCGAGGGGGTGGACGCGGAATTGCTCCCGTCGTGCCACACGGCGATCGAAATCCCGCAGGTGGGCACGAAGCATTCGCTCAATGTGTCGGTGGCCGGGGGAGTGGTGCTGTGGGAGGCGTTCCGGCAGCTTGCCCCGAGAATATTGTAATGGATTGCGGCGACCCCATTCGGCTTCGCCCAGGGCAGGCTCCGGAGCCGTATCGACCGGGCCGGAATGCCGGAAGGTATTTTGGCGAGGGAGAGTGCCCGGCCCGTCGCGCTTATAGCGCAGGGGAGTACGGGCCGGGCGCTTCTTTTCTATGGAAATCTTGCAGAGGCTTACGAGTGCCCGTGTCGACCGGTCGTTGAAGAATGCTGACCATACCTTTATAATTGTTGATCATACGATAACCAAATTCTTGCCATGAAAAAAATGATTCTATCCGCCGTGGCCCTGTTGCTGTCGGCGAGCGCCTGTGCCGCACCGTTTAAGGTGATGACGTTCAACATCCGCTACGACAACCCGGCCGACGGCGTCAATGCCTGGCCTGCCCGCCGCGCCGCGGTGGTGACGATGCTCAAGGCCGAAAAGCCCGATGTGCTCGGCATACAGGAGGGCCTTGCCCACCAGGTGGCGTTCCTCGACTCGGCACTCAGAGCCGATTATGCCTATGTGGGCGTGGGTCGTGACGACGGTAAGGAGGCCGGTGAGTTCGCCGCACTTTTTTATAATAAGAACCGTTTCGAACTGCTCGAAAGCGGGAATTTCTGGCTTAGCGAAACGCCCGAAACACCCTCGATCGGCTGGGATGCCGCCTGTATCCGTATCGTGACGTGGGCCAAGCTCCGTGATCGCCAGTCGGGCCGGGAGTTCGTGGCGCTGAATACGCATTTCGACCACGTGGGCACCGAAGCCCGCGCCCAGAGCGCTATTTTGCTAGTGTCCCGGGCGCTCCAGCTTTCGGGAGCCCCGGCCCTTGATCTGCCGTCCGTGGCCGGACGCCAGTTTACGCAACGCGCTGCCGGTTCGTCGAATACCATAATGGAAGCCCTCCCGGCCAAACAGCAGGGCTTGCCGGTTGTGATCACAGGCGATTTCAATTCGACGCTTTCGAATCCTGTCCTCCGCACGCTGCTCTACGTGTTCCGCGAAGCACGCACGGCGCCGTGGCCGACCTCGTCGCTGCCGGGCTATACGTTCAACGGTTTCCGCACCGGAGCGGCAGTGCCCAAGGACGGGGTGATCGACTTGGTATTCTACCGCTACTTCATGCCGTTGAACTACAATGTCATCACCGACGGCTACGGCGTCCCCTTCCTGTCGGACCACTATCCGGTCGAGGCGACATTCGATTTCCCGGCGGAAGAATAAGAGTCGTACCTTCTAGATATGTCCTCCCGAGCGAAGCCGAGGGAACTTTTCAATAAATCGACATCGTAATTGTCGTTGAAAAGTTCCCTCGGCTTCGCTCGGGAGGACATGTAAAAAGAGCCGGGGTGCGCGGACGCACCTTCGCCCGGGATGACAGGGCCGGGGACCCCTTTGTCTGCCGGAACCGTGTGGGGGTAATCCGCCGGTTCAAAGGCAAAATGCTGTTGTATTCGAATCTGCTGCTCGGGCGGTTTCAGCCTCAGGGGTCAGTTGACCATCGAGCGCGATCGGGTGGGTTCGACGTCTTCGGCTTCCATTTCGATCTGCAGGGCGATCATCTTGATGAGGGTCGCGGCGGCTTCGTCGCCTTTGTTGCCGTGTTTTCCACCGGCGCGGTCTTCGGCCTGCTCCTGGTTTTCGGTGGTGAGTACGCCGAACGCGATAGGCATGTTCCAGCTCAGTTGCACCTGCTGAATGCCGGAGGTGACGCCGTCGCACACGTAGTCGAAATGGCGGGTTTCGCCCTGCACCACGCAACCGAGGGCGATCACGCCGTCAACGTCGGAGTATTCGGCGAAGTATTGCGCGCCCATCGGAAGTTCGAAGGTGCCGGGAACCCATTTCACAACGATCATGTCTTCGCGGCATCCGGCGGCCAGCAGGGTGCGGATGGCGCCGTTCAGCAGTGCCGAGGTGATGGCGTAGTTCCATTCCGACACCACGATGCCGATTTTCATCTCCAGCGCCGAGGGTACCGGGCGGTCGAATTTCGAGAGGTTCTTTGATTTTGTAGCCATAGCTTTGTATGTGTTGCCTTAAACAGCAACGACCTGCGCGGGGCGAAGGTCGTGCTTGCGGGGTTGTCCTGTTGCCGGGATGTCCGGAGCGGAGTATTGCCGCTTCCCATAATGGGCTCCGGGCCTGTTTCTCCGGTATACGGGGAGAGTGTGGCGCGGGAATTACATCCCTTGTTCGAGGTGAGCGATGAATTTGTCGATGTCGCGCGCGGGGAACGAACGGGTGTACTCCAGCTTGATGCGCATGTATTGTTCGAGGGCTTTCTCTTTGTTGCCGAGGGCTTCGTTGGCCATCCCGGCTTTTTTGAGGTAGGTGGGAGTGGTGTCGTCGTTCTGGCTGTGGGCGGCGGCTTTTTCGTAGTACCTGACGCCCTCTTCGAGGTTGCCGAGTTCGACGTAGGCGTCGCCGGTCAGGCCGTAGTTTTGGGCGGTGATGATTTCGCCGGCGGCCCCATCCACGGATTTGAAGCTGGTGAGCTCGTCGATGGCGTTCTGGAATTGGCCCATGCGCAGGTAGCATATCCCGGCGTAATGGTGGGCGACGTTGCCTTGCGGGGTGCTGCCGTACTGGTCGGCGATGGCGAGGAAGCCGTCGAAGGCGGCGTTGCCGTTCAGGGCCGTGGCGAACGAGTCGCGCTCGAATTCATATTGGGCCTGGAACATGGCGGCGCTGGCGCGTTCGGCACGCGGGCCGGCGAACGCGTATTTGTAGGTGAAATACCCGGCCACGAGCAGGACGACCACCCCGAAGACGATCAGGATAGTGCGGCCGTTCTTCTCGATCCAGAGCTCAAAGCGGTTGAGGGTCGATTCGATGGTGGCTTCGGGATCGTGTGCCGTTTGTTCGGTGTCGGTGGCTTTGGCCTTTTCGGGTTTCGCGGCAGTTACCTTGGGGGCCCCTTTTTTGCTGGGTTTTGCTTGTACCATGACCTTTGTTAGGTTTCGTTTTTCGATTTATGCCTGCAAAAGTAATGATTTTTTGCACCATTTCCGAACGTCGCGCGCAAATATCTTTTTTGGTGGTATCTTTGCGGGTGAGCGTGCGCCTTTGGCGCGTGCCTGGTCTGGCCCCGGGATCTTTCGGCCGCGAGGTACGGGACGACATTACTCCGCCGCAAAGGCATCTTAGCACTATACATGGTACTGGAAAGAATCAGCATACTGGACTTCCGCAACATAGCCGAGGCCGACCTCGCTTTCTCGCCCAACGTGAATTGCATGGTGGGCGACAACGGCACGGGCAAGACCAACCTGCTCGACGCGATCTACTACCTGTCGATGAGCAAGAGCGCTTTCGGGCTGGCCGACCCGATGGCCGTGCGCCACGGCGCCGACTTTTTCATGCTCGGCGGCCACTATGCGCTGGGCGACCGCCGCGAGACCATCACGTGCAGTTACTCGCGCACGGCGAAGGGCCGTACGGCGGGCGTTAAGACGCTCAAACGCAGCGGTAAGGAGTACGACCGCCTGAGCGAACATGTGGGCCTCCTTCCGGTGGTGATCAGTTCGCCGTCGGACACGCTGCTGATCACCGAAGTCGCCGAGGAGCGCCGCCGCTGGCTCGACTCATTCCTTTCGCAGACTGACCGCGAATACCTGAACGTGATCATGCGCTACAACCGCCTGCTGCAGGAACGTAACCGCCTGCTCAAAACCGGCGGTATGGCCGATGTGATGGAGGTCATCGAGATGCAGATGGGCGATGCCGCCGCGCTGGTGCACCGCAAACGCGCCGAGATCACCGAACGTTTTGCACCCCTTGTGGCCGACTATTACCGCCTGTTGTCGGACGACCGCGAAAAAGTCGGGATCCGCTACCGCTCGAAACTCGAAGACAAACCGTTCGCCGACCTGCTGGCCGCCTCGCGGGAACGGGACTATATGACCGGGCACACAAACGTGGGCCCCCACCGCGACGACCTGGAGATGACCATTGGAGACTCCCCGATCCGCCGCTACGGTTCGCAGGGGCAACAAAAATCGTTGCTGCTGGCGCTCAAACTCGCCCAGTTCGACCTGTTGCGCGAAATGCGCGGCGGACTGAAAC
Source organism: Rikenella sp. (assembly GCA_031551865.1). GTDB lineage: Bacteria > Bacteroidota > Bacteroidia > Bacteroidales > Rikenellaceae > Rikenella. Next base: position 218,844 of record JAVBMY010000005.1, on the reverse strand, counting down.
CGATCCTGCTGCTCGACGACGTGTTCGACAAGCTTGACCTCGGACGTGTGCAGCAACTCATCCAAATGGTATCGTCGGAACGTTTCGGGCAGATCTTCATCACCGACAGCAACAAAGTGCGTCTCGAAGGCTTGCTGCCGCAGCTCACCGAGGAGTACCGCCTGTTCGAGGTACGCGACGGACGGTTCGAACTGACCGGCAGGGAACAGCCCGGATAATGCCGTATTTTCCGGACTTTAATCCCAATGGCCCTTTCCGGGCGAATATCGCACAAAAGACATGAAACGAACCGATCCGGTATGCATAGGCGAAGCGCTCGGCGAATACCTGAGCGCCCGCAACCTGCAAAGGGCGTCGCTCCAGGGGAGCGCCGTTGAACTGTGGGGTAGCGTGGCGGGCCCGTACGTGGCTTCTATGACCGAGGATGTCTACCTGCGCGGAGGGACGCTCCATGTCCGGTTTTCATCGTCGGCCGTTACGCAGGAGGTCATGATGCGCCGCTCCGAGATCATCCGCGCCATGAACGAAGCCATCGGCTCGGAGGTCGTCCGACAACTCCGCGTACTCTGACCGGGCTGGTTCCGGCGGGATAAACATTCAGCCCCGCAAGCCATTGGCTTGCGGGGCTGAATGTTGCCGGGCCGTAGATTCACGCCGTTATTTCTTAACCTCGCGCAGGGCCCGTTGCAGGGTGCTGTCTTCGGGCATCATGTAGTAATAATAGGCGGCATCTTCGAGCGGGGAGTTGCGGCCGATGAGCCCTTTGAGCTGGCTCAGGATCAGTGATTTGCTATCCGACATGTCGTTTTCGGTGGGGTGTACCCCGGCACGGTCGGCATAAGCGATGAAATCATAGTAGAGGTTGCGGCGCGCAAAGAAAGCGTCGAGGTCGGCGAACGATTTGACGGCATTGATCTCGCGCCGGTTCGATTCGGTGACTGTAGTCGCATATTTGAAGATCAGGTTTTTGCGGAACAGGTCGCTGTAATATGCGGTCACCCCTGTCGTGTCGATCGGTACGAAAATATCGGGCATGATCCCTCCTCCGCCGTACACTATGCGTCCGCCGGGCGTGAAGAAGCGCAACGAGTCGTCTTGTTTGATGCTGTCGGCATTGGTGAATTCGCTATGTTCGAGACGGCGTTCGAGCTCGTTGTCGTAGAGGGCGCGTTCTTTGAGGTTGTGGGTGTAGGGGCGCTGGATCGAACGGCCTACGGGCGTGTAGTAGCGTGCCACGGTGAGCCGGATGGCCGAACTGTCGCGGAACATGAACTGCTCTTGCACCAGGCCCTTGCCGAATGACCGGCGGCCGATGATCAGTCCGCGGTCGTTGTCCTGGATGGCGCCGGCCACAATCTCGGAGGCCGAGGCACTGGCTTCGTCGATCAGGATGGCGATCTTCAGGTCGGTGAACGAGCCCCGTCCGTCGGCGCTCTGGTCTTTCCGAGGGGAGTGCAGCCCCTCGGTATAGACGATCTTGCTGCCTTTGGGCAGGAATTCGTTGGCGATGTAGATGGCCTGGTCGAGGTATCCGCCGCCGTTGCCGCGCAGGTCGATGATCACCTCCCGGGCGCCCTGGTGGCGGAGCGATTCGAGGGCCTCGCGCACTTCCTGGTAGGTGGTGGAGGCGAAACGCCCGAAGCGGATGTAACCGGTTTCGGGGCCGGCCATGAACGAAGCTTCGAGGCTCTTCACGGGGATCACGTCGCGGATGACGGTGACAGGCAACAACTCTTTGCCGCCGTCGCGTTCGATGCCGAGCCGGACTTCCGAGCCGCGTGGCCCGCGGAGCATTTTGACGACTTCGTCCTGGTCTTTGCTGGCGCCGGCCACGTTCATTCCGTCGATGGTGATGATGCGGTCGCCGGCCACGATCCCGGCCCGCAGGCTGGGGCCGCCTGAAATGACGTTGGTCACCAGCACGGTGTCGGTCGCCATGTTGAAGATGATTCCGATGCCTTCGAACGAACCGTTGAGGGGTTCGTTCATGGCAGCGAATTCACTGGCGGGGATATAACTGGAGTGGGGGTCGAGCGCGCTCATCAGTTCGGGCAGTATCCATTCGGCCAGCGAGTCGCCGGGAATATGGTCCATATAGTATTCGTTGATGAGTTCCAGCGCATGGGTGAGTTTGTCGTCCTCAAGCAGCTGGGTGTGTTGCGACCGGAGCAGGTTACGTTCGATCAGTATCCCGAGCACCGAGCCGGCCAGCAGGGCGGCTACGATAGCGATAAAGACTTTGGTCCAGGTTTTGTGGTTGTTCATTGAGTGGCAGGCAATATGGGGTCAGGTTTCAAAAGTCATTCGAGAAGATGGCGCAGGGTCGCCGCAATGGCGGATTTACAAGGCTGTGTGCCGGGGAGCATCTCATATTCTGCAAATGTAGTACATTTACACTACTTACACACTAAACGTCCAGGAAGATGAAATATTTTGGAGCCCATGTCAGCGCAAGCGGCGGCGTACAGAATGCACCTATCAATGCCCGTGCCATAGGTGCGGGCGCCTTCGCTTTGTTCACCAAAAACCAGCGGCAGTGGAGTGCGGCGCCGCTCACGGCCGAGCACATCGTGCAGTTCCGCGAGGCGTGTGCGGCGGGCGGCTATGAGCCGTTCCAGATCCTGCCGCACGACAGCTACCTGATCAACCTGGGGCATCCCGGGCAGGCGGCGCTCACGCAATCGCGGGAGGCGTTCTTCGATGAGATGAGCCGCTGCGAACAGTTGGGGCTCGACCGGCTGAATTTCCATCCGGGCAGCCACCTGCGCCAGATCAGCGAGGAGCAGTGCCTCGCGCGGGTGGCCGAATCGGTCAATCTGGCGCTGGACAAGACGCGCGGAGTAACGGCGGTGATCGAAAACACGGCGGGACAGGGGTCCAACGTGGGTTGGCGTTTCGAACATCTCCGTTACATCATTGACAGGGTCGAGGATAAGAGCCGGGTAGGGGTATGCATCGACACGTGCCATGCGTTTTCGGCGGGCTACGACCTGTTGACGCCTGCGGCCTGCGAGGCTACTTTCGGGGAGTTCGACAGGATAGTGGGCTTCGGCTACTTGAGGGGGATGCACCTGAACGACGACCTGAAGGCGCACGCCAGCCGTGTCGACCGCCACGCCCCGCTCGGCGAGGGGACGCTGGGCCTGACGGTGTTCAGATACATTGCGGCCGATCCGCGTTTCGACGCCATGCCGCTGATCCTCGAAACGCCCGACGAGCTGCGCTGGCCCGAAGAGATAAAGATGCTTTACGGGTTTGCGGGGATAAAAGAATAAGGGGGGGCTCTGACCCTGTCATCCCGGACGAAACCGAGGGGGCTTTTTAATGATATGTCATCCTGAACGCAGCGAAGGACCTCGGCCTGTAATTATTCTATAGGCGAGATCCTTCGCTGCGTTCAGGATGACACATTATCAATAGAAACGAAAAGTAAAGCGTCTCCGATGCCTCGGCTTTGCTCGGGATGACATGTTTGGGGAATTACGGCAGGGGCCGGTAGCCTCTTCTGAATACGCTTTCCCATACGAAGCGGATGTGGGCCCAGAGGGTGGAGCGCAACCCGTAGTGGCGGCGCATGATGCGCCACCGTTCCCGCAGGCTTTCGCGGCGGCGGCGGGTGGATACGCCGCCCTCGGCGAATTTGCTCAGGATCAGTCCGGTATTACAAACACCCGACGCCCGTTTGAGGCATTCGATCACCCATTCGATATCGGCGGCCAGCTGGTAGTGTTCGGTGTCGTACATGGGGGCCAGCGTGCGGCGCACGATGAACGATTGGTGGCACACGACCATGCCGCGGCGCAGGCTGCGCCAGGTCAGGCCGCCCCGTGGCAACGGTTTGCGGCGAAGCCCGAGGATTTTACCCGGAAGCGGCGCTCCATTGGCGTTGTTTTGCAAGAGCTTATCATCCTTGCTGTCGGATGGGGATTGCCTGTGCGGCTGCACATCTCCGGTCGGAGAGGTGATGGCCGCCTCGCCGTAGTAGATGTCGCAGAGATCCCGGTCGGGGGAGTCGTTGGTGAAGATCTGTTTGAGCGTGTCGTCTGCGAACGGTTCGTCGCCGGCGTTCACGAACCAGACGTAATCGCCGGTCGAGGCCCGAAGGCCTTTGTTCATGGCGTCGTAGAGGCCGCGGTCGGGTTCGCTGACCCGGTAGCCCAGGCGGGGGGCGTAGCGTTCGATCACACCGGGAGTGCCGTCGGTCGAGCCGCCGTCGATGACGATAAGTTCGAGCGCTTCGGGGGGATAATCCATCGCGCAGAGCGCCGCGAGAGTCGTTTCCAACTCTGCCGCGGCGTTCCGGACTACGGTGATGACCGATATTCGCGGGGGCACTATATGGCGGTGCTGATGAAGAATACGGCGGCCAGCCCGAGGATGGCGTAGAGTTCGGGGAAGGCGATGAGGATCATCGAGTTACCGAACACGTCGTAGCCGTTGCCGAGGGCGGTGATGGCGTTGGCGGCGAGTTGCCCCTGGCGGAAGGAACTCCAGAGGCAGACGAGGCCCAGGGCCAGTCCGCCGCCGAAGATGGCTGCGGCCTGGGCCATGGTGATGTCGGGGGTCAGAAAACCCATGATCATGAAATAACCGACGAATCCATAGAGCCCCTGGGTCGAGGGGAGGGCGCAAAGGATCATGTATTTACCGAAGGCGCCTTTGTCTTTTTTCATGGCGCCGACGGCGGCGTTACCGCTGATGGTGGTGCCGTAGACGCTGCCGACGCCCGACATGACCAGCATGACGGCGACTCCGATGTAGGCGAGAAGGATAGGTTCCATAGTGTGTGTAAGTTAGTGTGTTGATTATTGTTTGTTGTTAATTGTCGATTTGTTTGCGCAAGGGGGTGAACCGTCGGCCGCCGCCCTCGAATTCGGCGTTCTTGAAGAATTCTACGAAGGTCAGGCGCACGGGGTGCACGAAGGCGCCCAGGGCGCTCACGAAGATGTTGAGCCCGTGCCCGATGAACAGGATCACGGCCATGAAGATGAAACTCAGTACGGGGATGTCGCCGCTCATGCCCACGGCCAGCGAGTTGAACACCTGGGCGATCACGCCGCCGGCCATGCCGATGGCGAAAAGACGGATGTAGGACAGCAGGTCGCCGATGATACCGGTGGCGGTCTCGTAACAGTTGTAGAGGCCTGAGCCGATGTTGACCAGCGGGTTCTTGCCGGGCGAGTTGAGGAAGAAAATCAGCACTCCTCCGGCGGCCAGGCACCACAGGAAAGCGGGACTCTGCGCAGTGAAACCGGGGACGAGTTCCATCACGACCAGCGCGATGCTGATGAAGATGATCACCCAGCCGAGGGTCGACAGGCCGTAGGCGATTTTTCCGTCGTGGCGTTTGATGCGCTCGAAAATGCGCAGGATCTGCCCGAAGATGATCTGGATGCCGCCCAGCACGAGGGCGATGCTGAACATCTGGTCGCTGGTGATGAATTTGTCTTTGAATTGCGCGAGGGCGTCGATCTTGGCAAGCTCGATGCCGAACAGCGCGCCGGTGCAGGCACCCACCAGCACCGTACAGCCCGCGAGCCACAGCACCAGGCGTCCGTAGTCTTTGAAGTTCGCGGGTATTTTGTGCCACAGGGCCAGTACGGCCACGATCAGCAGCAGGGCGTACCCGGCGTCGCCGAAGCAGATGGCGAAGAAGAGCATGAAGAAGGGCGCGAAGTAGGGCGTCAGGTCTAATTCGTCGTAGCGGGGCAGCATATAGAGGTCGCCGATGGGCTCGAACAGCCGGGCAAAGAAGTTGTTTTTGAGCTTGATCGGCGGGTTCTGGCCGGCTTTGGCGGCCTCGGAGCTATAGATGGCGGGCGAGGCTTCGGCCAGCTGCTCGATGGCGGGGCGGTCTGCAACGACCGACCATCCCTCGATGATCTTGACGGTGCCGTCGGCGTGGCTGCTGCCCGAGCCGAGCGCGGCGCTGAAAGCCAGCTGGTCTTGCATGCGCAGGTAGTCGTCGTGGATAGCCTGGCGGCTGAGGGCGGCGCGGGCGATGATCTCTTGTTCGCCCTGTTCGAGGCGGATCAGGTTCTCGATCTGGGCTTCTTTCTGGGCCACGGACATGCCGGGGGCGCGCACTTCGGTGGCGCCGCGCAGGTCGACGACAGGATTGTCGCCGGGGGTCTGGCTGACTACGAAATAGGTGCGGCCGGCGCTCCGGGCGATCACTTCGACGGGGTATTCGTACTCCCACTCGGGGCGAAAGCTTTTGGTGTCGGCGTAGAAAAAGCGCAGGTCGATACCATTCTCTTTCAGGCGTTTGATGTCGTCGGGATCGAAGTCGCCCCAGACGCGGATCTCGTCGAGTTCGCCGGTGGCTTTGAGCCGTTCGGCGAACATGCGGGCGTGTCGCTCTGTGGCGTGTTCATATTCCTCGACGGCGAGGCTGGCCACGGGATAGGGTTCCAGGGCGGTGTTTTCGGGAGGGCTCACACTTTTGAGCCGCTGGGCTACGAGTTTGTAGCGCTCGGCTTCTTCCAGCAACTGCCGCTGCACGGGATCGGGTTCCCAGCCGGTGGTGGTTATGTCCACAACTCCGGCTTTGCGGATCCGTTCCATGAACTCGGGAACGTCGTCGCTGAGCAGCAGGAAGTTGTATCGTATCATCGGGACTATCATAGTCGCTCGGTATTTGTCGGTTTTGTTTTCGTTATTGCGAGACTCCGTTAGGAGGCGAAGCAATCTTCCTGTGTTGGTAAGGGAGGATTGCTTCGCCGTTTTTCAACGGCTCGCAATGACGCGCTGCACGCGAGAGATTTATACGGCCTCGGCGTCGAGGCGGGCCTTGACGATTTTCTGCGAGGATTTCGAGAGGTTCTCTTCGTCTTCGAGGAAGCGTTTGATTTTCAGGATGGCCTCCTGGTAGCCGGGGATCTGCACTTTCTCGTAGAGGTTCACTTTCTGGGTGGTCTTCTTGCGCGAGAATTCGAGCAGTTCCATCTTGCGACGGAAAAATTCGTATTCGATGCCCACCTGGGCCAGGTCTTTGAGGATAGCCACGCCGTCGGCCAGCCACAGGGGGGCGCTGAACAGGTTGTAGGGTTTCTCGGCGAATTCGATGCTTTCGAGCAGGGGAATCTGCACGCCGGCGATCTTGGAGGTTCTGATGTGTACCTCTTTCACTTCGATGAGCGAGGCGTCGAATTCGCCCCACAACTCGACCATGTAGTCGTAGTCGTTCATCGTGCGTTCGAGGTGTGCGCTCAGGCGGGTGGCGTTCTCTTTGGCTTTTTTGACTTCGAGGCGCAGTGCGGCTTCCTTGCTCTTGATGGTGGGCAGGGCCTTTTCGCGCATCGAGAGCTGTTTGCCGAGCTCGCCGAGTGCCGTGCGGTTGAATTGGTACTTGATCATGGTCTATTCTACTTTCTTCGCGGCCGATAGGGTATTGCGCTCATGCTGCGCGGGCGGTGCCTGAGTCCGCTTGGTGGCCTCTTACTCCTACTTGCTCGGCAACCGGATAAACTCGATTGCCCTCGCTTCGGTCGTCGTTTCCCGACACCCGGTATTCCTATTTAGGCCAGTATTTCTTCAGGATACCTTCCTTGATACCCACTTCGGCGGGCTCGAAGTAACGGGCGAATAATCGCCAGGCGGTGTCGAGCATTTGGTCGATGTCGATGTTGATGTCGATGGCGAGCAGTTCCTCGGAGTAGTCGCGGGCGAAGTTCAATGCGCGGGTGTCGTAATCGCTCAGGTCGAACCCGTTTTCGAGCTTGGTGCGGGCGCTGGCGGCATCGGCGTACAGGCGTACGGCGGCGTTCATCACCTGCGGGTGGTCTTCGCGGGTCTTCTGGCCGATCACGAGCTGTTTGAGGCGCGAGAGTGAACGGAACGGGTCGACAATCACTTTGCCGATTTCGGCGTCGTTGCGCAGGAACAATTGGCCTTCGGTGATATACCCGGTGTTGTCGGGGATGGCGTGGGTAATGTCGCCCCCGTTGAGGGTGGTCACGGCCAGGATGGTGATCGAGCCGCCGTTGGGCAGTTGCACGGCCTTCTCGTAGATTTTGGCGAGGTCGGAGTACAACGAACCGGGCATCGAGTCTTTTGAGGGGATCTGGTCCATGCGGTTCGACACGATGGCCAGCGCGTCGGCGTAGAGGGTCATGTCGGTGAGCAGTACCAACACTTTCTGGCCTTTGTCGACCGCAAAGTATTCGGCGGCCGTGAGCGCCATGTCGGGCACCAGCAGGCGTTCGACGGGCGGGTTGTCGGTGGTGTTCACGAACGACACGATGCGGTCGAGGGCTCCGGCGTTGTCGAACACGTTTTTGTAGTACAGGTAGTCGTCGTTGGTCAGGCCCATGCCGCCGAGGATGATTTTGTCGACTTTGGCGCGCAGGGCCACCATGGCCATCACTTGGTTGTATGGCTGGTTGGGGTCGGCGAAGAAGGGGATTTTCTGCCCCGACACGAGCGTGTTGTTCAGGTCGATCCCGGCGATCCCGGTGGCGATCAGCTCCGAGGGTTGCAGGCGTTTGTAGGGGTTTACCGTCGGGCCGCCGATCTCGCGCTCCTCGCCTTCGATGGGCTCGCCTTCAAGGGGTTCGCCATAGGCATTGAAGAAGCGCCCGGCCAACTGGTCGCTCACTTTGAGTTTGGGCGGTTCGCCGGCAAAGATCACTTCGGCGTTGGTGGGAATACCTTCGGTGCCCGAGAAGACCTGCAGGGTCACCTGGTCGCCGCTTACCTTCACGACCTGGGCGGGGCGGCCGTCGACCGAGGCCATCTCTTCGTTCGAAACGCCGCTGGCCCGCAGGCTGACGGTGGCTTTGGTGATGCCCGTGAGGGCGGTGTATATCTTTTGGAATCGTTGTGCTTGCATGGCTTGACGTGGGGATTTATTCGGCGAATGGGGTACTGCCAGTCTGTTCGGCGAGGATGGCTTCGGTGTCGGCGCGGTAGCATTCGAACTCCTCTTTCTTGAAGGGCGAGTAGTTCATCTGGCGCAGCGAGTTGATCAGGCGTTTGTAGTAGCCGGTACACTCTTCGAAGTCCTTGAAGGTGAATTTGGTGTTGCAGATTTTCATCACGTAGTCGAACATGTAGACCTGGCGCTCCATCGGGCAGTTGGCGTCGGTGGCGTCGAACGAGTCTTGTTGCAGGATGATGAAGTCAAGCAGCTCGGATTTCCAAAAGCGGTCGTGGTACTCGACGGGCACGCCGTCGTCGCCCAGGATGTTGATCTGTTCGTAGGCCTCTTTGCCGCGTTGCACCATGGCTTTCGAGGCACTCACTTTCGAAGTCCAGTCGGCGCCGAAGTTCTGGTCGAGGTATTCGGTGATCTCGGGGTATTCGAGGTATTTCGAGTAGCTGTCGAGCGGGTCGATGGCGGGGTAGCGCTTGCTGTCGGCGCGGCTTTGCGAGAGCGCGTAGAAACAGCGCGCGGCCTTTTTGGTCGATTCGGTCACGGGCTCCTTGAGGTTACCCCCAGCGGGCGATACGGTGCCCAGGAAGGTGACCGAGCCGCTTTGGCCGTTGTTCAGGATGGTGTATCCGGCGCGGGCGTAGAAGTTCGAGATGATGGCCGAGAGGTCGACGGGGAAAGCGTCTTGTCCGGGTAGCTCCTCAAGGCGGTTCGACATTTCGCGCAACGCCTGTGCCCAGCGCGAGGTCGAGTCGGCCAGCAGGAGCACCTTCAGGCCCATGGCGCGGTAGTATTCGCCGAGGGTCATGGCGGTGTAGACCGAGGCTTCGCGGGCCGAAACGGGCATATTCGAGGTGTTGGCGATGATGGTGGTGCGCTCCATCAGCTTGCGGCCGGTGCGGGGGTCGTCGAGTTCGGGGAATTCGACGAAGGTCTCGACCACTTCGTTGGCACGCTCACCGCAGGCGGCGATGATGATGATGTCGGCGTTGGCCTGCTTGGATATGGCATGCTGCAATACGGTCTTCCCGGCGCCGAACGGGCCGGGGATGAAGCCGGTTCCGCCCTCGGCGATGGGGTTGAAGGTGTCGATGGCGCGGATGCCGGTTTCCATGGCTTTGAAGGGGCGCGGCTTGTCGCGGAAGGCAGTGATGGGGCTCTTCACGGGCCAGCGCTGCACCATGCTCACGTTGTGCTCGGCGCCCTCGGTGTCGGTGAGCGTGGCGATGGTGTCGGTGATCTTGTAGGTGCCTTTCGGAGCGAGCCATTTGATGGTATAGCGCCCGGTCATCTTGAACGGCACCATGATCTTGTGGTCGAGCCAGCCTTCGGGCACGCTGCCGAGCCAGTCGGCGGCGGTCACCGTGTCGCCCTCCTGGGCCAGCGGGGTGAACTCCCACGAGCTGCCGAAGTCGATGGCGTCGTTGTATTCGCCGCGTTTGAGGAATACGCCTTCCATGGCCTGGAGGTCGTTTTGCAGGCCGTCGTAGATGCGGGTCAGGATGCCGGGGCCGAGGGTGGCTTCGAGCATGTGGCCTTCGAAATCGACGGGGGTACCGGTGTGCAGCCCGCGGGTGCTCTCGAACACCTGCACGTAGGCGCGGTCGCCGATCACTTTGATGACTTCGGCCATCAGCCGCACGCCTTCCATGTTGATGTAGCAGATCTCGTTCTGGGACACGCTGCCGTTGACCCGGATGGTCACCAGGTTGGCGATGATCCCGATTACTTCTCCTGTTGTTTTCATTATATAATGTGTGTCTGTTGTATGCGTTGCGGCCGGAGGGCGGGATTCTCCCTGCTTTGCGCTCCTTCTTGGGGAATGCGGCCTCCGGGCCGTTCTTTATTGGGTCTTCCGGCCTATAGATTACCCGTTGAAATTCTGTTGTACGGCGGTGAGCCCTTCGACCATCCGGCGGAATCCGGTGCGGCCTTCGTCTTTGCCGAGGGCGATCCAGCGGTACATGATGTTGAGGTGGATCAGGTAGTTCATCAGGTAAGCGATCCCGAAGAAGTCGCCTTCCGACAGGTCTTCACTGATCTCCCAGCGCAGGGTGTCCATTTTGTGCTCACGCTCGACGAAGTCGCCGATGGCCAGGATCGCCAGCAGGCGGTCGAGGTAGGGCACCGTGTCGCCGAAACCGAAGTCCGAGGCTTGGCTCCTGACCAGTTGCTCGCGGATCTCGGGGTCGGGCTCGATGAGCATCTCCGAGGGGTCGGCCTTCATTGCGCGCGCTTTGTAGGCGGCGGTGATGTTACGCAATACGCGGTCGATCCCGTTCCATTCTTTCAGGAATTTGCACCGGCTTCGCGCGCATTCGGTATAGTAGGCTTTGTAGAGTTCGCTTTCGAACCGTTCGTAGGGCACGGGCTCGAAATCTTCGGTCCCGAGCGGGTTGCGCTCTTTGAACCGGTCGATGACTATGGCGATCGAATCCGGCAACGAGGGGGCGGCGAAGGGCATACCCAAACTGTCCTCGGCAGGGCGGTGCCGGGGGCTGTCTTCGTCTGCGCTGTCCGGGAGTTCGGGGTCGGTGGTTCCTTCGTCCACGAGCCTCCTGACCTCGCTTTCGGACAGGTTGCCGAGGGCGTTGAAGGGCAACGAACTGCCCTCGACGTAGCGGATGATGTTTTGTATGTCGTACCAGGTATAGAGCAGTTCCACCGCACGCCGGTCGGCGTCGCTGAGCGCGGCGGCGATTTGCTGCCGCAGTCCGTGGAAGTCTATTTTTCCCTTGTCGGCGTCGCGGTGGTACTCCGGAAGGCCCGACACGAGGTAGTAGTACTGCATGTCCTTAGGGGGGTTATTGTTGCGCGTCCCGGGTGGCGTCGCCGGCACCGTGGCTGCCGCCGCTCCCGAACAGGAGTTCGGCCACGCGGGGGCGCAGGTAGGACTTGAAAAGCTGGTCGAAGTCGCGGTCGGCGAAGCTGATGTAGTAACCGCCCTCTTTCGAGGCGATGCGGAACGGCACTTTTACGCGCGCGTCGGTGGTTACCTCGACGCCTTGTCCGAATTTCTCGGCTACGGCGGCTTTGATATTGGCCATCAGTTCCGAGGCCTGCCCTTCGGGCAGGATGACTTGCAACCCTTGGGCGGGGTCGAGCGCCGACACGGCGCCGAGCACGACCTCTTTGAGAAAGCTGCCGTCTTGCCACGCCGCGCTGAGCTGCGGAGTGATCACCTCGGCCACGATCATGCGTTCGATCTGCTGGCGGAGGCTGCTGCTCATCTGCGACGAGGCGAGCCGGATTTCGTTGGCGGTGTTCTCGCTCAGCTGTTGGGCGTCGCGGCGGGCCTGGTCGGCAATTTGGGCGGCTTTGTCTTTGGCGTCTTTGACGATCTGTTCGGCTTCTTTGCGGGCTTTGTCGAGCAGGGCGTCGCCATCGGTGCGGCCGCGTTCGAGCCCTTGGTTGTAGAGCCTTTCGGTGAGTTCTTGAAGCTTGTTTTCCATAGTATTGCGACGGTGTCTGATTTTTTTCGGTGTTTTCGCTTCGGGCGGGCGATGCGGGGGCTTGGTAGGTGCCGGATGTTCTCCGGCTTGTTTTTGGGGCCGGGCATTTCTTCGGCGTTCTTCATCGGCAGACGGAACGGCCGTGCGGGTTTGGTGTTCCTGCGATTTGCAGGGGGGCACAGTGCGGTTATTGGTGTTGCGGCCGCAACAGGTCGGTCACGGTTTTCACCGGGGCGAAGGTGCTGATAGGCACTTCGACGAACACGGTGTTCCAGTTGGCCATGGCGCCGTTCCACAGGCCGGGCAGCTCCTGGGCCTTGATCTTCGCGCCCTGGAAACTTTTTTCGGAGATGAACCCGGTGGCGGGGTCAACGAAGCGGCCCAGGTCGAAGCGCCGCCCGCGGTGGTCGCGCAGGGCGCACACCAGGTCGACGGGATTGAAGTGGGTGGCTTGCCGCATCAGCGGTAGTTGCCCGGCGGAAATCTGCGACGATTCGGCGATCTGGAGCGATTGCGTGCCATCGGGGCTTTCGACCCAAAAAGGGCCGCCGCCGGGTTCGCCTTCGTTGCGCACCATGCCGCACACGCGCAACGGGCGGTCGAGTATGCGCCTTAAAGCTGCGAGGTCTGCGATAGCGCCGGCAGGCAGTTTGTAGCAGAGTTTCTTTTCGATGAACCCGGCGATCCCGGCGGGGTTACCGCTGCCGGCATCGATCGCTGCGATATGAGAGAAGATGTGTTGCTGCAATTCAAGGGTGAGCGCGGCAAGGGCTTTCTTATATAGGATGGTGTCGCCCTTGAGATGGTCGGGGACGACGTTGTCGACGGTTTTGATGAACACGAGGTCGGCATCGAGCGCGGCGAGGTTGCGCAGCAGGGCGCCGTGGCCGCCGGGGCGGAACACGAGCCTGCCGTCGGCATCGCGCAGGGGCAGGTTGTCGGGCGTGACGGCGATGGTATCGGTGGCGGGGTGTTGCTCGGAGTAGCTGATCACATATTTCACGCCGTATTTCCGGGCGTATTCGTCGAGTTTTTCGGCCACGAGCCGTTCGAATCCGGCACGGTGCTCGGGCGATATGGTGAAATGGATCCGTACGGGATTACCGCCGTAGAGCGCCCCTTCGACCAGGTGTTCTTCGAGAGCGGTGCGGCTGCTACCGTCGGGGTAGCGGTGGAATTTTAGCAGGGCTTTGGGTTTCCGGCCGTAATCGAGCCCTTCCGGAAGGATGATTTTCCGGATAAGGCCGAGAGGGTCGGCGGGCGAAGCGCCGAGTTCCTGCAAGTCTTCAGCAAAAGCGAATTTTCCGATGTTAGCTACTAACAGATCTGTGGCGGCGTTGGGTTGGCCGCTGTCGGAGTATTCATAGAGGTCTTTGAACATCCGGGTGGCGGCGCCCGAAGCGGGAACGAATTTTTCGATGGCAAGCGTTCCGGCGGCCTGGTCATAGCCGGCGGCCTGGTCATAGCCGGCGGCCAGAGAGGCGGCCTCGTCGGCGCCGAGCGGCAGGATGCCGTCGCCGCTCACCGCGGCCCGGGCGATCACGAGCGGCGGGAATCCCGTGCGGAAACATTCGAGCTGGCGTGCGGCTTCTTCGGGCAGCGTGCCGCGTGCCGCCATCTGTTCCAGGTCTTTACCGGTGAATGTCGTGTCTCCCATTGTCTCTGATTTTCGGCGAAAAAATAAAGTCTAAAGTTAGGAATTATTTTTCGATAAAAAAATACCGTTTGGCGTACCTTTGCATAAATCTTACGTTTGATAAAAATGACCCTATTAAAAGAGAATGTCTCGCTGCGGCACCGCAACACGTTCGGCCTCGAAGCCGTGGCGCCCTATTGGGCCGAGTTCGCTTCGGCCGGGGAACTGCCCGCGTTGTTCGAAGAACTCCGTCGCCGCGACCTGCCGTGGTATGTACTCGGCGGGGGGAGCAATATCATTTTGACGGGGGATTTCCCGGGGGCGGTCCTGCATCCAGTCGCTGACGGGGTGGCCGTTATAGAGGAGTCCGGCAATGACGTGCTGGTGCGCGCCGAGGCTGGCCTGGAGTGGGACGCGCTGGTGGCGTGGGCCGTGGATAATGGCTTGGGCGGCATCGAGAACCTGTCGCTCATTCTCGGTACGGCGGGCGCGGCCCCGGTTCAGAATATTGGAGCCTACGGTTGCGAGGTGCGCGAAACGGTCGAGTGGGTCGAGTATTTCGATGCTTTGACGGGCGAGCAGCGCCGGATCGCCGGGACCGATTGTGAGTTCGGCTACCGCGAGTCGGTGTTCAAGCACGCGTTGCGGGGCCGGGCGGTGGTCACGGCCGTGGTGCTGCGCCTGTCGCGTGTGCCGCGGTTCAATGTGGGCTATGGTGACCTGAGCCGGGCGGTGGATGCTCTCGGCGGGCCTTCGCTGGCCAATGTCCGCCGGGCCGTGATTGATGTCCGCCGCGCCAAACTGCCCGATCCCGAGGTGACGGGCAATGCGGGGAGCTTTTTCAAGAATCCGGTAGTTCCTGTGGCGCAAGCCGAGCAATTACGCGCCGCGTATCCCGGGATGCCGTCGTACGATACATCCTGCGGCGTAAAGATACCGGCGGCCTGGCTCATCGAACAGGCGGGCTGGAAGGGCTACGACGGCGGCACGGTGGGCGTACATCCCATGCAACCGTTGGTGATCATCAACCGCGGCGGAGCTACGGCGCAGGAGATCATCGCGCTGGCCGGGCGCATCACTGACGATGTGCACCGCAAATTCGGCATCGCGCTTTCGATGGAGGTGAATATCTTATAGTATAATATTTAATGCTTATCCGCAATCATACCCTCCCCTGTGTCTTATCCTGGTGTTTTCGAGGAGGTTGTTTGGGTCGCGTAAGCGATCCCGGCAGTCCGCCGCTGCCCCACGCGACGGGTTGTGGCACTTGCCTGCGGCTCGTTCTTACCCGCCGCCGACGGTGGCCCGAAGGGGTGTGATTGCGGATAAGCATAACGTCATTGCGAGGGGTCGCAGACGACGAAATAATCTCCCCGTTTCCCGTAAAGGAGGGTTGTGCTCCGTCGCGTTTCACGCTCCTTGCAATGGCGAAAAGAGAGAGGCGTTTCCGGCGTCCCGCAATGACGGTCAACAGTAGACTCATGAATATAAAAGGAATTACCCGCGCCGAGGCGCTGGAGTGGTTGTGCCGTGCAACCGCATCCTCTGAGGCGCTCGATGAGTTGTGCGCCGAGGCCGACCGCGTGCGCCGCGAACATATGGGCGCGCAGGCCGACACCTGTTCCATCATGAATGCCCGCAGCGGCCGCTGTTCCGAGGATTGTAAGTGGTGTTCGCAGTCGGCACACCACCGCACCGACGTCGAAATCTATCCGCTGGTCGGGGCCGGCGAGGCGCTCCGGCATGCCCGCGACAACTACACCAAGGGCATCGGACGGTTTTCGCTCGTGACGAGCGGCCGGGCCATGAATGACGCCGAGATCGGCCGGGCCTGCGATATTTACCGCCTGATTGCCGCCGAGATGCCGGAACTTTCGCTCTGCGCGTCGATGGGGCTGCTCTCGCTGCCGCAACTGCGCCGCCTGCGCGAAGCGGGCGTAGTGCACTACCACTGCAACATCGAAACAGCGCCGAGCCATTTCCCATCGCTCTGCACCACGCACACGATGGGCGAAAAACTGGCGACGATCCGTGCCGCCATGGAGGCCGGCCTGAAAGTTTGTTCGGGGGGTATTATTGGGATGGGCGAAACGGAGGAGCAACGCCTCGAAATGGCGTTTACGTTGCGTGACCTGGGGGTGCTCTCGATCCCGGTGAATATCCTGAACCCGATCCCGGGTACGCGGCTCGAAGCTCAGGCGCCGCTTTCCGAAGAAGAGATTCTGACGACGTTCGCCCTGTTCCGGCTGATTAATCCGCAGGCGTTCATCCGCTTTGCGGGAGGGCGTACGTTGCTTTCGCGTGACCTGCAACGCCGTCTGCTCCGCTCGGGGGCCAATGCGGCGATCATGGGTGACATGCTCACCACGCTCGGCAGCACGGTGGCCGAAGACCGCGCGATGTTCCGAGACTGTGGGTTCGAACTGTAACACGTCATTGCGAGAAGGGCGTAAGCCCCCCTGCGAAGCAACCGAAAAATACCAAGCCGGGTTGCTCGACTACATCCGCTTCGCAGCCCTGTGCCTCGGCAATCTGCGGCAGGCCTTCATCGTACTCTGCCATTGTGCCGGATGCATCGTCGCCGGAGTTTATCCTGCGCGAAGCCAAAAAGAAACTTCCCGCAATGACGGGGAAATGTGTGGGCACAAAAAACGCAGGAATGCCCATGGGCATTCCTGCGCGGGAATATTTTGCAGCGGGGGTTACCGCAGGCCGTCGATCACGCGGCAGATGCGCTCGAAGGTTTCGTCGATCGTGCCTTCGCCGTTGACGGGGTGAAATTTGCGGTGTGCCTTGTAGTATTCGGCCACTACGGCGGTCTGGCGTTTGTAGACCTGCAGGCGCTCGCGGATCGTGTCGATGTTCTGGTCGTCGGCACGGCCGCTCGTTTTGGCGCGGAACAGGATGCGGTCGATGGCCGACTGGTCGTCGACTTCGAGGGCGATCATGGCGGTAACCGCAGCGCCGTGTTTGGCCAGCATCCGGTCGAAGGCCTCGGCCTGTGGCAGCGTGCGCGGAAAGCCGTCGAAGATCACGCCCGGCGCTTTGGAATGTTCGTCGAGGTATTTCTCGATGATGCCCAATACCAACTCGTCGGAAGCCAACTTTCCCCCTTCCATCTGGCGCGCGGCTTCGATACCGAGCGGCGTGCCGGCAGCGATTTGTTCGCGTATCGCCTCGCCTGTGGAGAGGTGGAGCAGTGCGTATTTTTCCTGCAATTTTTCGGCCTGGGTGCCTTTGCCTGCGCCCGGGGGGCCGAAGAGTACGATGTTGAGCATGGGTGTTACATGAGAAGGCGAACTACAAAGTTAAAAAATAAATTTAGAAATAGTACCTTTAGGTGCGCCGACCGGGAGCATATGGGATATACGGCAGGCCGTAACCCTGAGTAGCGTCATTGCGAGGGCGCTAAGCCTGCGCCAGTCTTCCCGCAGGAGAGAAGATGACTGCGCCGCCTGCGGCTGGAAGTCGCTTATTTGCTCAATCAACAGATTACGAACAGCTTATGAAACACACCGAAATATCCGCCTTGGGCAAAGTGGCGTTCATCGAACAGCTCACCGCCCCGTTCACCACCAACCCCGACAGCGCGCTCCGGCAAGGGATCGGCGACGACGCGGCTGTCATCGATCGCGGCCCGGAGCTTGAGATCATCAGCCAGGCCACGATGCTCGAAGGCATCGACTTCGACCTGAGTTACACGCCGCTGCAGCACCTCGGCTACAAACTCGTGGTGGCGGCCGTGTCGAACGTCTGCGCGATGAACGCCCGTGCCGAATACCTGACCGTGAGCATCGCCCTTTCGGCGCGATTCTCGGTCGAGCAGGCCGAAGAACTCTACGCCGGGGTCAGGCGCGGCTGCGACGACTACGACCTGTCGCTGATCGGCGGAAACACCTCGGCTTCGCTGACGGGTCTGTCGCTCGCAGCCACCGTGATCGGAAGCTGCGCGCCCGGCGAACTGACCCTGCGTAGCGGCGCCGCCCCGGGCGACCTGCTCTGCGTGACAGGTAACCTGGGTGCGGCGTACATGGGTCTCCAAGTACTTGAGCGTGAAAAGCGGGTGCTGAAAGGCAACGCCGTGACGCAACCCAAACTTGACGGCTACGAATACATCCTCGGGCGGCAACTCCGCCCGTCGGCTCGGGTCGATATTCTCGCGGCGCTGCGCGAAGCGGGTATCTGCCCCACGGCCATGATCGACGTGACGCGCGGCCTCGCTTCGGCCGTGTTGCACCTGTGCCGCCGCAGCGAAGCAGGCGCGCGCATCTATCTCGACAAGCTCCCGATCGCCTCGGAAACCTTCTTGGCCGCCGAAGAGCTACACCTCGATCCGGTGGTGGCCGCTCTCAACGGGGGCGATGATTTCGAGTTGCTGTTTGCGGCTCCGTTGACCAGCCATAGAGAGTTGCTGACGATGCCCGGCATCGACGTGATCGGGCACGTCACGGCCGCTTCGGCCGGGGCGGCGCTGGTCACGCCCGACGGAGCCGAGATCCGCCTCCAGTCGCCCGACTGGACGCAGCGCGGATAAATCCCGCCGAAATCCCTTCCTCTTCCCTTCACTCCCCACCCAGCTTTATCGGGTAGGTGTTTTTCAGGTGTTGGTATTTTCGGGGCCAGGCGCGAAGCGTCTATATACCCGAAAATACCGATACCCGAAGAAAAAACGGTTGTCAGAAGTCTCGTAAATTCGAAAAACACCTACCCCGACAACAATAAAGCTGCAAGATCGTTTTCATAAAAAACGATTTTACAGCTTGAAAAACCGTACCTTTGCGCACCTTTAATTTTGAAGTAACGTACGGAAAAGACACACGAAACCATGATCTTAGAAGAATTCCGCGAGCTCGGCCTCTCCGAGGCAACCCTCGAAGCCTTACAGGCCAAGGGTTTTGAGACCCCCTCGCCCATACAACGCCTTACGATCCCCGTGTTGCTCGGCAACGACCACGACGTGATCGCCCAGGCCCAGACCGGTACCGGCAAGACTGCCGCTTTCGGCTTGCCCATCATCGAGCAACTCACCCCCACAGGGCAGGCCGTTCAGGCCCTGATCCTTACCCCCACGCGCGAACTGGCCATACAAGTCACCGACGAGATACAATCGTTCCGCAAGGGCTACATCAAGGTGACCCCCATCTACGGCGGGGCAGCCATGAACGAACAGCTACGAAGGCTCAAACAGGGCGTTGACATTGTGGTCGGCACCCCCGGCCGTATCCTCGACCATCTGCGCCGCGGCACGCTCGACCTGTCGCAACTGCAATGGCTCGTGCTCGACGAGGCCGACGAAATGCTCAACATGGGCTTTATTGACGACGTCGACGAAATCCTGAGCCATACCCACGAGGGCCGGCGCATCTTCCTGTTCTCGGCCACGATGCCCGACCGTATCGTCAAGCTGTCGAACAAGTACATGCGCGACACCGAGGTCATCAAAGTCGAGAACAAACAACTCGTCACCGACCTCACCGACCAGATCTATTTCGAGGTGCGCGAAAGCGACAAGTTCGACGCCCTGACCCGTATTATCGACGTCGAGAACGATTTCTACGGCATCGTCTTTTGCCGCACCAAAGTGGCCGTTGACCAACTGGTGGCGGCGTTACTCGACCGCGGCTATGCCGCCGAAGGCCTCCACGGCGACGTGTCGCAGGCCCAGCGCGAAAAGATTCTCGCCAAGTTCAAGAAGAAACACGCCAACATCATGGTGGCCACCGACGTGGCGGCCCGTGGGATCGACGTCACCAACCTCACTCACGTCATCAACTACTCGCTGCCGCAGGATCCTGAGTCCTACGTCCACCGCATCGGCCGCACGGGCCGCGCCGGGAACGAAGGCACGGCGATCACCTTTATTTCGAGTTCGGAGTACCGCCAGTTCGTGGCCATGCAGCGCCACGTGAAGGCCAATATCCGCAAGGAAACGCTCCCCACGGCCCAGGACATCGTCGAGGTCAAGAAAGAGAACATCAAAGAGGAACTTACGCAGATCGTCGAAGACGAAAACTATGCCGATTACATGGATATGGCTCGCGAAATGCTGGCCGACATCGACCCCGACGTAGCGCTCGCCTCTCTCCTGCGCCTGGCTTTTAAGAACGAACTCGACGAGAGTAACTACCCCGAGATCCGCCGCATCGATGTTGACCGCCGCGGCACGGCCCGCCTGTTCATCGGGCTCGGCAAGCGCGACGGTTACCGACCGAAAATGATTGTCGAATTGCTCAAAAAAGAGTGCGGTATCCCCGACCAGAAGATCGACGACGTGCGCTGCATGGACGAATTTTCTTTCGCTACCATCCCGTTCCACGACGCCGAACAGGCCATCCGCAAGCTCAATGCCTCGGGCAACGCGGTCGACGAGCGTCCGCTCGCCAAAATTGCCAAAGAGGACGAAAAACAGACCGAACGCGGCGAAGGGGGCCTGATCACCGACCGCGGCGAGTATCGTTCGAACCCCCGTAAGTCCAAATCTGTGGTGGCCTACAGCGGTGGCGGCAATAACCGCAAGAGCGGCGGCTATGGCGACGAGACCGGAAGCCGCATCCGCCGCGGAGCGCCCCGTAGTGCCTCGTATCCCGTGCGTACGCCGGGAAGCCGCCGCAAGCACTGAGAACCCCGGGGGCCTCGCTCCTGCACCTCCCCGTTCCGGGGGGGCATTGCCGGCCCGCACCCCTTGTTTTCACGCTCCCCATACGAAAAACCGTTGCCGGAGCGTTGCTATCTATGGCGAAAGTATTACCTTTGCGAAGACCATTATACCACGAACGTTTTGATTAGCGAGGGCACGGCCGTTACACGGACGGTGCCGAGCGTGAAAAACGAAGGGCAAAAGCCCAGTGTTTTGACCCGAGGGCACGGCCGTTACACGGACGGTGCCGAGCGTGAAAACGTCGAATGAAACCAACCTGACCCCAATGAAACGATACCTGTCGATAATCATACCTTTCGTTGCCGCCGCCGTCATGAGCTCATGTGCCGCCAACGAGGAGGACATAGGCACCCGGCTCTCCCGCGATACGTTCGACGCCTGGGTGAAAAAGAACGCCCCCAATGCGGTAGCCGTAGGGAATGTGTATGTAGAATACATCGAGCACGGGCCTGCCGCCGGCAAGATGCCGGTGTTGGGGCATTCGTGGGTGATGCTCAACTACAACGCCCGTACCTTCAAAGACGAAGTGTTCTTTACCCGCACCGACTCGATCTCAAAACGCGTGGGCAGATTTGCCTATACCACTCATTATAGCGATGAACTGATCGTATTCACATCGGATAATGCCCGTTTGTGCAAAGGCCTGATCGAGGGGCTGAAAAGCCTGCATGTCGGCGACTCCGTCAGGATATATATACCCTCGGATCAGGGATATGCTTCGGCCATGTCAATGAATGAAGCCTATACGGGAGAGTCGGCTACGTACGCCAACCTGCCCGTGATCTTCGATGTAAGGCTGAAAGACGTCATCTCCGACGCCTACATCTGGGAACGCGACTCGGTACGGAACTATGCCAAGATAAACTGGGGCTTGTCGCCCGACGAAGAGATCAAAAACACCACCGGCAATAACCCGGAACGATATTACGGTGCTTTTCTCCATAAGCTGTTTGAAAATCCGGCCGGAGATACGATTACTTCCGATTCGTCGGTCTTTGTGAATTATGCGCAATATTACATGGATGGTTTCCTGCTGACCACCAACCTCGATACCATCGCGGCGAAGTTTAATGTCTACAACAGCGACGTCAATGACTATTTCCCCCTGTACCTGATTTGCGGAACTCCGCGAGGCGACAACGATATCGTTCGGCACGCAGCCATGCAGATGAAAAAAGGAGAAAAAGCGCAGATCGTGTCGATGTCGCAGTGGACCTATGGGAACGAAGGCAAACCCTCGAATACCCCCGAGATAGGGATCTACCAGCCTACCCTGATTTTCCTGCACGTGTTGACCGATGAAGAGAAGAAAGCCATCGACGATGCAGCAGCAGGGGAATAACCCTTCTCGCTGGCTTAGAACAGGATGAATATCGCGGGACGCTTGTTAAGATCAGGCGTCCCGTCTTTTTTTTGCCCGGCGCGCCAGTCTGCGATGCTACGCGACAGGATGAGCTGAGACGGTTCGAGCAGGTCGGCCGCTACGCAAAGCATCGTTTGCGGAGCGCAGGCGGCCGTCAGTTCTTCCAGTAGTTTCGTGTTGCGGTACGGGGCCTCGATGAAGATCTGGGTCTGGCCCTCGGTACGGGCGCGGCGTTCGTAATGGGCGATGGCTCGGCTGCGGTCGGGTTGTTTGACCGGCAGGTAGCCGTTGAAGGTGAACGACTGGCCGTTGGCACCCGATGCCATCAGCGCCAGCATGATAGACGAAGCGCCAGTCAGTGGGACGACCTTCAGGCCTGCCCGGTGGGCGGCTGCTACCAGCAATGCTCCCGGGTCGGCCACGCAAGGCAGGCCCGCCTCCGACATCAGGCCGACATCACGCCCTTCGCGCAGCGCGGGGGCGAGTAGTTCCGGCACCGAATCCGGATCGGTATGTTCGTTCAGCTCGGTAAAGTGTAGCGAATCGATGGGGGCGATCCCGGCCAGCCCTTCGGAACGCAGCCGCGAAAGGAAGCGGCGCGCCGTCCGGACGTTTTCGACGACAAAATAGTCCAGCGCCCCGATCACTGCAAGATTGGCTGCAGGAATCGAGGCGTCGAGCGCCGCAGTGTCGCCGATGGGGGTGGGGATCAGGTAGAGGGTGGCCATAGCAGGAGCAAAGGTACGTAAAGAAACCGGGCTTTTTTCCCCTCGCAATGACGGGGTTGGGCAGGCCGGAACAAAGCGAAGGATCTACTCCGTAAAGATAAGGAGCAGATCCTTCGTTGCACTCAGGATGACATTACAGGAAGATTTCTTCGGCGGAGTTTATCCGGAGCGAAACCGAAAGGCTCGGGATGGCGCCGGTCCCCTTCGTTTCGCCGGCTTTTGAACAAAGTTCTTGTCGCCGCGCCGGGGGGGGCATGCTCCTGATGCTTTGCGATAATAACGAAAATCACCGCGCCACGCCGGGTTACAGCGTTTCCTCGTAACGTTTCTCTACGATCTTCCAGTCGATGATGCTCCATAGGCCGCTCAGGAAATCGGGGCGGCGGTTCTGGTAGTCGAGGTAGTAGGCGTGTTCCCACACGTCGGCGGTGAGTAGCGGAATGGCGCCGCTGACCATCGGGTTCGAAGCGTTGGGACCCTGCGATACTTCGAGCTTGCCGTCGCGCACCGACAGCCACGCCCAACCCGAACCGAACAGCCCGACGCCGGCTTTGGCGAACTCTTCTTTGAATTTGTCGAACGAGCCGAACGTGCTGTTGATGGCTTCGAGCAGCTTGCCGGTCGGGGCCGTCTGGGCCGTGGGCGAGAGTGTGAAGAAGAAGAACGTGTGGTTCCAGGCTTGGGCGGCGTTGTTGAACACGGGGCCTTCGGCCTTGCGCACGATCTCTTCGAGCGTGTCGTTCTCCATGGGGGTGCCGGCGATCAGGTTGTTGAGGTTGTTGATGTAAGCGGCGTGGTGCTTGCCCCAGTGGAATTCAAGGGTTTTGGCGCTTATTACGGGTTCGAGCGCATTCAATTCGTAAGGCAGTTGGGGGAGTTCGAATTTCATGATAAAAACAGGTATTCGGTGGCTTCGGCGGGTTGAAGCGCCGGTGCCGGGTTAATAATTTTATCTGTTCAGGGTATTGTTCAAAAAGCGTGCCGCTGTATTTTGTCCGGGTATTTCGCAAGGTTTGTCCGATCAGTCCGGCAGCATCAGTGTGCCGTCGCTTTGCTGGGCGATCCGGCCCGCGGCGATCAGCCGGCGCAGGGCTGTGAGTACCAGCATCGAACGGCCCGGCACCGAAGCGACCAACGAATGGATGGTCGCCCCGCGCCCGCCGGCGGTGAGCGTCCGGAGCGCCTCGGTGAGCTGCTGCTCGACCCCGGCGAAAGCCTCGGCCGTGCGGAATTGTCCGCGGTCGCGTCGGCTCAGGCACACGTCGCACACTCCGCAGGGCCTGGCTCCCTGCTCATCGAAATATTCGCGCAGCATTACGCTGCGGCACATGGTGTGGTTCTCGGCATATTCGGCCATGGCTGCTCCGCGCAGTTGCGACATTTCGCGGCGGCGGTGGTAGGTCTCGGGCCGGATGTGTACGTCGGCGGCCGGCACCCGGTTTTCGTGGAGGATCAACAGCGGCGTGCTACGGCGGGGGACGTAGCTGATCACCCGCATTGCCGAAAGCTGGTAGAGCATTTGCGCCACGGTTCCGGTAGTGTAGCCGCTGCGCGAGGCGAGGTACTCCTCGTCAATGGCTGTGAGTTCGGTGAACAGGCCCGTATAACTCCGCAACAGGGCTTTAATGAATCCTTCGAGGTCGGCCCGGCTCACCTGTAATTTGTAGAGCTCCTCGCGCCCGATGCGGAACATGATGCGCGTGGGGCTTTCCGAGGGGTCGGTGAGGGTCAGGTAGCCGTTCATTTCCAAAATTTTCAGGGCGTTGAAAGCGGTCAGCGGAAAAAGTTTGAACCGCACCGAAAAGGCTTGCAGGTCGAATGCCGAGGCGAATTCGCGCCCGCTGCCGATGCCCATCTGGATGTAGTTGAACAGGGCTTCGTAGACCTCGCGGATCTTGGGGATCGCCGGGAATTCCATGTCGATGCGCCGCCCGGCCACGGCGGTGTCCTGCGCATCGTGCATCAATACGGCATAAGCCTTGAGCCCGTCGCGCCCGGCCCGTCCGGCTTCTTGATAGTAAGCCTCGACCGAGTCGGGCATCCGGTGGTGGATTACGAAACGTACGTCGGCTTTGTCGATACCCATACCGAAGGCGTTGGTCGCCACGATCACGCGGATTTGCCCCTTGAGCCACGCCTCCTGCCGGACGCTACGCAGGCGGTAGTCGAGCCCGGCGTGGTAGTGTTCGGCGGCGATGCCTTCTTCGCGCAGGGCGGCGGCAATCTCTTCGGCATGGCGGCGGGTGCGCACGTACACGATGCCGCTGCCCGGCACGCTTCGGATCACGCGGAGCATCTGGTCGGCTTTGTTTTCGCCCTCGCGTACCACGAAACTGATGTTGGGACGGGCGAAACTACCGCGAAAAACTTGCGGGTCTTCGAGGTCGAGGTTTCGGACAATGTCGTCGAGCACTTGCGACGTGGCGGTAGCGGTCACCGCCAGGAAAGGGACTCCGGGCAGCACTTCGCGCAGGGATTTGATTTCAAGGTAGCTGGGGCGGAAGTCGTAACCCCACTCCGAGATACAATGCGCTTCGTCGACAGCCACGAGCGACACGTTCATGTTCGCCACGCGGCCCGTGAACATGCGGGTGCCGATGCGCTCGGGGGCAATGTACAGGAGCTTGACGTCGCCGAAAACACAGTTGTTCAGGGCAATGTCGACTTCGCGGGCACTCATGGCCGAGTTGACGGCCACGGCGTTGATGCCGCGACGGCGCAGGGCGTCGACCTGGTCTTTCATCAGGGCGATCAGCGGCGTGACCACGATGGTCAACCCTTCGAGGGCGAGGGCGGGGACCTGGTAGGTGAGCGACTTGCCACCGCCCGTCGGGAGCAGGGCCACAGTGTCGCGCCCGCCTGCGACGGATTCGATGATTTCGCGTTGCAGGGGGCGGAATTCCGTGTATCCCCAGTGCTTCTGTAATATCTCGTGTAGCTGCGCCATCTCGCAAATTTAGCGTATCTTTGCCAAAGTTCCGCGCGGCGATTGCTGCCGTGCTGATATTCACCCAGACTCGTCATTGCGAGGAGTGAGCATCGCGAATGACGCGGCAACCTACGCTGTAGCCGGGCGCAATGCAAGTTTGCTTGCAAATTGCCGAGGCACGAGGAGGAACCGCAAAATGGAGTTATCGCATAATATCCCCACAAGGCGGATTTCTCGATTGCTTCGTCGTCTGTACTCCTCGCAATGACGGGATAGTTCCGCGGTTATGGAAAAACGTACCAAAATCATATCCCCATCGCTGCTCTCGGCCGATTTCCTGCATCTGGGCGACGCAGCCGAAATGCTCAACCGCAGCGCGGCCGAATGGTTTCACCTCGATATCATGGACGGGGTGTTCGTGCCCAATATTTCGTATGGTCTGCCGGTGGTGAAAGCCCTGCGCAAGGCCACCGACAAGGTGCTCGACGTGCACCTGATGATCGTCCAGCCCGAGCGCTATATCAGCGAGTTCCGCGATGCGGGGGCCGACTACCTGACCGTGCATGCCGAGGCGTCGACCCACCTGAACCGCACGTTGCAGGCCATCCGCGAGGCGGGCATGAAGGCGGGCGTGGCGCTCAACCCGCATACCCCCGTGTCGTCGATCGAAGAGGTCACAGCGATGTTGGATATGGTGTTGATCATGACGGTTAATCCCGGATTCGGCGGCCAGAAGTTCATCGAGGGCAGCCTCGACAAGATCCGCCGCACACGAGCATTGCTCGACGCTTCTGGGTCGAAAGCGCTGTTACAGGTCGACGGCGGCGCGACGCTCGACAATGCCCCTGCTATTTTCGCCGCGGGGTGCGATGTGCTGGTGGCCGGCAATGCGGTCTTCGGGGCGAACGACCCGGTGGCGGCCATAGATAAGATTTTGGAGGCAGGGGAATAACCGCCTCTGTGTAAGTGAAATAAAACTTGGCGGCCGCGCGCAGAGCGCGGCCGTATTTTCTCCGAGCTTTGCGGCCACTGCGCGGAGCGGCGTCAGAGACACGCTGTCAGCCCTATCCCGTAAAGGTTAATAACCTTTCAACGGGCAAGCGATTGCGGGTGCGGCATGCACCTCGGCGCGCCCGCCTTGAAGAGGGCGGGGCGGGCGCGAGTTTCTCCGGGAGATTCGCGCGTCGGTCCGGCGGGCCTCCCCGGCGGTTTCACTGTTCAGGGGGAGACTCGTTGCACTTTCGGCCTCGCGTAAAGAGAGACCGCCATTTTCTCCCGAAATTCCACGGTGGAGCCCCCCGGGTGGTTATGTACCGCCTCCACTAATGATTATTACGTAATGCTTTCCATAGATAACCTTACCGTTTCTTTCGGAGGGACAGACCTTTTCAGGGATGTCTCTTTTGTTGTGAACCCCCGCGAGCGCGTCGGCCTGGTCGGCAAGAACGGCGCGGGAAAATCTACCCTCCTGAAAATCGTCGTGGGGCAACAGATTCCCACCAGCGGCAGCGTAGGCTATAATGCCGACTGCACTATCGGCTACCTCCCCCAACAGATGAAAGTAGCCGACGACACGACCCTGGTGGCCGAGTGCGGCAAGGCATTCGACGAGATCGTCAGCCTTGAGAAAGAGATCGCCGACATCACGGCCCAGGTATCCGAACGCACTGACTATGAAAGCCCCGACTACGAAAAACTCCTGCACCGCCTGCACGAAGCCACCGAACGCTACCATTTCCTCGAAGGTGACAACCGCGAGGCCGAGATAGAAAAGATCCTGCTGGGGCTCGGTTTCAAGCGCGAAGAGTTCCAGAAGCCCACGGCAACCTTCTCGGGTGGCTGGCGCATGCGCATCGAACTGGCCAAACTGCTGTTGCGCCGCCCGTCGCTCTTCCTGCTCGACGAGCCGACCAACCACCTCGACATCGAGAGCATCCAGTGGCTCGAAACCTATCTCCAGGGCTTTCCCGGCGCTGTGATCCTGATCTCGCACGACAGGGCGTTCCTCGACAACGTCACCAACCGCACGATCGAACTGTCGCTCGGCAAAGCCACCGATTATCGCGTACCGTACAGCAAATACGTCGGACTGCGCGCCGAACGCCGTGCCCAGCAGCAGGCCGCCTACGAGAACCAACAGAAACTGATCGAGAAGACCGAAGAGTTCATCGAGCGTTTTCGCTACAAACCGACCAAGTCGAATCAGGTACAGTCGCGTGTCAAGCAACTCGAAAAGCTCGACCGCCTCGAAATTGAAGAGGAAGACCTTTCGCGCCTGAACATCCGCTTTCCCGCCGCTCCA
Source organism: Rikenella sp. (assembly GCA_031551865.1). Classification (GTDB taxonomy): domain Bacteria; phylum Bacteroidota; class Bacteroidia; order Bacteroidales; family Rikenellaceae; genus Rikenella. The sequence goes on along the minus strand of JAVBMY010000005.1, from coordinate 190,901 downwards.
CGCGCGGGTCAGGTGGTGGTACAGGCCAAAGAGGCCGGCATGACGTTCCGCAACCAGACCCCGGAAGGCGTGGTCGATAAGCACGTCTTTTCGAATGCCGACGTGTTGGTCGAACGCGGCGAGAAAGTGGCTTTCGTGGGCCGCAACGGCGAGGGGAAAACCACGCTCGTGCGCATGATCATGGAACAACTCGCGCCTACCGAGGGCGAGGTGAAGGTGGGATATAACGTCAAGATCGGCTACTTTGCCCAGAACCAGGACGACCTGATGGAGGGCGACTTTACGGTGTTCGACACACTTGACCGCGTAGCGGTGGGCGACATCCGCACCCGCCTGCGCGACATCCTCGGGGCGTTCCTGTTCCGTGGCGAGGAAGTCGACAAGAAAGTGCGCGTGCTGAGCGGCGGCGAACGGTCGCGGCTCGCCATGGCCCGCCTGATGCTCGAACCCTACAACCTGCTCGTGTTGGACGAACCCACCAACCACATGGACATGCGCTCGAAAGACGTGCTGAAACAGGCGCTGATGGCTTACGACGGCGCGGTGGTGGTGATCTCGCACGACCGCGAGTTCCTCGACGGGGTGGTAAGCAAAGTCTATGAATTCCGAGACGGGCGCGTAAAGGAACACCTGGGGGGCATCTACGATTTCCTGCGTGCACGCCAGCTTGAGGATGTGCGCGAGATCGAACGCCGCAGTGCACCGGCTCCCGCTACGGCCAAAGCCGAAGCGGCCCCCGCGCCGCAGCCTAAGGCTTCCGGAATCGACACGGCGTCTGTTGCCAAGGTTCCCGAGCTTTCCTATGCCGAAAAGAAGGAGCGCGACCGGACCCGCAACAGCCTGCGCTCGCGCGTGGCAAAAATCGAAGGGGAGGTGACGCTCCTCGAAGCCCAGATTGCCGAAATGGACCGGCAGATGGCCGATCCCGAAGCCCACGGCATCGACCTGCGCGACCCGGCAATCTTCGACCGCTACAACCGTTATAAAAATAACCTCGCCCAAAAGATGGCCGACTGGGAAACGGCGCAGCAGGAACTTGAAAAGTCCTGATCTACACCCTATGTCATCCCGAGCGAAGTAGAGGGATCTTTGCGAAAAGCTTTGGACTTCAGATTCTATACGAGATCTTTCGGCTATGCCTCAGGATGACCTTTTACCTTTACCAAAGAAAATCATGAACGACAAGAATACAAGTTTCTTCAAACGGGCCGACGACGCCCTCGACAACGAAGAACGCACCACCCGCCGCCCGCTTGAACGGAAGCCCTACGAGCGCCGTCCGATGGGTACGTACGACGACAACCGCCATACGAACAAACAGTATGGCTTCGGTCGCCCTCCGCGTCAATACGACAAGGACGACCGTCCCCGCTTCGATAACAACCGCAGCGACCGCCCGTATGGCGATCGTGACAACGAAGGTCAGCGTTACAACGACCGCGAGGATCGTCCGTATGGCGAAAATCGCTCCGGCGGCGATCGCGAGAATCGCTATGGCGATCGTGACAAACCTTACGGCGAACGGCGTTACGCGGATCGTGACAACGACCGCTCTTATGGCGAGAAACGTTACACTGATCGCGGACAGGGTGAAAGGCGGTACGGTGATCGCGACAGTGGCCGCTCTTTCGGCGGTAACCGTTACGGCGACCGCGACAAATCCTATGGCGACCGCAAATTCGGCGACAAACACCACGGAAAACCTTATGGCGATAAACGTCATGGCGACCGCCGTTTCGGTGACCGCGACGAGGAACGCCCGGCGCCCGAGAACGTGATTTTCGGTATTCACCCCGTGCGCGAGGCACTTGAAGCCGGAAAGGGTATCGAGAAACTGTATATCCGCCGTCGCGAAGGCGGCCCGGCCGACGAACGCTACGACCTCTCGGCGCTCGACGCCCTGCGTCACGATGCCGAAGAGGCCGGGCTCTTTATCCAAGAAGTCCCCTACGAGAAACTCGAAAAGTTGACCCACCGCGGGAACCACCAGGGCGTGGTGGCGGTTGTGCCGATGATCGAATACAAGGAACTGAACGAGCTGGTCGACGAATTGCGTACGGCGATCGAGCAGGGTGCCGCGCCGTTGGTCGTCGTGGCCGACTCGGTGACCGATGTGCGCAACTTCGGGGCTATTGCCCGCAGCGCCGAGTGTGCCGGGGCCGCAGCCATAATCATGCCTGCCAAGAATTCGGCGCCGGTCAATGCCGAAGCCATCCGCAGTTCGGCCGGGGCTCTGAACCTGATCCCGGTGTGCCGTGCCGGCAGCCTGAAGGTGGCCCTGCGGCTGCTGAAAGAGGCCGGGCTCCGGGTAGTGGCCGCTACCGAGAAGGCCGACCGTTCGCTCTACGAGGCCGACCTGCGTCCCGCCACGGTGATCGTGATGGGCGCCGAGGACAAGGGCGTGTCGGAAGACATTCTGGAACTGTGCGACGAAGCGGTGGGTATCCCGTTGGCCGGACGCATCGAATCACTCAACGTGTCGGCAGCCGCGGCTGTTATACTGTTCGAGGCGCTGCGCCAGCGCGGCACGAAATAGAAAAGCGAGCCTCCGTCCCTGTTCCCGCTCGCCGGATTCGATACATTTTTTCGCTCTAAGTTATCCCCGGCGTGGATCCGGGAATGTGAAGAATGTCATCCTGACGGCAAGTTGCGAAGCAGGGAAGATGATATTTGTATTTTCTTAGATAAAAGATTCTTTAGAAATTCATTCGGCTTTGCCCAGGATGACAATAAAAAAGCACGCCTTTTGGCGTGCTTTTTGTTTCGGAGGTTTTGTCGGGGTACCAGGATTCGAACCTGGGACCCCCTGCTCCCAAAGCAGGTGCGCTAACCGGGCTGCGCTACACCCCGAGTGTGTTCTCCGAGGGGGCAAAAATACTCATTTATAAATTACCGGGCAAATAAAGTCCGGCGAAGAAGTGACAACCTTTAATCTTTGCCGTTATGCAAACTTGTACTCCTGTAGCTTTTTGTTTCTGGTCAGTGTTCTCGCAGATCGGCTGGCTTTGGTACATCATCTCGGTCGTTGCCGTTTTCGCGCTTGGCGCGGTGTGGTACTCGGCGCTTTTTCCCAAGACCTGGGCCCGGGTGTTCCATGTTGATACAAGCCGTAAATCCCTGGCCGGGGTCGTATACTACACCATGCTCACGCAACTGGTGGTAACTGCGCTGCTCGGCATCGTGCTGTTCGCCGTGACCCTGATGTCGGTCTGGGCGGCGGTGGCCGTGTCGGTCGGTTTCTGCGGCTGGCTCAAAGGGAGCCTGCTGTTCCAGATGGGCGGGGTGAACAAAGACTACTGCCAGGCGGCTCTGATCAATGCCGGGTTTCTGGCCATCGCTTGTGCGGTCTTTATCTTCTGCGCTACGCTCTAACCCCCGGGGCGGCTAACACTGCCGCTGTACGAAGTCGAGGATTACCAGCAGGGCAAAGCCGACACTGGCGATGCCGTTGAGGGTACCGAAAGCCATGTCCACGCGGCTCAGGTCGCGGGGGCTGACTATGGTGTGTTGCCGGATCAGGGCAACGATGAACAGGAGCGCACCGATCCAGTAACATAAGTTACCGTGGATCAGGAGGCCGAACCATACGACCAAGGCGGCGGTGATCACGTGCAGTCCGGCACTGACCGTGAGCGCTCCCCTGATTCCCAGCTTCGCAGGGATGGAGTGCAGGCGGTGCGAACGGTCGAATTCGGCATCCTGAAGGGCGTAGATGATGTCGAACCCGGCCACCCAGGTCAGCACCAGGAGCGACAGCACGCCGATGGCCGGGGTCAGGGTACCGGTTGCGGCGATATAGGCCGCCGCCGGGGCGATGCCCAGCCCGATTCCGAGGATAATGTGGCACAGGGCGGTGAAGCGTTTGGTGTAGCTGTAGCCGAGCAGGATGGCGAGCACCAGGGGCGAACCGAGGAAGGGCCACGGGTTCCACTCGCCGTTCACTTCGAACAGAAAGGTCGCTGCGATGAAGAGCAGGCCGTTGGCCATCACGAAAATCGAGGCGCTCAGCGGCGAGATTTTCCCTGCGGGGATCTCGCGCTTGGCGGTGCGTTCGTTTTGCGCGTCGAAGGCACTGTCGGCCAGTCGGTTGAATCCCATCGCCGCGTTGCGTGCGAAGACCATGCAGAGCAGTACCCCCGCCAGTGTCCACCACGAGAATCCGGCTACGCACACGCCCATCGTGTAGCCGATCAGAGCGAACGGAAGGCCGAAAACGGTGTGCGAGAAACGCACGAGCGAGAGGTATTTTTTCATAGCGTTGGGTTGCGTCTATATTATTGAGAGCGATGCTTTTAGCAGCCGCTGTTTTTAGTTATTCCCGGAAAACGAAGGTGTCGGGGAGGTTTCTGTTGAACGTCATTCCGGGCGTAGCCGGGGGACTTTTTCAAAAAACAATCGACAGGAACAATAACTGCCAGTAATATCATTGAAAAGGTCCCCCGGCTACGCCCGGGATGACATGTAGTGTCTGGCCTCTATTTCTTTATTTTCGTGGCAGCGGTAGATTTGTCCTCGAACTCTTTGTAACCTGATTTCTTCATGCCTGCGGCGGTGAAGTTGGGATGGATCACGCCGTCCCTGAAGGCCGAGTAGGGGATTACTATGGTCACCGGGCCGCGCGAGTAGGGGGCGATCTCGTAGACGTTGTAGAACAATAGCACGCCTTGGGCCACGAAACCGATGTTCTCGGGCATGGGCAACTGGTCGAGCTCCATGAAGAATCCGGTCTGTGTCTTGAACACGGGGTCTTTGAGTTTGTTCTCTTTCATGTAGGCCTTGCGGGCGAGCTCCATAAAACGGACGGTGTCGCGAATGTGGTCGCGCACGTCGAACGCCTGGCCGGTGGCGGGGTCGAAGTTGACGATCGTCGCCTGTTTGATACCGTGGGCGCCGCCCTGGTAGATGAATTGGTCGAAAAACAGCGACACGACCTTGTCGTTCGAGAAGGTCTGCCAGGTGGTGTAATAGTTGTAGGGGAAGGGGTCGCCGGTGACTTCCTCGCCGTCGGTTTTGGCTTGCGCCGCGGCGCTGAGGATCATGTGGTCGAGCGTCCGCTTGTCGGTGACGGGCGGCATTAGAATACTGCGCGAGAGGTTGTCGGTGCTGAATCTGTACATCAGGCCGTAGACCGTGGCGTTGAAACTTTCCTCAAGGGCGTTAACCGAAGAATCGATAGCTTCCATCTGCGGGTAAAGCACTTCGATGCCTGCGTTGTCGCGTTCGTAGACGAGCCGTTGCGACTCGATGGCAAACTTGTCGGCGGGGGCTTTTTTGGCCGTGGCCTGTACGGAAAGCGTGGCGGCCACGATTCCGATCAGGGGGAGCAGTGTGGTTTTTCTCATATCCTCTGTTTTTTTGGTTAATAATAGATCACCATGTCTTCTTTGCGGGTCGGAACCTGTGATTTCGGGATTCTCAGTTTGGGGTATTGGCCATCTTTCTCTGAGAACCCGGGGTTGAAGATACCTTTTCTTTCGGCCAGGGCATAGGGTATAGTTACATTCGCATCGAGGGGCACATAGGGGAAAAGCCGGAACGCCCGGAAATGGATACCCCAGCCGATAAAACCTATGTTCACGGGAAGTTCGGGGCGGCCTGCTTTATCTTCGGCGGTGAGTCTTTGTTCCGTTTTGCGGACGATGTCGTATTCTTCGCGGCAGATCTGTTGGGCGGTGGCTACCAGACGCGTGGAGTCGAGCGCAGTATAATCGTCGGCGAGGAATTCACCGGTTTCCATATCGAAATTGAGGAATAAGGTGATGTCCGCGTTTTGGCCGTCTATGCTGAGCGCATGACGGAATTGCAACGAGATAATCCGGTGGTACTGGAAGACTTGCCAATGGGTGTCGTAGCAGTAGGGATTGCCGGTACGCAACGCGCGGTGCATCATGGTCTGCACGACCAGTTCGAGGGTCTGTGCGCCGGTGGCTGCCGGAAGCTCGATACCGGTGGCAAGGTAGTTACACAGTCCGTAGGTCTCGAACACGACACCGTTGAATGTGCGGGCCATTTTCTCGCCTTCGGGAGCGAGGGCGGTCATCTGCGGGTAGTAGAGGTTGGCCCTCAGGCTGTCGTTCCGCTCGTAATAATAGAGTTTGGGCACGATCTTTACCGGTACGGCGCTTTTGGCGGCGGCACCGGCCGGCAGTACGGCCGTGGCGCAACAGATAGCTGCTACGAGTAACCCTCCCTTGGCCATATTACGCGTTTTCTTGGGGCTGGCCGGCGCTTTTCCGGGTCCAGACGGCGTTCTCGGGCAGGTATTTTGCCGCGAATTCGGGCTTCAGCATGTTGTATTTGTTGAGCGTCGAATACGGGATGTCGAGCATGATGTAGCCTTCGGAGTAGGGGGCGATTTCGTAGGGATTGTATTGCAGGTGTATGCCCGTGTCGGTGAACAGGATGTTAGTCGGAAGGGGAATGTTGCTGCCGAGCTCTTCGAACGAGGGGATGGGTTGTCCGGCGTGGGTTTCTTCGTAGAGTTGTTTGGCCAGCGAGATGAACCGTGCGGTATCGGCCAGGAATTCTCCGGCGGTGAGCACTTGCCCGGTCTCCATGTCGAAGTTTTTGTAGTTGCAGCGGTTCATGCCGTGGGCGCCGCCGAAATAGAAACTGCAGGTCATGGAGAGCGACAGGAGTTGGCCGTTGGTGTGGATTTGGTTGCATTCGCCGTAGTACGAAAAGAGCAGGCTGTCGGCCAGGTTCTGTTCCATCAGGGCGGCGAGGTTGGCCTTGATGCTGTTGAAATCGGTGATGGCGTGGATTTGTCCGGTGCTGTCGGTGAGGGTGAGGTCTTGGGCAAAAAAGTTCAGGACAGCGGCGTTGAAGGCGGCGGCCAGCGGGGCCAGGGCCTCGTCGTCGGCGGTCATTCTGACGAATTTTACACCGGCTTGCAACCCCTGGTCGCGGCGGGACGAATCTTCGAAAGTGAGCGTTTCGGTCGTGAATGACGGTTTCGGCCGGCTGCAAGAAATGAGGGTGGCGACGCCGGCCAATAAGGCACCGGTAAGGAACAGGCGTGTTTTCATGTGCGGGAAGGTGTTTTATGGGTTAGGTTGGTTGGTGGTTGCAAAGTAGGGCCCGATAATGTCGAGGATCCGGTTCACGTCGCGCGGGGGGGTGTCGATGATGACGTTGGCTTTATTATAATACGTTTCGCGGGCGGGTAATGTTTCTTCGATATAGGCCAGCAGTTCGTCGGGGCTTTTTCCATCGATCAGCGGGCGCCGGGTGCGGGCTTTGGTCAGCCGTTCGGCGAGGGTCCGGGGCGAAAAGCGTAGGTAGATCGTCAGTCCTTGGTCGTTCATCCGTTCCATATTATCGCCGAAGCAGGGGGTACCGCCGCCGGTCGATACCAGCACGTCTTCGTACGCCATACACTTTTCGAGGTAGTAGCGTTCGAGCTCGCGGAATCTGGCTTCGCCGCCGGGGCTGGCGAACAGGGCGGGGATGGTGGTGTCTTCGCTCTCTTCGATCAGGGTGTCGAGGTCGACGAACGGGTAGTTCAGACGGGAGGCCATCAAACGCCCGAGGGTCGTCTTGCCGCTGCCCATATACCCTATGAGGAAGATTTTCATATCCTTCGCGTATTTAGATTCTCGCCATTGCGAACTGTTGAAAACGGCGTGGCAATCTCCCTGTGTTTTTACGATGCTCCCCGGGGATTGCGGAGCCTGCCCGATCCCCATTCGGTTTTGCTCAGAGTACACTCCGCCTTCGTAATGACGGATTTTGAGTGTCGCTCCGGGCCATAGCCAAGAGGCCTGGGGAAACAGGTAGTGTAGCGCAAGTTCTTTGCGGGTGTTTCCCTGATCCCCGTCTATGCTCGGGACAACACGGGACAAGGCGCTCACAGGGTACCTGGCGGTTTCGTTAAAACAACTCCATCTGGCCGTCTTCGGCGATAATGGGCGCCGGGGCGGGTTCGTTTTCCCCGGCAGGGGGTGCGACCGACTTGTCTGCCGGAGCGGTGGCACCGGGTGCTCCGTCCGGAACCGCGCCGCTTGTGCCTGCGTTTGCACCCGACATGGCGTTAGGGACCGGACTCACCTGACCATCGGCGTTGCTTTCGCCGGTAATGCCGGTACTCGTTCCGCCTGTGCCCGGGGGAGTCTCTTTTTGCAGGGGTTCGAGCCAGACCACTTTTTCGAGGGTCAGGTTCGAGAGGCGTTTGCCTTTGGCGCGGTGGCTCTTCACTCCGATGAATTCCGAGGCATCGATCACTTCGTTCGAACGGCCTTTGTATTTTCCGCCGTAGTGCAACTCGACCACCGGATAAGCGTCGCGGCTGAGGGCGACGAACTGGTTTTCGGGGTCGACGAATTGCTGCGGTTTCTGGTCACTCTGCTCGGCTGTGAAGCGTTCGATGTAGTGTAGCCCCTGCTTGGTGTCGATGTAAATGGCGGTATAGACGCGCTCGGGGTCGTATTTCTCGACCCGGGTGATCGTCTCGGGAAAGTGCTGTACCAGGTCGTAGCCGCAGGTGTGGTACGAGCCGTCGGGCGTGAAGACGATGATGCGGTCGTCGCCGGCGAATTCGCCGAGCAGTTCGCCGCGCCCGTCGGTATTCAGGCGGCGGATGTCGTGGTCGAACCAGATATTCTGCCCACCGAGGGTCGATGAGCCGCGCTCTTTCATCACGATCTTGTGGATGCCGAAACGCGAGAACAGGTTGCCCTGCGAGGCGCGACCCTTGATGGCCAGTTCGCCGAAGTTCAGATCGACGACCAGTTTTTTGAGCCTCGGGCGCGGTTTGAAGTATATCTTCAGGGTTTCGGCCTCGCCGTTGGGGTTAACGCTCATGTACAGGATGTCGCTTCCCGGCGTACCTTTGGTGATGTCGTATTCGCGGTCGCGGGTGACGCTGGTGATGGCGCAGCGCTTCATCATGATGGGTCCTTTGGCACCGTCGCGGTACAGGACGTTGTAGATGGTGCGCTCGTCGCTCTTCTTGAACACGCCGATGTATTTGATGTGTTTGCTGAAGAAGGCTTTCTCGCTCACTTTCGTGATGATGTATTTGCCGTTGTTGTTGAAAAGGATCACGTCGTCGATGTCGGAGCAGTCGCACACGAATTCCTCTTTTTTCATGGCGTTGCCGATACCGTAGAACCCTTCCTCGCGGTTGACGTAGAGCTTGGCGTTGGCCACCACCACCTTGGCGGCCTCGATGGTGTCGAAACTGCGGATCTCGGTCAGGCGTTCGCGCCCTTTGCCGTATTTCTTCAGGATGCCCTGGTAATATTTGACGGTGTAGTCGACCAGCGTGTCGAGGTGGTGGCGCACCTGCGCCATCTCTTCCTCGATCGAGCGGATCTGCTCGTCGGCGCGGAAGCTGTCGAACTTCGAGATGCGTTTGATCTTGATTTCGGTCAGGCGGGTGATGTCCTCGCGGGTGACTTCGCGCTTGAGTTGCGGTTTGAAGGGATCGAGCCCGCGGTCGATGGTCTCGATTACGGATTCCCAGGTTTCGCACTCCTCGATGGTATTGTAGATGCGGTTCTCGATGAAGATACGCTCCAGCGAGCTGAAGTGCCACTCTTCGGCCAGTTCGTGCAGGCGGATTTCGAGTTCGCGCCTTAACAGGCCTTTGGTGTTTTCGACCGAGCGGCGCAGCATCTCGCTCATGCCGAGGAACAGCGGCCGGTGGTCGCAGATCACGCACGAGTTGGGCGATATCGATACTTCGCAGTCGGTGAAAGCGTAGAGGGCGTCGATGGTCTTGTCGGGCGACACGTCGTTGGTCAGGTGCACGAGGATCTCGACTTCGGCGGCGGTGTTGTCTTCGACTTTGCGGACTTTGATCTTGCCTTTTTCGTTGGCTTTGAGGATCGACTCGATGAGCGAACCGGTGTTTTTGCCGTAGGGGATTTCGGTGATGGCGAGCGTGCGGTGGTCGCGCTTGGTGATCTTGGCGCGCACTTTGACCGAGCCGCCGCGCAGGCCGTCGCGGTAGTTACCCACGTCGATCTGGCCGCCTGTGGGGAAATCGGGGTAGAGGGTGAACTCCTTGCCGCGCAGGTAGTCGACCGAGGCTTCGAGCAGTTCGATGAAGTTGTGGGGCAGGATTTTCGAGGCCAGGCCGACGGCGATGCCTTCGACGCCCTGAGCCAGCAGCAACGGGAATTTGACGGGCAGGGTGACGGGCTCCTGGTTGCGGCCGTCGTAGGAGAGCATCCATTCGGTGGTCTTGGGGTTGAACACCACGTCGAGGGCGAGTTTTGAGAGCCGTGCTTCGATGTAGCGTGGCGCGGCGGCGCTGTCGCCCGTGAGGATGTTGCCCCAGTTGCCCTGGGTGTCGATCAGCAGGTCTTTCTGTCCCAGTTGCACGAGCGCATCGCCGATCGAGGCGTCGCCGTGGGGGTGGAACTGCATGGTGAAGCCGATGATGTTGGCCACTTTGTTGTAGCGGCCGTCGTCCATGCGGCGCATGGCGTGCAAGATCCGGCGTTGCACGGGTTTCAGCCCGTCTTCGAGGTGGGGCACGGCGCGTTCGAGGATCACGTACGAGGCGTAGTCCAAGAACCAGTCTTTGTACATGCCGGTGAGCTTATGGGCGGCCGCTTCGTCGGTGAGGCGGGCAAAACGGCTCGCTGCGCCGGGCTCGCCGCCGTCGGTGGCCGGGCTGTCGAAATTTTCTTCGGCTCCGGCATAGGGGTCTGTGGGGCCGCTTTCCAGCCCGGCTGCCCCTTCTTCGTATTCGTCGGTGTCAAGTCCCGCTTCGGCTCCGGCGGCTTCGGTGTAATCGCCGGGGTGCGGAACTGCGTCGTATGTCGGTTCGTCTTGCGTGATGTCTTCTTCGGTACTCATTTTTCGGGGGGGGGGGCGGATGGCGGGAATGTGCTCTCGTCGGTGCTTTGGCAAAGGTACGCAAACGCCCCGAAACGAACAATAATTTTATCTAAGGCGGCAATAATGCTTTGCTCCTGTGGTGAAGGCTCCGCGCAAGTCGAGTTCTCTATATGTCATCCCGAATGAAGCCGGGGAATCCGGGCCTGAAAATTGCGAAGAATTTGGCTTCGTAACTATTTCGGCCCGGATTCCCCGGCTTCATTCGGGATGACGCATCAACTCGCCCGGCTACGTACTTCGGGATGGTGTCCGGGAATTATACGGCCTCTTCGGCGCTTTCCACCACGTCCTCTTCGAAACGCAGGTTGTCGATGATGAAGTTCTGGCGCTCCGAGGTGTTCTTGCCCATGTAGAATTCGAGCAGGTCGGCGATGGGGTCGGCCTTGGTCATGCGCACTTTTTCGAGCCGGATGTCCTCGCCGATGAAGCCTTTGAATTCGTCGGGCGATATCTCGCCCAGACCCTTGAACCGGGTGATCTCGGGCGAGGCGCCGAGCTTGCGGACGGCGGCGTCGCGCTCGGCCTCGGAGTAGCAGTATACGGTCTGTTTTTTGTTGCGCACGCGGAACAACGGGGTTTGCAGCACGTAGAGGTGTTCGCCGCGGATGATGTCGGGGAAGAATTGCAGGAAGAAGGTGATCATCAGCAGCCGGATGTGCATGCCGTCGACGTCGGCATCGGTGGCGATGATCACTTTGTTGTAGCGCAGGTTTTCCATGTCCTCCTCGATGTTGAGGGCGGCCTGCAGCAGGTTAAACTCTTCGTTCTCGTAGACGATTTTTTTGGTGAGCCCGAAGGTATTCAGGGGCTTGCCCCGCAGGCTGAACACGGCTTGGGTGTTCACGTCGCGCGATTTGGTGATCGAGCCGCTGGCCGAGTCACCCTCGGTGATGAAGATGCACGACTCTTCGGCCCGTTCGTGCTTGTCGCCCAGGTGGACGCGGCAGTCGCGCAGTTTTTTGTTGTGCAGCGAGGCTTTCTTGGCGAATTCGCGCGCTTTTTTCTGGATGCCGCTGATGGCTTTGCGCTCTTTTTCAGACTCCTGGATCTTCTTGAGCAGGATGTCGGCCGTCTCGGGGTGGCGGTGCAGGTAGTTGTCGAGCTTTTCCTTCAGGAAATCGACCACGAAGTTGCGTACCGTGACGCCGCCGGGCGACATCTCGCGCGAGCCGAGTTTGGTCTTAGTCTGCGATTCGAACACGGGCTCCTCGACTTTGATCGAGATGGCGGCGATGATCGAGGTGCGGATGTCTGAGGCGTCGAACTCTTTTTTGTAAAATTCCTTGATGGTCTTGGCAACGGCTTCGCGGAAAGCGGCCTGGTGGGTTCCGCCCTGGGTGGTGTGCTGGCCGTTGACGAACGAGTAGTAGCTCTCGTTGTAGCCGGCGCCGTGGGTGAGGGCGATCTCGATGTCGTCGCCGCTCAGGTGGATGGGCGGGTAGAGGAACTCGTCGCTGACACTGTCGGTGAGCAGGTCCAAGAGGCCGTTCTTCGACACGTAGGGCACGCCGTTGAAAGTGATCGTGAGCCCGGTGTTGAGGTAGGTGTAGTTTTTCAAGAGCGCTTCGATGTACTCGAAGTTGTAGCTGTAGTCGCCGAAGATGGCGGTGTCGGCGGTGAAGCTGACAGTGGTGCCGTTCTTGGCGTGGCTTTGCAGGGTCTGTTCGGCCTGTTTTTCGCCGGCGGCGAACTCGATGGTGCGCTGTTCGCCCTCGCGCGCGGAGCTGATAATAAAGCTGGAACTCAGGGCGTTGACGGCTTTGATGCCGACGCCGTTCAGCCCGACGGATTTCTTGAAGGCTTTGGAGTCGTATTTGGCGCCGGTGTTCATGCGCGAGGCGACCTCTTCGAGCTTGCCGAGGGGGATGCCTCGCCCGTAGTCGCGGATGGTGACGGTGCCGTCGGCCACGGTGAGGGCGATCTCGGTGCCGAATCCCATCATGTGTTCGTCGATCGAGTTGTCGAGCACTTCTTTGATGAGTACGTAGATGCCGTCGTCGCTCTGGCTGCCGTCGCCGAGCTTGCCGATGTACATGCCGGGGCGGCGGCGGATGTGTTCTTTCCAGTCGAGGGTGCGGATGTGTTCTTCGGAGTAGTTTGCTGCGTCTGTCATGGGGTGGGGGTGGAAGCTGTTTATATCGGTCGTTGTTCGATATAAACAGCTTCCGGTTTCTTCTTTGTTTGTCTTTGTTTCGGCGTTTTTTTGCTATGTTATTCCTAAAAACACGGTTCCTCCTCGGGCGCTGTACGCCCTGCGGTGCAAGGCATCTGAGGAAGTAACCCCTCCGAAAAACCGAAGGCGAAAGCTGGTGGGTAGTGGGGCTAATGTAGGTTGTAAGGGGGTAGGCGTTATGTGTTTAATGTCATCCCGAGCGAAGCCGAGAGACCTGTTCATATACTTGCAAGCGTTACTCCCAGGTCCCTCGGCTTCGCTCGGGATGACACGGTGTGCGTTTATCGGTACCGGTCTCCGGCGATGGTTTGATGTTCGGCGGTCATGAGTTGTTGCAGGCGGTCGCGCAGTTCCTTGGGATCAGCCGCGGCCACCTCCCCGGCGCTCACGGGTGGCAGGATGTGGACATGGAAGGTGTGCGGCGTGTTCACGTTACCGTCCTTGAAGGCGTCGAAGGTGCCGTCGATCACCACGGGAAGGATGCCCGCCCCGGCGCTACGGGCCAGGGTGAACGAGCCTTCCTTGAAAGTACCGATACGTCCGGTCTTGGTGCGGGTGCCTTCGGGGAACATGATGATGCTGATGCCGCGGTCGAGGTAGCGGGTGCATTTCTGCATCATTCGGTAGGCGCTCGCCGCACCGCCGCGCTCGATGGCTACGTCGCCGTGCATCCAGAGCACCCACCCGAAGACGGGTATCTTGTAGACTTCGCGTTTCGACACCCAGCGGAAATCGAGCGGCAGGGTGTAGAGCAGCGGGATGTCGAGCATGGCCTGGTGGTTCGAGATGACTACGTAGCGCTCGCCTTTCTTCACGTTTTTGCGCCCGCGTACCCGCACGTCCCACCACGGGCAGAGCGCGTAGATGCTCCACGACCAGTAGCGCGACACGCGGTGCAATACCCACCGATTGCGGTCGAACGGCAGGGTCACCAGCCATACGACGCTGAATACCATGAATATCAGGATCGTGAAAATTCCCAGCGCCGTTAGGTAGAATATGGTTTGGAGGCGTTTCATTGGTTTAGTTTGCAAGCATGGTGGGATATCGGAAATATGTCTCCGCATGTCATCCCGAGCGCAGCCGAGGGACCTTGTCGGGGGCTGGGTAGAGGCATTTTAGTTCAAATTGTTTTTGACAAGGTCCCTCGGCTGCGCTCGGGATGACACAGGAGGATCACCGGGGTGAGCGGACGCACTATCTGCGGTTGAACAGGTCGCCGCCTTCTTGAGGGGCCGGGGCGCTCTTTTGTTTCTTGCCTTTTTTGGCGGCGGGGGCGGGGACAGGCTCGTCGGGCACAGCGGTCAGCAGTTCCTGCTGTTGCGCAGCGGTGCCGTTGTCTGCACGATAGTCGTCGGTCAGGGCTACGGTTTCGATGCCGCTGCCGAAGTCGTAGCGGTAGGGCCACTGTACGAATAGTTTCGACGGCTCGAACGCCATGTCGCTGTTCCATTGGTTGCCGGCGCTGTTGTAGACGATCGGGCGAGACCGTTCGAGCGCACGCAGCGCCAGGTAGCCCTGTTGCATGTTGTAGCCGTTTCCGGCGTTCTCGCCCATTTCGAGCAGCACGACCGAAGGGTGAGTCTTGGCGCCTTCGTACATCGCTTGTATACGCTGGACGATGGCATCGCACCAGGCGGGGTCGTTGGTCAACGAGCCGCCTTTGTTCAGGCTGTTGTCGAGGCCCGCCGAGTTAATGTCGGCCACGGCACTCACGTATAGCCCCAACTCGTCGCACATGTCGTACAGCCGCGCGGGAATCGCCCGGCCGCCGGTGCGAACGAAATTATAGCCTTTGCCTTTGATCTGTTTTAACACGTTGCGCATCAGCGCGGTATCGTTGGCGACCTGAGGGATGCTGAGCACGCCCGCCAGGTCGATGCCTTTGATGTCGATGGCCGAGCCGTTGATGTAGAGTTTATCGTCGCGTACTTCGGCGGTGCGGAACCCGGCCTTGAAGGCGATACATTCGGTTACGCGGCCGTCGCGCTGCACGCGGAAGGTTACGGTGTAGAGCTTGGGTTCCGAGGCGCTCCACTTTACGGCGTTCGGCACGGGGACCGCGAAGTGTACGGTGTCTTCGTTCTGCATTCCGATGGTGGCTTCGCGCCAGTTTTCACCCACCAGTTTGCCGTCGGGGTCGAACAACTGGTAGTATACGGCAATGTCGTGGGTGTTGAGCAGCTCGGACTTGATGATCAGCCCGGTTTCGAGCAGGCCGTTGGTGTGACTCGGGTCGAGCGAACCGTTGGCGATGTAGTCGCGGATGCGGATCTTGGGTTGGGCGAATACCGAGATATTTCCGGTCACGCCGCTCAGGCGCCAGCCGGGCTGGTCTTCGAGCAGGGCGCCGGGACCGTATTTTTCGACCACGAGCATCACGCGGTTTTTGCCGCGTTCGATGTAAGGCGAGATGTTGAATTCCACGGGGTCTTTCGAACTGCGGGCCGAGTAACCGGCCATCTGACCGTTCACCCACACCTGCACGCTGCCGCTGACGGCGCCGATGTTGAGGAACAGGGCCCGGTCGGCCAGATCGAACGGCACGGTGAAGTAACGGGAATAGACGATCGTGGGCATCGGGACAGGCAGGGCGGGATAGGGCTCCGTCACCTGGCTGCCATAGTAATTTTTGTCGATGGTGGATTGCCCGGCAGGGACTTTCGGTTTGGTGGCGGTATAGGTGACGAAATCGTAGGCTTTGTCGGACCAGATCACGCGGTGGCTGCCGTCGTGCATTTCGCGCGGTTGCGGCAGGCCAACGGTTTGCCAGGTGCTCAGGTCGGCCACCGAGTCGGAGATTTCGCCCAGGAGCATCACGCTGATCCCGTCGTTGAAGACCCGGTAGCTCCACTCGCCGTTCAGGTCGATCACGTTCTGCGAGGCGGCGGGATCGGCGGCCAGCGCGTCTTTGACGCTGCGGTAGCTGACGAAGGCGGTGCGGGCCGGTTGCAGTTCGCTGCCGGTCACGAACGGTTCGGCAAATCCGCGGGGATTGGCCGAGGGGCGTTCGGCGGGACGCTCCAGTTTGCGGTAGACCAGCGTGTCGCGTTGGCGCTCGTCGGGATCGATGATGCGCCCCGCGGCGGTGACCGGGATTTGGGCCGCGGCCTGTATGGTCATGGCAGCCAAAAGGCCCACGACCGGGAGCGCGCTTCGGGTAAGGTTCTTCAGGAGGGTAGTGTATCGTGCGTTTTTCATGGCTATGACGGAACGTGAGGTGTATACTGCAATCTGCAAATATAGTTTTTTTTGCCCGGTTTCCGGCGACGGAAGCTTCCCGGGAGCGCATAATAAAAAAATCGTAAATTTGCGGCACCGCAGCCATTCCGGTATTCCTGCGGAAAAGTTAACAAAAACTCTGTAATACTATGAAAGCATATGTTTTCCCCGGCCAGGGAGCCCAGTTCGTGGGCATGGGCAAAGAGCTCTACGACACGGTGCCCCAGGCCCGCGAAATGTTCGAGAAGGCTAACGAGATCCTCGGTTTCCGCATCACCGACATCATGTTCGCCGGTACCGACGAAGAGCTTAAGCAAACCAAAGTGACCCAGCCCGCCATCTTCCTGCACTCGGTGATCCTTGCCAAAGTGCTCGAACTTCGCGGCGAATTCGCCCCGGCCATGACTGCGGGCCACTCGCTCGGCGAGTTCAGCGCGCTGGTGGCTGCCGGCGCCCTGAGCTTCGAAGAGGGCCTTACGCTGGTCAGCAAACGTGCGATGGCCATGCAGCGTGCCTGCGAAATGCAGCCCTCGACGATGGCCGCTATCCTTGGCCTCGACGACAGAACGGTCGAGGATGTCTGCGCTTCGGTCAGCAGTGTCGTGGTGGCTGCCAACTACAATTGCCCCGGCCAGCTTGTGATCTCGGGCACCATCGAAGGGGTCGAAGAAGCCTGCGCCAAATTGACCGAGGCCGGTGCGAAACGTGCGCTGAAGCTCAATGTGGGCGGTGCGTTCCACTCACCGTTGATGGAACCGGCCCGCGTCGAACTCGAAGCGGCCATCGCTGCCGCCGAGGTCAAAGCGCCCCGTTGCCCGGTTTACCAGAACGTCGATGCCAAACCCTATACCGATCCCGGCAAAATCAAGGCCAACCTGATCGCCCAGCTCACTGCCCCGGTACGCTGGACGCAGATCATGGAAAACATGATTGCCGACGGCGCCGCGTCGTTCACCGAACTCGGCCCGGGCAATGTACTTGCCGGCCTGATCAAGAAAGTGAACCGCGAAATGCCCACCGAGTCGCTGGCCACGCTGTAGCTTTTCAAAGATGAAATGCAGAGGCGGTGCGATCCATCACAGGATCGCACCGCCTCTTTTTTGCGGAGTTGGGACGGCCGGGGCGTAGCGAGGCCTTGTTTCTGCGGGCTTAGCGGCGGCCCGTTTACTTTCAATGACAATAGTTGTTGAGCGTAAACGGTTCGACGTCCCCGCCAGGAGCCGGGCGATTGTTCTCAGGCACGCGGTGCCATCAGATGCCGAGTCCACTCTGCTCATTTGCCCGCAGCAAGTGGAAGTTACTTTTTCCAGAGATGGCTGGAGGGGCGTATCAGGCTTTATTTCAGCGTCTTGAGCCGTGAGCGGGTGATGGTGCTGGTCTTGATCGGTTCGCGGGGCTTGGATTTCATGGTATAGACCAGACCGAAACCCATTGACTGGTTGAGTTGCAGGTAGTCCCAGCCGTTCACTGGCGCACCGGGGTTGGTTTTCTGGAACTCGGACACTTTGGGCGTGATGATGCGCTGGTCATAGATCATCAGCACGTAGAAGTTGGCCGAAAGCACGTCCGAGAACTTGAAGTTCAGTTTGTTTTCCCACCACATGGCCGGGATGCCCGAATAGTTCCAGAAACTTTCGAATTTGGTGGCGTATTCGATCTTGTTTTTATAGATCTTTTCGTTGTACATGATGCGGGCCATGATACCGAGTTCGGTTTTGAAACGGTCGCCTTTCGGGGGGCCGAAACCGCCTATGGCGGCCAGCTCGTCGTTCAGCACGAAGGTCATTTTTCCCGAAATGGGGGCCAGCAGGATGTTCAGTTTCTTGTTCGGCGATTCGTAGGTGAAACCTCCCGAAATCTCGAATGTGCCGGGGGCCATGAACGTGGACTTGAACGTGCGTGTCCCGTCGGACGCGTAGGTGTAGCCATTGCTGAACTGCGATTTCCACATTTCGTTGAGCGAGAGTTTCCACCGCTGCGAGATGTTCCAGTTCTGGGTGCTTGAGATACCCACGTAGTCTTCGGTCTTGCGTGTCTGGCCGACTACGCGTTGCAGGCCATACTTGGCATCGAAAATATTCAATACGCTGAACACGGGGGCTGTGTAGCGGTGTTCGCCATAGAGCGTGGCCCGGCCGGCGAACGAATTATTACCGCCCTTTTGCCAATTTTCGAACGAGGTCTGGGTGACGGTGAGCCCAGCCGTCAGTTTCATGGTGTTGCGTTGCTTGAAGCGTTCCTTGCGCAATTGGCGGTCGTAGGCATCGCTGTAGATGTCTACTTTGGGTGTGCCGTTCTGGGCCGGCGGAACAGCCACCACCTCGATGTTGCCTGACTCGGGGCGTTCGCTGCTGGGCTGGGCGGGGGTAAATTGTGCGTAAGCATTGCCCGTCGCGGCGGCCATTCCTGCCAGGACCGCGAGGGCGGATCTTCTGAGGCCTGTGATTCTGTACATAACTTACTGAAATAAAATAACACGGGGCCAGGCCGGCAGGCCTGGGCCGATGATTCGCAAATTTACGTAAAATTTGGGGGGTTCACGGATAATGGTATGTTTTTTGACGTAAATTTGCGGCGGATACCTGTGTCCATATATCAACCAACCAACAACGACCGAACATGAAAAAATTACTTATCCTTGCAGGGATTGCCGCGATGGCGACGGCCTGCGGCCCCAGCAAACAGCAGCAGCAACTCCAGTCGTCGAACGATTCGCTGTGGACTGTTGTATACCAGAAGGATTCCATAATCAATGAAGCGTTCGGCGACATTTCGCAGATCGCCGCCAACATCCAGGAGATCACCAACCGCGAAAAGATCGTGACTACCCAGGCGCAGGGCGACATCACGAAACCGGTCAAAGAACAGATCGCCGACAACATCGCGGCCATCAATAAGCTGCTTGAGCAAAACCGCCAGACCATCCAGCGCCTGCAGGCTTCCACGTCACAACTCAAGGCAGCCAACGTGAAGATCGACGCCCTGCAGAAACTGGTTGACCAACTCCAGGCCCAGATCGAACAGAAAGACGGCCAGATCGCCGAACTCACCAAACAGGTCGAAGCGCTCAATATCCAGGTCGAGGCCCTCGGTCGTACGGTGCTGACCCTCGAAGGCGACAAATCGGCCCTCCAGTCCACGGTGAGCCAGCAGGATGCTGAACTCCATACCGCCTACTATGTCGTAGGTCAGGAGAAAACGCTCCTCCAGCAGGAAATTATCGACAAACGGGGATTCATCGGCCGTACCCGTGTGCTCGGCAACGCGACCGATATGCAAGATTTCACCCGTATCGACGTCCGCAAGGTCGACCGCATCAAGATCGGGCACAAACGTCCCAAAATCGTCAGTTCTCACCCGGCCGACAGCTACATGCTGGTGGTGGATGACGAGGGTGTGACCGAAGAGCTCGTGATTACCAACCGCGAACAGTTCTGGAGCAACTCGCGCATCCTCGTGATCTCGTACCGATAGCCCCGCCCGGCCTTATTTCCCTCCGAGGCGTATCCCCACCAAGCGGGGATACGCCTTTTTTGTTTGTGCGGGGGTGTTTATGGTGTGAGAGAAGAATGGTTTCCGCTAAAATGACTACATTTGAAGTCGCATTCGGAATGCAGAACCAACCTCACATCAATGTCATGTCGACAGAAAGCAAAACCCGGGTGGTCACCACCTACCGGCTCTCCGAAATGAAAGCCCGCGGCGAAAAGATCGCCATGCTCACCGCCTACGATTACACCATGGCCGGGATACTCGACGCCGCCGGGATCGACGTGATCCTCGTGGGCGACTCGGCCGCCAACGTCATTGCCGGATACCAGACTACCGTGCCGATGACACTGAATGACATGATCTACCACGGTCGTGCTGTAGCCCGGGCCGTGAAACGCGCGCTCGTGGTGGTCGACCTGCCGTTCGGCACTTATCAGGGCAATTCGAAAGAGGCGCTCTCGTCGGCCATCCGCATCATGAAAGAGACCGAAGCCGATGCCGTGAAACTCGAAGGCGGGGCCGAGATCATCGAATCGGTGCAGCGCATCCTGTGCGCCGGGATACCCGTGATGGGGCATCTCGGGCTCACGCCACAGTCGATCAACAAATACGGTACTTACGCCGTCCGCGCCCAGGAAGAGGCCGAGGCCGCCAAACTCTACGACGACGCCCTGCTGCTCGAAAAAGCCGGATGCTTCGGCATCGTGCTCGAAAAAATACCGGCCATACTGGCCGAACGCGTGGCGCAAGCCGTCCGCATACCGATCATCGGCATCGGGGCCGGAGGCGGGGTCGACGGCCAGGTGCTCGTCTCGTACGACATGCTCGGTATCAACGACGAATTCTCGCCCCGTTTCCTGCGCCGCTACCTCAACCTGCGCGAAGAGATGGAAGAGGCCTTCGGGCGCTACCGCGAAGATGTGAAAAGCGGCGATTTCCCCAACGAGAACGAACAATATTAACCTCTTCCCGGAGGTCCGGAAGGAAACCGGAATCCGGAGCCCGGAAACCAAAAACGGGAGACGAAACCGAAAACCGGATTTACTTTGACCGGGGCGCTTTCGTTTTCGATTCATTCCTGTTCAACCTCAGGGGGGCTTGTGAGGCCCCCGCCAACGACCAAACCCATAAAAGGCGTTCCGTACGCCACGCAATACACAGAAGATGGCAAAGACCACATTCAAACAAAAAGTCAAAAACTCACAGGCCTACCTGAACGATAAGAAAAACCGTCGCCGGGTGAACTGGGTGTTCTGGAGCATCGTGCTGGCGCCGCTGGCCGTGTTGCTGTTGTTGTTGCTGCTGATCGGTTTCGGCGCCTTCGGCAAGCTTCCTACCTTCGAAGAGCTCGAAAACCCGCGCAGCAACCTCGCCACCGAAATCATCTCGGTCGACGGCAAGAACCTCGGCAACTTCTTTATCCAGAACCGCTCGTACGTCGATTACAAAGACCTCTCTCCCTATCTGGTGGCCGCACTCATCGCCACCGAAGACGCGCGTTTCGACTCGCATTCCGGGATCGACTTCCCCGGCTTGGCCCGTGTGGGTGTCAAGACCGTGCTGATGGGCGACAAAGGACAGGGCGGCGGCAGCACCATCTCGCAGCAGCTGGCCAAGAACCTCTACCCGCGCGACACCGTGCGCAGTAACGCTTTCGCCAAAGCCGGCAAACTCGTCGTGTCGAAGCTCAAGGAATGGATTACCGCCGTGATGCTCGAACACAACTACACCAAAGAAGAGATCGTGGTGATGTATCTCAACACCGTGGAGTACGGCTCGAATGCCTTCGGTATCAAATCGGCCGCGCGCACCTTCTTCAACAAGACCCCGAAAGAACTGCTCCCCGAAGAGGCCGCCATGCTCGTCGGCGTGGTGAACGCCCCGTCGCGCTATAGCCCCAAAACGAATCCCGAGCGGGCCCTCCAGCGCCGTAACACGGTGCTCGGCCGCATGTCCGCCGCCGGATATATCACCGAAGCCGAGGCCGAAGAATACAAAGCCCGCCCCATCGTGCTGGATTACCACCCCATTTCGCACAACGAGGGGATCGCTACCTATTTCCGCGAGATGCTCCGCCTCTACATGACCTCGAACGAGCCCAAACGCCGCGAATACCAGAACGACTGGGACTACGAGCAGGCCATGATCCTCTGGGAGAAAGACCCGCTCTACGGCTGGTGCAACAAAAACGTCAAGTCCGACGGAACCCCCTATAACCTTTACAAAGACGGGCTGAAGATATACACGACCGTCGACTCGCGCATGCAGCGCTACGCCGAAGAGGCATTGCTCGAACAGATGCGCACCGAGGCCCAGCCTAAGTTCGACCTGCAGCGCAAGAACTACAAGTCGGTCTTCTATGGTATCCCACAGAAAGAAGTCGACGGCATCATGAACCGGGCCATCAGGCAGAGCGAGCGCTTCCGCATGATGAAAGCCGACGGCGCCTCGGAAGAAGAGATCATGGGTTCGTTCGAGGTGCCCGTCGAGATGACTGTATTCACCTACAACGGTGAACGCGACACTACACTCACCCCGCGCGACTCGGTGCTGCACTACAAGGCCCTGATGCGTGCTTCCTTCATGGCTATGGACCCCACCACGGGTTATGTGCACGCTTATGTCGGCGGTCCTAACTTCCGCTACCTCAAGTATGACATGGTGCGCCAGGGCAAACGCCAGATCGGCTCGACCGTCAAGCCGTTCATCTATACGTTCGCTTTCGACTTCCTGGGCTACAACCCCTGCTACCTGGTGCCCAACCTGCCGGTGACGATCGAAGTGGGCGGGGGCAAAAGCTGGTCGCCCAAAGAGGCCAGCAAAACCGAGTACGACGGTGAACTGAAACCCCTCTCGTGGGGGATGGCCGCCTCGCGTAACAACTACTCGGCCTGGATCATGAAACAGTGCTCGCCCGAGGCGGTAGTCGATATGATCCACAAGATGGGGATCACCAGTTATATAGATCCGGTCCATGCGGTGTGCGTCGGCACGCCCGAAGTGACGCTCTTCGAGATGTGCGGGGCATTCTCTGTCTATGCCAACCGCGGCATCCATATCGACCCGTTCTTCGTGACCCGCATCGAAGACAAACAGGGTAACGTGCTGTCGACCTTCTCGCCGCAGTCGCACGATGCGATCAGCGAGAATACGGCCTTCACCATGCTGGGCATGCTCAAAGGTGTGGCGGCCGGAGGTACGGCCTCCCGTCTGGGCTATAAATACGGTATCCGGGGCGAGGTCGGCGGAAAGACGGGTACGACCAACAACAATGCCGACGCCTGGTTCATGGGCGTGACGCCGCGGATCGTGGGCGGCGCGTGGGTCGGTGGCGACGAGCCCAGCATCCACTTTATATACGGTGGCGAGGGAGCCGCCATGGCGCTCCCGATCTATGCGCTTTTCCTGCAAAAAGTATACGCCGACAAATCCATAGGGATCCGTCCCGATGAGAAATTTATCGAACCGATCGGTGCCGTGCATTTCGACTGCGACCCCGGCCACGAATCGGCGGGCGACGAACTCGGGGCCGGATCGGGTGAAGAGTTCTTTCAATAAGTCCCTGGGCTGGGCCTCCTAATTCTCATGTCGTCATGCCGGGCGAAGCCGGGGGACCTATTCAAATGCTGTCAGAAATTGTAACGAACAGTATTTTCATTGAAAAGGTTCCCCGGCTTCGCTCGGGATGACATAAGTGGAGAATTGATAAGTAATTGTATATCCAATCATTGTAATTCCGAATCTATTCCTATCTTTGCCCCGTATTCATAACCAACCTGCTATAGGCCAGACCTTTTCACTCCTGTTTTAACGGCGATTCCGCAATAGCTCTTGCATAAGGGGCCGCGGTTTTTGCATGTAGCCGGCATCTGAAAGAGGCCGGATAAACAGGAGTAAGTAAACCCCTAATCCCAATTGGTTATGAAGCATTCTATTCGCGAAGCCTGTATCCGGGCTTCCCTGTTCAGCCTTTTCTTATTCTTGTGCGGCTTGTTTCCGGCGACTCCTGCTTCGGCCCGGGCCGTGCAGCCCGACGACGAAGAACCCGCTTTTTCGCAGGATGCCGCCGCCGTCACGGTGAAAGCCGATATCCGCAAGCTTTTTCGCAAGAACACCGACCTCTATTGGCCCTACGGCTGGAACCTGAGATTCTATGCTGATTTCACTTCCGAACACGGCATACCCGATTCTACCACCCGCAGGGCGGAAGGCTCACTGATGGCAGCCAACCAGCTCTATTTTGGCCGTCCTTCGGATGCGCATGCCAAGGGGATTTTTCATTATCCGGTCGAATTTACTACCCCGGACGATACGACGAGGCTGTACACCGTGATGGATTATACGGCCGGCGCGGCTTTGCGGCAATTCTGCTTTACCCTGGCGCGGATCCGTAATGTGACCGCTTATAATGTCCAGTACGAAAGGTACAAACCCAAGTACAACTACCTTGGTAAGCACGACGGCCTGACTACCTATAAACTGACTTTTGCCGATACGGTGGGGTATAAAAATTTTGTAGTGGTGGATGTCTGCGACTCGACCAAAGAGATCACGCGGATCGACCAGACGATCGACATAGACGATGGGAACGGCCATCGCCGCGACTCCCGCTTGGTGGCCGATTGTTTTGTGTTCCGCACCCGGGGCAAGAAAGACAACGACAAAGGGATGCCCTGGATGCCTATCATGGTTGTGTCCGGGCTGACCTACAGTGAAAACTATTCCGGCGGCTACGTCAACGAGATCACCATGAGCAACGGCAGTACCAAGGTCATGAACGATATGCCCGAAAGGCATAAGGATATCAAACAATACAATGATGAAAAAACAACAAGCGATGATGCACCGAGTCAGTAGAGCCGTGGTCATAGCGGCCTGCTTTTGCGCTTTGGCGGTGCCCCGGGCTTCTGCCCGGCCGCTCACGGACGACGAGGAACCCGTGTTTTCGCAGGAAGCTGAGGCCGTCGAGGTGAAAGCCGATGTCCGAAAGATATTGAAGAAAAATTCCGACCTCCACTGGCCATATAACTTGAAATGTGTCGTTACGGGCGATTTTGTCATTACCGAAGGGGTCGGTGATTCGGTGACGCGCAGCCTGAACGGGACGTTCGAGGGCGAGAATGAACCTTTCTTCGGCAAGAGTAGCGGCAGCTATTTCTATTCCGAGTTCGCCCTGACCGCCGCGGGCGATACCACTGGCATAGGGCATTGGCTCGCCCGGCCGCGCGAAGTCATGCGCGAATTCTGCCGGACGGTGTACTGGATCAAAAGCCAGGTCGACCGGATCGTGCCCGAAGAGCAACGCCCCAAATACAATTACCTCGGCAAACACGGCGGCCGCACAGGCTATAAATTCACCTACCCGATGATGAGCGGGCTTGAGGTTCATTTTTATGTCGGCGACAGCACCAAACAGCTCGTCCGGGTCGAACGGATGGTCACGGGCCAGACCTGGAAATTCACGATGTATGCCGATTGCCAGACGGTCACCGAACGGGAAGAGAACGGCAAGGCCTTGCTCCCGGTGACCGTGGCGGCCTCGGTTTTCTACCGGTCAGCGATGAACGACGGCAGTTTCAGGGAGATCACGCTCAGTAATCTTACGATGACCGTTCCCCGAAACGCCAAGCAAAAAGGGGGATTGTGGAATAGATAGCAAACCCGGGCACCGGACAACCATACCGCCCATACTCACGTCCGGCAAAGGTCGGTGCAGGAAAAGGGAAATAATCGTATATTTGCAGCTTACCTTTATTAAGCGACAAACAAACCAATGAAAGTAGCCGTATTTGGCGCCACCGGACTCGTCGGCGGCGTGATGCTGGAAGTACTCGCCGAGCGTAACTTCCCCGTAACCGAACTGATCCCCATCGCCTCTGCAAAGTCAGCGGGTAAAAAAATAACCTTCGGCGGCCGCGAGTGGACCGTCGTCACCCCCGAGGATGGGCTCAAGCTCAAGCCCGAACTGGTGATCCTCTCGGCCGGCGGGCAGACTTCGCTCGACTGGGCGCCCCGCTTCGCCGAAGCCGGAGCCTATGTGGTCGACAACAGCTCGGCCTGGCGCATGGACCCTACCAAGAAGCTCATCATTCCCGAGATCAACGCTTCGGAGCTTACCCCCGACGACCGCATCATCGCCAACCCTAATTGCTCGACGATCCAGATGCTCGTGGCCCTTGCGCCCATCTACCGCCGCTGGGGCATCCGCCGCATCGTGGTATCGACCTATCAGGCCATCACCGGCACCGGCGTGAAAGCCGTGCGCCAGATGGAGAACGAACGCGCCGGCATCGAGGGCGACATGGTCTACCCGCATCCCATCGACCGCAACTGCATCCCACAGTGCGACAGCTTCACCGACAACGACTATACCAAAGAAGAGATGAAGCTCGTGAACGAAACCCATAAGATCTTCGGTGACGACTCGATCCTCGTGTCGCCGACCGCTATCCGCGTGCCGGTGGTAGGCGGCCATTCCGAGTCGGTCAACGTTGAAACGCTACGTGACTTCACCATCGAAGAGGTACGCACCGAACTCGAAAAGGCCGATGGCGTGAAGGTCGTCGACAATCCCGCCGCCGCCGAATACCCGATGGCGATCAACGCCCAGGGCAAGGACGACGTCTTCGTCGGCCGCCTGCGCGCCGATTTCTCGCAGCCCTGCACAATGAACATGTGGATCGTGGCGGACAACCTCCGCAAGGGCGCCGCCACTAACGCCGTGCAGATCGCGCAATACTTGCTGAAGCAGGGATTTATAAAAGCATAACCATACGCCAGTTCGTCATTGCGAGGAGAGAAGCGACGAAGCAAATCCTCTACTCGAACCGGAAGATTGCTTCGTCGCTTCTCTCCTCGCAATGACGAGAATGTTATCAGAAGAATAAATTATATGTCCCAATCCTCACTACAGGAGCGTCCGAAGATCACGGCCCTCGTCCAGACATACAACGCCGACCGCATGCTCGCCGAAGTGTTCGAGGCCCTGAAAGGGTTTGACGAATTGCTGGTGTGCGACATGTACAGCACCGACCGCACGCTCGAAATCGCGGCGCAGTACGGGGCCCGTGTGGTGATGCACGACTATGCGGGGGGCATCCTCGAACCGGCCAAGAACTTTGCCATCCAGTCGGCAGCCCACGAATGGGTGCTGATGGTCGATGCCGATGAAATCGTGCCCGACGCGCTGAAGGAGTACATCCGGGATTTTGTTGTCGCCACGGCCGACCAGCGCGGATATGTGGCCCTGCAAATCCCTTTCTACAACCACTTTATGGGACTGCCTGTGCGGGCCGAGTATCCGGATTATCACATACGCTTGGTCCGGAAATCGAAAGCGAAATGGCCTACCGACCGCATACACGCCAGGCCTGAGATCGACGGCGAAGTATTTGTGATCCCGAAGAAACGGAAAGACCTGGCCATCCGCCATTACACCAATCCGACACTGTCGAATATCCTCCAGAAACAGGACTTGTATTCGGATAAAGAGGCCGAGCGCCGCAGCGGGAAGCAGTATTCGGTCTGCGGGGCGCGCCTGCGCTGCTGGCACCGCTTCTTCAAGGCCTATGTCCTCAAGGGCGGTTTTCGCGACGGCAAGGTGGGCTACATCCACGCCCGGATGATGGCCAACTACAAGTTCCTGACTATCGCCAAACTCTGGGAACGGCAGGGGCTGAAATAAGATCGGCGGAGAATTCTTCGTATTCAAACAAGGGTGGGGGTGCCGGATTCGGCGCCCCCACCCTTGTTATGTCATCCTGGGCGGTAGTGAAAGGGAACTCTGCGGACGTTTTGAAGTGCAGAGTCTCTTTGGTCTGGGATGAGTTCCTTTGCTGTCGTTCAGAATGTATGCTATTGCGGTCATGTGTCTCAACGATTCACCGCCTCGGTAAAGTCGATGCGGGTCTCGCCGCCCGGGCCGATCAGCACCGAGGCAAGGTCTATGGACAACTCGCACTCAAGGCTGTGCTGCGCCATGTAGCGCTCGGCGGCTTGCTCCATCCGTTCCAGCTTCCCGCCGATAACCGCGGTGGCAGGCGAGAAGTCGTGGCGGGGGTTGGAGGAGTCCGGGGAATATGGCCGTGCTGCGGCTTCGGGAGTTCCGGAATTCCCGGCCGGGCTGCTTTCCGTAAGGTATCCGCTTTTGAACGTGCGGCTTTTCACTTCGACGAAATGCAATACTCCGTCGCGCAAGGCGACGATGTCGATATCTGTACGGCCAATGCGCACGCGGCGCCCCGCGACCTCAAAACCTTGAGTCGCAAGGTATGTAGCCGTGGCTTCTTCGCCGCGCTCACCCAGTTCGAGGTGTAAGGCCATTTCTAAAGAATTTAAATATTACATTTCTTGCATGCCATCCCGAGCGCACAGCCGGAGGACTTCTTCAATAACGGATCACCTGTATTCTGAAGAAGTCCTCCGGCTGTGCGCTCGGGATGGCATAGTAAGCATACCGCGTGTGTGGTGGTATTTATTACAACAGGAACGACAGATCGTCCGAGGCGTTGATCTCGCGTGGTTCCTGTCCATGGCGGAACAGGCGCAGCGGGCGCGGCCCGATGAGGCTCAGCCTGGCGTCCTCGCACAGGAGCATACAGCCCTCGCGCAGACCGGCCACGGTGACCTCGGGATTGGCGGCCAAAAACTCTTCGATGCGTTGCTGGCGCGTTTCGCCGGCGTGTCCTTGGGGGTGCGCGTCGAGGTAGTGGGGGTTGATCTGGAAGGGGATCAGCCCCAAGGCCGAAAACGACGAGGGTTCGACGATCGGCATGTCGTTGGTGGTACAGATCGTGGGGCAGGCCATATTCGACCCGGCGCTCCAGCCGATGTATGGAATGCCTTCCCGCGTTACGCGGCGGCGGATCGGTTCGAACAGCCCTTGGTCTTGCATGGTTTTGCAGAGGTGGAATGTGTTTCCGCCGCCCACGACGATGGCTTCGGCGGTAGCCACGGCCTCGGAAGGGGTAGCGTAGCGGTGTACGGAATCGACTTCGACGCCGAACTCGGTAAAGCGGGCGGCTACTTTGGCCTGGTAGTCGTCGTACGAGAAGGTGACGGCGGCATAGGGCACGAAGAGCACGCGCTTCACACCGCTGTCGGCCAGGAACTGGCGGATGTTTTCTTTCGGGTATTCGAGGTAGGCCTCTCCGGCGTTGGTCGAGTTGCTGATCAGCAGTAGTTTCATAGGTTGAACATGTTTAGCAGGGCATCTTTTGCGGTAAGAGCGCGGCAAGATACGGTTGGGTTGGGGGGAATATTCCCGGACAGGGGGCTGTAGGGGCAAAGCTCCGCCTTGTCCGACCCGGGTGTCCGGTATAAAGATACGGAGTTCCCGGTACAAATTAATAAGTGCAGGGGATGCAGCTTACGTCCAGCAACTCGATGTCGGGCGCCAGATGCCCTTCGGCCACTGGCTGTGCGGTGGCGTAATCGGTCGAGAGGTATTTTTTGTTATCGTCGACGAATACGGTGACGGTCACCCGGTGTGGGTCGCCCTTGTGCTGCAGTTTGACGGCCCCCAGGAAGTTGGCCCCCGACGAGATGCCGACGCCTAAGCCCAGCTCGCGGGCCAGCTTGCGGGCCATGTTGATGGAGTCGCCGTCGTCAACCTGCACAATGCTGTCGAGCTGTCCGAGTTTTACGATCTCGGGAATGAACTCATCGGAGATGCCCTGTATGCGGTGTTTGCCGACTTTGTAGCCTGTGGTCAGGGTAGGGGAGTTGGCCGGTTCGAGCGGGTGTACCGTGACCGACGGGTTCCGTTCCTTCAGGAAAGTCCCGACGCCCATGACCGTTCCTCCGGTGCCGACTCCGGCCACGAAGATGTCGGGGCGCAGGCCGGCGGCGGCGAGTTGAGTCCAGATCTCGGGCCCTGTGCCGAGGTAGTGGGCCCGGGTGTTGTCCTCGTTCTCGAACTGGCGACCCAGAAATACGCATTCATTTGCGGCGGCCATTTCGCGGCACCGCGCTATGCTGCCCAGGAATCCTCCCTCTGCTGCACTCACAAGCTCGACCTGGGCGCCGAAGCTCTCCATGATCAAGATACGCTCGCGGCTCATCCAGTCGGGCATGAAGATGGTCACCGGATGCCCTGTCAGGCTGCCGAGGGCGGCCAAGGCGATGCCGCTGTTGCCGCTGGTGGTCTCGACGATGCGGTCGCCGGGCCGGAGTTCGTCCCGTTCATGGGCCGAACACAGGATGCTGAGCGCCATCCGGTCTTTGGTGCTGCCGGTGTAGTTGTAGTGTTCGGCTTTGGCGTAGACCGCCGCTTCCCGGCCTTGGTAACGGTAGGTTATCCTGAGCAGGGGTGTGTGTCCGATCAGCCGTTCGATATTTCTGAAATCCATTGGTTTTGGAGAGTCCGGCGGGTTTGGTCGGGTCTGGCGGGGGGCGGTGATTCGGTGTTATTGTTGCTTGCTGTCGGTGTAGGCTTTCACCCCGTTTTCGAGGAATTCGATGAAGCCGTTCACGTCGAGGTTGTACGAGCGCGGGGCGACGAGCAGTTGGTCGTTGTTGTCGAGCAACACGTAGTAGGGCTGGGCGTTGACGTTGAACTTCCCGATCTGGAACGTGGCGTTGATTTTGCCGATGGTCTTCTGCACTTTGCCTTCGGGCGTGGTGACCCATTCGCTTTCGGGCAGTTGTTTCTTGTCGTCGACGTAGAGGGCGATCACCACGTAGTCGCGCTTGAGGATGGCGAGTACTTGCGGATCGCTCCACACGTTGGCCTCCATTTCGCGGCAGTTCACGCAGCCGTGGCCGGTGAAGTCGAGGAATACGGGCTTGCCCACAGCGCGGGCGTAGTCGGTGCCCTGCTTGTAGTCGAAGAAGCCTTCGATGCCGTGCGGCAGGTGCAGGAAGTCGCTGTATCTGACGGCGCCGCCTTCGATCTTAGAACGGTCGAGATAGCTGCCGGCCGAGACTTCTCCGGCCGCTCCGGTGCTGCGTTCCGATAGGTTGAAGTCGAGTGTCGACATGGGGGGCAGGTAGCCGCTTAGGGCCTTGAGCGGTGCGCCGAACATGCCGGGCACCAGGTAGACCACGAATGCGAAGGTGACGATCGACAGGAAAAGGCGTGTCACGCCGACGTGCTGCGTGGGCGAGTCGTGTTTGAAGCGGATTTTGCCGAGCAGGTAGACCCCGAGCAGCGCGAAGATCACGATCCACAAGGCAAGGTAGGTCTCGCGGTCGAGGATTCCCCAGTGGTAGGTCTGGTCGGCGACGCTCAGGAATTTCAGCCCGAGAGCCAGTTCGATGAAACCGAGCACCACTTTTACCGAGTTGAGCCAGCCGCCGCTCTTGGGCAGGTTCTGGAGCATCGACGGGAAGAAGGCGAAGATGGTGAAGGGCAGTGCGAAAGCGGCCGAGAAGGCGAGCATCGTGAAGATGGGTTCCCATATCTCGCCCTGGGTCGATTTCACGAGGATGGTACCCACGATCGGGCCGGTACACGAGAACGACACCAGCACGAGCGTCAGGGCCATGAAGAACACGCCGAGGAATCCGCCTTTATCGGCCTTGGCGTCGGATTTGTTCACCAGTTTGCTGGGCATGGTGATCTCGAAAGCGCCGAAAAACGACATGGCGAAGAGCATGAACACCAGGAAGAAGATCACGTTCGGGATCCAGTGGGTGGCCAGCCAGTTGAAGATGTCGGCGGTGATGGCCTGTCCGCCCACGAAGTAGGTGACCAGGATGATGATGGCGATCGGCAGGGTATAGAGCGCTACGATCGACAGGCCGTAGAACGAGGCCATGGCGCGGCCTTTGGATTTGTTCCCGCTGCCTTTCATGAAGAACGACACGGTCATAGGCACCATGGGGAACACGCAGGGGGTAAGCAGGGCGGCGAAACCCCACAGGATGGCCTCGACGATCACAGCCCAGAAGCTCTTGTTTTTGTTGGCTTCGAGGTCGCCCAGTTCGGCGGAGGCGGCGATCTCTCCGGTCGGAGCGGCGGCAGCGTCGCCGACGGTGTCCGTGGCGGTGATGGCAGGCGTCTCTGGTGCTTCCGGGGTGGAGGTGGCTACGGTTGCGGCGGCAGTGGTGGTGGGTTCACTCGTTGCAGGTTTTGTCTGTACGGTGGCTGTGCTCGTTGTGGCGGCCGTTACGGCGGTGATGGTGACCGCTGATGAGAAATCCTGGTCCATCGGCGGGAGGCAGCTTTCGTCGTCGCAGGCCTGCCACTCTACGCCCCCCTTTATGGTCACGGGGTTGGCGGGAGCCTTATCGGTCGAGGAGCGGAATTTCTGGATGAATTTGGCGCTGCCCGCGAAGGTGCCCACGTCCATGTTGAACGCCGGTTCGAACGCCTTGTGCGGGGCGGTGACCTGCACGGTCTTGCCGTCGAGCACCACGCCGTCGGGAAGTTCGAAGGTGAAACTCGTGGCCATCGGACCGCCCTTGTAGGGGCCCATGTCGTAGATGTGCCAGGGGGCGGCGATCGTGGCGGTGATTTCGATTTGGTTTTCGCCGGCTTTGGCCGTCCAGCGGACGGGGTTCTGCGGTTGGGCGACGGCAGTCGAGAAGGCAAACAATCCGGCGAGGGAGAACAATAGTTTTTTCATCGATGGGGGGGGGTATGTGGGGTAGTGTGGGGGTGTTTTATGAATGGGTGTTTCTATGTCATCCCGAGTGTAGCCAAGGGTTTTTCAAAAATTTGCTCAAATGTACTTGATGAGGCCTCTCGGCTGCGCTCGGGATGACATGCTGCTCGTCATTGCGAGGAGTGTAGATCCGAAGCAATCTCCCTGTTTTCGTGGCTGGGAAGATGGTCACGTCGCCTGTGGCTCCTCGCAATGATGGAGAGAATTGCTTCGTCCCTCTCGTGATGACGAGGTGGTAGGGGTGTCGGCCATTCAGTTTATTTGCCTTCGCCTCCGGCGATCTTGGCCCAGGAATCTTTGAGGGTGACGATCCGGTTGAAGACGGGGGCGCATCCTTCGGGTTGCGGGTCGATCTCCGAGTGGTCGACGCAGAAATACCCGAGGCGTTCGAACTGGAAGCGGTCGCCCTTGACGGCTTCGGCCAGCGAGGGCTCGCACTGGGCGGTGACGATACGCAGTGACTGCGGGTTGAGGTTGTCGAGGAATGTGCCGCCTTCGGGGGCTTCGTCGGGGCTTTCGACAGCGAACAGGCGGTCGAACAGTTGCACTTGCACCGGTACGGCGTCGGGGGCCGATACCCAGTGGATGATGCCTTTGACCTTGCGGCCGTCCGACGAGCCGCCGCCCAGTGAGAGCGGGTCGTACGAGCAGCGCAGTTCGGCCACGTGGCCCTGGGCGTCGTACAGCACTTCGTCGCATTTGATGATGTAGCCGTAGCGCAGGCGCACTTCGCCGCCGGGGCTCAGGCGGTAGTATTTCTTGGGCGGGTCGGTCATAAAGTCGTCGCGTTCGATGTATACCTCGCGCGAGAAGGGGACTTTGCGGGTTCCGGCTTCGGCGTCTTCGGGGTTGTTGACGCATTCGATCCATTCGGTCTGGCCTTCGGGGTAGTTGGCGATGACGACCTTGATGGGGTCGAGCACGGCCATGCGGCGCAGGGCTGTGCGGTTGAGCTCTTCGCGGGCGCACCATTCGAGCAGCCCCAAGTCGATCACGTTGTCGCGTTTGGCCACGCCCACTTTCTCTGCGAACAGGCGGATGGCTTCGGGCGTGTAGCCGCGGCGGCGCAGGCCGCAGATGGTGGGCATGCGGGGGTCGTCCCAGCCGGTGACGTGTTTTTCCTGCACCAGTTGCAGCAGCTTGCGCTTGCTCATCACGGTGTAGTTGATGTTCAGGCGGGCGAATTCGTACTGGTGGCTGGGGAAGATACCGAGCTGCTCGATGAACCAGTCGTAGAGCGGCCGGTGAACGTCGAATTCGAGGGTGCAGATCGAGTGGGTGATGCGTTCGATCGAGTCGCTCTCGCCGTGGGCGTAGTCGTACATCGGGTAGATGCACCATTTGTCGCCCGTCCGGTGGTGTTCGGCGTGGATGATGCGGTACATCAGCGGGTCGCGCATCAGCATGTTGGGGTGTGCCATGTCGATCTTGGCCCTTAGGACGCGGGTTCCTTCGGCGAATTCACCGGCTCGCATGCGTGCGAACAGGTCGAGATTCTCTTCGGTAGAGCGGTCGCGGAAAGGGCTGTTGGTGCCGGGCTGGGTGACGGTGCCGCGGCCGGTGCGGATCTCTTCCTGGCTCTGGTCGTCGACGTAGGCTTTGCCTTTTTTGATGAGTTCCACGGCCCAGCCGTAGAGCTGCTCGAAGTAGTCCGAGGCGTAGTATTCGCCGTCCCACTCGAAGCCCAACCAGCGGATGTCGGCCTTGATCGAATCGACGTATTCGGTGTCCTCCTTGACGGGGTTGGTATCGTCGAAGCGGAGGTTGCACTTGCCGTGGTATTTTTTGGCGATCCCGAAGTTGAGGCAGATGCTCTTGGCGTGGCCGATGTGAAGGTATCCGTTGGGTTCGGGCGGAAAACGCGTGTGTACGCGGGGTTCGCCGTTTCGGATCGATGCTTCTACGATCTCCTCGATGAAATTGAGTTTTTCGGGGGTTTCCATGGGGGTGTTGCGGTTTTAAACCGCAAAGCTAATGAAATTTTCGGTCAGGGCCGCGGGGATTCTGTATTCAAGTTCGCTACATTCAGGTACGTTCATTTTTGAATATAGTTTAGCCCTTGAACCGTGTAAGAAATCACATGGTTCAAGGGCTAAAACCACTAGAGCGGCGGACGTACCTATTTCAAGAACAGCAACTCGCGGTATTTGGGCAGGGTCCACATTTCGTTGTCGACCATCAGCTCAAGTTTGTCGATGTGGTAGCGGATATGCTCCATCAGCGGCACCACGTGGTCGTGGTAGGCGATGGCTTTGGTACGGTCGTCTTCGATCTTGTTGGCGGCCTTGCGGGCGTTTACCATTTCCTGCACCATCGACTGCACGGCCGAGATGTGTTCGTTCATCTTTTCGATCTGCTCGACGTCGCGGTGCGAAAGTTCGTAGGCGCGTTCGGGCGCTTTGAAGATCTGGTTCACCTTGTAGACCTTGTCGAGCAATTCGCCCTGGTAGCGCGACACCACGGGCAGGATGTGGTTCATGGCCAGGTCGCCCAGCACGCGGGCCTCGATCTGCACTTTTTTGGTGTAGGTTTCCCAGTTCACGCCGGTGCGGGCTTCGAGTTCGACTTCGCTCAGGATGCCTGTCGAAAGGAACATGTCGCGGGTGTCCGAGGTCAGAAAACGGTCGAAGATGAGCGGCACGCTGCTCTCGCAGTCGAGGCCGCGGCGGAGGGCCTCTTCTTTCCAGGCGTCGCTGTACCCGTTGCCGTCGAAGAGGATCGGGCGGCATTCGCGGATGTATTCCTTGAGTACGGTGAAGATGGCTTTCTCGGTCGAATAACCGGTGGCTGCCAGCGACTCGATGTCGGCCGAGAACTGGCGCAGCTGGTAGGCTACGGCGGCGTTGATCACCGTGAGCGCCCCGCCGCAGTTGGCCGACGACCCTACGGCGCGGAACTCGAACCGGTTGCCGGTGAAGGCGAACGGCGAGGTACGGTTGCGGTCGGTGTTGTCGAGCAGCAGTTCGGGAATCTGGGCCACGCCGAGCCTGAACCCGGACTTGTCGTCGACCTGTATGGCCTCTTCCGAAGTGCTGGCTTCGATTTTGTTGAGCACTTCGTTGAGTTGTGAGCCGAGGAATACCGATATGATGGCGGGCGGCGCTTCATGGGCGCCGAGGCGGTAGGCGTTGGCGGCGTTCGAGATCGCGGCCTTGATTACGCCGTTGCGGCGGTACACGGCCCGGATGGTGTTCACCAGGAAGGTCACGAAAAGCAGGTTGTCTTTCGGGGTTTTGCCGGGCGAGAAGAGGTTGACACCGGTATCGGTGCCGAGCGACCAGTTGCAGTGCTTGCCACTGCCGTTGATGCCTTTGAAGGGTTTTTCGTGGAGCAAGGCGCGGAACCGGTGTTTGCGTGCGATTCGGCGCAGGGTGCTCATCGTGAGCAGGTTGTGGTCGTTGGCAAGGTTGGCCTCTTCGTAGATGGGGGCCAATTCGAACTGGCTGGGGGCCGCTTCGTTGTGGCGTGTCTTCACGGGGATGCCGAGTTTCAGCAGTTCGATGTCGAGCTCGGTCATGAAGGCGGCCACGCGTGTGGGGATCGACCCGAAATAGTGGTCGTCGAGTTGTTGGTTTTTGGCGCTTTCGTGGCCCATCAGCGTGCGGCCGGTCATCACCAGGTCGGGGCGGGCGGCCCACAGTCCTTCGTCCACGAGGAAATATTCCTGTTCCCAGCCGAGGAAGGTGGTCACTTCCGAGACCTGCGGGTCGAACAGCCGGCATACTTTCGTGGCGGCCAGGTTGATGGCTTCGATCGACTTGAGCAGCGGAGTTTTGAAGTCGAGGGCGTCGCCGTTGTACGAGATAAAGACAGTGGGAATACAGAGGGTGCTGCCCACGATGAAGGCCGGAGACGTGGGATCCCAGGCCGAATAGCCGCGCGCCTCGAACGTGTTGCGGATGCCGCCGTTGGGGAAGCTCGACGCGTCGGGTTCCTGCTGGATGAGCAGTTTTCCCGAGAACTCTTCGATCAGCCCGCCCAGCCCGTCGTGTTCGACGAAGGCGTCGTGTTTTTCGGCGGTGCCTCCGGTCAGGGGCTGGAACCAGTGGGTGTAGTGGGTGGCGCCCATCTCCATGGCCCAGCGTTTCATGCCGTTGGCCACGCTGGTGGCCAGGTCGCGGTTCATGGGGGTGCGGTTGTTCATGGTGTCGACCAGGCGTTCGTACACGTCTTTGGGAAGATACTTGCGCATGCGTTCCTGGTTGAACACGTAAGTACCGAAATATTCGGTCGGGCGTTGTTCGGGGATTTTGACCTCTACGGCTTTGCGGCTGATGGCTTCGTCTACTACTTTGAATCTGAGTGATGACATACTTCTTTGCTTCTTCTGTTTATCTGTTTACTGCTGGGTCTTCTCTACTTTAACTCGATGTTATGCTGCAGGCACTCCTCGCGCATGGCCTCGGGCCAGATGCTCGACTGTACTTCGCCGATGTGGGCGCAGCGCAGGAAGAACATGCACAGGCGCGATTGGCCGATCCCGCCGCCGATCGAAAGCGGAAGCTCCCCGCCGAGCAGCATCCGGTGGTATTTGAGCGATGCTTTTTCGGGCGTACCGGCGATTTCGAGTTGGCGTTTCAATGATTCCGGATCGACGCGGATCCCCATCGACGAGATCTCGTAAGCGCTTTCGAGTATGGGGTTCCAGAGGATGATGTCGCCGTTCAGGCCGGGCTGTCCGATTTCGGGGTCGGTGGTGATCCAGTCGTCGTAGTCGGGGGCGCGGTTGTCGTGGGGCTTACCCGATCCGTCGCGCAGTTCGGCCCCGATGCCGATAATGAACACGGCGCCGTGCTCCTTGGCCACCGCATCCTCGCGTTGCTTGGGCCCGAGCCCGGGGTAGCGTTCGGCCAGCTCCTGGGCGTGGATGAAGGTAATCTGCTCCGGAAGGCAGGGGGTGATGTGCGGGTGGTCGCGGTAGACGGCGGCCTCGACGTCGCGCAGGGCAGCGTATATTTTCTCGACGATCCCGCGCAGGAACCGCACATTGCGGTCGGCGGGGGTGATGGCGCGTTCCCAGTCCCATTGGTCGACGTAGAGCGAGTGGATGTTGTCGAGCCGCTCGTCGGGCCGGATGGCGTTCATGTCGGTATAGAGGCCGTAGCCGGGAGCGATCCGGTAAGCGCCGAGTTTGATGCGTTTCCACTTGGCGAGTGACTGTACGACTTCGGCCCGGCGGTCGTCCATGTCGAGCACAGGGAAACTGACGGGGCGTTCGACGCCGCTCAGTTCGTCGTTCACGCCTTCGCCCGCCATCACGAACAGAGGGGCCGTGACGCGGCGCAGGCAGAGTTCGCGCGCGAGTGCCTGCTGAAAATTATCTTTTACCTCTTTTATCGCTTGTTCCAGGGTTTCGGGGGTGAGTTGGGGGCGGTAGTGTCGGGGGAAATAAAGTGCCATTAGTCGGATGGAGTTAAAGTGATGAAAAAGGCCGTTTGGTGTGCTTGGCGTCGTCCGTTTCTTCAGTTGTCGGAATGCGGATATTGTATCCCTCTGTCCGGAACGGGCCGCCCTGTGGTGTGGCAGGGCGGCCCGCCCTCTGACAAGCGGTATGGGGGAGCCGGTTACTTGATGGCTTTGATCACCTGCATGAGCTGCTCGCCCATGCCGATGGTGTAGCCCTGCGACACGAAGACCACGCGACCGAAGGTGTCGGCGATCACTACGACGGGAAGGTTGGTCGGGCTCACTTTCAGGTCGCGGGCAAAGGCTTTGGTGATCTCGCCACCCTGGTCAACACCGTAGGTAATGGTCGAGGGCAGCGGGCCGAACTCGGCGGCGTTGAATTTGGCGATCTGCTCTTCGGACTGGAAGAGCACCACGATGCCGCGGCCCCACTGGTCGAACTGGTCTTGCAGGGCGGCGATGTCGCGTAGCACGTGGTTGGTCGGTTCTTTGTTGGGCTCGGCGAGGATCACCACGAAGTAGCCGCGGCCCACGGTGGCCAGGATCGACTGGGGTTCGGTCTTGCCTTGCGGAAGGAAGAGGGCCTCGGGATTCATTTCGCCGATCACCTGCACGTCGCGTTCGTCTTCGCGCATGGTCATGCCGACGGTGGTATTTTGGCCTTCCGCCACAGTGAAGAACCTTACCTGCGAGAGCACGGCACCGCTGGCCATTCGGGTGCCGGTGATGAGCATATAGTCGCCGGCTTCGAGTTCGAGCGGCCTGGCGAACAGCGCGTTGAAGCTGTTACCGCCGCCCATGTCCACGTCGTAGCGGTTCAGGGCGATCACCCGCGGACGGCCACCCGTGATCTTCGAGAGCGTGAAGTGCGTTTCGTAGGCGGGGTTGGCGTTCTTGTCCGTGGGTTTGTAGTTCAGCGTGAGCGTGCCTTTCGGGGGGATCACCTCGGCGGTCTGATCGGCGAATTGAACATTTACCCACTCGTCTTTAGCATTGTCGAAATATTGCAGGCGGCGGCTGATGGTCTCGACGCGGGCAGGGATGCCGTTGCTGCGTGACATGGCGATGAAGTAACGCACGCGCGAAGCCTGGTCGCCCATCTTGAGGCGGGCCACACCGAGCGGTGAGATGGGGATGCGGGCCGGGTTGAGGCTGTCGACCATCGGCAGGGCGTCGCAGGCGGCGATGATGTCGGTCGGAGTGATTTTTGCGGCGGCCCCGGCGGCGGGATCGCTCGCAGCGCTGCAATCCGAAGCGGCCTTGCCCTGGGCGAAGAATGAACGGTAAGGGGTGATCAGTTCGGTGTCGACGCGCGGGTTGAGGATGTACTCTTTAAAGTACGGGCAATCGCGGTAGGGCATCGCGCCTTTGAGGTGGTCGAGCAACACGTCGGCGGGGGTGTCGCGCAGGTCTTTGGGCGAGACGACATCGAGCAGGTCGAGGGCGGTGGCGAGGTTCTCGCCGCCCATCGAAGCGGCAGCTTCGAGGAAGGCCGATATTTCCGCCCAGTTACCGCGGCTGCCTTCGATGTATTTCCATACGAGGGCACTGTCGGCGCCGATCTTCCCGGCCAGGGCGTTGGCCTGTGCCTGATCCATGAAGGTCGCCACGTAGGCGTTGCGGATCGAATCTTCCTGTGCCAAACGCAAGTCGTTGGCTTTGCGTTGCTCGGGAGTCACGCGCTGTTCGGCGGGGGCGGCTGCGGGGGGCACGATGTCGAGGTCGAGCACAGGATATGCCGGAGCGTCGGGCGAGTGCAGGGTGATGTTCACTTCGGCCTGTTTGCCGAACGAAACTTTCTCGAAGCCGTAATTCTTGCCGTCGCTGGCCCAGATTACCATGTCGCCCAGCCCGGCGCTCAGCGAGGTGCGGCCTTCGGCGTCGGCGGTTTTGCGCACAGCGGGGTAGAACTCGGCGTAGTTGTAGATCCCGAAGGCCACGTCGGCGTTGGGCACGGGTGTGCCGTCAGCGTTGACTACCGCCACATCGACTTTGGCCGTGGGGGCGTAGTTCGAGGTGACGTTGATTTCGGTATAGAGGGGGTTGGCATCGATCACCTCTTCGGGGCCGCGGTAGCCGCCGCCGAAGACTTTGGTGTGCATCAGCATCGAGCGTTTGGCGGGCGCGTCGAACCAGCCCATGTCGAGCACGGGTTCGGGTTCGCAGGCGCCGAGGTAGTACCATTGGCCGTCGGCCCAGGCTTCGACCCAGGCGTGGTTGTTGTCGGTGTGAGCCCAGCGCGGGGTGTAGACCTGGCGGGCAGGAATACCCACCGAGCGCAGGGCGGCCACAGTGAAGGTCGACTCTTCGCCGCAACGGCCATAGGCGCTGCGTACGGTGGCGCCGGGGGCGCTGGTGCGGCCGTCCGAGGGGGTGTAGACCACTTTTTCGTGACACCAGTGGTTCACTTCGAGGATGGCGTCGGCCATGCTGAGGCCCTCGACGCGGGGTTTGAGCTCGTTGTAGAAATCGATGCGCGAACGGTCGAGGTTCTCGTTGTTCACGCGCACCGGGAGCACGAAATGCAGGAAGAGGTCTTCGGGCACGCTGTCGCCCCAGGGCATTTCGCGGCTGGCGGTGAGCGAAGTACTCACATTGGCGACAAAAAGGCTCACGTCGTAATCAGCCACGTCGCTTACGGGCATGTAGGCGTACAGGAATTCGAGGGCCTGGAGTTCCCATTTACTGAGCCGGCGGCCGGTTTGGTCGGCCTTGGGCATCTCGGGCAGCCATTCGGCGCGGGCCTTGAAGGCGGCTTCGACGGTTTTGCGGGTCTGTTTGTCGTGCAGCAGGCGGCTGGTGCACGACGAGAAGATCGTGGCTACGGCCGTTACCACGATCGCCAGGGCGATGGTTCCGAAGGTGCGGAGATTTTTTTTCATAATATTTCAGGTAATGTTATTTTCTTAGTTTCGTTGTTGCAGGGTGCATTTTAGTAAACGGCAATTCCCTTCGCGTCATTCCGGGACGTGGCCGGAGGAGCCGGGAGCATTGGCCCGCAAATGATAATCCGGCAACTGTTCCGGCCAGTTCCTGCGGCTGCCCCTCAGGATGACATTACTTCTATACGTCTTTTGACTGCGCTATCTGTGCAAGGCACCGTTCGAGGCTGGTCTCCCATTCGGGGATTTCGAGCCCGAAGGCGTCTCGGATCTTGGCGGTGGACATCACGCTGTAGGCGGGACGCGGGGCGGCGGTGGGGTATTCGGCGGTGGCGATGGGGACAACCGTGCATTCCAGTCCGCATTGGAGCATGACCTGGCTGGCGAAGTCGTACCAGTTGGTGGCGCCGTTGTTGCAGTATTGATAGAGCCCGCACAGGCTGTTGCCTTCGTCGACACCGGTCCTGGCGATCATCCGCATCAGGGCGTCAGCCAGGTCGGCGGCCCAGGTGGGCGAGCCCCACTGGTCGGCCACCACGCCGATTTCGGAGCGTTCGCTGCCGAGGCGCATCATGGTCTTGACGAAGTTCGAGCCGTGGGCGCTGTAGAGCCACGACGTCCGCACGACGATCGAACCGGCATAGGCCAGGGCGGCCTGTTCGCCGCGGAGCTTGGTTTGTCCGTAGACGGACCGGGGTTCGGTGGGGTCTTCTTCGGTCAGCAGGGCCTCTTTCGGCTCTCCGCTGAACACGTAGTCGGTCGAGATATGGACAAATCCGGCGCCTCCCCGCTCGGCGGCCCCGGCCAGGATGGCCACGGCTCCGGCGTTCAGCAGTTCGGCTTTCTCGCGATCGGTCTCTGCCTTGTCGACGGCGGTGTAGGCGGCGGCATTGATGATCCAGCCGGGCTGTTCGGCGTCGCACATTTTTGCGACGGCGGCCGGATCGGTGATGTCGAGTTCGGCCAGGTCGGTGAACAGGAATTTGTATTCGGGAAAACGGGGGGCAAGGGCTTTCAGCTCGGAACCCAGTTGCCCGTTGCTCCCGGCGACCAATATAGTGCGGGTGGGATTCTTCATCGGAAATCTAAGACCTTCAAAGATACGAAAAAAAAGCGTTCCCGAAGGCGCGCTTTTTTAATTTTTCATGTGCAGGATACTATTTCACTGCTTCGTATTTACACATGGCCGGGGAGTGCACTTTGCCTTCCTTGACCAGTTTTTTGATGATCTTGGCGGCTTCGTCTTTGGTGATCCCGACGGCCTCGCCGACTTCGGCGGCCTTGAGCGGTTTGCCCTCCGAAAGGGCTTTCAATACTTTGTCTTCCATAGTTGATCGGATGTGGTTTTCGTTAACATACAAA
The DNA here is from genome assembly GCA_031551865.1 of Rikenella sp. Lineage (GTDB taxonomy): Bacteria > Bacteroidota > Bacteroidia > Bacteroidales > Rikenellaceae > Rikenella. The sequence continues at coordinate 148,905 of JAVBMY010000005.1, read as the reverse complement.
CATAATGATTTTTTCGGAGCGGTGCAAAGCAGGGGGCTGCGAATATTATATGCTTATCCGCTATGGTTGCAGGCTGACGGCCTTGCATGCAAGGCCGATGAGTATCGTTCCGAAATTTATACCTTTGCACCGATGAGTACGAACGATTGGAAGGCCCGCCTCGGCACGGTCTATTCCACCAACCCCGACTTCAAATACGAAACCGATGCGCAGCCCGGGGCTGCCGCGACGTTGCCGCCCGTTTCGCAGAAATTGCGCGTGGCGCTCGACCGGCGCCACCGGGCCGGTAAGCAGGTCACGGTGGTGGCCGATTTCGTCGGCTCCGAAGATGACCTGAAAGAGCTCGGAAAGATGCTCCGCACCAAATGCGGCGTCGGAGGCACGGTCAAGGACGGCGAGGTCATCATCCAGGGCGACTTCCGCGACCGGGTGGTCGAATTGCTCATCGCCGCCGGATACAAGGCACGAAAGATATGACGTGTAACGATCATGCCCACAGGGCCGGGGAACCTGCCCCCAAAGCAGGAAATAAACGCATCCCTACATTGCGGAAGATAACCATCGCGCCGCTCGTGGGATTGGTGCGCCTGTATCAGGTAGCCGTTTCTCCCTACCTGCGCCCGTCGTGCCGCTTTACGCCCTCGTGTTCGCAATACGCTTTGGAAGCGTTGCGCAAATACGGGCCGTTCAAAGGGCTATGGCTCGCGGTATGGCGAATTATACGCTGCAATCCGTGGGGAGGCCACGGTTACGATCCGGTGCCGTAAAGGGAGAGTTGAAAAATCTTATTTAACGATTTTTCAACTCTCTTGAAATGGCTGGGATTTGTGGTCGTTATTTGTTTTGAGTCGCGCTTTTAGCCTCCCGCAGCGCCTCGCACAGCTATAGTATCAAAATAAATAACATCCCCGAATCTCCAAGAAAGTTCGTGTGGGGAGGGAGGAGGCAGGAGACCACGCCGTGGGCTCAAGCGAGCGGCCGGGCGGCTTTGCAGAGGCCGTGTGTCCGAGCCTGTTCACGCGCCCTGGCCCACGGCTTTTGACCGTCGGGGGGGCTGGAGCGCTCACTCTCGGTCGCGCGGCGCCACCAGACGGCGCGACCGACCAATATTATTCGATATGAAATACAGCGACATACCCGGCCACGACGAGATCAAAGCCGCCTTGCGCCAGATGGTGCGCACGGGGCGACTGCCCCACGCCCTGTTGTTGAGCGGCGCCGAAGGGTCGGTTGCGCTTCCGGTGGCCATGGCCACGGCGCAATACGTGAACTGCCGTTCGCGCACCGACGACGACTCGTGCGGCAGCTGTCCGGAGTGCTATAAGATGGAGCGCCTCGAACACCCCGATGTGCACTACATTTACCCGGTGAACACCTCGAAAGAGGCCGTCAGTACCGGGCGCAGCGACGAGAAACCGACCTCCGAGCAGTTTCTCCATCTCTGGCGCCGCCTGATCGGAGAGACCGCAGGCACCCTCACCGAACAGGAATGGTACGCCGCGCTCGACATCGAGAACAAGCAAGGTAACATCAATAAATCCGAGGCCAATGAACTCGTTCGCAAGATGGGCTTCAAAGCTTTCGAGGGCGGTTACAAGACCGTGATCCTCTGGCTACCCGAGCGCATGCACGATACGGCGGCCAACGCCCTGCTCAAGTTAGTCGAGGAGCCTCCGGCCCGTACCCTCTTCTTTTTCGTCAGTGCCGAGCCCGACAAAATCATTGCCACGATCCGTTCGCGCACCCAGCACATCGCCTTGCCGGGCCTGGCCGCCGGCGGGGTCAACGAACAGCAGGCCGAACTCTTCATCCGCCTGATGCGGCTTTGCTACGGCTCGAAATTCATCGAACTGTTCGACTGGGCCGACGAAATGGCCTCGCTCGGCCGCGAACAGCAGAAACAGTTCTGCGCGGCCGGTACCTCAGTGCTCCGCAGTTGCTACCTGCTGGGGGTCGGGATGCCGCAGATCGCCGGCACGCCCGAGGCGCACATCCAGTTCTGCCGTAATTTCGCGCCCTACGTCAGCGAGGTGAGCATCGAACCGCTAATCGCCGAGTTCGAACTGTTGCTCACCCACCTGCGCCGCAACGGCAACCCCAAGATACTGTTTACCCATTTCGCCATGAGCGTTTCCAAGATCATCAGCCATGCCCGAAGTCATCTTGCTGCTGGGCAGTAACACCGACGACAGCCGAGAACGGCTCGCCGCCGCCCGCCGGGCCATCGGCGGGCGGATCGGATGCATTATAAGGGCGTCCGCCGAACATACGACCGCCCCCGAAGGCGCTTTCGAGCCGGGGCAGGGGCAACACGTGTTCCTGAACCAGGCTCTGGCGGTCGACACCGGGCTGGAACCCCTGGAATTGCTGACCGCCACCCGGCGGATCGAAACCGAAGCGGGCCGGCTCCCGCGCCCGGCAGGAAGCCTCTACCGCGACCGCCCGCTTGACATCGACATCCTTTTTTACGGCGACCTCGTGATGGATACCCCCGGGCTTACTATCCCCCACCCGCGCATCGCAGAGCGCCGGTTCGTGCTCGAACCCCTGTCGGAGGTGGCTCCCGGTTTCAAACATCCCGTATCGGGCTTCACCATCGAAGAACTATTGGCTAAAATGCAATAACCCCTTGCAAATCCGATAACTTACGTTATCTTTGCAGTCCGGCTTTATGAAAATCAGGTGCAAACCAAAATCAAGCCTTACGGATATGACAAAAGCAGACATCGTAAACGAAATAGCCAAAAGTACGGGAGTCGAAAAAGTGCTGGTGCACGAAATCATCGAAGCCTTTATGGATACCGTTAAAGACAACATGATCGCCGGAGACAACGTCTACCTGCGCGGTTTCGGTAGTTTTGTGGTAAAACAACGCGCTCAGAAAACGGCACGTAACATATCCAAAAACGTCACCATCACCATTCCCGCCCACAGTATCCCGACTTTCAAAGCCTCGAAGAGCTTTTCCGAAGCAGTGAAAGCCAAAACCACCAAGAAGTAAAAACAACGGCGCCCCCTATCCCGGGAGCATACCGGTAACCCATTTGTTAAATCTACATACACCTAAGCATTATGCCCAGCGGAAAGAAAAGAAAACGTCATAAAATTTCGACCCACAAACGCAAAAAACGCCTGCGTAAGAATCGTCATAAAAAGAAAAAATAGGTAGCTGACCGGGCTACCTGCATATACGGCAGACAGGGCGGCGGACATATGCCGTCCCGTCTGTGTGTATACACCCTGCCCGGCGCTCCCTGCCCATCCGTGAACCTAAAGGCCACCGCGGCCTTTAGGTTTTTGCACATATAACTACACAAGACTCAATGACCAAAGAACTCGTTATTCATTCGAGCGGCACCGAAATTGAAATCGCCCTGCTCGAAGACGGGAAACTTGTTGAGTTCAGCAAAGAGAAAACAAAAACCAGCTTTACGGTCGGAGACATCTACCTCGGCCGTGTCCGCAAAGTAATGAGCGGACTCAACGCCGCCTTCGTCGATGTCGGATACGAAAAAGACGCTTTCCTGCACTACCTCGATCTCGGCCCCGCATTCAACACCCTGAACGAAGTCGTCAAACAAACCGTCGGGAAACCCAAACCCGTCGACTTCTCATCGCTGAAACTACACAACGATCTCGGAAAAGAGGGACGCATTGCCAATGTCCTGAACAACGGACAGAACATCGTCGTCCAGATCGCCAAAGAACCCATCTCTACCAAAGGTCCCCGCGTCACGAGCGATCTCTCGATCGCCGGCCGCCACCTGGTACTGATCCCCCTGGCGAACAAAGTACACATTTCACAAAAAGTAAGTTCTAACGAAGAACGCAAGCGCCTGCGCCAGATCGTCGAAGGCGTACTGCCCAGGAACTTCGGCGCCATCGTGCGCACCGCCGCCCAGGGAAAATCCAAAGAGGACATCGAAAGCGACATCCTCAACCTGCTCGACAAATGGCGCTCGGCAATGGCCGAGCTCACCACCGCCGCCCCGCCCAAGCTCCTGCTCGGCGAAGCGAGCCGTACGACCACCATCCTGCGCGACCTGCTGAGCGACTCTTTCACCCACATCCATGCCGACAGCGATTCGGTCTACCGCGAGATCAAAGACTACATCTCGGCCATCGAACCCGAAGCCGAAAAGATCGTCAAGCTCTACCACGGTCCCGTGCCGATCTTTGACCATTTCGACGTCACCAAACAGATCAAACAGAACTTCGGCCGAACCGTTGTCTTCAAACGCGGCGCTTACCTGATCGTCGAACACACCGAAGCCCTGCACGTGATCGACGTGAACAGCGGCAAACGCGCCAAAAGCGACGAATCGCAAGAGGCCAACGCCCTTGAGTGTAACCTCAATGCCGTACCCGAGATCGCCCGCCAGCTCCGGTTGAAAGACATGGGCGGCATCATCGTCATTGACTTCATCGACCTGCACCAACAGAGCAATCGCAACGAAGTGTTCAACGCCATGAAGGCCGCGATGGCCGCCGACCGCGCCAAACACAACATCCTGCCTCTCACCAAATTCGGCCTGATGCAGATCACCCGCCAACGCGTGCGGCCCGAGACGCAGATCGTGATCAACGAAAAATGCCCGACCTGCCACGGCACGGGCGAGATCGCCCCCTCGGTGCTGCTCGACGCCCAGATCGAGAACCAGGTGGCCTATTACACCGGCGAGAAACACTACAAACGACTCCAGCTTCACGTCCACCCCTATGTGGCTGCCTACCTGCGTAAAGGTTTCATCAGCAAGATATTGCGCTGGAGGATGAAATATAAGGCCTCGATCAAACTGATCCCGAACGACTCGCTGGGCATGATAGACTACAAGTTCTACAACAGCCTCGGCGAAACGATTTAGATGCGGCGAGCCCGCCTTTCGTAAAAGCAACAGAGCCCGCCTTATATAAGGCGGGCTCTGTTGCTGCTTTTCTATTTCTCATTGCCGCAGGGCGCCTCTCTTGTCCACCTTGTCGCCCTGAATGGAGTGACGGATGGGCTTTACCCGAGATACTTAAGCCCACTGCATGGCCTTCTCCTCTTTGGCGCCCGGAAGATTTTAATTGCTTTCGCTGCCTGCCCGGTTCACTCCGTCCAAAACAGTAAGGGGGGTATATGGTAGAAAAGCCGCTGGTAAGAGGGTTACATACAAAAAAAGGGCTGCCCCTTGGGCGCCCTTTCGTGGCATGTCTGCGTGCTTGTCAAAGACAGCGGGGCGCTTAAAAGCGCACGGGCTTATTTAACTTCAGCAACGAGAGTGTCGGCAGCAGCGGCAGCGGCGATAGAATCGGCGATGCGGGCTTCTTCAGCGGCAACAACTGCGAGAGAGTCAGCAACGCGGATAGAGTCAGCGATGCGGGCTTCTTCAGCTTTTTTAGCGCCACCACAAGCAACGAGTGCAGAAGCAACTGCTACACATGCGAAAAGGAATACTTTTTTCATAGCCATGAAATGTGTTAAGTGTTAAAAAACAGTGCAAAGGTAAACAATAAAATCTTTCATAGTACACACTGGAGGAAAAAAATATGAAAATTTTTGAAGAATTCTAACCTCTACACTCTCAATCGATTAGCCCTGCTTATGTATTTGTGGTGTCGGGAATCAACGGGTAAACGTTTATCTTTGTGCGAATATTTTGGCGGACACGACGCATAAACGGAAAACAATGTCGAAAATATCCTATACTACAGCCCAGCCTTTGAGCAACCCCGGCCGCAGCCTTTATATCGAAACCTACGGATGCCAGATGAACACTGCCGACAGTGAGGTGGTCGTCGCACTGATGCGCGGCGCGGGGTTCGCGCTGACCGAAAACCCGCGCGAGGCCGACGTGGTCCTGGTGAACACCTGTGCCATCCGCGACAACGCCGAACAACGCGTGTGGGGCCGCCTGCGCGAGCTCGGATCATACAAGAAACAACGCCCGTGGCTGCTTATCGGCGTGATCGGCTGCATGGCCGAGCGCCTTAAAGAGCAGCTCATCGAGCGCGAGAAAAATGTGGATATTATCGTGGGCCCCGACGCCTACCGTTCGCTGCCCGCTTTAGTGCGCGAAGCGGCCGAGGGGGCCAAGGCGGTGAACGTACTGCTCTCGCGCGAGGAGACCTACGCCGAAATATCGCCCGTGCGGCTCGACCGTGCCGGGGTCAGCGCTTTCGTGAGCATCATGCGCGGGTGCAATAATATGTGCGCCTACTGCGTAGTGCCCTATACCCGCGGCGGCGAACGCAGCCGCCCGGCAGACACCATCCTGTCCGAAGTGAGGGAATTGTTCGGGAACGGCTACCGCGAGGTGACACTCCTCGGCCAAAACGTGAACTCTTATTTATATGAAGAGGTCGATTTCGCGGCGTTGCTGACCCGGGTGGCCGCCGTGTCGCCGCTTTTGCGCGTACGTTTCGCTACTTCGCACCCCAAAGACCTGTCGGACAAGGTGATCGAAGCGATCGCCGCGTCGCCCAACATTTGCCGTTCGGTACACCTGCCGGCCCAGTCGGGTTCGAATGCGATGCTCGAACGGATGAACCGCAAATATACCCGCGAATGGTACCTCGGGCGTATCGAAGCTATTCGTCGCGCGATTCCCGACTGTTCGATATCGACCGACCTGATCGCCGGGTTTTGCGGCGAGACACCCGGAGACCATTTGGAAACCCTTTCGCTCATGCGGGAAGTGGGTTACGAGTTCGCCTACATGTTCGCCTATTCCGAACGTCCCGGAACCTACGCCCAGCGCCACCTGCCGGACGATATTTCCGAGGATGTCAAGCGCGAACGCCTCACGGAGATCATCAACCTGCAGGGCGAACTGTCGCTGGCCAGCAACCGGCGCGACGTGGGCAGGCATTTCGAGGTGTTGGTCGAAGGCGAGTCGAAGCGTTCCGGGGATCAGGTGTTCGGCCGCACGTCGCAGAACAAGGTGGTCGTCCTTCCGAAGTTGAACTTCCGTCCCGGCGATTACGTGCAGGTACTGATCACCGACTGCACAAGCGCCACGCTGATCGGCGTGCCGCGATACCAGTAGAGTTCAGGTGCGGCGTCATTAGACGGTGCGGCCGCCTATGAAAGAATCCTCCCGAAACGAGAAATCGTTTCAGGAGGATTCTTCACGTTATGCCTAGCTCCGTTTCGGGCTATTCGGCCCTGAGCAGGTAAAAATTCTTTTTGCCCTTCTGGATCAGCAGGAACTTGTCGCAGATCAGGTCGCCGACCGTGGCCAGTCGTTCGGGATCGGTGATTTTCTCGCCGCAAAGCGAGATGCCTCCGCCCTGGATCAGGCGGCGCAGCTCGCCTTTCGAAGGGAATACTGGTGCTTTCTCGGTGGCCAGCGTGGCGAACGGCACACCGCCCGAACCCAACTCACTGAGCGATACGGAAAATTGGGGTACACCTTCGAACACGTCCAGCAGGGTGGCTTCGTCGAGTGCGCGCAACGCTTCGACACCGCCTCCGCCAAATAGGATCTGGCTCGTGGCCACGGCCTTTTCCCACTCCTCGGGCGAGTGTACCATGCTGGTGACTTCCTGCGCCAGCCGCTTCTGGAGCAGGCGCAGGTGGGGCGCTTCGGCATGTTGCGCGGCGATCGAGGCGATTTCTTCCTCGGTCAGCATTGTGAATATCTTGATGTACGAAGCGGCGTCTTCATCGCTCACGTTGATCCAGAACTGGTAGAATTTATAGGGCGAGGTGTACTCGGGCGAGAGCCACACGTTGCCGCTCTCGGTTTTGCCGAACTTCACGCCGTCGCTCTTTTTGATCAGCGGGCAGGTGAGGCCCCATGCTTCACCACCGAGTTTGCGGCGGATCAGTTCGGTGCCGGTGGTGATGTTGCCCCACTGGTCGGAGCCACCGAGTTGCAGCTTGCAGTTATAATTCTCGTAAAGGTACAGGAAGTCGAAGCCCTGTACGAGCTGGTAGGTGAATTCGGTGAACGACATCCCTTCGCCTTCGCCGCTGAGCCGTTTTTTGACCGAGTCTTTGGCCATCATGTAGTTCACGGTGATATGTTTGCCGATGTCGCGGATGAATCCGAGAAAGGTCTGCTCCTTCATCCAGTCGTAATTGTTGACCATTAGGGCAGCGTTCGGAATCTTGACGTTCTGTTTGAGATTGTCGTCCTCGAAACAGATCAGGCGTGAGAGCTGGGCTTTGATAGCGGCTTGGTTATGGCGCAGGGTGGCCTCGTCGAGCAGGTTGCGTTCCTGCGACTTACCGCTGGGGTCACCGATCATGCCGGTGGCTCCGCCCACCAGGGCGATGGGTTTGTGGCCGCAGGCTTGCAGGTGCTTGAGCATCATCACGCTCACCAGGTGCCCGATGTGGAGTGAGTCGGCCGTCGGGTCGATGCCCACGTAGGCAGTCGTCATCTCCTTGGCCATTTGTTCGTCGAGGCCGGGGGTGTGGTCGTGGACCATGCCGCGCCACGTTAACTCTTTTATAAAGTCTTTGTTTTCCATACTATTCTTTTATGTTTCTTATGTCATCCTGGGCGATAGCGAAGGATATCGTCCGGAAAAGCACTACCCGGGACCCTTCGCTATCGCTCAGGATGACATCGGAGAAGAATGCGCTTAGAATTGGAAGTAAATGAACGGCTGCACGTCGCCGCTGCGCATCTGCACGATGAACCAGATCATCGCCGTCAGCATCAGCGCGTAGCTGAAGATAGGGGCGCGTTGTACGAACCTCATCGCACGCCGTTCGAGTTTTCCGCTGCTGAAGTGCAGCAGGAAGCCGATCGCCATCAGTAGTACCACCCATTTGTAACCTGCCATAAAATCGAAAAAGATCTCGGGGTGGAAAGCGGTGAATATCTGAGAGTATACTTGTCCGGCCACCTCCATCGAGGGGGCGCGGAAGAATACCCAGCTTGCGCACACAATGGCAAAGGTAACCATTATCCCCCAAATACGCCGGGGGCGCGTCATTTCGGCGCCGGTCTGCCTGAATACGCTCGGGAAACGGCCCATCGACCATTTGTGAACGGCCAGCGCCCCGCCATGTATGCCGCCCCAGATCACGAAACGCCAGGCGGCACCGTGCCACAGACCCCCGATGAGCATGGTGAGTATCAGGTTGATGTAGGTGCGTACCTTACCTTTGCGGTTGCCGCCGAGCGAGATGTAGAGGTAGTCCTTGAGCCAGCTTGAGAGCGAAATGTGCCAGCGCCGCCAGAATTCGGTGATCGAAGCCGACTTGTAGGGTGAGTCGAAGTTGGCGTTGAACCGGAAACCGAGCAACAGCGCGATCCCGATGGCCATGTCCGAATATCCCGAGAAGTCGCAGTAGATCTGGAGCGCATAGCCGAGCACGCCCATCAGGTTTTCGAATCCGGAGTACAGCAGCGGGTTGTCGAAAATGCGGTCGACGAAGTTCAGGCTGATGAAGTCCGAAATGATGGCCTTCTTGAACAGCCCGCACAGGATCAGGAAAATCCCTTCGCCGAACTGCAGGCGGCTCACGGTGATCGGGCGGCGGTGGATCTGCGGGATGAAATCGCGGGCGCGCACGATGGGCCCGGCCACCAGCTGCGGGAAGAACGACAGGTAGAACAGGTAGTCGATCCAGCGGCCCAGGGGTTGTATCCGGCCCCGGTAGATGTCGATGATGTAGCTCATCGACTGGAAGGTGAAGAACGAGATGCCGATCGGCAGGAAAATATTCTTGAACTCCAACGGGTCGGACACGAAATCGTTGATGATCCCGATCAGGAAGTTGGTGTATTTCAGGTAGCCGAGCAGCCCCAAGTTGAGGCAGACACTCAGCGCTACCAACCACTGTTTTTTCTTGCGGCTGTCGCTTTTGGCGATGAAGTGGCCGATGGTGAAATCACTTGCGGCCACGGCAATCAGCAGCAGGAAGAAGAGACCGCTGGTCTTGTAGTAGAAATAGAGCGAGAAGAGGGTGACGTAGACCACACGCAACGTGACTTTGTTGCGCATGAACATGTAGAAGAACGTGAAGCCCAGGAAGAGGAACAGGAACAATCCGCTGGTAAAGAGCAACGGTTCCTCGGGGTTGTATTTGAGCAGGTTCAGGATATTGTCTAACATCTCGGGCGGGGACGGCGGAGCTTACGGATTTGGAAAGACGGGCTTACGGGTTCCGGGGATTGTGGTGCGGCGACCGGGTGGGTTACGGCTTGGGAATTGTACGATGGAAATTACGGATTTCGGGAATTGTGCGGAGGTGCCTACGGTGTCCGGGGGGCAATTCCGGAGGAGTCGGCGGGCGGCGTACCCGAAACCATAGGCGTTGCGGGAGTGCCGGCGGGGATCAGGCTGTTCAGGTAGCCTTTATAGAGGGCGTTGTAGAGTAGCAGGCCTTGCAGGCGGTAGCCGTCCACCGTGTAGTGGATGCGGTCGCGGCCCATCAGCGCGTTGTCGTTCCACAGTTTGGCGGAACCTTCGCCGCCCCCGGCCGCGTAAAGGTCGACGAAGGCCAGGCCGTGGTCGGCCGCATAGCGGGCCAGCGTACGGCTCACATGGCCGTAGTTGGGGTTGGGGTTTCCTTTTTTGAAAGCCTCGGCGGGCGAGGTAAGCAGGATCGAAGCCCCGGGGTTGGCGCTGCGCAACGACCCCACGAACAGGTCGATCTCGCGGTAAAATACGTCGTCGATAAAGTTGTTTCCGGCGGCTTCGTTCGAACCCAGCGAGATGATGATCAGGTCGGGGGCGAGGGCGGCGCTCTGGCGGGCCACTTCGCGCTGGCGGCCCCAATGCAGGTAGCAGGCCCCGTTGGCGCCGAGCGCATGGTAGAGCACCCCGCTGTGATAGTTTTCGAGGCTGAATCCGTAGAACGGCCCTTCGGCAAAGCTCCCTTGCGCGTGGGTGTTGAGCATCATGGTGTCGGCGGGTTTCAACAAGTCGATCTCGGTGACGAAATCGTAGAGCAGGCCGGATACGTCGCTTTCGAGCGACAGCGACCGGGGTGCCTCGATGATCGGGGCGGTCGGCGCGTGGAACACCCGGATATGGTCGAAACGGTAATCGACGTAGGGGGCACTTCCGTCGCGCACGGGGATATTGCACAGCCAGAGCTTGTTTTCGGGTGTTTTGCCCTGCACGGCGATGCCGGTGAGGCCCAGCGGCAGTTCCACGTCGTTCTTGCGGGCCAGCCGGGCGTTGAACCACTCGCCCTCGGCACGGATGGCGTAGTCGCGCGGTTCGTTGCTTCCGCTCAGTTTGTGGGGGACGATCATGCCGCGCCCGGCGCAGCCGAAACGCACCTGCAGGCGGCGCATCACCACGTCGGGGAAGGCGTCGGCCTGTACGTGCGAATCGCCGAAGTGGACGATGTTCACCCGGATGGTGGTGTCGCTTTCCGACCGGGTGTCGAGCCGTCGGAGTTTGGCGAAGAAGGGGGCGAGGTTGCCCGCAGGGTCGAGGAGTGTGTCGGCCGAGGTATCGAGGAACGGGTACGAGGCCAGCATCAGCGAGTCTTGCCGCATCTGGAGGTCAAGCGGGTCGACGGCGGATGTGTTGCGCGCCCCGCAACCGAGGTTCACGCAGGCGCAGGCCGCCAGCAGGGCGATCCGGTATGTTCTTTGGCGGGCGGTCATTGCGTCAGGGCCTGGTAGAGGGCCGCGGCGATCTTCTGCCCGCCGCGGGCGCCGATGTGAGTATAGTCTTTGGCGGCCCAGCCGTTGCGCACGAAGGCCGGCATGCCGCCCATCGACACCATGGTCTGGTAAGCGTTCCAGAACAGCACACCGTTGTCACGGGCCACGCGTTGCAGGGTGGCAACCATGGCCCGTACGCCAGGCATCGACACGAAGTTCCCGGCCTCGTTGCGGGTCGAACGGTCGCCCACGCTGACGATCAGGATGGCGGCCGAGGGGAAGCACGCCTTCAGGCGTTGCACCACAGTGGTCATGTCGCGTTCGTAGTCGGTGTAGTTGGTGCGCTGGCTGGTGACCATGTTCAGGCCGTATTGCAGGATAATCAGGCTATAGCCTCCGGAGAGCCGGTCGAACTGTTCGGTCAGCGGACAGTTGATGCGGGCCATCGGCACGCCGGTGTTGCCGCGGATCGAGAAGTTGTCGACACACACGCCGGCGGCGTTGTCGAGGAACGCGCCGTAGGCGGTGAAGCCTTCGACGTTGCCCAGGGTGTAACGGATGCTTTGCATGCTTTCTCCTTCGAGGACAAAGGCCTGCATTCCTGCGGCGGAATCGGCGGTGAACTCGCGCAGGTTGTCTTTGTTGCCGTTGACCAGGGCCGTGATGGTCGTGGGCCCAGTGGCGGTATAGACGAACCGCGCGCGGTTCCACGACGCGAGGTGCTGTTTGTGGCTGCTTCCTTTGTATTCGACGTAGCTGCCTTCGTAGGGGGTGTAGCTGAATCCCGAGATAGGAAACAGGCCGCGCGACGAATTGGCGATCGACACCGTCCGCCAGTTGCCGAAACGATGCCCCACAGTCTGCCGGAATCCGGCCACCTGCGAGGTGATGGGCACGAACCCTACGCCTCCGCCACCGTAGGCGTTCTGGAATTGTTCGCGCAAGTCGCCCGTCAGCAGGTCGCCTTCGATGAACGAGTCGCCCATGTAGGCGATCCGGACGTTGCGCAACGAGGCGTAAGTAAGGTTCCGGCGGAATGCGCCGAGCATGGCTCCGCCGGGCGAATAGTCTTCGATCCGGGCCACACCATTCTCAAAAACGGGGCTCTCGGCGGGTGTAGTGGCAGGCCTGCGGGGCTGGGCGGCTATTGCTACCGAGTCGACCGGGCGGAGCGAATCGGCCCTTTCGGCAGTTGCCCCCTCTGCCGGATCCTGGGTCTGGAACGGATCGGTCGCAGGATCTGTATTTTCGATGGAAACGGGGGTGGAATCTTCTTCGGGTTGAGGTTCGGTGTATTCGCCCGCGCCGACCTCGCCGGGTAATTCCTGCACCTCGTCGAGCGGGGTGGTGAGGCCGACTCCGAGGTCGGACAACAGGTTGATCCGGCGCAGCCCGAGCGCATTGGTCACGCTCACCGGAACAACGTGTAGCGCCAGCAACAGCAGCACTGTCAGCAGCGTCACCCAGAAGGTGTATTTGAGGTAGTTTTTCACCCTGAGACCAAGAGAGGCACAAAGGTACGATTAAATAATATTCGTTGAGCCGCCGGAAGAGATTTATATATTAGGTATAAAGACTCTTTTTCCGGATTTTTCAAGGGCTGTTTTCCGTATCTCATCCCGGGTGAAACCGAAGTGTCAGAGACGCTTCTCTTTCTCATTTCCGGGAGGTTCCTTTCCGGCTGTGTGCGGGCCGACAGAAAAGAGGCGTATTCTTCTGTACAGCCTGCTGCCGGCGAAGGGAGTACACAAGCCGCAGGCGAGTGGCAACCCTCCGCGTGGAGTGGCGGACTGCGTGTGTCGCTTTAGCGATACCCAATAAATAGCTTGGCCCCAAAGCGAAGAATAAAACACGGAGGCGCCCTGGCCTCCGGATGATTATATATCCAGCAGAAACCCAACGGTATCGCAGCCGTCGGGATAATCGAGCCAGCCGGGGCGTTGGGTGGCGCCGAACGATTCGGGACGGACGACGCATTGCAGTTGTCCGGCATGGGTGTCGACCCACCGGGTGGCCTCTTCCGGCAAGTTATATTCGGTGACGAAGACCTCGGCAATGCCGGGCACGGCGAACGTCCCGGCCGGCAGGCGTCGCAGCACGAAGAAGCCGCCGTCGAACCACTCGCCGCTCGGCAGGAGCATCGCAGCCGACGCGCGGGCGGCGCGGTAACAATCGCGGAACGAAGGGCAATCGTATGTTTCGGCGGTTGTAGCCAGTTGTCCGGCCAATGTCGAGAGGTCGAATCCCTGAGGCACGAACAGGCGGGTTACATTGCGGCAGCCGAGGCCCCAGTAGCGGAACAGATCGTCGGCCAGCCCTGCGATGTCGTTGCCGGTGAGCGGCCTGTCGAGGATGGCGATGCTGGTGCGCGGCCCTCGGACGAGGGCCGGGATTTTCAGGTCGCCGGATGTCGCTGCTGCGAAGTGGCGGGCGGCCTCGCCGCCACCCATCGTGATCAGGGCGTCGATCCCGGCCGGGTCGACCTGCGACACGATGTCGATGGCGGCTCCCCGGTTGCGTAATGCATCGACCACAAACGCCATCAGCACTGCATCTTTGTGCGAGAGTTTCACGACTGCCCGGTGCCCTGTGGCCACGACTGCGGCCAGGTCGGCGAACCCCACCATCGGCAGGTTACCCGCCATGACGATCCCCACGCGGCGCGAAACGGGAGTGCGGCGCCCGTCGTAGTGCGCGGTCCATGCCCGCAACCGCCCGGGCACGAGCATCTCGCGGCCGAGGGCTTCGGCGGCGAACGTGATATTTCCGCGGGTAAACCACGGGTTCTGCCGTCCGGCCTCGTATACGGTGGTTTCCCACTCCGGCCCGGCAAAAACGCCCGATAGGTCGGCCAGTATTCCGGTATTCATTTATTTAGTACATTTGAAATCGCAAACCTAACGCTCGACTGAGCGCCTACGACCCCCCAAAAATATGCTTTTTCTCGCAATAATACCCGCTCGTTTCGCCTCGACCCGCTTTCCTGGCAAACCGCTCGCGCCGATCGGCGGTAAACCCATGATCCAGCACGTCTGCGAACGCGCCTCGGAAGTTTTCGAACATTGCTGGGTGGCCACCGACGATCCGCGGATCTCTGATGCCGTGCGGGCGTTCGGAGGCCGTGTGGCGATGACTTCCGGCCAGCACCGCAGCGGCACCGACCGGGCCGCCGAGGCGCTCGCCGCCATCGAACATGGCGAAGGCCTGCGGTTCGACGTGGTGGTGAACATCCAGGGCGACGAGCCCTTCGTGGCCGCCTCGCAACTCGAAGCGTTGCGCGACTGTTTCAGACAGGAAGATACCGAAATCGCCACGCTGGTCAAGCCTTTTGGCCCCGGAGAAAACATAGCCAGCGAGAATTCGCCCAAAGTGGTGCTCGGCACCGATGGCCGGGCGTTGTATTTCAGCCGTTCGGTGGTGCCTTTTCTGCGCGGGGTGCCTGCCGGCGAATGGCCGTCGCGCCACACTTATTATAAACATATCGGGCTGTATGGCTACCGGGCCGATGTGCTGCGCCGAATCACGCGTATCCAGCCGTCGCCGCTCGAACTCGCGGAATCCCTCGAACAGTTGCGCTGGCTTGAGCACGGCTACACGATCCGTACAGCTGTCACCGACATCGAAACCATCGCCGTCGATACGCCCGAAGACCTGGAAGCTGCCGAGAGATTTTTTGCCGCATTGCATTAAATATTGTTTGACTTGCTTTACATTTTCAAAAAGCCTTGGGGCGCATCTCCTGTTTTTCACGCCCCACACCCGGGGCTGCAACCCAAAGCAGCCCGGCGCTGCAGAATTGGGAGTGATGCTGAAACATCTTCCCGCCTGTAAATAAAATTTGGCAAGTATCGTTATTTCAAAAAAACAATTACCTTTGTCCCTGTAGTTCAGCTACGTTAGTACGCGTACGGTCGCTCGACCGCGCGCTTCTATCCCCCGAAACACATATTTTTCTCCGGATTTCTTAATCCAAGGATTCTTTATTTCCATTAAACCTCTCTAAATGCAAGAGAAAGAGATTCTTGAGCGTATGTCCCTTGGTGAACTGCGCTCGCTTGCCGAGGCAAAAGGCATTGCCCTCGGCAAAGGTTACGTCAAAAAGCAGGAGCTGGTAGAGCGCCTGCTCGACACCCCGTCTTCCGCCGCTCCTTCGCCCTCCCGGGAGCAAACCCCCGAACCGGCAGCCCTCATTCCCGAAGTCCAGGCCGGATCGCCGGAAGATCAACCGGGGCACCGCCGCCGCCGTCGCCGTACGTTCGAGCACAACGGTGAAGAGACCGCCTATTTCACCTCGAAGCCCGAGGTGTTGGCCGCTTCGGTGCACCACCGCGACGCGGAACCCACGTTATTCAGCGCCAGTCCCGAACGGTCGGCCGATACCTCGGTCCGGACATCCCGCCCCGAAGGCGAGCAGAGCCGTGTCCGCAGGCAAGCCCAGGAACAACCCGAGCCCGATCCGCAACCCCTGCCCGACAAACCGTACGCCCAGGAACACTCCGTTCCCGAGATCCCGGCTCCGCAGGAACAGCCACAAGTGTCTCCCGATAAAAGCGCCAAAGGCCGCAAGATCGACATCCAGAACGATTTCCTCGGCAGCATCGACTGCGTGGGTGCGCTTGAGGTTATGCCCGACGGCTACGGGTTCCTCCGCTCGGCCGACTACAACTACCTCAATTCTCCCGATGACGTCTACGTCTCCGGTGCTCAGGTCAAAAGCTACGGCCTCAAGCAGGGCGACACCGTGCGCGGCATCATCAAGCCCCCGCGCGAAGGCGAAAAATATTTCCCTTTGGTCAAGATTCTCGAAATCAATGGCCTGCAGCCCGAAATGGTGCGTGACCGGATCCAATTCGAGTTCCTCACCCCGCTGTTCCCCGAGCAGAAATTCAATCTGGTCGACAACGGGCACAACAACCTTTCGACCCGCGTGGTCGATCTCTTCGCCCCCATCGGCATGGGGCAGCGCGCGTTGATCGTGGCCCAGCCCAAAACAGGTAAAACGATGCTCCTCAAGGAGATCGCCAACGCCATTGCCGACAACCACCCCGAAGCCTACATGATCGTGCTGCTGATCGACGAGCGTCCCGAAGAGGTGACCGATATGGCCCGCAGCGTGAAGGCCGAGGTGATCGCCTCGACGTTCGACGAGCAGGCCTCGCACCACGTGAAGGTGGCCGAGATGGTGCTCGAAAAAGCCAAACGCCTTGTGGAGTGCGGGCACCACGTGGTGATCCTGCTCGACTCGATCACCCGTCTGGCCCGCGCCTACAACACCGTGCAGCCCGCTTCGGGCAAGGTGCTTTCGGGCGGGGTCGATGCCAATGCCCTGCACAAGCCCAAGCGCTTTTTCGGCGCGGCCCGCAACACCGAGGAGCGCGGCTCGCTCACCATTATCGCCACGGCCCTGATCGACACCGGCTCCAAAATGGACGAGGTGATCTTCGAAGAGTTCAAAGGCACGGGTAACATGGAGCTCCAGCTCGACCGCAAGCTCTCGAATAAGCGCATCTACCCGTCGGTGGACATCACCTCGTCGAGCACCCGCCGCGACGACCTGCTGCTCGACAAGGATACGTTGCAAAAGATATGGATCCTGCGCCGCCACCTCACCGACATGAACTCCGTCGAGGCGATGGAGCTGGTCAAGAAGCAGATGGAGGGCACCGTGTCGAACGAGGAATTCCTTGCCACGATGAATAAGTAGGTGCGTAGCCGCACGGGCGATTGTGTCCCTCGCCATTGCCCCGGGCGACGAAGCAATCTCCTCTTTCTCAATATCTTAAATTCACAAAGCCGTAAATCGTTATCGAACGATTTACGGCTTTGTGGTTGGGGTTTGAGGGGAAGGTCTTCCGAAGGTATGGGCTACAAAAAGCAACGCCTACCCCATCGTTCTATCCCTCGCGCACGGCTACGTCCTTTTTGTAGCCCATACCTTCGGAAGACCTTGAACTACAACAAAACGTAGGAGAGAGAAGAGAGTGTAGAGCGACCTCCCGGACTCGGCGAGCGCGTGAAACACGCTGCGGGTGGCCGCTATGCTCGCACTACGTGCTGCGCCGAAACGGAGAAGAACGACCGCGCTCTGCGCGCGGTCGCTATATCTGTCATCCCGAGCGAAGCCGAGGGACCATTTCAAATACTGCCAGAAATCTCAACGGGCAGGTATTCTTTGAAAAGATACCTAAGTCCTTTCCGTTTCCTTTTCCTCCTCGGCGTTCGGCAATTTGCAAGTAAGCTTGCATTGCGCTCATCGCCAGCGTCGGTTCGGCTTCGCTCGGGATGACATACCAAAAGGGATTATAGTGCGCCTGCGCACCGTTTTTGGTTAATACCGGTATATGTCCGTCTTGTAGGGGCCGTCGGCTGGGATGCCGATGTAGTCGGCCTGCGCGGTGCTGAGCCGCGTGAGCGTCACCCCGAGCTGTTCGAGGTGCAGGCGGGCCACCTCTTCGTCGAGCTGCTTGGGCAGGCAGTAGACGCCTACGGCGTATTTCTTTTGCCATAGGTCGAGCTGGGCCAGCGTCTGGTTAGTGAACGAGTTGCTCATCACGAACGACGGGTGCCCGGTGGCGCAACCGAGGTTCACGAGCCGTCCCTCGGCCAGCACAAAGATCGAGTGCCCGGTTTCGGTAAACGCGTATTTATCGACCTGCGGTTTGATCTCGGTGCGCGAGGCGCCGTCGAAAGCGTTCAGCGCGTCGACCTGTATCTCGTTGTCGAAGTGGCCGATATTGCAGACGATGGCTTGGTCGCGCATGCGGCGCATGTGACCGAGCGTGATCACGTCGCGGTTGCCCGTGCAGGTCACGTAGATGTTCGCCTCGCCGAGGGTCTGCTCGACGGTGCGCACCTCGAAGCCTTCCATGGCAGCCTGCAGGGCGCAGATCGGGTCGATTTCGGTGACGATCACGCGGGCACCGTACGAGCGCATCGAGTCGGCGCACCCCTTGCCCACATCGCCGTAACCGCACACCACCACCACCTTGCCGGCAATCATCACGTCGGTGGCGCGCTTGATGCCGTCGGCCAGCGATTCGCGGCAGCCGTACAGGTTGTCGAACTTGCTTTTGGTGACCGAATCGTTCACGTTGATGGCCGGGAAGAGCAGTTCGCCGTGTTCGAGCATGCGGTAAAGTCGGTGTACGCCCGTGGTGGTCTCTTCGGACACGCCGCGCAACTCCGCGACCATACGGTGCCAGCGTTGCGGGTCTTTGCCGAGGGCTTTGCGGAGAACGCCGAGGATGGCGGCTTCTTCGGCAGTTGAGGGCGCTTTGTCGAGCAGCGGGGCGTCATTCTCGGCTGCCCAGCCGCGGTGGATGAGCAGGGTAGCGTCGCCCCCGTCATCGACAATCAGATTGGGGCCCTGGCCGCCGGGGAACGAAAGCGCCTGCATGGTGCACCACCAGTACTCTTCGAGTGTCTCGCCCTTCCAGGCGAAGACCGGCACGCCCGCTTCGGCGATGGCCGCCGCGGCGTGGTCCTGAGTCGAGAAGATATTGCAACTGCACCAGCGCACGTCGGCGCCGAGTTCTACCAGGGTTTCGATCAGCACGGCGGTCTGCACGGTCATGTGGAGCGACCCGGTGATGCGGGCGCCCCTGAGCGGTTTCCCGGCGGCGTGCTTGCGGCGCACCGCCATCAGGCCGGGCATCTCGCGCTCGGCGATCTCGATCTCGCGGCGGCCGAACCCGGCCAGCGCGATGTCTGCTACTTTATAATCTTTCATAATCTTCAAATTTTTCAGCGCCCCTCCATGCCGGCTTTCGATCCATACGAAGTGATCATCCTTCCCGGTCCGCGGCCACCCCGGGCTGACGGCCTTACAAACCGGGATCTTCGGAGTCTTTGATAATTTCCAATGCCGTACGGCGGTCTTGCTCCATCGCCGCGCGCAACGCGTCGAGCGAAGCGAATCTTTGCTCGGGACGCAGGAACCGGAGTAAATCTATACCGATTTCGCTCCCATAAAGCGAACCTTCAAAACCGAACAGGTAGGCCTCGGCGATACGTGTCCCGCCGCGTTCGACCGTCGGGCGGCGGCCTATACTCACCAACGCCCAATAGGTACCGAGGCTTGGAATAGACACTTGCCCGAAATAAACCCCATCGGCAAGATCGTCCGGCGGGCCTTCGGTGGCGATGGGCACATTGGCGGTCGGAAAACCGAGTTCCCGACCCAGGTGCTTGCCTTCGGCGACCGTTCCGCGTATGTGGGCGATAATTTCCATGGGCGACAGGGCACAAAGGTAACGTTTTTTGCCTATCTTAGCGGACGGATTTTTAATGCCGGCCCTATGCCAGACAAAGCGACAAAGCCAGACAAAGCCGCCAGACCAGCGAAACCCACCTCCTCCCGCAAGATCTTCTTCAGCATGGGCGAGGTGGCCGAGATGTTCGATGTCAACCCTTCGCTCATACGGTTTTGGGAGAAGCGCTTCAGCGTGCTCAAACCCAAGAAGAACGCCAAGGGGAACCGCCTGTTCACCAATGCCGATATCGAGAACCTGAAGCTCATTCACCACTTGGTGAAAGAGCGTGGCATGACCCTCGCGGGCGCCGAAAAACACCTCAAAGAGAACAAACACATCTCGCCCGCATCCGACAGCGGCCAGCGCGACCTGCAACTGCTCGAACGCCTGCAGAACATCCGTGCCGCCCTGCTTGAGATCAAAGCCGAACTCGGTGCCGAAGACAGCGACAGCGAGATCATCATCCGCGAACAAGAAACCGTTGTGGCCGAAGAAATGGTCGCAGGATTGCCTGAAACGGCAGTTCCGGAAGCAATCAAGGAAACGCTTATCTTGACCGATGCCCCGGAAACGACGCGGGAAATGCCCGTCGCCGCGCCTGCCGCGCCGGAAACTTCTGCGGTTGCCGCCGTTCCGGACTTTCCCGAAGATGTCGCACTACGGACTTCAAACGCGATTGCCGGAGATACGGCAACGGAGAACCCGGTAAACGAACCGGCGGAACCCGGTGCCGCCGCGTCCGGCGATGCCCCCGACCCGCAAGAGAAACCCCGTTTCCTCGAACCGACCCTGTTCGATCTTTAGGGTATCCGTCATTGCGAGACCTGCAGAGCCGCGGCAACCCTTCTATGCCCTTCGAAAACGGAAAGATTGCGGAGCTTGCCCCGGGCGAAGCCGGGGGATCCCTCCCCGCAACGACGTGATACCGTAATACTCATCCCCCGATGAAATACACCGCAGCAGAGATCAGCACCATCACCGGAGGCCGCCTTTCGGGCGACGGCGTGCGTACAGCCCTGTCGGTGATCACCGACAGCCGAAACCATACCGACAACCCGGCCGCGGCGCTTTTCGCCGCCCTGCCCGGCATCAACCACAACGGGAATGACTACATCGGAGCCATGTATGCGCGCGGCGTGCGGATATTTCTCGTTTGCGAACCCGTCGATACGGCCCGGTATTCCGAGGCTACATTCATACACGTAACCAACACGCTCGACGCCCTGCAAACCCTGGCGGCGCACCACCGTGCGCTATTTCGCGGGCGTGTCGTGGGCATCACGGGCAGCAACGGCAAAACCATCGTTAAAGAGTGGTTCGCACAACTATGGCCCTCCACAGCCGGCAAGCTGTTCCGCAGCCCGATGAGCTACAACTCTCAGCTGGGCGTAGCCCTGTCGCTGCTGATGATCGACGGTGGCGAAAGTGTGGCCGTGATCGAGGCCGGTATCTCGCAACCCAGCGAAATGGAACGTTTGCAGCGTATGATCCGTCCCGACGTGGGGCTTATCACCAACATCGGTACAGCACATCAGGAGTTTTTTGTTTCGGAAGAAGAAAAACTGGCCGAGAAGCTGAAACTATTTGCAGCAACCCCCGTGGTGATCGACGGAGTGGTGCACTGGCGCGCAGAAGATGCCGCCGCAGGAATACCCGCCACCAGCATCGAGGACCGCAACCTGTGGAGCGTGCGCGCGTTGTACGATGCCCTCGGCATCGAGCCGCTCGACATCCGGCCCCAACCTGTGGCCATGCGGCTCGAACTGCGCGAAGGAATCCTCGGCAGCACTATTCTCAACGACAGCTACAACAGCGACCTCACCTCGCTGGCCAGCGCCCTCGACTCGCTGTCTCACCAGGCCATCGACGCCCCGCGTGCCCTGATCCTCTCCGATATTCCGCAGAGCAACCTGCCCGACGGAGAACTCTACGCCAAGGTCGCTGAAATGGTCGAAAGCCGGGGCATCACCGATTTCACAGGTATCGGGCCGCGGATCCTTGCACATGCTGACCTGTTCGGCGGAATACCTGTCACCCGGTTCTTCGACTCCACCGAACAATACCTGCAACGCGGTGCATCCGACAAGGGGCGCTACGCCGGGCACTTCGTGCTGATCAAGGGGGCCCGCTCGTTTGGCTTCGAACGCATCAGCCGCACGCTTGAAAAACGCACCCACACCACCACCCTCGAAATCAACCTGACCGCCCTGGCCGCCAACATCAGCCACTACCGTGCGATGCTCGCCCCCGGAGTGCGCACCATGGCCATGGTCAAGGCCCACGCCTACGGGCAGGGTAGCGTCGAGGTGGCCGCCA
The DNA here is from genome assembly GCA_031551865.1 of Rikenella sp. Lineage (GTDB taxonomy): Bacteria > Bacteroidota > Bacteroidia > Bacteroidales > Rikenellaceae > Rikenella. The sequence continues at coordinate 126,773 of JAVBMY010000005.1, read as the reverse complement.
TGCTCCAGCACGAAGGCATACACTACCTGGCCGTCGCCTTTGCCGACGAGGGGATCGCCCTGCGCGAGGGGGGTATCCGCCTGCCCATCGTGGTGCTGAACTCCGATCCCGGCAGTTTCTCCGTGATGGCAGACTACGACCTCGAACCCGAGATTTACTCGTTCGGATCGCTCGAAGCCTATGCCGCCGAAGTACGCAGCCGCGGCATCACCGATGCGCCTGTGCATATAAAGTTAGACACCGGAATGCACCGTCTGGGTTTCGAGGCCAAAGATATTCCCGGGCTAACCGAAGCGTTGCGGGCCTTCTCGCCGGTGTTGCGGGTACGTTCCGTATTTTCGCACCTGGCGGCATCCGAAAATCCTGCCGAAGATGATTTCACACGCAGCCAGATCGCCCTGTTCGACCGCCTGAGCCGCGAATTGACGGAAGGAACCGGATTCAAGGGCGTGCTGCGCCACATCTGCAACAGCGCCGCCATCGCCCGGTTCCCCGAAGCCCATTTCGACATGGTGCGCCTGGGCATCGGTCTCTACGGTGTGGAGGTACCCGAGCTGGGCGCCGTCAGCACGCTCACCACCCAGATCGTGCAGATCAAATCGCTCGACAAAGGCGATACCGTGGGCTACGGCCGCAAGGGGATCATCACCCGTCCCACCCGCATCGCCACCCTGCCCGTCGGATATGCCGACGGACTGCACCGCTCGCTCGGTTGCGGCCGCTACAGCATGAACGTGGGCGGAACGCTCTGTCCCACCATCGGCAACATCTGTATGGATACCTGCATGCTCGACCTGACGAACGCACCTGACGCCCAAGAAAGCGACACGGTGATGATCTTCGGCGCCCTGCCCACCGTGCGCGACATGGCCGCCGCCGAAGGCACGATCACCTACGAAGTGCTGACCTCGATCTCGTCGCGCATCAAACGCATCTATGTCAAAGAATAAAATATAGTCATTGCAGGGAGCAAGCGACACGGGCGACGAAGCAACCGGGAAGTTTCCCCGTTGGGAATATTACGCGGTTGCCTCGTCGTCCTTAGAACAGGCCTCCTCGCAATGACGGTCTGATACAAATTGATGTTTCACCACACGACCCGGTGTATAATCCTGTTTTCGGCAGCCGTACTGTGCACAATCCCTTTACAAGCGGCGGCACAGCACGACAGCACACGCGTGGTCGAAGCCGAAAGCGTGGTGGTGACGGCACGCGCCCCGGACACCAATGTAGCCTCGCCGCAGACCGGAGTCGAAACCATGACCGTCCGCCAGATGAACCGTCTGCCGGTACTTTTCGGCGAACGCGACATCATCAAGACCATCCTGCTCACCCCCGGTGTCAAAACCAGCGGCGACGGCAGTACCGGTTTCTACGTCCGCGGCGGTACCGCCGACCAGAACCAGGTGATGCTCGACCACGTGCCGTTATACAACGCCTCGCACATGATCGGTTTTTTCTCGACCTTCAATTCCGACGTGCTGCAAGGTGTAACACTGTATAAAGGGTCGATCCCGGCGCAATTCGGCGAGCGTCTTTCATCGGTGCTCGACGTGCGGCAACGCAACGGTAATAACGAACGAATCGGCGTCACGGGCGGCATCGGCCTGATTTCATCGCGCCTGAGCATCGAAGGGCCTATCCAGAAAGGGCGTTCGTCGTTCATCGTGGCTGCGCGGCGTACCTACGCCGACTTCATCCTGCATGTGTTGGGAGTCGATGAGGCCAAGGACAAAAAACTCTACTTCTACGACCTGAACGCGCGGGCCACTTTCGATCTTTCGTCGCGCGACCAACTCACCTTCTCGGGCTACTTCGGCAAGGACAAACTCGAAGTCGAGGACGCCATGGGCACCAGCTGGGGCACGGGCCTGGCCTCGCTGCGCTGGCGGCACATCGTGAACGACAACCTTTACTCTTACACCAGCCTGTTCTACAATCGCTACAAATACGAATATGGAATGAGCCTGGGGATGGACCTGTACGGCCAAGGCGTAACCACCGACTACGGCGGGCGGCAGGAATTCGTTTACACCCCTTCGGAACGCAGCCAGTGGACATTCGGGTTGAGCTCCACCTACCACGACATCGCGCCCGGCGACTTCCGCCTCAACTCCTCCGAGCAGTCCAACGCGCTCAACCTGTACCATCGTTACTCGCTTGAAAGCGCCCTCTACGCCTCGGGGCAGTTCAAGATCGGCAAACACCTCGAAGTCATTGCCGGTATGCGCCTTTCGGCCTTCATGGTGATGGGCGGCGGCGAATACTATACGCTCGATGCCAACCGGAACGTGACCGACAGCACGTGGTACGGCCGCGGGCAGGTGGTCAAGACCTACATCAACCCCGAACCGCGCCTGTCGGCCGTCTGGAAGTTCAACGAACGCTCGTCAGCCAAGGCGGCCTATACCCGAACGTCGCAGAGCCTGTTCCTGTTGAGCTACATGGCTCAGGGAACACCCTACGACCGCTGGGCCTCGGCCAACAACAACCTGCGTCCGCAGACTGCCGACCAGGTGTCGCTGGGCTACTTCCGGAATTTCGCCGACAACCGCTACGAACTCAGCATCGAGGCCTACTACAAGGCGATGCATAATCAGCTGGATTATCGCGACAACGCCGACATCGCCACCCGGAACGTGATCGAGACCGAGCTGCTTTCCGGTCACGGCCGCGCCTACGGGATTGAACTGGCGCTGCACAAGCGCACGGGCCGGCTCACCGGCTGGGTATCCTACACCTGGTCGAAGACCGAAAAACAGATCGACGGCATCAACAACGACCAGTGGTATCCCGCCTACCAGGACCGCACGCACGACATCTCGGTGGTGGGCGTGTGGGATGTCAGCCCCAAGTGGAGCCTGTCGTTCGCCTGGGTTTATTACACCGGCAACGCCATCACTTACCCCAGCGGCAAATACACCATCAACGGCAAGGACGTAATGTATTATGCCGAACGCAACGGCTACCGGGCCCCGGCCTACCACCGGCTCGACCTCGGCGCCACCTGCACGTTGAAAAAGACGAAGCGCTACGAATCCGAACTCGTGTTCAGCCTGTACAACGCCTACGGGCGTCGTAACGCCTACATGATCAGTTTCCGCACCGACGACGATGATCCCTCGAAAACCACGGCCTACCGCTACACGCTGTTCACTTTCGTACCGTCAGTCTCATGGAATTTTAAATTTTAAGCTGGGCGCGTTCCATACTGCCCGACCCCTGCCGAAGTGAAAGCACTAAAATACATATTGTTTACTGTTGTTGCGTTGCTGGTCGCCTGCGAAGACACGATCGACGTCGACCTGAACAGCGTGCCGCCCAGAGTGGTCATTGAAGCGATGATCGGGCGCGACTCGGTCGCCAAAGTTTACCTGACCCAGACCGCCGATTTTAATCATCAGGGGGCCTATCCGGTCGTCCGTGGTGCGCAGGTGACCGTGAGCGACGATCGGGGCAATTTCGAAGTGTTGCAACAAAATGCTGAGGGATGGTATATGGGTACAACGCTGCGGGGTATTGCAAGCCGTACGTACTCTTTGTCGGTCGTTTACGACGGTACGGAATACACGGCGCAGTCGTACATGCCTCCGCCTGTAGCCATCGACTCACTCACCCTGTACAAGACTCCGCTGGCCGACTATCCGTTCCCAATGATACATTTCAAGGACCCGGCAGGCAGTGAGAACCAATACTACCGGTTTTTCGTCTATTTCAACGGACGCCGAGATCCCGAGGCCCAGGAATATATCCTGCCGACCGAACATATCGATGGCAGCCCCATACACCAGCTTTTGTTTACGGACATCTACCCCTACAGGACTATCATACAGGTCGAGATGCAGTGTATCGATCCCGCTGTCTACACCTTCTTCGAAACGCTGAACCGCAACGACATGTCACTCAACAACCCCACGACCAACATCCGCGGCGGGGCCTTGGGCTATTTCAGCGCCTATTCCGCCACACTTAGTCCGGCGGTTGCCGGGCCCTGATAATATTCCCGCTATCGTTGCAGCGGACTTTTGCCGGCAATCCGTGTCCGATCAACGAATTTCACTTTACATTCATGCATAAACTTACCAACCAAAAATGTTCAAAGCAGCCCTTTTCGATATGGACGGCGTGATCGTCAACAACCGCGACGCCCACCTCGAAGCCTTCAAGATCTTTACTGAGCGCTACGGCGCTGTCCACGACGATAAAAACATCCTGGCCCATTTCGGCCGTACCAACCGCGAAATCATGGCCTCGATCTTCGGTCCCGGCCTTAGCGACGAACAGATTTACGCCTACTCGCGCGAAAAAGAAGAAATTTACCGCGAACTCTACGACCCCGTCATGGTGCCCACGCGCGGGCTGGTCGAACTGCTCGACGCGCTGCGCGCTGCCGGGATTCGCACCGCTGTGGGCAGTTCGGCCGGCCGCACGAACGTGGATTTCGTGCTAAAAAATTGCGGTATTGCCGAAAAATTCGACGCCATCGCCTGCGGCAGCGACATCAAGCGCGGTAAGCCCGACCCCGAAGTCTATCTGCTGGCCGCCGAACGGGTGGGCACAGCGCCCGGAGACTGCGTCGTGTTCGAAGACGCCTTCGTAGGCATCGAAGCCGCCCGGAGCGCCGGAATGCACGTCGTGGCGCTGGCCACCACCTTCCCGCAGGAATGTTTTGCCGACACCGATTGCGACCGGGTGATCGACGACTTCACCGGTATCGGCATCGCCGAACTTCGCGAAGTCGGCGCGTTGCCTATTCCGAAAAAATAGATAACTTTACGTCCGCCCGTTTTGCCGGATGTCCGGCATGCGGGGCCGTAACCCAATATCTCCCGTATCAAAAAACTATGGAAAAACGCCTTAAAGAAATAACCTCGCACTTCCAGATCGAAGGCGAAGTCACCGATGTACGCCCCCTCGGCGAAGGTTTCATCAACGACACCTACGTGGTCGAAACCGCCTCGGGCCCCAACTACATACTCCAGCGCAAGAACAAGAACATATTCACCAACGTGCCTGCAATGATGGACAACATCCTGCGAGTGACCACCCACCTCAAGAACAAAGTGGTGGCTGTGGGCGGTGATCCGCGCCGCGAGGCCCTCACGATTACCCCTACCCGCGACGGGCTCCTCTACCTGAAGGACAACGACGGCGAATATTGGGCCGTGTGCGAATTCATCGACGATACCGTGGCTTATCAGGCCGCCAAAACTCCCGAGCTCGCCTATCAGGGCGGCAAAGGTATCGGTAAGTTCCAGGCCATGCTGGCCGACTTCCACGAACAACTGACCGACATCCTGCCCGGATTCCACAACATCCGTTTCCGCTTCAAACAGTGGGACGACGTGCTGGCCAAAGACCCTGTGGGCCGCAAGGCTCAGGTGGCCGAAGAGATCGGCTGGATCGAAAGCCGCCGCGACGAGATGCTCAAATTCTGGGAACTCTTCGAGAACGGCGCCATTCCTACCCGTGTCACCCACAACGACACCAAGATCAACAACATCCTGTTCGACAAACAGGGCAACGTTCTGTGCGTGATCGACCTCGACACCGTACTCAGCAGCACCGCCCTGAACGACTATGGCGACGCCATGCGCTCCTATACCAACACAGGCCTCGAAGACGACACAGACCTTTCTAAAGTGTCGATGGACATCGAGATTTTCAAAGCCTATACCGCCGGTTATCTGTCCGAGACCCACACGTTCCTCACGCCCGCCGAGATCGACTACCTCGCCTTCTCGGCCAAGTACATCACCTACGAACAGGTGTTGCGCTTCCTGATGGACTACATCGACGGCGACCACTACTACAAGATCAAATACCCCGAGCACAACCTCGTGCGCGCCCGCGCCCAGTACAAGCTCCTGCAAAGCATGGAGGCCCAGTACGACCAAATGTGCGCCATCGTGCGCGAAGAGCTCGCGAAATATAAATAAAGCGTCCGGTGCGCTTGCGCACTATGGCGATTGTCCCATGTGGACAGGATCAGAATCCTGTATCATTTTGGCTAACGAGGGTATCTGACCCTGTCATCCCGAGCGTAGCCGAGGGACCTGGGAATGAAAGGTTGCAAAAATCTCCGCCAGGTCTCCCGGTGACGCTCGGGATGACATTAAAAAATCTTTTGATAATCCTATGCTGAACATCCCCCGCCTCGACATCGCCCCCGGCACCGCGCCCGCCGACTTCCATCAGCAGGTGGTCAATGCCGTCGGGCCCCAGAAGATCGGTCACGTGAACTGGCCTGCCGAATTTCCCTATGCCCCCCAGGTGCACTTTTTCGCTGCCCACAACGGTGCCGAGGTGCTGCTCGTGTTCGAAGTGCAGGAAGAGGGTACGATGGCCCTCACCGCCGAAGACAACGGCCCCGTGTGGACCGACTCGTGCTGCGAATTCTTCATCGCCTTCGACGGGAGCGGCTACTACAATTTCGAATTCAACTGCATCGGCACCGCGCTGGCCGCCTTCCGCAAAGAGAAGCCCAACGCCACCCACGGCTCACCCGAACTGATGCAAAGCATTCGCCGCGAAAGTTCGCTGGGCCGTCAGCCCTTTGCCGAGAAACAGGTCGGCGGATGGCGTCTGGCCATTGCCATTCCCTCTACTGCGTTCTTCAAACACCGGTTCGCCAGCCTCGACGGCGTCGAAGCCACCGCCAACTTCTACAAGTGCGGCGACAACCTGAGCAAACCCCATTTCCTGTCGTGGGCCCCGGTCGGCACCCCATCGCCCAATTTCCACGTACCGCAGTTCTTCGCCCCCGTCCGATTCGAATAAGACCCCTTCCGGCACTGCAAACAGTCCTCCGTCCGGTTCGAAAGCTCCGGATCCGTAAAGATTCGGCGAAGCGCCTGGCTTTGTCCAAGATTCATATAAAACCCTTTTACATACCCCGATGAAAAAAATCCTTCTTACCCTCCTCGCCCTGAGCACTGTGATGCCCGCCATGGCCAAAAAAGGGCTTTCCAAAGCAGAGAGCGACCGTATCGCCGCCGAAGTGGTTGCGCAGCGCTTGTCCGAACTCCGCAAAACCCTGGCTCCCGAATGGGAGGCCCATAAATTCACCGACGGCACCTACAACTTCCGCTTTTGGGATACCATCTACGGCCCCAAACCCGCAGGCGGCCGCAGTCTGATCGTATCGATGCATGGTGGCGGAGGCGCTCCCCCGGCCGTCAACGACCAGCAATGGAGCAACCAGAAACGCCTCTACAAACCTGCCGAGGCCCTCTATTTCGTGCCCCGCGCCCCGACCGATTCGTGGAACATGTGGCACCAGGGCTACATGGACGACTTCCTGCGCAAGACCATTGCTTGCGGCGTGATCTTCGACGGCGTGAACCCCGATCGCGTCTATATCACCGGTTACTCGGCCGGCGGCGACGGGACCTTCAACATGGCACCCCGCATGGCCGACCACTGGGCCGCCGCCGCCATGATGGCCGGGCACCCCGGCGATGCCGCCGGCGAGTCGCTCCGCAACCTGCCGTTCGCCATCTTCATGGGCGGTGCCGACGCCGCCTACAACCGCAACGGGCTGGCCGCCGCCTGGAAAGTCAAACTCGACTCGCTGCAGCAGCTCGACCCGGAAGGCTACATCCACCGCGTGGACATCTACGAGGGCCTGCCCCACTGGATGCAACAGCGCGACACCGTGGGCATCGCCTGGATGCAGCAATATACCCGCAACCCCTATCCCCACAAAGTGGTGTGGATCCAGGACGACGTGCAGCGCTCCAATTTTTATTGGGTGGGCGTGCCCGAAGCCACCATGTTCGGCGTGGGCAAACGTATCGAGGCCTCAGTGTCGGGACAGACAGTGACCATCACTTCGGCGGGCGGCTCTCCCGTGATCCTGATCGGCTTGAACGATACGCTGCTCGACCTCGGCGAAAAAGTCACCGTAGTATTGGGAGGTAAGACGATCGCGGCCAAGAAATTCCCGCGTTCCGAAGCCACGCTCCGCAACCTGGACATCGACCAGAGCCTTTACGGAATCGATCCGCCGTATCCCGTGATCCTCAAGGTCGATACCAAACAGGGTACTGTCATCCAGTTGTAAACCGGCAACCCGGACAAACGCGAATCCGCCCGAAAGGAACTCTTGTTCCTTCCGGGCGGATTCGCGTTTACAGCGTCCATCTCCAAAACTTAGGGAGGCCTATTCCAGCGAGGGTATGTCCGGTAAGAAAAGCACGGCACCGCCGGCGGTAATTTCGCAGCAGTAGTGCGACAGGCCGTTGGTGACCACCAGGTAGCGCACGCCGAGCGGCAGGTTGTATTGCGCGATCTGGTCGAAGGTCTTTTGCGAAAGTGTGACTGTCGGGGCTTTGCACTCCACGATCATCAGCGGCTCGCGGCATCCCGGCGCATAGACCACAATGTCGGCGCGCACCAGCGTGTGCCCTCCGGCATCGCTGAGCTGCATCTCCTGTGCGACCAGTTCGCGGCGGGCGTTCCGGTGGCCGACCAGGAATTCAATGAAGTGTCTGCGAACCCATTCTTCGGGCGTCAGCACCAGCCACTTGCGGCGCAGGTCGTCCCACACTTCGTAGCCGTTGCCGCACGGACGGATCCGGAGTTCGGCCTGCGGCAGGTTGAGCGGGGGAAATTTTCCGGAGGTATCCATGGCAACACACAGAATAGCCGGGCGCTATGCTTCGCCGGACGTTTCCGGCACCGGCGACGGTTTGGTGAAATGACGCACAATGACCCAGCAAACGGCAAAAAAGATACCGAGGAAGATCCCCACCGCGCACGAAAAGACGAGCCGCGGCGCCACAGGCCATGCCGCATACGAGGCGGGTTCCAGCGCGGCGTAGACCGGCATCGATTTTTGAAGTTCGAGGCGGGCCATTTCGGTCTGAGTCATGATGTTGCTGTATATGTTACCGGCAATCGTGAATTCGCTTTCGAGGCGTTGGCGTTCCACTTCGGCGCGGGCCGAGACCAGGCTGCGGTTGTTATCCTCGAAGACTGCCAGCCGCCGCGCCGCCGCGTCGTATTTCGCACGGGCGCTGTCGGCCTGCGACAGCGAAAATTCGAGGGTGCGGCGGGCTTTCAGGGTGCGGTATTCGGTGATGTAAGCTTCGAGTTCGGTCAGCAGGCGCTTTTCGAGCATATAGCTGACCATCGGGTTTTGGGTGGTTACCGAGATCCGGGTGGGGCCTTTTTTGTCGACCTTTACGGCGATGCTTTGGCCGAGGCGGGCGAAAAACAAACCTTGTACGGGGGTGATGACCGCCGTGTCGTAGACGTAATCGCGTGGGGTAATTTCGTGGCGGCGGCCCTGAAAAGGCTTCAGGATATAGCTGTACCACGGGAACTTCCACCGGTTCACCAGGTATTCGAGCAGGGTGATCTGTTCGCCGGGGGCGACGATCACGCCGTTCTCGATCCGGGGCGTCAGTTCCACCTGCATGTCGAGGAATTTGGCCAGCATGGGCCTTGTCTGCACGATTTCGGGAAATTGTTCGGCGGTGATGGCATCGGCGCCCGCCGGGCCCGAGGAGAGGTTGATGCCCATCATGGCTGCCACGCCTCCCATGCCCGAGAGGTTTTTGTCTTGCGATTCGGTCATGATGGCGGCCGACGAACTATAGCGGTTCGGCACGCTGATGTAATAGATAATGGCGAATCCCAGAAAAACCGCGGCGGTTTTCAGTACGAATCCGCGGCGTCGCCATACCGCCCTGCAAAGTTCGACGAGGTCTATTTCGGTGGCGTGCGGTTCGGCTTTCGGAGATGTTTGTTCCATGGTATATTGTGTCTGTCGGGCAAATGTAGCGATAATTTGCCTAAAAAAGGAGCGTTCCCCCCGATGATCGGGGGAACGCTCCTGTGTTGAGGGCGGCGCGGCGGCTGGACCCACCGGGGCGGGACAAACGGTTACCGGTTCACGCGGAACGAGTAGCCCAGCATGACGGTACCGGCGCCGATATTGTTGTTGCCGTTCTTGTCGTCTTTCTGGATCTTGATGAAGCCGTAATTGCCGCCACCCTCGACAAAGAGCGTATGGCGGCGGGTCGGGCCGAAACTGTACGAGACGCCCACGTTGGCCGCGATACCGAAGTTGAATTTATTGACTTCGTCATAGATGTTCTGGTCGTTGTCCTGAGTGGGTATGCTGCCGAGTATGCTCGGAATACCGAAGACCGGTTGCTGCGTCTGGGGATTTATGCCGCTCAGGGCCGTGTACTCGGCGGCCAGTTTGGCGGCAGTGACCATATCTCCGCTTCCCGCGGCCTGGCCCATGGACTGAAGCATAGACAGCGCTGTGGCGGATGTCGTCCAGGCGGCGGGCAGCGTGTTGCCGTTGACATCGCCCCAGGTAGTGCCATGGAAATCGGTGATGCGGTGCGCCGAAAGCATATACGAAAAGAACGGGCCCACGCCGACATACACGCGGAAAGGCGAGGTTTTGCTGAAATTCGTGCCGAACTTAGCGTATATAGGCATCATCAGGTAGTTGAACTCGGCAGTGCTTTTCGCATCGGCGTACAGGTAACTAAGGTCGTTGCCGAAACCGTTAAGCGCGTTGGTCAGGTCGGTTTGCACGGCGGCAGCCGTAGGCAACGCCACCGACGGTATCCCTTGGCTTGCGAGTTGCTGTACGATGGCTTGAGAGGCCGGGCCGGTGGCGCCTGCGATCACACCGTTCATCACGGGAGCCGCGGGGAATGCCTGGTAACCGTCTTTTTTGCCGCCCTGCCCGCTGTATTCAAGGCCGACCTGGATCGAGAAGAGTTTCGAGAAACGGTATTCGCCGAATACGCCGGCCTGTCCGGCCATGCGCGATGAGTAATTGGTGCTGAGCGGGTTGTCGCTGTTGGTGCTGAGATTGGGGATGCTGAGGCCGCCGCGGGCGCCTACCGTCCAGTCGCCTTTTTGTTGGGCCTGTGCGGCGAGTGAGGTGCTGAGGATCGCAGCGGCGGCCGCGATCACGGAAAGTCTGGTTCTTTTCATAATGGTTACAAGATTAACGAGGTGGTTTATAAACACTTTTTTACGTTGTAAATCCAAAATGGGTCTGGAAAGCGTCTTTAGTGCAGAAAGGGAGGACTCCGGCGTAAAAGAGAAATTTCGTAATTTCGCATCCGGGAAGCTCTCGCGGTTTTACAGGTGCCGGTTTGGAATCTGGCACGCGGTATAAAACCATTGTAAAAGTACGGGATTTTTACCAAAAACCACACAGGTAATGAAAAAAACATTCGTCACGCTTAGTTTGGCCATAGTTGCCGCAACCATAGCCCTGCCCATGCAGGCAGAGGCTTTTGGTACGAAAGGCACCGCTGTCTCCGTCGGCGGGGAAGCACTGGCCTATAACGCTTCGTCGGCCCCGGTGGCGGCCGCGCCCGATAATAAACCCGGGAAGTCCCTGCGCGGCGAGGGTTCCCGCATCCTCAAAGAATTCGGCATGCCATTGCCGCTCACGGCCATCTGGATCGAAAGCCGGATCGCTGTCGAGGTGACGGTTGTCGAAGGTCCGCAGGCCAAAATACGAATTACCGGTTTCCAGAACCACCTCGACTACCTGCGTGCCCAGATGGAAGGTAGCGTGCTTATGGTCGGTTCCGACGTGTCCGAACGCGGATCGGTACCGGCATTCCAGATTCCCCGCGGCGAAGAGATTCGGATCGAGGTGGTCGTTCCCGGAATCTTGACTCTGCAACAAATTAAGGTGGATTATCTGGGTAAATTGAATATCATCAGGCCCTACACGGCCACGAACCTGACGGTGGAGATAGGCGGCATGGGCGAATTGAACCTCGGTAATGTCAATGCCACTACGATCGGGATTTCCATGACCGGAATGGGCAAACTCAGTTCGTCCATGATCAATGTCACCGATCGGATCAATCTCTCGGCCAGTGGTATGGCCGATATTTCGCTGGTGGGCACAACCAGGCTCCTGCAACTTCAGACATCGGGGATGACCAACGGTACCCTGCGCGGTTTGCGCACCGAAGAGGCGAACTGCGAGATTTCAGGCATGAGCGACTGCTCGGTCTGCGTGACGCGCAGCATCCGGGGCTCGGTCAGCGGCATGAGTAATCTGACTTACTATACCCCTTCCCATCCGGTACAGGTGAATGTATCCATCTCGGGCATGAGCAAAGCGAACGCCCGTTCGATGTAAATTTATTCGTCCTCGGTTTATATGCGCCGTCGTGTGGATCTGCCCGCGACGGCGTTTTCTATGCTATCCCTGGCGTAGTCGGGAGACCTGGATGCAAAGACCGCGAAGGCATGATTCTATGCAAATGTTTCGATCACATTCTTCGGTTACGCTCGGGATGACATGTTTTTATCGCTACCTTTAGGGGATGATACCACGCATTGAAACTGCCGCCGCCAAAGAAAAATCGCCCGCCGCCGAACAACACCCGCTGGAGCCGTTTTTGCCCGAAGGAGCGCGGCTGCTGATGCTGGGTAGTTTTCCCCCGGCGCGCCGCCGCTGGTCGATGGAATTCTATTATCCCAATTTCCAGAACGACATGTGGCGCATTTTCGGGCTTTGTTTTTTCGGTGACCGCGAACATTTCATAGCCCCGGGGGCTGAAGCTCCCGCCAGCGCGAAGCGGTTCGAAGAAGCGGCGATCCGGCGCTTCCTCACCGAGCGGGGCATCGCCCTGAGCGACACGGCCCGGAGCGTGGTGCGCGGACAAGGCGACGCTTCCGACCAACATTTGAAGGTCGTTGAATCCATAGCCCTCGGTGCGCTGCTCGATAGCCTGCCGCAATGCGCAGCCGTGGCCGTCACCGGAGCCAAAGCCCTCGAAACGATCCTGCCGCTGACCGGGGCTTCCGAAGTGCCCGGGATCGGCGGATTCTCGGTATTCGATTATCAAGGGCGCCGCCTGCGCCTCTATCGGATGCCTTCGTCGTCGCGGGCCTACCCGCTGAAGCTCGAACAGAAAGCGGAGATCTACGCCCGGATGTTCGGGGAGTTGGGATTTGCCGTTGGTTTTACGGAATAGTTGTTGTTCGGGTGGAAATCCCAAAAAAACGCCTCGTCTTCCGAAAGAAAGACGAGGCGTTTTGTGGTTATATAAGGTCGGTGCAATGGAGTATCCGTTGTTTACTTGGTGGCAGGAATGATGGAGACGCCTTTGAAATCGAACCCGTTTCCGTTAGTTCCTTCGATCAAGTCAAAGCTGGTAATGTAATCGGGCATTTTCTCAAAACGGGCTTCGAATTCGAGGGTTGAACCCATTTTTACGACTGTGGGATGGTTGTTGTTACCTACTCCTTTGAGACCCGTAAGCATATATTGTGTCCCTTCGGCCACAATCCTGTAGGCCGACGAGGCATCACTTCCCTCGTATAAATAAAAATTCCGGTCGCGGTCTTTCGCGGTCATTGCAAACCGGATGCAGGTAAAATCGGACCCCTGTACCACAGAGCGGATCACGAACTCGGGACGGCTCTTGCATGTGGCTCCTGCTTTCACTGCGTATAGTTTGTTTCCCGCTTCTGCTTTTAGGCGTTCCGAGGGCCAGACGGCACTCTCCGGTGCTTCGGGATGGTAGGGTACATATGTGCCGTCGGGCCAAAAATATTGGACCAGCCAGTTTTCGCCCAGCGTACATTCCATATGCCGTGTATTCGAGGGGATGGTCTGGGAATACGGGCTTCCGTTGCCAATGAATGAATAGGCCGGTTCGATCGAGAACTCACAGCGGGCGCCGTCTTTTGCACTTTCGCACATCAACAGTCCCCACAGGCCGTCTTTCTTGACCCGCATGAAAAAATAACCTTTCCATTCGCTCATGGGCAAGTAGACTTGGTCGAAAGCCATTGCATGGCTGCCGTCGGGATTACAAATCGAGAAACCCTGGTTCTCTTTTTTCAGTTGATAAGTTTTCGCTTCCTGGGCGCCGGTTCGGGGCGACAACAGGGCTAAAAGAGCGGCGATAACTGTTAAGGCGATTCTTTTTCTCATATTACGTGTTTTTTTTGATTTAGGATTGCCGGAACGGTTATTTCAGATACTTGTCGAGCCACCCGAAGAATTCGCGGTTCCATACCAGCGAGTTCTGGGGCTTGAACACCTGGTGCGCTTCGTCGGCAAAGCTGACCAGACGCGCCGGTATACCGTGCGCCCGGGCGGCGGTGAAAGCTTCGAGGCTTTGGGTGTAGGGAATCCGGTAGTCGTTTTCGCCCGTGATGATCAGGATCGGGGCCGTCCAGCGGTTGACCGCCAGGTGGGGCGAGTTGCTGTAAGAGCGTTTGGCGACGGGCTTATCGGCCTGTTCCCACGGGGCTCCGCCGAGGTCGTGGTAGGGGAACCACAGTTCTTCGGTTTCGCCGTAGAAGCTTTCGAGGTTGAACATGCCGCAGTGGGCGATCAGGGCTTTGAAACGTCCGTCGTGGCGCCCCGCGAGGTAGAATACCGAATAGCCCCCGTAGCTGGCCCCTATGGCCCCAAGGTGGTCGCGGTCGACCCACGGTTCGGAGGACACGGCGTCAATGGCGCTCAGGTAGTCGCGGATGTTCTGTCCGGAGTAATCGCCGCTGATCTGGTCGAGCCATTCGGTGCCGAACGACGGCAGTCCGCGGCGGTTGGGGGCCACTACGATGTAACCTTGCGCAGACATCAGCTGGAAGTTCCAGCGGTAGCTCCAGCGCTGGCTGATCACGCTCTGCGGGCCGCCCTGGCAATACAGCAGGGTTGGGTATTTCTTGTTCGGATCGAAGTCCGGGGGCAGGGCTACCCAAGTGAGCATCTGCTGGTTGTCGGAGGTGGTGATCCAGCGTTTTTCGACCACGCCCATATCCACAGCTTCGTATATCCGGTCGTTGATGTGGCTCAGGCGGCTGTCGCGGCTCACGGGGAAATACCGCTCGTCGTTGCCGCAGATTTCGAGTGGCTGTTCTTCGCAAGCGGTATCGAGGGCGGCTTTGCCGAGGTCTACCACGAAAAGCTCGGTAGCCATCGAGAGCGTGGTCTTTTCGGCCACGGTCTTGCCGCCAGCCATCGAGAAGGCCGTGTAGTCGTGCGGCCCCCGGGTGAGCACCGAAACGATGCCCGTTTCGCGGTCTACGCTGCAGATCTGGGTCTCGGCCTCGATGCAGGCCAGGAAGTAGATCGTCCGGCCGTCGGCGCTCCACACGAGGTTCTCGGCGCTGTAATCGAACACGGGGGTCAGGTCGGTTTTACTTTCGCCCGTTACCGACATCACCAGGATGTGCTCGCGGTCGGCTTCGTTCCGGGCGCGGGGCATGTGGCGCCAGGCGATCAGCTTATCGTCCGGCGAGAACACGGGGTAGCGGTCGTAGCCGGGCAGGTCGTAGGCGGGTGCGATGGATTGCCCGTCCACTTTGGTCAGGTTGAGGGTCGAACCGTCGGCCAGCGAGTAGAGGTAAATGTCGCTGTCGGTACTCATGGCGTATTCATAGCCCGTCATTTTTTTGCAGGTATAGGCCAGGGCGGTTCCGGCGTGGTTCCAGGCGATCTCGGCGGCGTCGAAATAGGGGGCCATCGGGGCGTCCCACGCTTCGCCGGGCATGATGTCCACGGGGTTCGAGATGGTGTAGCTGTCGCGGTGTACGTTGAAGTCGGCCACGAAAATGTGGCTGTACGAGCCGTCTTCCCAAGTGTCCCAGTGGCGCTCCATCAGGTCGTCGTAGATGCGCACGTTCGATTTCTCGAAGCCGTACCAGTCGCCGCCGCTCACCGGCTGCACTTTCACTTCGCGGGTGAACCATATTTTGTTGTTCTGCGGGGCCACGCCGAAGGCGGTGATGTCGCCTTGCGGTGCCGTTTCTTTTTCGATGCTCACGCGGCGCATGGCAGTGCCGTCGGGGCGGATGCTCCATATCTCCTGCTGCGATCCGCTGCGGTTCGAGAGGAAGAAGATCGTCCGGCCGTCGGCGCTCCAGCGCGGGTCGGTGTCCTTATACCCCGTTTCGGTGATTTGGCGGGGTTGGGGATCGGGCAGGCTGTCGGTGGGCATGGGCTGCACCCACAGGCTGGTGGTGCTGCGGTTCTCGCTCACGCTGTAGTAAGTGAGTGCGTAGAGGACTGCCGTGCCGTCGGGCGAGATCTGGCTCGAAGCCAGGCGCCCCATTTTCCACATCACCTCGGGGGTGAAACGGCGGGCGGCGATCTCTTCGGCGGTGAGCGCCGTGTCGAGGGCAATGGGTTGCGCGTTCTTTTTTCCGGTGCCGCAGGCTGCAAAGAGCGCGGCGAACGAAAGGGCCATAATGCGTTTCATATGTTTTTGTTATTTTTAATGCTACCGTAAAAGGATCGGATATCTTGCCATTCTATAGCTCTCCATGTCATTCCGAGCGCAGCCGAGAGACCCGCTCATGTACGGTTTTGTATAGAATCAAAACTATCCGAACAGTTCCCTCGGCTGCGCTCGGGATGACATGGAATTCCCCGTTGAGTCTAAGAGCGAATTTATTCGCCTTCGAAGAATTCTGGTTTTTCGCGCCGTACGAAATCGAGGGCCTCGGTCAGCCCGTCGGCGAACTTGCGGAAATCCTCTTTGTAGAGGAAGATTTTGTGTTTGTCGAAGGTGAACGTGCCGTCGGGGTGGCTGACCTTGCGGTTTTCAGTGATGGTCAGGTAGTAATCGCCCGCGCGGGTCGCCTTGACGTCGAAATAATAGGTGCGTTTACCGGCCTTCACCTGTACCGAGTGGACTTCGTCGGACTGTCCTCCGCCGTCGGAACCGCGTTCGCCGCGGTGGTCGTGTTCGTAGTCGAAATTCCCCATAGGAGGTGAAAAAATTTGGTTTAACTGTCAAAAATAGGGATTTTTTTCCATTCGGTGCATTCTTCGGCGCTAAGTCACAAGAGTTACGTATATTTGTGACTTCATTCCCGCTATTCAAACGCCACGCTAAAAAATGGCTACAACCAACACCTTCATCGAAACCCGCTTCCGTTGGAGTAAATCGGTGATATTCACCACAATATTTCTGCTGGCTATGATCGCACTGGCCGCGATCTTGCTTTTGTGGATCGAGCAAAGGCCGCAACGAACCGCGATGCCTGATGGATTCGTCATCGGACTTTCGGCCGTGATGTTGTTCGCACCTGTCCTCACCGCTCTTTTTATTCCGCGTTACCTGCGGGCCGATGCTACGAACGGCCACATAGAAATGAAAAAAGTGGTCGGTTCGCTGACTATTTCCATGGAAAATGTGACCGAAATAACCGAAGTCGATGCCAAAGACGTAAAGAATGCCGCACGTACTTTCGGAAGTGGCGGCCTCTATGGCTATTTCGGCCAGTTCCGGAATAAGAAACTCGGCAAGTTCACCTTGTATGCCACCGAAATGCAAGGACTGGTCGTGGTGAAAACCCGGGACGGCCACAAAAGCAAGAACTACGTATTCAGTTGTACCGATCCCGGCGAATTTATTGCCGTAGTCAAAGCAGCCATCAAACCCCGAACCGATGAACAATAAACCGGATGTCACCGCGGAGGTAGTCTCCGAACTTACTCCCGGAACCGCCCCGGTTTCCGAGGCTGCCTCCGGGCACGCCGCCGGCACGCAACCGCAGGAGGTCTCTTCCCCTGATCATAGCGAAATACCCGAAGCAGCGAAAACCGGTGCGCAGTTGCGCGGAGAATCCTCTCCGGCTTCTTGTGAAGTTCCGGGCTCCGTGACACCGGCTGGTGCCGCACCGAAGAAAACGGCCAAAAAGCCCAACATCGTCCGCCGCCTCTATGACTGGACGCTGCACTGGGCCGACACCCGTTGGGGTGTGCTGGCGCTTTTCGTGCTGGCGTTTGCCGAGTCGAGTTTTTTCCCTATCCCGCCCGATGTGCTGCTGATCGCCTGCTGTCTCGGCCTGCCCAAGAAATCGTTCAAATACGCCTTGATCTGCACTGCCGGGTCGGTACTCGGCGCCTGTTTCGGTTACCTTATCGGTCAGTATGCCTGGCTTAACCCCGAATCGGCCACCGGCTTCACGGCCCTGGCCGACTGGTTCTTCAACAACCTGTTCAGCGTCGAAGCCTACCGCAGCGTCGAGGCGATGTACAACCAGTGGAACTTCTGGATCGTTTTCACCGGAGGGTTCACCCCGCTGCCTTTCAAGCTGATCACCATCACAGCCGGGGTGTTCGACATCAACTTCGTGATGTTCCTGATCGCCTCCATCGTCAGCCGTGGGGCGCGTTTCTTCCTGGTGGGCTGGTTGATCTGGAAGTTCGGTCCCACGATCAAGAGCTTCATAGACAAGCATTTCAACTGGATGGCACTGGCCTTCACCGTGCTGCTCATCGGCGGGTTTTTGGCGATCAAATACATCTAGCTGCGCCCCGCCCGTGCAGCACTGTTCCCGGTATCTGCTTGTGTAGCCGGGGTACGAGGGTACGCGCCCCGGGGATGCCGCCCAAGGCCCGAAATACATAGAATTCCTCAACAGATGAAAACTTACGCGCTTATAGGATACCCGCTCGGCCACTCGTTCTCGCAACGGTGGTTCGGCGAGTTCTTCGGGCGTTCCGGGTTGTCCGACACCCATCGGTATACCGCTGTGGAGTTGCCCGTCTTCCCCGCGTCGAAAGACGACCTGTTGGCCGCCTTGCCCGAGGGCATAGCCGGGTTCAATGTTACCATTCCCTATAAACGCGATATTCTTGCACTGCTCGATACCATATCCCCCGAAGCGGACGTTATCGGTGCCGTAAACTGTGTGAAGGTCAGCCCCTACGGAACCCTTACCGGATACAATACCGATGCTTACGGTTTCGAGTTGGCCCTGCTCGGCATGCTGGGCGCCACAAGGCCCCGGGATGCATTGGTGCTTGGTGGTAGCGGCGGTGCGGCAGCGGCCGTGAATTACGCGCTGGACAGGCTCGGCATTGCCGCTACCCCCGTGTCGCGCCGTACAGGGGTCGGCAATACTTTGACCTATGCCGACATCACGGCGGAAGTGGTAAAAAGGTATGGCCTGATCGTCAACTGCACCCCGGTCGGCACCTTTCCCCATGCCGACCAACGTCCGCCGTTAAGCGATACGGCTTACGAAGCGGTCGGCCCCGGGCATTTTCTCTTCGACCTGGTCTACAACCCCCCGCTCACGCGCTTTCTGTGCGAGGGCCTGCAACGGGGCGCCTGCGTAAAGAACGGCAGCGAGATGCTCGTGCGACAAGCCGAACGCAGTTGGGAAATCTGGAACCGCCTCGGTTAATATTCCGGTTCTCTTGTAATTATTATGTAAACGGGAAGGTTTTGGGTTCACACGCCAAGGCCTTCCTGTTTTTATTGCATTCATTTTTCGGTTTATATCCGTGGAAAAATCCAAATAATTTTTTTCGTCCGAATTTTGATTTACCTTTGCGGTGTGCCGGAACCGACATCCCGGCCATAATCGAGCGTCTAAGCTGAAAAATAACCGCTAATACCCCTGTATGGCAGGGGTGTAAGTTACCCTGAGGTTGTTGTCCGCGAGAACGCTTGCGCTGCTGTCCTGTTCCGGTCTGCATCTTGCTCCGGCAAAGAATGCGGTATTTTCCCGTCCGTAGTGCCGGGATGGCATATCCATTGCGCAAGTGTTTCAATCTCCCCAGACAATATATTTACTTGGGTAACCGTTAGTAGAGCAGTGCTTCACCCGAAGCTGCGCCCCCTTTCGGTGGGCTCTCTGTGCGATACCGCCCGGGACAAGCTCCTCCTGGAGCCTCCGCAGGCGCTTATCTATAACTTATCCAATACATCTATTCCATTCTCTGGTGCGGGGTCATTGCAAAATGGCCCCGCCTTGTTTTATCCGGGGTAGGGTTGCCTGCGGCACTGCCGGACAACCGGATTCAAAAAATAGACGGGTTCAGGCCTGCCGTATCACATTCGGCCCGACCTTCCCCCGATCGTACCGGGTACACGGGTCGCGGATTACCCGGCAACCCGGAAGAGTCCGGAAACCGAATCGAAACCGGCCGGCAACAAACCTGAAAAAGATAAGGTAATTATATCCCCATTTACACAAGCTCGGGTTGTGCCGCAACCCGCAACCCGTGCGCCCAACGCGCGTAGCACACCGGGTCGAAAGCAAAGATGTTAATGAGTATATAGTCACCAGGGATAATTACGAAAATAATTCGCCCTGTACCCGGTGTCCGATCTGCTTATGTGAAATTAACTTTTGCTAAATTTGCCCAAACACAAAATCTATTCACCAACAAACACCATGAAAAAAATAGCCACCCTCTTGCTGGTCTCATTAATGGTACAGCAGACCGCCGTTGCCCAAACCTCCAACCCCGTGCCTTCCGTCAAGAAGGGGCAGTTCATCCTTGTGGGCGGCTCGGGCTGGGACGACATCGCCATCGTCGATAACGCCAACGGCGCGATTGTCTGGAAACATACCCTCGGTCCGGGTCAGGAGTGCAACTCGGTGCAGATGACCCGGAAAGGCGACATCCTGTATGCCCACCGTTCCGGGGCCACGCTGCTCGACCGCAAGACCGGCGCCGTGAAACGCGAGTTCACCGCCCCGCAGGGCGCCGAAATGCACACAGCCCGCGAATTGCCCGACGGTAACATCATGCTCGCCATGTGCGGACACCCGGCCCGCATCTGGGAGATCACTCCCAAGGGCGATACGGTGGTGAGGGTCGCTTTCGAAACCGGCGTCGGGAATCCTCACAGCCAATTCCGCCAGGTGTCGAAAGCTGCCAACGGTAACTACCTGGTGCCGCTGATGGGTCGCGGCGAGGTCTGGGAGATTACCCCGCAGGGAGAAACCGTCCGTACGGTGGCAGTCCGGGGAGGCCTCTTTTCCGTGCAGGAGCTGGCCGGCGGCAATTGGATCGTGTCGTGCGGCGACGCCCACCGTTTTGCCGAGGTCGACCACAACCGGGATACGGTGCAATATACCTTGCAGCTGGGCAATGATATGAAAATGCTTTTCGTGGCCCAGATGCTCCGTTTCGAAAACGGCAATACCCTGATCGCCAACTGGGGCGGTCACAGCCGCGACAAGAACCAATCCAAGCTGTTCGAAATAGACGCTGCCCACAATGCCGTATGGCGTCTGCCCGCCGAAGCCGATGCCGCCGTCGGCAGCCTGTCGGCTTTCTGGCCCATAGGTAAAGGCTGGGGGAAACCCTCGGTCCCCGGGCCCGCGAAGAAATAATGCCGGACGAGTAAAAACAGCTCTGGTGATTTTGTGAATTAATACGAATAATCTAAGCTCGTTGACTTTTGCGTCATTGCGAGGATCGAAGAGCCGCGGCAAACCTCTCCCGTACGCTAACCGGAGCGCAAGGATGGCTTCGGATTCTTTAAACCCTCGCACTGACGGTAGAAGGATGCGGCGATAAGACATGCCTATCCGCAACAATACCCCCCTGCGTTTTATCCTTTGTTTTCGAAAGGTGTTTTTGCATATACCCGGGTCGCATAAGCAATCCCGGCAGTCCGCCCGCCTTATACGGCAGGCTGTAGCACTCGCCCTGTGGCTTGTTTCCGCCCGTCGCCGGCGGCGGGCAGAAGGGGTGTCATTGCAGATAAGTATACGATAAGATGTATACGTTATGGAAAACTTTGCCGCTATAGACTTCGAGACCGCCAACGGCCGCCGCACCAGCGTGTGCAGTGTCGGGGTGGTGGTTGTGCGCGGCGGCGAGGTCGACCGGCGCTTCTACAGCCTGATCCATCCTTCTCCCAACTACTATTCGCCGTGGACGACCGCCATACACGGGCTCACATCTGTGGACACGCTCGATGCCCCGCGCTTTCCCGAGGTCTGGGATGCCGTAGCGCCCCTGATCGCGGGCCTGCCGCTCGTGGCCCACAACAGTCCCTTCGACGAAGGGTGCCTGCGCGCCGTATACGAGCTCTATGGCATGGTCTATCCTCCGGACTATGTTTTTCATTGCACCTGCCGGGCTTCGCGCAGGCTCTTCGGCGCTGCGCTGCCCAACCACCAGTTGCACACCGTGGCCTCGCACTGCGGGTTCGACCTGCGCAACCACCACCACGCGCTGGCCGATGCCGAAGCCTGTGCCTGGATTGCGCGACGCATCCTCTGATCCCGCCGGTCCGCGAGACACTTTATAACGGCTGAGGTTCCGCAAGGGAAGTCCCAGGCAGCGCGGCCCCACCGTCCAAATTTGGACGGTGGAGCCGCGCTGCTTTTTAACGGGCAAAACCTCTGCAAGAAAACACAAAAAGGGGATCATCGGAATGATGATCCCCCTCTCGGGAGCGGCCCGTACGCTTTCCGGTTATACCTCAACCCTGAAAAGAAATACTTCCGGATACGTGCCGCACGGCGAAATAGATATAAAGTCCTGTAATTAACCCCGGTATCTTTATTCTTTTGCGATCAGGTTGAAAATATAATCGCAATAGCCGTTGGCCACTCCTTTCTCCTGAGCCGGTGAAATCGAACTCATGCCGCTGTACAGGGGCCATACAATGAGGCCCGCATATCTCAGTTTGGTATACATGTTCACTCGCGTGAAAAAACTGCTCCGGGTTGTGTTCCCTGCCGTATTCTGCACGTACGAGGTGAAACGCTTGAGATAGCACGAGGATACCGTGCTGTAATACTGGGCAGCACAACTTGCCAGGCTCAGGGCATTGTTGCTGGCTTTCATCAGGCCGTACAGGTTCACGGCATCGGCGTCTCCCAGCAGGTCGTTGACCGAGAAATAGGTGTCGGCCTGTCCCATTCGTTCCATCGTCTTGTTATAATAGAACGTCTCGTCCCCGGTGGGATAGGCGCCTACGATGTTGTAACGCAGGAAGTCCTGAAGGTCGCCCGCCCATCCCGACATTTCGCCGGTGATGGTGTGCCCGATCAGTTGCTGCCGGGTTCCGGTAGCATTGAAAGTCAGGGCGGATAAAGTAGCCCCCATGTGGTACAGGTCTATTTCGTCACCGCCATCAGTTCCGGCTATACTGGCGGTGTTTGCGAAATAGGTGTGCACGTCGGGGGCTTGTGCTTGTACGTAAGCGGTGAAGTTCGCATCGATGGTTCCCGCAGTTTCGGGCCAGTTGCCGCCATGGTAGCCGGGATTGAACTGGCGCAGGTAGGTGGCCGTGAGCCAGTCGGCGTGCGTGGCCGACACGTAGTTCGTGGCGGGCGATGGATTGGCCGTGCTGTATTCCGCGGCCAGGCGCTGCACTTCGAGAAGATTACTGACGAATGTCTCGTTGCTCTCCGATACATGGGTCACGAAAGGCCATTTCGTGAAGTTTTCGGTGATCTTCAGCATCTTGCCGCCGGCGAAGTCGGCGCCTTCGAAGGTCTGGGTGTAGACGCGAGGCAGGTCGCCTTCGCGCCGTACCTGCACTTCGACCCTGAGGTCTTCGCCGGTCAGGTCGACCGGGAGCAGGGTCATCAAGAACTGCTGAGCCTCGCCCTGCGCCAGGGTGATGGCCGTCCTGCGCGTGATTTCCAGCGTTATGGTATTGCTGAAATCCGTTGCCGGAGCGTTCACGGCTTCGTAGTTTCCTTCGAAATCGCTGCGCAGCGGGCCGCTCAGGTATTGTCCACCGGTTGCCGTGATCCGGATCTGCTCGATGGAGTAGTCGGTCATCAGCGGGTTGTTGCTCCAGAGCGAGAGTTTCAGGTGCGACAGGATGTGCTTCATCGAGAACGAGACCTCGTCGTCCCGGTCGGCCGGATCGGAGATGGCCACCGAATAACCGTATGTGCCGAAATGGCTGAGGTCACCGGCTGCGGGTTGTTCCTGCAGGTCGGGCAGTGTGGCCGTGATGTACGGATCGCCCCCGTTAGGGAAATAATTAACTCCGCCGGAGTTTCCCGATAACGCGTCGCGGTTGTAGGGGTAGTAGAGGTAGAAAACGTTGCCCGTTTCGGCCATGCCTACGCTCATTGCGGCGAATTTCCCGTCGTTGTTCCCGGCGCCTTCCATCAGCGAGGCGCGGGCGTTCTCGGCCACAGCCCCGGGGCTGAAAGTGAATACGCCGAGTGCATCGCCACCCGACCAAAGCACGGGACTTACGCCCTGACTTTCGTCGCCGAGAGAGGTTTTACTGCCGGGGGCCTGCGCGAATGAACCGGAAAAGACCACCGCGTCGCGGTCGGGCGTTACCGGAGCCACCGGAGCCTCCGGCTGCTTCTGGCAGCCCGAAAGTGCCAGGGCGGCCAGTGCCGCAAGGCTAAATAGTGATTTTAATCGCATTGCAGTAGAAGCAATTTAATGAATAAGAGGGGGGAGGCGTTTGCCCGGAACCTTTGGGGAGCTCCGGGCAGTTCGCCCCTGGGTTTGGAATGTTAGTTTTTGACGCAGCGTACGGTGCGGCCACCGGAGATACGCCCCTGGGCGAAATACGGGTTACCATTGTAGTCGCAATGCCACGACCGCGCATAGCGCCCTATTTCGGATCCCTGATTCGTGATGTTGGCCCAGAGAAGGCCCTGGCTACCGAGTGCGCGGAAATTGGCGTACTCGTTGTTGCGGTAGCCGGCGTGCGGGAACCACAATCCTTTGACCGTAATGCCCCGGTTGGCCAGGTCGGTGGCGTCGCCTTTCGGAACGCCGATGAGCAGGCTCAGTTCGTCCACGGTGGGCACGTGGTAGCCGAAGGGGCAGGGATCGGCGTGGTCAGCCCAGGTGCTGATGGCCTTGTTGTTATACGAAGGCATGTTACGGTGTCCTTCGGTCATGGCCATGTTGAACTGGTTGGTGCCGAGTACCGTACCGTCGATGAACGTGGTCGGCTTCTGGTAGGTGTCGTTGTAGTCTTGTTTCGACCGCACGAGTGTCCATTTCAGGTTGGCGAATATGGAGGTGTTGAACACTACCGGGCGGGTATACCCGTAGGTGCCGGTTTCGTTGAACGCCGTTTCGTCTTCGGGGCCGGTGAACGGGCCGCGCTGGCTGGCGCGGGGGAACAGGTCTTTGCGTCCCCACTGGTAATAGTACGACAGGGCGTCGAGCGATGTACGGTCGGCCGACGTGGCGCCGAGGTCGCGGTCGAGGAACGTCGTGGTGCCATCGACCAGCACTTCGGCGGGATCAGTGATCCAGAGGTGCCAGCTGTAAAGGATAGTGTTCGACTGGTTGGTCGGGTCGTCGGGGTTCCAACGGTACACGCCGATCACAGCGTTGGCTCCGGCGGGGCAGGCCGGAACGGTGAATTTCAGGTAGTTCAGCTTGTCGGAGTCGATGCCTTCGACCCACGAACCGTCGCCTTTCTTGGCGGGGATGGTGAACGTGCCGCCCGTGGTGGGGACGATGTAACTGTTGGCATGTTTGGCCGACAGGTCGGTACCCTCGGCTGCGCTGATGAGTTCGATGCTGCTCGGGTCGATCGTTACGCCTTCCTGCCAGACGATGCCCACACGCATCGGGTAGATGCGGGTCCACGAGTTTACGTTGCATTTGATCCGGGTCAGGCAATCTTCTTTGAAGTTCTTGCCATCAATATTGGTGGCGTAGAAGCGGATGTGCGTGTCGGTGCCTTCGGTTTTCGAAAGGGTGACCACCACCTTGATGTTCTGGTTGCTCAGGTCGACCGGGAGCATCGAGAGGATGAACCGCTGCGGGTTGCCGGCGTCGTCGGTCAGCGCTTCAGGTTCGGTGATGTCGAGGGTGATCGCGTTGCTGAAGAGGGTAGGGTCACTGCTGCTGAAGCTCGAAAAACGTTTGCCGTTGGACTGCGGTTTGAAATAGCCGTTGAAGTATCCCGTGAGCTGGGTGTTCACCGGTGTTTCGAAGGTGATCTGGCTGACCGAATAACCGGCCAGGTCGCCCGAACCGTAGAGCGATAGTTGTACGTACGAAAGCAGGTGCTCCATCGTGAAGTCGATCTCCTGTCCGGCATCGGCGGGCTCGGACACGGCTACCGAATACCCGTACTTGGCAAAGTGGCCCAGGTCGTCGGGTTTCAACTGGTCTTGCGTCGCGGGCAGGAAGCCGGTGATGAAGGGGTTGTCTGTGTCGGTACCGTTGTACTTCACGGGCGTGTCGTTGTCGCTCGGCGTGCTGATGTTCGTCGCGTTGGCATCGTACGGGTAGTACATGTAGAACATGTTGCCCGTGGGGGCCATCTCTATGCCCAACGATACGAACTTGCCGTCGCGCGCTCCGGCACCTTCCATCAGGGAACCTTTGGCGTTTGCGGCCGAAGCTCCCGAAGTGTAGGTGAATATGCCTATCGCATCGCCAGTCGACCAAAGTACGGGCACTTTGGCGCCCTCGGTGTCGTCGAGAAAAGTGCGCGTATCGACGCTGCTTCCCGTAGCGCCCCGGAGAATCACCTCGGTCTTGCCGTCAGGCGAAGAGGTGCCCGGATCTTCTTGCTTGCAACCCGACACTACCAATGCCGCCATTGCCGTTACTATCAGTTTTTTCATAGGATTGAATTAGTTTCGTTGAGTATTATGTGTTTTTTCAGGTTGATTTACTGTGGGTATCTGAGGGTCCCGCCGTCGCCGATTCCGCCGGCATTCCCGCCGGGGCCCCCGTAATCTTCGCCGTCGAGGTCACCGCCGCCCGATCCGTTACCGCCGTCCTGGCCATCGAGGTCACCGCCGCCCGATCCGTTGCCGCCGTCTTGGCCGTCGCCGTCGAGGTCTCCGCCGCCCGATCCGCTGCCGCCGTCTTCGCCGTCAAGGTCGCCTCCGCCGTTGAGGATGATGTTGGAGTCTACGGTGAAGGCCAGCGTGTAGTCGTCGCGCCGGTCGAGCTGGCGGTCGGTCGTACAACTCGGATAAACCTGGGCGATGAGGTCGGTCAGTTTCTCGCGGTATTTGACAGTGCCGGCCTCGGTGATGGTCAGGTAGAGGTCGTCGTTGCAGAGCAGCCTGAGGGTCCGGAACTCGAAGTGTTTTCCCGTGTTGTGGTACCCTGGCGTGTAGTCGGCCAGCGGTCCCGAGGTGTACGGGAAGTAGTGGATCATTTGCGATGACGCGTATTTCGAGTTGTCGGCATTGTAAGAGCCGTTGCAGCCCGATATTTCGATGTCGTAGATGCTGAAGTCGGCCGAAAGGGTGGGGTTGTCGAGATAGAGGACCACGCAGATGTCGTTGCTGTTCTTCACCATGTCGAAGTGGCCGCTGACGTCCTGGTAGCGGTCTACGCTCAAGGGAATTATGCCGTGGAATAGCTCGGACTCACTGTGGTGAATGATGCCTGAGGTGGGGATGTCGAGGGCCAGGTCGACGCGCATCTGGCTGAGGTTCTCATACGACCAAGTGTCGTAGTCGTTGTCGTCGAGGTTACCCCAGGCGACCACGGTGTATTCTCCTTTCGGGAGCTGGAGCGTGGTCTGCCGTATGCCTCCGGGGCCGATGGTCATGTTGGCGACCTGTACCCGCTGCCTCCGGAAGATCGTTCCTTGCTCGTTGTAGATAAACAGGTCGACGTAGGATACCTGCTGGTCGAATTTGTCGGTGTCGTCCAGGTTGAGCGTATAAGAGAATTGCAGGGTCACAGTGCTCACGCAGTCTTTGAAGCTCTCTTTTACACACCCGGACAGCAGGGCCGCCGCGAAAGCCGCGAGGGCGATCATGGCTCCAGGTATTGATTTGTGCATTTTCATCGGATCGGTTTTGTCTGAGTTTCGGGGCGTCGCCATTTTCACTAGCGAGGGGCCCGGCCATTAAAAATGGCCGGTACCGGGCTTGAAAAATGAAGGGTGGAATCCGACGCCGGGCCGGGTGTTTTGTTTACTTGTTTTCGTAGTATACCTTGATGTAGGCGGCGTTGCGCAGGTCGGGGAAGAAATTGCGCAGCAGGTAACGGTAGGGAACCCCACCATGTAGTTTCATCAGTTCGTTCTGGCGTCCGGTCTGGGCTTTGGCGTCCCATACGGGAGTGTGGTCGATGATGTCGAGCACTTCGTCGCGGTATTGCATCGAAGAAGCGGCCACCATTTGCCGCAGGCCTTCCCAGTCTTCGCCGCCGTTGAAGATCGTGACCATTTCGGGGGTGACCGACGAGGTGTGCTCGACGATATAGTCCCTGAATGTCGTGGCGCGGTTCTGTGCCAGTTGTTTGTTCAGGCTCAGCGATCCTTCGGGCGATGCGAAACCCGAGATGACGATCTTCACGATCCGGCTGTCGGTCGACTGCTCGATGGTCCGGACCGAAGAGATCAGCTCATCGAGGATCTGGCCGTTGTTGCGCAGCGAACGGTCGATGGTTTTGCTCTTGTTCACATCGTAATAGACGGTCAGGCTCCGGTCCGTGGGGCCGTTGTCGGAGTATGCCGATATCGGGGCGATGTAGGGGTGTTGTTCGGCCAGCCGGTCGCCGGTGGTCAGTTTGGGGAGGATCACGACCTGGACAGGTTCCGGCTCGGGTTCCTCCATGGGGGGCGGCGGCGCGATGACCAGGTTGTCGGCCAGCATCTCGCCGGGCATGTAGTTGCCCATGCAACATCCTTCGGTGTATTTTTCGAGCACAATTTCCCCGCCTTCCATCCAGCTTTGGTAGGGCAGGGTAGCGCGGTAAGCGACTGCCTCGCCGTTGCGGGCGTAGATGGCCCCGCGGTCTATGGCGTGGCGGATCGACATGCTGTAGCGCTGGTCGGAAATGCGGGCCCGGCGCCCCTGGATCACGATCGGTTTCATCACGAAACGGTCGTTGCCGTTCGTGAGTACGGGGGTGAGTACGAGGGTGTAGTCGCTTTTTACGGCTTTTTCGCTGATGGCGGTCCGGAAACTTATGCTGACCGACCGCTGGTTGGCCGCAGGAGTGATGTGTATGTCGCTTAGCGTGACTTTACCCCGGTTCGGATTGGCGGCGCGGCCTTGTTCCGGGAGTCCGGCGCAGGCGAGCATGCTTGCGGCAAGGAGTATGGATAGTCTGTTTCTCATGTTGAATTTCATTCGTCGTTTCTTACACTCGGCACCGTCTGTGTAATGACAGCGCCCCTGCTGATTAAAAACGTTGGATTTCATCCTTCGTTTCTTGCGCCCGGCTCCGTCCTGTAAAGGCCGTGCCCTCGCGTCCCGTCTTTTCGTTATTTGATGATGAACACCAGGTTGATGCCTGCTTTCGTGGGGCCGAAGTAGGTTTTGCTTTCGGTGCCGATCTTGTCGCGGCAGCGGGCGCAGTCGTACTTGTCGTATTTCAGGTAGGCGGCCCCCACACCGATGGTGAATTCGAGTCCCCAGTGTTTGCTTAGCATCCAGTGGTAACCGTAGGATACGCCCCCGCCGTAGGCGTAGCCTTCGTAGCGGAACTGTTTTTCGAAGTCAATCAGCGGGATGTCGTGTCCGGCGATGTTGTAGTGCGAGAAAAGGCCGTGCACACCGAAGAAGTGGCCGTTGAACCGTTCGCACAGCCACCAGCGGAATTCGGGTTGGATCAGGTAGTGCACCAGTTTCTTGTTGTCGTTGTTTTCGCCGTTGAGGTTCCACGGGTTGTAGCCGGCGCTGATGTCAAGGGTGGTTTTTTTACCAAGCCCGATCTCGATGCCGAGGTTAGGGGTCAGTGTGGCGCCGCCGTAGAGCAGATTGGTCTTCAGGGCTACCTTGGGGCCGGACTTGGGAATGTTCAGGATAGCGGGGAGCTGTGTATTGTACTGGTTGACGATCACGGGATCCGGTTGCACCGGGATAATCTCAACGGGTACGTTATCGGGACGCGTCACTTCGACGATTGGCGCTTTGTCGATCGGGCGTGACTCGGCACGGGTTTCCGCATGGGTGGGAATCTCGGTGGTCTGCACGCGAGGTGATTCGCCCGAAGTGACGTAACGGGTGATCTCGTTGATAGGGAAGACCATCAGGTAGTCGTTCCGTACGATGTAAGTATGGCTCGTGTTTTCGAGCAACCGCTCCATGGCGGTGTTCAACTGGGCGTGGGCCAGGGTGAGCCCGATGGTTTTTTCCTGGTCGAGGTTGGCCTGGTTTACCGCCAATTTGAGCCCGGTTTGGGCGCCAATCTCTTTAAGCGCCTGTCCGAGCGTTTGTTGCGGATTCTGTAGGGTGACCGTCTGTGCCTGGGCGCCGGCCCCGCTGCATCCCAGCAGCAAGGCGGTCAGCACGAGGGCCCGTTTTAATCCGGTGATGGGGAATCTCATATTTCAGGTCTAAATGTTGGTTTTCGATATTTTGATCGTATCCGCTTCGAGCGAGTAGCTGAACTTATGCGAGATGGTTTCGAGCACGTTCAGGATCTCTTCGATGCTTTCGTTGCCGCGCAGTTCGACTATGAAGTTTTCGTTCTGTCCGAACGTGGCGTCGGTCTCTACGGTCATTCCGTATATTTTGCCGAGCGATTCGAAAATCTGGCCGAGCGTAGTATTGGTGAAATCGATGCTTTCCAGACGCCAGCTCCGGGTATTGTCACTGCCGATGATGGGGCTTATGCTGATTTCGCGGGTCAGGTGGTGATAGATCAGCAACTCGTTTGGGCTCAGGTTGACCGTCTGTCCGGTGGCGGTGATGGCAACCCGCAGGTTACCCGAGAAAAGTTCGACGGTGGTGTAATTCTCTTTGTTGTGGTTGCAGACGTTGAACTCGGTGCCCAGGACGGTTAGTTTCAGTTGGTCGGTGCGTACGTTGAACGCGGCGTGGTCGGGTGTGCGGGCGACTGCGAAATAGGCCTCGCCGTCGAGGTAGACTTCGCGGTTCGAGTCGAAATCTTTGGCATAACGCAAAATAGTATTGCTGTTGATCCATACGTCGGATCGGTCGGCCAGCGTCAGGTGTTGCTGTTTTTCGGAGACCGGGACGGTAACCTCTGCCACGGGGGCGGGAGCAGCCGTTTCGGAGGCCTGCCGGTGGGTCAGCAGGTAGGCGGTTCCGCCGATGAACGCTGCGGCGATGGCTGCGGCCGCTGCCCGGACCCACAGGGTGTGGTTGCGTTTTGCCGGAGTTACCAGTGTTTTGCCGGAATTACCGACCGGTGTTTTGCGGATGCGGTAGGAGTGGGCGGCGGGGTTGAGCGCCGGATCGCCCATCTCTCCGATCAGTTCCCGGATGGCGTTTTCGGGATCGGACGTGCCGGGAACCGGCAGGCCGATACGTTTGCGGGTCTCCAGCAGCGACTTATAGGTGTTGTACGTTTCGCTGCTGTTGAATTTGCCCCATAGTTGTTGCAGGGCTTCGTCTTTCTCTTCGGCGAACCGGTCGTCGGAGAGCCACTCCTTCACTTTTTCTTCGGTTTCGGGAGCGACGTTGCCACTGGTGTACAGCGAGATTATGCACTCGGCATATTTCTTAATTTTTTGTGACATGGCGAGATTGTCTGGTGGGCTAACAATTGTAACATCTCAGGGCAAAAATGTCTTCCTCTATAAATACAACTATCCTGCCGGTTTCTTCCCGTCCGGCATGTGAATTTTTATTACATACGCTGATTTTCAAGAGTTTATTACCGCGATATAATACACATAAAAGATACCTTGAGGCAAAAAATATGCCGCAAGGTACTTTGTGGTTGCGTTGTGCGCTATGTGAGCCGGAGGATTGCTGACCGAACGGTCGGAAAAAGAGGGTTTGCGGCGCCGGAAGGGGCTACATGAAGATCAAAATGAAAGAGGCCAATATTTCTTTCAGTTCCTTTCTTGCATACGAGATTTGTTTTTCGACAGAGGATTTCTTGATGCAGAGCCGGTCGGCGATCTCTTCGTTCGAGAGTCCTTCCTTACGGCTCATCTCCATGATGCGTTTGCGCTGCTCGGGCATACGGCTGATCGCCAGTTCGATGATCAGGTTCACTTCCCGGGCGACGACAATGTCTTCGGAACTGATGTACTCGCTGATTTCGTTTTGTGCCGCATCCAGCGGACTCCCTGCGCGTACGTTTCTGGCCTTGATGTAGTTGAGAACGCTGTTCCGGGCCATCCGGTAAATGTAGCCGTTGAAGTTCTTAGCCGGATCGATCTGGTCTTTCTTGGCCCAAAGGGTAACGAATATCTCTTGCGTGAGTTCCTCGGCGTCGCCGAGGGAACGGATCAGGGAATGAATGAAACGCAGGATCTGGTCGTGGTATTTGACGTAGATCCTGTTGTACGACATGTGGTCGCCGGCTTTCAGGGATTCAATGACTTCGCGGTTAATGACATCGTTATTCACTCTCAGGGTTGCGTGAATATTGAGATTAGCCATTTCTTTATTGAATGTTGGTTGGTCGTAGTAATCAACCGAAATACGACATGGTCTGGGATAGGGGATTCGTATTTTTGGAAAATTATTAATCAGGTGAAAGAAAATAGCCGGAACCAGATTTGTCGGGGCAAAAATAATCAAAGTTTGGAAATAACATCGCGGGCCATCTCTCCGATATTTCGGGACTTATACGCTCGGAAAGTTACTCACATGGCTTGGTAAGGCGGGGAACGGCTGGTGTTTCCCGTACCTCTATAATCGTATAATAGATTGTATCATTGGAATTTAGACACATAAAGCAATGCTTTGAGTACAGTAATAGATAAGCGCGCGGAGCCGTAAGGCAATAATGTAAATATATTAGGCAAAATTGTATATGTCTGGGTCGAAATAATACCCACACCTTTGTACCATCGAAAATAGAACGGACGACTAAATCGTAAAGTTCGACCCTTTTATCCCACCTAATACAGCGTAAGAAAGTCTATATGTATCCTTTCGGGATGCAGTAGAGATGCGGGCCCGACAACGTGCGCATCAGATTGCTTGGGCTCTTGTGTTTCCGAGAACGCGATACACAAAAGAAGGCAACACACTTTCCCGCCGAGGGTCCCTGGCTATGGGGATTGTGGTAAACCGGGTGCGAAATTTACGTAATGGTCAAAAGACCCCGTTGTGCAAGTTATGACTTACTACCCTGAACAGGACGCCGTTGTGTTGTCCGGTCGGCAGTTGCACAAATACGGGTCCTGGAACATCGCCCATTTCCATAAGGGAATAAAATACACCGGGCGTGGGTTTCAGGACACCATAATAGTATTTGTAATCAAAGGCGGAGTTTTGGTGTCGATCAATGGCACCAAATGCGGTGTCGTAGACACCCTTCATATGTTTCTCGTCCCGCCTTCATCCGATTTCTGTATCGAACCGACGAAAGGCTCTTTCGTAATTATGTGTTGTATCGCCGCCGAGGTGTTGTTGTCGGATTATTATCCGACCGACGAATTGTTGCCTTTGTGCGAAAACACGAACGGGGAATTTCGTGTCCTTCCTGTCCATTATGTGATTTGCGAACTGTTCACTCTGCTGCGGACTTACCTGCGCCGGGGTATAGAATCGCACTCGATCTTCGAATTGAAACAACGGGAGCTCCTTTTGCTCCTTTTTGCGTGCTATGGCAGGCAAGAGCTGGCGGAATTCCTGAGCCCTGTCATCGGGAAAGATATTCGTTTCAAAGATTTTGTGATGAATAATTATGCCAAGGCCAAAAATGTACAGGAGCTGGCGGCCATGGCCAATTACTCGACTTCGGGTTTCATCAAAAAATTCAAGCGCCATTTCAACGAGTCTCCTTATCATTGGATGCAGCGGCAGAAAGCCCGGCTTATCTTCAGCGAGATTACCCAGGGGACCACATCGCTCAAAGAGATTTCGATAAAGTATAATTTCTCGTCTTACTCTCATTTTATAGATTTCTGTAAGTCGCATTACGGCTGTATACCTTCTAAAGTGTCTAATCAGGTGCGTACGGCTTTATCCGAGGCGTTGAATTAGTATTTTCTTGCCCGTTTAGGTCTAATTGGTAATATTCCGAACGATCTCGGAAATTTTATATACCCTCTGTATTTTTCATCCGCCGTACTTTTGCGGCGAAATACATAGAACAGCTGATATTGTGGTGTCAAATATAATGTATTTCGGTCAGTATTGCATGGTATGCCGCATTTGCGATATGCGATGTGTTGTTCGGTCGTCTATCCGTCGAGAACAAGCAGTTAACCCAAAATAAACAACAAACCAATTAACCAACTAACCTTTTTATGAAAAAAACAATTGCACTTCTGTCGGCAGCCTTCGTACTGCTCGGCTTTACCTCTTGCAGCAAGGATGGCGGCAATGGCGAAAACGCCTCTACCGGCAGCCTTACCGTAAAGTTTGCCTTCGATCAGACTGTTGACCCGGGCGGAAAAGCCTATACGCAGTCTACCGCAATGCCCACCACTTCTTGGGTCAACAACATCAAGAGCATGATGATCCTTTTCGTGGACGGCTCGAACATCGTCAAAGACGTTCGCGACATTACCCTCTCTACTTCTGCCACCACGGCCGGCGAGACCCGCCAGTTCAACAACGTGGCTGCCGGTACCTACACCGCCTACATCGTTGCGAACTACAACCAGCCCGGTATCGCCGCCAAATACCAAACCCCGACCGGCACTACCTGGGACCTCAACAGCGTGAAAGGCAAGAACATCAACGATCTGCTCCTCCACCTGACTGCCTACACCAACTGGGCTACAGAAAAGGATGCCGCCACCGAAGCTTCTGCCGTGGCTTACAACGAAGCCGGCGAAGTATTCCTGGCCAAACAGAGCGGGATCATCGTGGTGGCCGACCAGACGAGAGACTACACCGTTTCTCATCCGTTCGCGCTGACCCGTGCCGTATCGCTGTTCCGCGTGCGTATCAACCCCACGGCTGCCAACACCGGCGTCGATTTCACCAACGCCAACTCCAGCCTCCGCATCCGCCGCGTTGCTACTTATGCCAACCCGAATTCGGCTTTCTTCCCGACTACTCCCTCGGGCGACAACCTGGTGTATGCCAAACAGTTCAGTGTCGCCGCTCCTGTGGGCTACACGGCTTCGACCCTGGCTTCGATCATCGACCAGGCCAACGGCCAAACCTGCTGGAAAGACGTCCGCATCTTCCCCGGTGGTTCGGGTACCGTGTCTGACCCCTCTTCGGGTACCAACTCGTCTAAATTCGACATCGTGATCACCGGCTGGGCTCCCGCAGGCTATGTGACCGCTAACGGCCATACCATTCCTGCCGGCGGCGGCAAGGTATACTGGCAAGGTACCGTACAGGGTGCAATCACTGCCAACAACATCCTCGAAGTCAACGTAACCCTCAACAGCAAGGGTAACGACGGCGAAGTACCTCCCGTGGTTGAAACCGGTAACCTGATCATTTCGGTGAACCTCGTGGGCTGGCAGTCTATCTACTCGACCAACATGGACATCTAGTCACCTCTTTATTTTTCCCTGCGGCCGCCCGGGCCGCAGGGAAAAATATCCCGCTCCGGGCCGTTGCTGGCATGGATTCCACGTGCCGCAAACCATAACACCCCGATGGCCCCGTGGCCGCCGGAAGCAGATCACTGCGGGGCTGTACGCCAGCCTCCGACCCTATGATTATGACTGCAAAAACCTTTACAAAGAACATATCCCGGTGGTTGTGCCTGTGCCTGATCGTGCTTTCGGCAGGATCGTGCACCCACGACTACTTTGTGGACGAAACCAACTTCAGGATACACGTGCCGCAGATCGAGAACAGCGAAATCTCGAAGTTCTACGTGTCTTTTCACGCGGACAACGGCAAGCATGTCCTCACCCGTCAGATCGACGCTCCGTTCGATCGCGACGACTTCACAAAACAAGGCATTCTCCGGTTCAAACTCCCTCCCGGCAACTACCGCATGAGCTGTTTTGCCGAGTATACTCCCGGAAGCATCACGGAGGGAAAACCCATTACCGAATCGTTCAAAACGCAACTGTGCGCCGACGAGACGCAGGGTGTCTACTGGTCGAGCGAAACCTGCCCCCGCTCGCTCTTTGCCGATATTACGGCCCTGCCGATGGGGGACCCCGCGGGTAAAGTACCCGTCGAGGTTGACATCGACGATACCCATTGTTTCAAGGGCGAGATCGTTTCCCAATTCAAGAACCTGCCTGCCGCCATTACCCGGGTCGAACTCCTGTATGGCGGACTGGGCTCGAAATATTGCTTCGACGGTGTTTTCGATTGTTTCGGCGCGGCCGACAAACTGACTTTCGCCTTCGATCCGCTGCAGCACACCAGCGGCAACATGGTGGCTTACCACGACATGATCTATCCTTCGAGCGGGGTGAGCTTCGGTGCCGATCCGTCGCATGTCGACCACGGTGCCCCGCTCGAACTGACGGTGCGTTTCTTCCAGGGTACCTATATGATAGGCACGGCGTCGTTCACCTCGGCCGACCTGGCCGCGTTGCCCGCCCACAAGAAACCCACCGACGGGCAGGGCAATCCGCTCACCGACCTGATCCTCTACCCCCAACAGACGATGATTTTCACCTTCGAAGGATTTACCCTCGTCGGCATCGAACTCCGTCCCTGGAACGGGATCGTTCCGGGTGAAACGACCCCCATGTAGAAAACTGATACACACGAACTTTAATTATTGCTCCGAATGAGAAGAAGAATACACCTTATGCTGATCGCTGCTACGGCCGTGCTCCTGTCCGGTTTCGGTACGGCGAGAGGGCAGGCGATCAAGATTGACATCCCCAAGACCCTGATGGGATCGCCCAACATCGGCGCCGAGTTCACGCTGAGCCAACAGTTCACCATCAACGGCGACGTGTTCTGGATGCCCTATATGTTCAAGAAAAAAGAAGAAGTATTCAGGATACTGGAAGGTTGCGCCGAATTGCGTTACTACGTGAAACCGCGCTACTACTACACCAACGACCTGTTCGACGGGTTCTACGTGGGGCCCTACGTGATGTACGGTAACTTCAATATCGGGCTGGCCCGCCACGATGATCCCTCCGACGACCGCCGTTACGACGGCTGGGGCGTGTCGGCCGGCGTGTCGGTCGGGTATAAGTTCTTCATCTCGCGCCGTTTCCGTATGGACATCAACCTGGGGCTTGGCTACGCGCACCTGCAATACGACACCTACCGGCTGGGCGGCGAATGGGCCGATTACCCCATGTCGCGCAAGGATACCAAAATGTGGATCGGACCGACGAAGTTCGGCGTAGCTATGGTTTATAACCTGTTCAGATAGATACTATGAAGATTTTTACCCAAAAGATAGCCGTTTCCTGCGTTGCGGTCGTGATGTGGCTTGCGTCCGGTTCCGCTGTCGCACAGCAGGCGAATTCGCCGCTTGAGAGGCGTGCCGACCGTGCCTTCATCCGTGGCGACTACGATAAGGCGATGGAACTCAACCGCCAGGCCGACGAAAAACTGCCCGAAGGCACCCTCCAGAAGAGCAGGCTCG
The DNA here is from genome assembly GCA_031551865.1 of Rikenella sp. Lineage (GTDB taxonomy): Bacteria > Bacteroidota > Bacteroidia > Bacteroidales > Rikenellaceae > Rikenella. The sequence continues at coordinate 89,704 of JAVBMY010000005.1, read as the reverse complement.
AACTGAAGATGGCCCGCATGTACATCCTGCTCCAGCAACCCACCCGGGCGATAGAGTATTACGAAACGGTACGTCATGTGGCCGACACGCTGCTCACCGTCGACGACGTATGCCTCTACATCGACGCCCTGCGCAACACCGGCGAGGCCCAGCGGGCCGAAGTCGTGGCCCGCAGCTATGCCTTTCGCAGCCCTTACAGCCGCAACCAGCGCTACATGAATACTTTTTATTCGCTCTCGAATCGGCAGCACTACTATGCCAAAGGCGATGCTGAGTACAAAGTGAAACTCTGGGAGGGCAGTACCTCGCTTCCCGAATACTGGCTCGGCAATTTCGATGGCTCGGCGTTCTACGCCGTGAGTCATAGCCCGATCCAGGATCCCTTGAAGGTGTTCTACCACCGCACCCAATATTTCGCTTTGGGCGACAACGAGATGCCCGTACCGCTACGCTCCATTCCCCGCGAATTGCAGATCGGCCCGGTAGCTTTCTCGAAAGACAAGTCGATGATGGTGTCCACCGGTATCGACTACAAATCGAACGACCGCATCGTCGACCTCTACGAAACGCGCGCGATGTTCTCGACTCAGCTCTACTATTCGGTCATCGACACAAAGCGCGGCGGATGGAGCAATTTTAAGCCGCTGTTTCCCTACCAGCAAGGGTCCTGCTATGCCCACCCGGCACTCTTCAATAACGACCGTTCGCTCGTGTTCAGCTCGAACCGCCCGGGCGGCTACGGGGGAATGGACCTCTACGTATGCCATTGGGACGAAACCGCCCGGAAATGGGGCGACCCGGTGAACCTTGGCCCGACGGTCAATACCGAAGGCGACGAGATCTACCCGCTGATCGTGAACGGCTACCTGTTCTTCAGTTCGAACGGACAGGAAGGCTACGGCGGATACGACATCTACCGCATCAGCTTCGGCCACAACATCGTGCTGGCCGGCAGCCTGTTCCACTATCCCTATCCGGTCAACTCGGTGGCCAATGACTTCGGCGTCTATTTCGCCGGGGGTAAAGAAGGCTATTTCATCTCGGACAGAAGGGGCGCCGAAGGCCGCGACGACATCTACACGTTCGACGGTTCGGTGTCGCCGCTCGGCAGCGATCGGGCCATCGGGGTGTCGAGCGAGTACTCGGCCATGATGGGCAACCTGAACCTGATCACCGGACTGGGCAACAGCAATACCCAGACCTTCGAGAAAGACCTGCTCGTCACGCCTGTCTATGCCGTGCCCGATGCCGGCGAAGTGCTGCTGAGCATCTATTTCGATTTCAACAGCTATGTGATCGACAGCGAGTCGCTGATCCAGCTCCGCAACTTGATCGCCGACAAAGGCGTCAACAGCGTCCAGGAATTGGGCGTGATCGGCTATGCCGATGAACTGGGTTCGATGCCCTACAACCAGCGCCTCTCGGAACGCCGTGCGCAGACCGTGGCCAAGTTTCTGACCAAGAACGGGATCAAGCCTGCCCTGTTTGTCGAAGGGCGCGGACAGATCCAACTTTCTCCGTCCGACTTCCGCGAAGAGATGGAGCGTGAAGGGCTCAGCGTCCGCACCAACCATATCGAAATGGGTTCGGTCTCGGGCCTCGACCTCGATGAGCGCATCAAACTCAACCGTAAGGCGCGCCGCGTCGACGTTATCGTAAAGAAAAAATAATGACCATAAAACCAGCCAATATGAAAGCAGTAAGACTAATCGTTTCGGGAATCTTCGCCACCCTCGTGCTCGCGTCGGGCTATCAGGCCAGGGCCCAGTTCATGCCTGTGGTGTATGACAATACCTACGGCAAGGGTTACCAGATGACCACCGCCTGTGCCGATTTCCAGAACGGCGACGTCGTGGTGGCCGGAACCAGCAGCGGCAGCGTAGTGCTGACCTGGATCGACCGCGAAGGCGAAACCCGTTTTTCGAAACGCTTTATCGCCGACGAATTCACAGGCGTAAGCCGCATCATCCCCCTGGCCGAAGACAAAGTGCTGGTCGTGGGGCAACGCTCTGCCTCGCAGGACACCAAACGTCCCGCAGCGGCCGGCCGGGCCATGGTGATCAATGTCCGCGGACTGGCCGAACGCACGATACAGCTCGGGGCTAACGGTACCGTGGTGACCAACGGTAAGTTGCTGGCCAGCGGCAACCTGATCCTTTCGGGCAGCACCCCGAACAGCGCCGGAACCCGCAGCGGATTCATCAGCAAAGTATCCCCCGCAGGCCGCGTGGTCTATACCTATACGGCCGCCAACGGCGGAAATTGCGATTGGTTCGATGTGCAGGGCAGCCGTACCGAATACCTGAACGCCGCTTTCTCGTCGCCCGAAAAAGACGGCGCCTCGGTCGTGCGCCTCGACGAGAACGGCAAACCCTACTTCATTACCACGATCCCCGACGCCAGCTTTAAGATCGAGAAGATGGCCGTATCGCCCGAAGGTGACGTCTACCTTGCCGGGCAAGGCAAACAGCTCGGCGGTGCGGTAATCAAGATCCGCCAGGAGGGCGACATCGTGTTCCAGAAACAGATCGCCCCGGCGACCGAGAAAACCCGCCTCAACCACCTGCTCCTTTGCCCGACGGGCGAGTTGCTGGTCGGCGGCAATGATTCGAACAACTCGTTCTTCGCCCTGCTCCGTTCCGACGGTACCGAACTGCTCTCAAGCGTCGACAACGGGGTCGTGACCGCTATCGCCGGAAATCCTTTCAACGGCGAATGCGTGATCAGCCTTTACGACGAAGTCCCTGCCAAGGGCAAGATCGTCAAAATCTCGAAACAGGGCCGCAAACTCTACGAAAAAACTACCGCCGCCAACTACACGGCGATGACCATCAACGGCAACGGCGACCTGCTGCTGGCCAGCCCTCAATCGGGCCGCCTGAGCATGCTCTCGGCCATGGGCGAACTGCTGTTCGACCGCTATGTGGTTGAAAATACCCCCACCCAGTTTCAGGCTGCCTACCTGCCTTCGAACGGCGAAGCTGTGTTCATGGACAAAGGCAACCGCCTGGCTAAACTCGCCCACGGTGTCTATGTGAGCGACATCAGCGTGACCAAACCCATCAACGGACACACCTCGGCCGTCTTCACGGTGACCCTGTCGGGCTATTCGTTCTCGAAAGAGGGTGCTCCGCTTCCCGTGACCGTACACTACAAGACCAAACCGCTCACCGCCTCGGAAGGCGTGAACTACAACCCCGTAGAAGGCACGCTTTCGTTCGTGCCCTCAAGCGACGGTAGCGACCGTTACCTCAGTAAATTCGTGGTTGAAGTTCCCGTGAATGCCAACAACCTGCTCGAAGGTTTCCGCACCTTCTCGCTCGACTTGTCGGACGTGAAGCAAAGTTACCTGATCAAGTCGTCGAGCACCGCTACCATCGAAGACCAGCCCGCCGTGGTGAAGATGATCCGCACGACGCCCGGTACCGAGGCCACCCAGGACGTGATCTACGAACTCGGGATTTTCAAACGCGACGGAACCGCGCTGACCAATAGCACCAAAACCGACATCATTATCGACGGGGTATATGGCAGCGGTACGGCCGACGCGCTTGATTTCGACATGGGGCGCATCCCCCGCCTGGTGATCCCCTCGGGCCGCAACAGCGGTACGTTCAATGTGGTTACCCTTGAGGATACCCGCTACGAAGCCGCCAAGACCGTGGTGGTGAATTTCAGCAAAGTCTATGCGATGAGCGATACCGAGGTGTCGTTCGGCAGCAATTTCCTGAGTTGCGAGGGTACTCTCTACGACCAGCCCGCAATGGTGGCCATCGAATCGCTCGGCGACCACACCAACCGGAACAACGCCATGTCGGGCCTGTTCAAGGTGTCGCTCGTGCGTGCCAAAGACGGTGTGTTGCAGACCAACAATAGCGGGGCTGACATCATGCTCTCCACCGCGGTGGGCGAGGCCGGAACCGCTAAACAAGGCCTGGACTTCGTGATCGCCAACGGCCACGACCTGCGCATCAGCGGCGACGGGCGAAGCAGCGCCGTGAACCTGAACGGCCTTGTGCTCTTCAATCCGGCCAATACGGCACCCAAGTCGGTGGTCGTGAACCTGCAAGGCGTAAAAGCCGGTGCCAACAGCGCTCCGATCAGCATCTCGCCTGCGAAGAATTCGGCTAAGTTCACCATCAACAACGAATAAATAAAACCCGGCCGGTCAGAAGGTTGCCAACCGATGCATCCGGCCGGGCCACTGATAAAGCAAACCGCATGTACCCTACAATTCGCCATATCTGCCTGACCGCTCTTTCGCTGGTGTTGGTGGCCGGATGTGTCGCCCACGCCGGCGGCCGCAGGGCCAACTCCGTGTCGATGGGATGGGGCGTGGCCGTGCCTTCGGGCAGCAACAGCTTTGCCAACAAAACCAGTTGGGTCTCGCCTGCGGTGGCGTGGGAATACCGGTTCATTCCGGTGCTCTCGGCCGGGTTGTCGGTGGGGTATGCCAGCTTCGACGAGCAGGCCGTTACTCGCGACCGCTACGACGGCGACCTGACCGACGGATATACCGACCGTACGTTGTCTCTGACGCCTGTGCAGGCCGTGCTGCGCTATCAACCGCTCGGCGCGGGAACCTCGCAGTGGCAGCCCTACGTGTCGCTGGCCGGCGGAATGCAATACGCCAGGTACCGTATCGAAGGCGACCAGATACCCGCCTCGGGCAAAGAAGAGTGGGCCGCCGTAGTGACTCCCGCTGTCGGCCTGCGCTACTATGCGTGCCAGCGCCTCTGGTTCGACCTTTCGGGCTCGTGGCAATGGAGCAACAGCGAATGGAATTTGCTTAACGTGAAATCCACGCAGAATTTCCGTGTCGGAATCAGTGTGGGATTCGATTTTTAGAGCGTTTTGATAAGCGAGGGCACGGCTATCGCAGATGGACGATGCCGAGCGTGAGAAACGACGAATGCAATTCAACGTTTCGATAATCGAGGGCACGGCCATCGCAGATGGACGATGCCGAACGTGAGAAACGACGAATGCAATTCAACGTTTCGATAATCGGGGGCACGGCCATCGCAGATGGACGACGCCGAGACCGAAAACGAAGGATGAAACTCAAAATTAAACTCAGGGAAATGAGTCTTCTTAACCATAAAAAAGTCTGGGCAGGGGCCGTTGCGCTCGTGTTTCCGGTTGCGTTTCTGCTTTCGTGCAGCCGCAACGATTCCGGAGCGACCACACCGCCCGACGGCAATTCATTACGGTTCGATATGGCGCTGCCCGCTTCGGCCGTAAATAATTCACAAGTGTACGTATTCCAGGGTACTGGTGCCAATCAGGGCCAGTTCTACCACAAAGTGATGAATATTACACGAGGTACGGATTTTCTATCCATGGCAGTTCCGGTGGGGACTTGGGACATAGGGCTGGTTACCTCTACCGACCCGGATGCGATTAGCCGGATTCTGCATCCTACGGTCGGAGTAGACCGTGACCAGCAAAAAATGTGGGAAACAACAACTCAGGGTGGTTTCCTTCCCAGCTCCCCGGAACTTCTTACCGCCCGCGTCGACGGTCAGGCGATCCTGGCCAACCAGACTCATAACGCTTCGACTTCGTTCGCGCGCAACGTGGCGATGATCAAGGTGGTGGTCAAAGAGGCCAAAGGCTTCAAAACCACGGGCGACCATATGGTCTACCTCGGCAATGTCCCCACTTCGCTCAACTGGAGCGGCGGGTTATATCCCAGCAAAACAGCCCCAGAGGTGAGTTCGGCCAAGATGAAGGGCATCCTCCATTTTTCGGACATCGGCGCCCTGCAAAAGAGCGACACGGCGGTATTCATCGTTCCGGCCCACAAAGGCAGCGATTTCCTGCTGGACAGCCCGACCGATACGACGACCAATAAATTAACCCTCTCGGTCGATTTCCTTTCGGCCGCCGGGGCCAATTACGTGAAGAACGACGTGACGATCCCGCTGGTGCCCCAGGCCAACAAAATCATGGTGGTCAACTTGTTCGTGAAAGGCTCGTTGCAGGTCGAAACCACGATCCTCGACTGGGTCGATTCCGATCACCCGTCCGATATTTCGCAGACCTCGTTGCAGGTGAGCAAGACCAACCTTTCGCTCTCTTACCGCGACACGATACTGGTGAAAAGCAGTGTCCCGGCGGCGCAGCAGGTAGTGACCAGCAACGCTTCGTGGATCACCCTCAACCGTCTCGACGAGCAACACCTCGAAGTGGTGGCCAATATCGACACCTACATCGATGGTACTCCCCGCTCGTCGTATATCGACATCAAGGCCAACAACCTGACCAAGCGGATCGGAGTGAACCAGCGCCCCGAAACCGGAACGCTATTCGTCACCCCGGCCTCGATCTGGCTGTCGCCCACCACGGGCAACACGACGCGCACAGTAGCGGTGAGCAGCGCCAACAACTGGGTGATGCTCGATACGCCGGTCGCCAACGCCACACCTTCGGTCAGTTCGGGCAACGCCGGTACGATCAACCTCGACTTCACGCGTAAGTTCAACGCGATCGACAACGGCGATTACAGCATGTACGGCAACCAGACCGTGCGGATCAAGAATACGCAGACGCTTGAGGTCGTGAATCTGGCGGTTCAGAACCTCTACCTGCACGGTGAGGACATCTTCGTGGGCAATCCGCGCATCGGCCAGGATACGACGGTTTATTCCGACAATATCTTTGCGATGGGCGGAACCGAGAAATATACCGTGGTGTCGAAACCCGAGTGGGTGACCAGCGCCACGGTAGAAGCCGACGGTCGTATCAAAATAGTGGCCGAACGCGACCCGAACGACGACGGCCGCGAGGGCAACCTCGTGGTGGCCCATGCCGACGACCCCACGTATCAGATCACGGTGAAAGTCGTTCAGGACTTCATTGTCCTGATCCCCGCGTTCAATTACTTCGTGCTGAAGTTCACCTGGCAAAACAATGACGTGGACATAGGAGTCCGCTTCTTCGGCAACGGAACATCGTTCGACAGTAAACCCGTAGGCTATGGCATGGGCTACAATACCGTGGTTCACAACAGCCAGACACTGCTCCAGTGGGGCGGTGACGCTACGGGCGGCCAGGGCGAGACCGTGTTCTTCAACGCACCGGTCATAGACAATGACGCCACACTGCCGAGGTATATAAAAATGGAAGCCTGGGCTACCTGGTGGACATCCAGCCGAATGGGGGATCCTGTGAAACTGACGATCAGCGCCTACCTCGGAGGTACGATGGTACAATCGGGTACGAACTTCAACAATATCGGAGGCGAGCTGCTCTACGAAGAAGGAAGTACCAGGTATCTCAATAGCGCTACAAATGCTACAAGTTCCGGGTTTGTCGATCCGGCAGGAGGTACGAATTCGTTTGCCAAAGTGTGCGACATTACTTACGACCGCATCAAACATACGGCCCGCATACAATGGATTGCCCCGATATCGGGAATACAATTCGACCGGGTGATGCCCATGATTGCCCCGTTGACCCGAAGTGCCGGTGATTACGATGACGTTGCTTACAGGGCAGAAAAAGACAGGATCGCAAAAGCTGTACAGGAAGCCATAAAAGCCAACAAACAGCGCCTGAACAGTTATTGATAAGTGCGGGGAGGCCGCAGTCACGCGGCCTCCCGGATAAAAACGCTGTGCCTGTGCAAAGATGGGAGCGCGTTGGGCATGAACAACTTTTAAGTCAATACGATGAAGTTTAAACTACTATACTTACTACCGGTGACATTACTCGCCTTCGTGGCGTGCAAAAAACAGGAGATAGTCCCCGGACCTGCGGGCGACGGAGTGCTCACCTTCTCGGTGGTGCTGCCCGAACAGACGCCCGTTGCCGGTACGAAGGCGGTGCTGGATACCGACATCGAGAACATCGACTTGCTGGTGTTCGACGAAAACCAGAGGTTTCTCGAACGCACCGAAGCCTACAACATCGCGGGGTCGGGCAACGTCAAAACGTTCAATGCCCGCCTCGACATCAGCAACCAGCCTCGTACGGTCCATTTCGTGGCCAACGGACGCGACGCTTCGAATGCCGACCGCCTCAATTTCTCGGTACTGACGCCTGGTATGTTGCAAAGCACGGCCATCCCCGCGCTCCAGACTTTGCCGGTGAACGTATCCTTGTCGATGGGGCAGGCCGCTCCCCTGGTGATGTGGGGCCGGGTGACTGTGCCTTCGGTATCGGCCTCGACCACGGTTAACGGGGTCAAACTGTTGCGCAGCTCGGCCTGTGTCAAGGTGCAGGTGGCTGCGGCCGATGCTTCGAACGGGCTGGCCGATTTTTCGTTGGAGGCCTTCAGTGTCCATAAAGGTAGAGGAGTAGGTAAACTGGCTCCCGCGGATTATACTGTGTCGTCGGTGGTTCCCGCTACGCCAAATCCGGCGGGCCCCGACATCGATTATTATACTTACGGAAGCGGATATTGGGCCGTGCCGGCCGATCCGGCACTGTACCTCTACGAGCGTACCAATACCACATCGGACTATCTGTCGCTGATTGTCAAGGCCACTTATGCCGGCCAGTCCGGCTATTACCGCGTGGCCCTGGTCGATGGGAATGGGGTGCCGGTCGATATTGTCCGCAACCATCGTTACATCGTGACGGTCGTAAAGGCCTTGGGCCCGGGTTTTCCGACCCCGGCAGCGGCAGCGGCCAATACCCCCTCGAATGCGCTCAAGGTGTCGATCGTCGATGCCAACGATGACATCCACATCCTGGTGGCCGACGGTGGGGGCGAATTGGGCATATCCAATTCCACGATTGTCGTCCGGAGCGGCAGCACAGCCAACAGCCTCCCGCTGGCCACCGTGTTCGCCACGCGCACCGCGGGACTCTCGGTGTCGTCGACCTGTCCGGGGCTTACGAACGTTCAGCTGAGCGCTCCTGTTAACGGGATCAGCCAGCTCACCGCTCAAGCTAACGGGAGTACGGGCTCGGGGGCGATCACGGTCACGGACGGATCGCTCAGGCTGGTGATCAATGCGAATGTATTGCCGTTTACTTCGGGATTGACTGACATAGGGCCGGATCATATGGGCCTGCAGTTGATGACGACGGCCAACCGCCCCTGGCAGGCCGAGGCCGTGGGGGCATATATCTGGCTCAATACGGCAGCTTCGCCTTCGGGCACTTATCCCGGGGGACTGGCTCCCGGCTGGTGTTATACGTTTTTGGAGAGCAGGATGAATACCGCGGCTTATATTTATGTGCATAAGAGCGCGGCAGTTCTTGGCTATGTGAAGTATAGCCGGATGAACGGCAGCGATCAGGAAATAGGCCGTTGGGTGTTTAACCGCTAAAGACAGTTGTTGAAATTTTCAGGGTTTTTCATAGGTTGTTTTTATTAGGTGCGGGTCGCGTGTGTTAGCATGCGGGAGCCTCCGCGGCCAACCGCTACGGTGGCTCCTTTACCCTTTCAGACTGCTCTCCAGATTTATCCAGCATCAGGAATGTAAACACATTCCTGATGCTGTTTTTGTTTTTTACTGAAGTGCAGGAAAATGGCTATATTTAACGGGTAGTAATCTCAATCTGCTGATATATGAAAAGGATATGTGCCATGGGTGTGGCGATTATGGGTTTTGGGGTATTCCTGCCGGCTTGCAGTATCTCGTCACAGGGCGATACCGCATACAGTGATGCTTTGAAGCAGGCCGGAAGTAACCGGGCCGAACTTGAGAAAGCCGTCGAGCACTATGCTGCGAAAGATGATCGTCAGAAGGCCGATGCAGCCCGGTTTCTGATCGCCAACATGCCCGGTTTCGAAACGCGGTCGTTCGACTTGATTTCCCCAAAAAACGAAATACTCGAATTTTCGCTTTACCAACGCCATATAACCGCAAAGAACTACCGGGAGGTTCTCGACTCGCTCGGTGCCCGGATTCGTCCGCGTTTGGTTTCGGATGTCGAAGCCATCTCATCGGACTACCTGATCCGGAACATCGACCAGGCTTTCGATGCGTGGCGGAGCTACGAGTGGTCGCGCGGGTATTCCGAGGAGCTCTTCCGGGAATATATCCTTCCGCACCGTGTAGATACAGAGGATTTGTCGGATTGGCGCACGTTTTTCATTGAGCGCTACCGGCCGATGATCGACACGATGTCGGCCCCCAGGACCGTCCGGAATGTGGCGGCGCTGATCATCAGAGATGTGAACAGTTGGTTGGTATTCAGTTACGATGCCCTGATGCCCAAACCTGCGATGACTCCCGTAGAAGCCTACGGGCACGGTCTCGGCGAGTGCGGGAATATTGCGGATATTTTTGTATTGGCTTTACGCTCGATGGGAATTGCCGCTGCGAAAGATGTCATTCCTGTTTGGGGTTCATCGTACGCCGGACACACCGAAACTATGTATTTCGACGAAAACGGGAACCCGGTGCTGGTCCATACGGGAAATCCGCTCGGGGCTTCACCTGTGCGGGTTTACCGGATGCGCTACTCTTTAGGGGCGACCTGCGATTCTGTGGCCGGCGATCCGCGGTATGAAGATGTCACGGCTCAGTATGTGGCGGTGTCGGATGTGACCCTTGCGATCGATTTATGGAGTACCGATACCAGTGGCCCCGGTTTTCTGGCTATGGCCGTGTATGGCAGCGACAGCTGGCGGCCTGCGGTATCTGCCTCGGGATCGCGTAAGGTTGCAGGTGCCGTCGGGGATACGGTAATCCTGTATGATTTTAAGGGCCTGGGCCGCGGGGTGATCTATTATCCTGTTTGGATGTATGGCGATGGTAGTTGGAAGTCGGTCTCGGATCCGGTATGCCTGGATGCGCGGGGAAATATCTCATATATATTACCCGACCGAAACCACCCTGTGGATATGGACCTGACGTATGAGGCTACGCCTTCGCAGCAGACCATGTTGGTGCGGCCCCAAGATGTGGCTGAGTTCAATCCCCGGGATTACGTGCTGTTGTATTGGTCGTCCGGCGGATGGGTTGAACATCCGGCTCCTGTGGCCCAAAGCCGGGGTACTGGCGGACAACCGGTATTTACAATTCCCGGCGTTCCCTCAGGAACGTTTTATAGGCTTTGGAATCCCAAGGCAAACAGTAATTTCCGGAATCGCCCGTTCATGCTGTACGACGACAGGTTCGAAAGGTACTAAGGAGCGTGGAAAATAAATCCGCATGAGAGCTGTAAAGAAAGGGGTGGGCCGTAGGGTCTGCCTCTTTTATTTTGGGTGATCTTCGAAAGGCGTAACGAGTCAGCAGGATGTCATCTATCTCTCTTTCAGCGCCCTTTCCTATGTCGATCATTTTCCTGACGTCAGGAAAGTTATTGAAAAAGTTCTGGTAAAATTGAACAAAGAAAAAGATGAAATGGAGGGGGAATTGAGGAGGGTGGATAATGAGATATTGAACCTCGAAAATTTCATCAACTTTGGACTTGGGATGCGCTCCAATGTCTTTAATCTATGGGAGTTGGCAGATTTAGGAGATAAAAGAAGAGTGCAAAATATGGTCTTTCCTGAGGGATTTCTGTACAGGAAAGAAATTGGTGATATTGACCCTCTTGAACTCCACCGGGTTTTCACTATAACTGACTCAAAATCAGCTCAGAAAAGACAAAATAAAAACGGACAAACCAGTGAAAAATCTGATTTGTCCGCTTGGGCTCCTTGTCTAGGACTTGAACCTAGGACCCCCTGATTAACAGTCAGGTGCTCTAACCAACTGAGCTAACAAGGAATTTCTTCGCATTTTCCCTTTGGCCTGGCCTGTGCAGTCCGGTGCTTCGGGGGAAATGCAGGTGCAAAAGTAAACATTTTTCTATTCACTCCAAATAGCCGGCCGAAAAATGTGAAAAATTCCACCGCCAATGCCGGGAGATAAGACTCGCGAATGCGTGTTGCTGTGTTGCTCGGGCGGGTCGATCCTCCGTCGGACGACGGTGGTTTGGGGCGGGAACCGAAAGAAACGCGGGAAGGCCTACTGTGGCGGATAGACCGGCGGAGGTACAACCTGGCTCACGTCGTAATCGCCCCAGCGGGCCTCGATCTCGTTCAGTAGCGACAAGACTCCTTCGGGCGAGGGTTCGGTCACCAACCGCACGCGGGTCTCCTTGAAGTCGGGCAACCCTTTGAAATAGCAGCTCAGGTGGCGGCGCAGTTCCAGCACTCCCGTGCGCTCGCCCTTGAACGCTACCGATAAGGCCAGGTGGCGGCGGGCCAGCGAACAGCGTTCCGTAATGCTCGGTTGAAGCAGTTCTTCGCCCGTGGCGAGGAAATGACGCACCTCGCGGAAGATCCAGGGACGGCCGAAGGTGGCGCGCCCGATCATCAGTCCGTCGATGCCGTAGCGGTCGGCGTATTCGCGCGCTTTGGGGCCGCTGGTGATGTCGCCGTTGCCGATAATGGGGATCTTCATCAGGGGGTTGTTTTTCACGGCACTGATGAGCGTCCAGTCGGCCTCGCCGCGGTACATCTGCGACCGCGTCCGCCCGTGGATGGTGAGTGCGGCGATTCCCGCGTCTTGCAGGCGCAGGGCGATTTCCTCGATGTTTTTGCTTTGTTCGTCCCAGCCCAGCCGGGTTTTGACAGTCACCGGAAGCCGCACGGCTTCGACGATGCGCCGGGTCATTTCGACCATCTTCGGTACGTCGCGCATCATGCCGCTGCCTGCCCCGCGCCCGGCGATCTTGTTGACGGGGCACCCGAAATTAATATCGATCAGTTCCGGCCCGGCCGCTTCGGCGCGCAGGGCAGCCTCGACCATGGGTTCGATTTCGTGGCCGTAAAGCTGAATGCCGATGGGGCGCTCTTCGGGTAATATCCGAAGTTTTTCGAGTGATTTGCGGGCGTCGCGGATCAGCCCGTCACTCGAAATGAACTCGGTGTACATCAGGTCGGCGCCGAACTCTTTGCAGATCAGGCGGAACGAAGCGTCGGTGACGTCTTCCATCGGTGCCAGCGCCAACGGCAGAGGACCGAGATCGAGGGGTCCTATTTTCATTTCGGGGATCGGGAGGGCCGTTCGGTTTGCCCGGTTCGTTCGGGCGGAAATTGTTTGTGGAGGATGCGCTGCGAGTCGCGGATCGATTTCATCAGCCAGCAGAACAACAGTCCGGCCTTGTCGTGCCCGTCGAGTTGCCATGCTGCGGCGGGGAGCTCTTCGCGGATGCGTTCGGTCAGCCGTTGGGCCAGTATGGCCGCCGAAACCGAGATGTTGAGGCTCTCGACGAAACCGACCATAGGGATGTGGATGAAACCGTCGGCCGTGGCCATTAATTCCTCGGACGCTCCGGTTTTCTCGGTGCCGAGGAACAGGGCGAAGGGCCCTTCGGCGACGGGGAATGCCGATGGGGTAGTGCCGCCTTCGTGCGGCGAAGCGACGACAATCCGGTAGCCTTTGCCGCGCAGGTGGCCAACGAGTTCCGGCGTGGAATTCCACCGAGTGAGGTCGATCCACTGGTCGCTGCCGCGCACCACGTGGACGCTGGGCCGGAACCGGGTGTAACTCTCGACGGCGTGCAGCTCCTGGATCCCGAAGGCTTCGGCGCTGCGGATCGCCGCACTGGCGTTGTGGGGGTAGAATATCTCTTCGAGGCAGAGCGCCATATAGCGGGTACGGTCTTCGAGGCGGCGCGCCAGCGAGCCGAACCGTTCGGGCAGGACGAATGCGGCCAGGTAATCGATACGTGCCTGTAGTTCGGACAGCGATAGGGTTGCCGCAATCGTACGAAGCTCGTCCGATTGCAGAATTTTTGCCGCGCTTGCGCGAAGCCCGTCCGATGGCAAGACTTTCGCCGTTGCCTCTTTCGTTGCTGCGACGGTCGTCTTATCGGTACTTTCCATCGTCTTCGAGCATTTTAAGATAACTTTCGTAGCGCGACGCGCTGATCTCGCCCCGTTCCACGGCATCGGTCACGGCGCAGCCGGGCTCGTGGGCATGGGTGCAGTTGTAGAACCGGCACTGCGGTGCGAACCGGAACAGGTCGGGGAAATAGCGGGCGATCTCTTCGGGAGCGATGTCCACCAGCCCGAAGCCTTTGATGCCGGGGGTGTCGATGATCAGGCCGCTATCGCCGAACTGGAATATTTCCGAGAAAGTAGTGGTGTGTTTGCCCCGCTGGTGGTAGGCCGAGATTTCGCCGGTGCGGGGTTTTAGTGCGGGATCGAGGGCCGAGATGAGCGTGGACTTACCCACGCCGCTGTTGCCGCTCAGCAGCGATGTGCGTCCCTGCATCCGCTCGCGCAGGGCATCGATGCCTTCGCCCGTGAGGGCCGCGATGCGGACGACTTCGTAACCGGCCTGGGCGTAAATGGCGATGAATTCGTCGGCTTCGCCGGGCGCGAGCAGGTCGGCTTTGTTGAGCAGGATCACGGCCGGGATGTGATAAGCTTCGGCGGTGACCAGGAACCGGTCGATGAATTCGGGGGTGGTGCGGGGTTGTTGCAGCGTGACGACCAGGTAGGCCGTGTCGATGTTGGCCGCGATCACGTGGGCCTCGTGCGAGAGGTTCGATGAGCGGCGGATGATGTAGTTCCGGCGCGGAAGCACTTCGGCGATCACGCCCTCGCCCGTATCCTCGAACTCTACGCGCACACGGTCGCCCACGACGGCGGGGTTGGTGGTGCGTATACCTTCGAGCCGGAGCACGCCGCGGATACGGCAGCGCACCGTTTGCCGGGTGGCTGTGTCGAGTACCGAATAGAAACTGCCGGTGCTCTTGGTGACTATGCCTTCGAAGCTGTTTTCCATCTCAGGGTACAAAGGTAGCAAATAAAAAAGAGGCCGGCACGCTTTGCAGCGTACCGGGCCTCTCTCTGAGGGACGCGGCCGGGCCGGGTGTTATTTCTTGTTCTTGCGCATGGCGAGGGGGGTGATGCCGAATTCGCGCTTGAACAGTTTGATGAAGTGCGAGGTGTTGTCGAACTTGCACTCGAACCCGATCTGCGAAATGGGCTTCGAGGTCGAGACCGTAAGCAGGCGGGCATGGAGCAGGCGTTGCTTCACGATCCAGCGGTGGGGGGTGTCGCCGAATACGCGCTGGAAATCGTTCTTGAACGAGGTGAGGCTTTTGTTCGAGCGGGCGGCCAGCTCTTCGAGGCTGAGGTCTTCGAACACCGAGGCGCGGATGATGGCTTCGAACGGATCGCTGATGCGGTCGACGCACTGGAGGATCTTGTGCTGCATGCCGTATTCGCGGTGAGAGAGCACCATATAGGCGAATTCGGCCAGCTTGAGCCGCAACATCTCCTGCGATATCGCCGGTTTCTCGGGGGTCGCGATTTCAGCATTCACGTATGGGAACAGCGATTCGAAGAAAAGTTGCATTTCGGGCCAGACCTGCGTGTTGACGTGAGCGATCGACGGGTCGAGGCGTCCGGTCTGCGGCTTGCGCACTTCGATGCCGTAGACCGACACAAGGGCCGATATGGCGTCGGCCATCATCTGGTTGCTGAAGTTGATAGTGGTTTCGCGGTAGGGGTCATTGCCGGCCGGCACATTCTCGACGTAGTGGCGGCCCGGCGACAGGAAGAACACTTCGCCGCGGTTCACGGAATAGGTGGCGTGGCTGTACCGGATGATCTTCATGCCCTGCTGCACGTAGCCGACCTGGTTGTCGGTCAGCTCGATCCAATAGGGGCCGCTGAATGCGTTGGTGATGAGTTGGCGCAAGGGGCGTGCTGCGGCTGCCGCCCGCTGGGCGACCAGTAACGATGCGGTTGCCGATGGGGTAAGGTCGTAGTTGGGTCCCGGCTGTATGGGCATCTCGGGGTAAGATGCGTTCCAGGTGGCGGCCGCTTTCGGGTTTTTGGTTTTTTTAGGTTCTTTTTTCATCGTTGTCAGTTGGATCAGCTTAGATCGGGTGGGCAACCGGTGTTAGACTTTTCAGGGTTAATTGTTCTTATCTGTCGTAATTCTGTTTATAAAAGGGTATTCGAGTTGCAAAGTTAAATCAAATAACTTTACGTGGTTCGCCTTTCTATTGTTAATAATCAAAAAAAAGCCTTTGCGTACTGTTTTTATCATTCAATGATAGAGCTTGCTGTGAATAACAGCTTTGGAGCCAGGGAAATCTTGCATGAAAAGGCGTATGGCAGAGGAAGTTATCCTGTGATCCCGTATCTAGTTCCTGCTTGGGAGTGCATGACGTAAGAACGTATGCGGAGTAAAGAAAAGTATGTGTCCGGGATTAAATTCGTTTTGGAAGTTAGTGAAAAAGGAGTACCTTTGCAGGCTCCCGGCCCGAAAACCGGGATGCACATAAAACCAAATCAAAAATAATACCAAAACAAAATGAACCGTTACGAAACCGTTTTCATTGCCACACCCGTCCTGTCGGACGTACAGCTCAAAGAGCTGGTGGGCAAATTCCAGGGCGTCATCGCCGAGAACGGAGGCAAAGTGACCCACACCGAAGAGTGGGGGCTCAAAAAACTTGCCTACCCGATCCAAAAGAAGTCGACCGGATTCTACACCCTGATGGAGTTCGAAGGCGAAGGCCCGATCATCGAAGCCATCGAAACCCAGTACCGCCGCGACGAGCGCGTGATCCGCTTCCTTACCTTCAAACTCGACAAGTACGCTGCCGAATACGCTGACAAACGCCGCTCAATCAACGCTTCGAAAAAAGCCGCTAAAACCGAATAACGACAATGGCAACACAACCCGCATCAGAAATCAGATACCTGAACCCCGTTTCGGTCGATGTACGCAAGAAAAAGTATTGCCGTTTCAAAAAAGCAGGCATCAAGTACGTTGACTATAAAGATCCCGAATTCCTCAAAAAGTTCCTCAACGAGCAGGGCAAGATTCTTCCCCGCCGCCTGACCGGAACCTCGCAGAAATTCCAAAAGAAAGTGAGCACCGCCGTAAAACGCGCACGCCACCTCGCGCTGCTCCCCTTCGTAACTGACTTAATGAAATAAGGAGGCCCGAGAACATGGAAATCATACTGAAACAAGACGTCGAAAACCTCGGCCACAAAAACCAGATCGTAAACGTTAAACCCGGTTACGCCAACAACTTCCTGATCCCCCGCGGAATGGCCTCGGCCGCTACCGCCTCGGCCAAGAAAGTACTCGCCGAAACGATCAAGCAGCAAGCCCACAAAGAAGCCAAGATCGTGGCCGACGCCACTAAAGTGGCCGAAAAGATGTCGGCTGTCGCCATCGAGATCGGAACCAAGACCAGCGTCAAAGGCCGCCTGTTCGGCGCCGTGACCACCGCCCTGGTGGCAGAGGCCCTTGCCGCCAAAGGTTTCGAAATCGACAAACGCGACATCAAACTCGATGCTATCAAAGAAGTCGGAACTTATAAAGCTCTTGTCAAAATCTACCGCGACATCCGCGCCGAAGTTATCTTGAACATAATCTCGAACAGCGTCGAAGTAGATCCCAACGAAGTCGAAGACATCGTAGTGGCCAAAGCCCCTAAAGCCAAAAAAGCCGAAGTGACTGAAGTGGCAGCCGCGGAAGAGACCCCGGCAACCGAAGAGGCCGCTGAATAAACACTCCTTAGAAAAAGGCACTCGTTACAGACAGGGCGCCCACCTTTCGGAGGTGGGCGCCCTGTCTGTGGTACATACGTCGCCACAGCGAGTGTGCCTTGTTGACTTGCTCGTTATTGCGAGGTGTACCGGCGCACGAGGTTTCTACGGTATCATCCCGAGGCGTAAGCCGCAGGAGCTTCCCGGAATAAAGCTGTGGGGTGATTATTCCGTTTGCTCTTGAACATTTGGCTCAACCCGGGGCCGGCTCCGCAGGCGGGCTGCGTGCCGCCCGGGTGCCCCGGTCGCGGGAAGCAGGGCACCCCGGCAGGCCCCGTTGAGAAGCCGCCCAAGACTCAACGGGATAGTTCCGTAAAGTCTTCATCGAAGGTTCTTCATCCAGTTCCTCCGGCTTGCTCCCCAGGATGACATCCTGAGCGTGCCGCCCGGCCGAGCCATCGATGACATTGTATATTATTACGGAGTTAAAAATGACCGAATACAGATCCATACTCAAGCTCGCCCTGCCCGTGGTGGTCGCCCAGGCCGGGAACTTCTCGATACAGATCGTCGACACCGTGATGGTCGGCCACCTGACCGGTGCCGTACCGCTGGCCGGAATATCGTTGGCCTACTCGCTGTCGTGGCCCGTGTTGTTGTTCGGTCTGGGCATTGCCATGGGCCTGACTCCTCTTGTCGGGCGCAGCTCGGTGCGCGGCGACCGGATGCGTGTGGCCACCCTGTTTAAGAATTCGCTGGTGCTGGGCGGCGTGATTTCGCTCGTGCTGATGGCCGCGCTGGGGCTGTTGACCTTCGGTATGGACTACCTCGGGCAGGATCCCGAAGTGTTGCCGATCGCCCGGGGGTATATGTATTTCCAGATCGCCTCGGTGATTCCGCTGATGATGGCCGCCAACGGACGCCAGATGCTCGAAGGGTTGGGTAATACGCGCCACACGATGAATATCACCCTTGCAGGAAACCTGCTGAACATCGCGCTGAACTTCTGGTTCATCTACGGGTGGTGGTTCGTGCCCGCCATGGGTGCCGTGGGGGCCGGAGCCGCGACTTTTGTGGCCCGTATGGTGATGGTGCTGATGTACCTGCGCCTGTTCCTGACACACGAATCATACAGCCGTTACGTTGCGCTGTTTCGGCGGGTGAAGACCGGGGCCATCTACCTGCGCCGCCTGTTCAACATCGGCGTGCCCATTGCCGGACAGATGCTCATCGAGATGGGCACGTTCAGCATCATGGTCGTGGTGACCGGGCTGTTCGGCGCCGAGGCACAGGCGGCACAGCAGATCGCCATCAACATCCCCTCGTTCAGTTTCATGATTGTGATCGGCGTGGCATCGGCCACTACGATCCGCGTGTCGCAGGACTTCGGGCTCAGGCTCTACGCGCATATGAAAACCGTGACCCGCGTGTCGCTCAACATCACCATCCTGTTCGAAGTCGTGGGCGCCGTTGCCGTGGTGATCTTCGCCTATCCGCTGGCCGGGCTCTTCTCGGGCGATGCGGCGGTGGTCGGCATTGCCGCCTACCTGCTGTACTTCATCGCCGGGCTGATGCTCGTCGACGGTATCCAAGCCGTGGTGCTGGGCGCCCTGCGCGGACTCACCGAAGTGAACCGCCCGATGGTCTATTCGCTGCTGGCCTATGGTTTCATTGCCGTACCGTTGGGGTGGCTCTGTGCTTTCCCGCTGGAAATGGGTCCGGCCGGACTATGGGTGGGATTCGTGGCTGCCATTGCCGTGCTGGCCATCCTGTACATAAGACTTTTC
Source organism: Rikenella sp. (assembly GCA_031551865.1). Lineage (GTDB taxonomy): Bacteria > Bacteroidota > Bacteroidia > Bacteroidales > Rikenellaceae > Rikenella. The sequence continues at coordinate 70,493 of JAVBMY010000005.1, read as the reverse complement.
CGAAAGAAGCTGCGCCGGTTGATGGCCGTGTAAGAATTGTTAATAAATTAACACTGAACTGTTGGAAAACCGGAAATCATTGGATACCTTTGAACTTTCTTAGAACTGAAGCAAAAACCTAACATAAACGCTATGAATATTCCCGCAAACCTCAAGTATTCAAAGGATCACGAATGGATCCGCGTCGAAGGTGAGTTCGCTTACATCGGCATTACCGATTTTGCCCAGGGGCAACTCGGAGAGATCGTCTTCGTTGACGTCACCACCGAAGGCGAAACCCTCGCTAAAGACGAAGTGTTCGGCACCATCGAAGCCGTGAAGACCGTATCGGATGCTTTCATTCCCGTGGGCGGCGAAGTGCTCGAATTCAACGCCGCGCTCGAAGGTACTCCCGAAAACGTCAACAAAGACCCCTATGGCGAAGGCTGGATGATCAAGATCAAAATGACCAACCCCGCCGAACTCGACACGCTCCTGACCGCCGAACAATACGCCCGGCACATAGGCTAAGCGCTCACTCCCAACGAGAGGCTCCACCCCCGAGGCGGCGCCTCTTTTTTAATCCGCACAAAACAACAATACCAAATACAACCATGGCAAAAGTAACCGTAATAGGCGCAGGCAACGTAGGTGCTACGTGCGCCAACGTGCTCGCCACCCGCGAGGTGTGCAGCGAGCTCGTCCTGCTCGACATCAAAGAAGGCGTTTCAGAAGGCAAGATCATGGACATGCTCCAGACCACCACCCTGATGGACTTCGATACCAAATGCACCGGCGTGACCAACGACTACGCCGCGACCGCAGGCTCCGAAGTAGTGGTCGTGACCTCGGGCATCCCACGCAAACCGGGCATGACCCGCGAAGAATTGATCGGCACCAACGCCGGTATCGTGAAAACGGTGGTCGAGAATATCCTCAAATACTCGCCCAAGGCCATTATCCTCATCGTTTCGAACCCCATGGACACGATGACCTACCTGGCCCTCAAAGCCTCGAAATTGCCCAAGAACCAAGTGTTCGGCATGGGCGGCGCGCTCGACAGCTCGCGCTTCAAATACTACCTCAGCCAGGCCCTGGGTGCCAACTCGAACGACATCGAAGGCATGGTGATCGGTGGCCACGGCGATACCACCATGATCCCGCTCACCAGCAAGGCCGTGTGCAAGGGCATTCCCGCCGGCGAACTGCTCTCGAAAGAGGAGCTCGACAAAGTGGCGGCCGACACGATGGTCGGCGGCGCCACGCTCACCAAATTGCTCGGCACTTCGGCCTGGTATGCTCCCGGTGCCGCGGCCGCCATGGTTGTGGAGTCGATCGTGCGCGACCAGAAGAAAGTGGTTCCCTCGTGCGTGCTGCTCGAAGGCGAATACGGGCAGAAAGACATCTGCATCGGTGTACCCACGGTGATTGGCCGAAACGGGGCCGAAAAAGTGCTCGAAATCGCCCTCACTGCCGACGAGAAAGCAGCCTTCGCCAAAAGTGCCGAGGCCGTGCGTTCGACGAACGACGTGCTGAAAGAGATAGGCGTGCTGTAAATACCCCTTGCTGAGCTTGTTCCGGGCGTAGCTGCGGGATATGTTTTTCGCAGTGGCGCAAATAAAAGGGCCCGCACAAGAGCAATCTTGTGCGGGCTTCGTTTTTTCCGTCATTGCGGGGCAATTTATAATAATACCCCCCCCTGCATTTCAACCTTTGTTTTCGAGGGTGGTTTGTGTATTTACCCGGGTCGCGTAAGCGATCCCGGCAATCCGCCGCCACCCCGTGCGGCAGGCTGTCACACTCGCCCTAGGGCTCGTTTACGCCCACTGCCGACGGTGGACCGAAGGGGTATTATTGCGGATAAGCATTATATAGTTCGCCGAGGGAACTATTACGACGGGGGGGCTTCGGCCTTCCCAAACGAATACCTCGCAATGACGAACAAAATATGTCATCCCAACCGTAGCCGGGGCGTCAGAGACGTTTTCCTTTTTGTTTTTGAAACATCATCCTGAGTGGGGCGAAAGGTCTCGGTTGAAAGCCGGTCATTCCTCGACATTCCCCGATTACGCTCGGGTTGACATTATTACAAAGGCTATTTGTTCTGGGCGTAGTAGCGGCACCAGGGGTGGAGGCCGCATTCCGGGCAGTGCGGCTTACGTGCCGTGCAGACGTAACGCCCATGCAGGATCAGGTAGTGATGGGCATTGCCCAGTATCGTGCGGGGAATATGCTTGACCAACTGACGTTCGGTTTCGAGCGGGTTTTTCGATCCGGTGGTCAGCCCGATGCGCTCGGCCACACGGAACACGTGTGTATCCACAGGCATGGCGGGCTTGTCGAAGGCTACGATCAGTATCACGCTGGCCGTTTTGCGGCCCACGCCCGGCAGTTCCATCAGTTCGTCGAGCGTCTGAGGCACCTGCCCCCCGAACTTTTCGACGATGCCGCGCGCCATACCCACCAAATGTTGCGCCTTGGAATTCGGGTACGAAACCGAACGGATGTATTCGAATATGTCTTCGGGTTCGGCCTTGGCCATGGCTTGCGGAGTGGGGTAGGCCGCCAGCAGGGGCGGGGTCACCATATTGACGCGTTTGTCGGTACACTGCGCCGACAGGATCACCGCCACTAGCAGGTGGAACGGCGTGTCCCAGTGCAGCTCGCTTTCGGGGGCCGGGACATTGGCCTCGAACCAGGCCAGCACATTATCGTATCGTTCTTGCAGTTTCATTATTCCATTCGGGGCTATGCTCGGCCTGAAGCTACCTTGCGCAGCTTGCTTCCTTCGGTTTACGGTCGAAATAGGGACTCTTGCCCGATACGCTGAGCGGAATCGCCATCACAGAGTGGCATCCGGCCATCATGCCGGTGTTCATGGCCGAAGTGCCGGCAGAAAACATCACCCGGCTGTCGATCCGCATGTCGGCGGCCACCGAAACGGCCGACCCTACGGCCAGCCCCAGGTCGTGCATGTTGAAGGCGCAGGGAGCGTTGGACGGTTTTTTTTCGCAAAGCGCCCAGCCGCACAGGCCGCAGTTCAGGTTCAGCACGGATATACCCGTGCCGATGAACACCACGGCATCCGACGCACGGATATTCCCGGCGTCACGGGCAAAGAAGTTGCGCCCTTCTTCGGTTTCGGATACCCGGTCCATATCGGCGGCCAGCCGTTCGATCGCTTCGGGGGCGGTGATCATGGCTATCGTGAGGTTGTCGCGACCGCAGGCTTTCGGCGCCGTGCGGGCGGCGGCCATGATTCGGAGTGCAACCTGGCGGATGAGTTCTTTGCGTACGGAGGTTTCGTTTTCTACCATGGTTTCGTGTGGTTAAGTGTGGCAAGGATCTTGCAGCACTTACAAATCTAAGCAATATACCCGCAAAAAACAATCGTTATGAAACTGTTGAAAGCCATTCAGGAACGCTGGAGCCCCCGCTCTTTCAAAGATTTCGATGTCACTTCCGAACAACTCGCCCTGTTGTTCGAAGCGGCCCGCTGGGCCCCTTCGTCGAATAACGAACAGGAATGGTCGTATTACTATGCGCACCGCACATCGGCTCCCGAAGCCCATGCGCTCCTGTGCGGCTGTCTGACCCCGGGTAACCAGTTGTGGGCGCCATTCGCCCCGGTGATCATGGTTTCGGTAGGGCGGCATAATTTCCATTATAACGACAAACCGAACCGCCACTGGATGCATGACGTGGGGGCGGCCAGCGTTTCGCTGGCCCTGCAGGCCACCTCGATGGGACTTCAACTTCATCAGATGGCGGGTTTCGACGTTTCGAGATGTGCCGGGGTATTGGGACTCGGCCCCGATGAAGAGCCGGTAGCGATGATGGTGCTGGGGTACCCCGATTCGGCTGACAAACTCCCGCCTGCTCTGAAAGAGCGGGAACTCGCTCCCCGCGTCCGCCGCGAGGTTTCGGAATTTGCGTACGATTTCTCAAAAACGTCTCGGGAAAGATGATCTCGGAGATATACGGCGGTATCTTCTTCCCGGAGGGAGGCTCTCGGGCTAGTTTTCATGCTTTATGAACGTCCGGCCTGCATCGTTTCCAGTTGCTATTGAATACGTATCGGAAAGAGGGCTTTCCGTATGTGTTCCGCACATACTTTTTCAGAGCCCGGAGGGGTGAATTTTGATTAGATGGGGAATTATTTTGCAAGGTTCGAAAAAATGTCTACCTTTGCACAGCCAAAAAAGGCGGTACTATCAGGTCCTTTAGCTCAGCTGGTAGAGCACGACACTCTTAATGTTGGGGTCCTGGGTTCGAGCCCCAGAGGGACCACTTCTCTCCGCTTCAAAGGCCTCATTCCGTAGTTCAGCAGGGTGCTGAAGCACTTTGCCGCCCGGAGCCCAAGTAGATTATAATATCGTACTGCAGGCAAAAAGTAATGATTCCGTAGCTCAGCAGGTAGAGCACAACACTTTTAATGTTGGGGTCCTGGGTTCGAGCCCCAGCGGGATCACACAAAAGGCGCTAGTAATAGCGCCTTTTTCTTTTAAGCGGCTGGTTATCAGTGCTGTTTCTGAGCCGGGCGAAATCCCAAAATTCCCAAATGAAGTGAGAAAAAGGCGTTTTAGGTGACGATTGAATTCCTAAAATCATTCCTATATTTGCTTTAGGAATTCCTAAAATCGTGCCCATGACCTCCGTCCGTTTTTTCGTGGCCAACCCCAAGGCCGAACAGAGTACCTTCTTCGCCATCGTACTGTTGAACGGCGCGCGGTACAAGAAAGGCCTGGGTATCCGGGTCGTGCCCAAATACTGGGACGTCAAGGCCCAGCGCGCCAGCGTCAGCCAGCGCTACCGCGAGGGCGCCGCCGTAAACTTCGAGGTCGAGCAGTGGCGTAAGGCGTTAGATCGTCTCGTTGAGAACATTCGCACAGGCAAAGCCGCGCCCGCGGACAATGCGGGGTTCTGGAAGCTCGCCGAGTGCGAGAAGGAGGGGCGTGCCTACGAAACCGCCGGGGCTACTACCGAATACCTGAGCGAGTACCTCGAAGAGGTTTTCATTCCGCGCTTCCGCACGAGCAAATCCCACACCCGGATCGTGCGCTTCGGGGTGGTGCTGGCCAAACTCAAAGAGTTCGAGGCTTCGGAAGGCCAGCGGTTCAAGTTCGGCGAAGTGGACATCTCGTTCTACCGCCGCTTCCAGGAATACATGAACCGCCTGAACCACTCGGCCAACTACTTCGGCACGGTGGTCAAGGTGATCAAACAGGTGATGCGCGAAGCCGAGATCATCGACAAAATCCACACCAACGAGCAGTATAAGCATTCCGACTTCCGGGCCACCACGCGCGAGGTCGACACGGTCTACCTCACCACCGAGGAACTCTACCGGATCCACGCCACGCCCATCGACGACGCCTTCGCCAACCGCTTCTACCCGCGGGCGGACGGCGCGGCGCGCGAGTCGGTCATCCAATCCTACACCATCGTCAAGAACCGCTTCCTGATCGGGGCCTTCACGGGCCTGCGGATGTCGGACTTCAACCGCGTGGATTGGAGCAATATCCGGGACGGCATGATCACGATGATCACCCAGAAGACGGGGCAGAAGGTGGTGATCCCGGTGCACCCGGTGGTGCGCGAGATCATCGACGGCGGCTTCGACATGAGCCGCTCGCTGAGCGAGGCCAAAACGCGCCTCTACATCAAGGATATCTGCCGTTACGCCGGGATCGGCGACGTGGTCGAGGTGCGGGAAGAGGAGAATGGCCGGCTGAAATCAGAGCGCTACGAGAAGTGGCGCCTGGTGGGCACGCATACCGCGCGCCGCTCGTTCGCCACGAACGCCTTCAAGGCGGGCGTGCCGGTCATCTCGATCATGAAGATCACGGGCCACAAGAAAGAGGGCGAATTCATGAAATACATCCGCATCTCCCAGGAAGAGAACGCCGAACTGCTGGCCAAGCATCCGTTCTTCTCGGGAGAGAATAATTGAACATCGTCACTACCCGCTTTGACGAAAAAAGATCGACGAGGAGAACCGGAAAGTGATTGATTATCTCAATAAAAAAATATTATCTGACTTATATATGTAAATAATTTAATTATCTTTATGCGCTATAGTGGTTGCTGAAAAACTTAAGAGTAGGCAATAATCTAAATTTTCAAGTGTTATGAAGAAACGATTTACCCATTGGGCTATGGCTTCATTACCCGCCATGCTTTTATCCTCATCGCTATTCCTAGGCTGTACCAAGAGTGATTTGGATGTGCCAGAACCTCAGGCCGCTCAGGAAACTGAAATGCAAAAATACCAGCGGGTCATCTACGCGTTGGGGTATGACACGGTAGGCATGCACGAGTACGACGAGGAATTTTATCTGGTAGAAGATGAAATTCTGTTCAGCAAAGAACAATTGGAAGAGATGGCATCCGAGCCCGCCACCAAAATGAACTATCTGACAAGCAATGGCTTGGTGTATCCCGAGAATCACGTCATTAATGTTGATCCCTATGAATTATACAATTTACAAATAGACGGTTTTTCGGCGGAGTCTGCTTTAAGATATGCCATGGAAGCATGGAACGGTATACCAGACTGTACTATAGAATTCCGTATGGTCGGAGCAGGAACTCCAAACGCCGTCAAAGTGTCAAAACAAACCATCGGCGGAACTACCCAAGCCTCGTGTGACAGACCATCTAAGGGTATGTATGGCAAAAACATTAAGCTAAACACAACTAGTACAGCTATGCCTACTACTTTTTCTCAGGCCCAACGTGTTTTTATGCATGCTCTTGGGCATATATTGGGTTTTGAACACGTTAAGCCCCAATCGGATTGGAGTAATTATCCTTCAGGGACTGTTCATCTTAGTTCGGAGCGTGATGATATTTCTGTTATGTTACCTGATGGAACTCATGGGGCTTGGAAAGAGTTTGCCGTTTTTTCGGGATTCGACACAGATGGAATTAAACGTGCGTATCCTACATTTAATGCGAATCCAAGGGTCCAGTTTCCCGCCGATAGCCTATTTTTTGGCGAAGTAGTTACTATTGAGCTTAAAGATTTAGGAGCGTTGAATCTCAATTATTTTGAGATTACCTGGACGGTCAGCGGCGTGTCTAATCCCTCAATCGTATCGGGGCAAGGAACTACTTTGTTGAAAGTGAAGTCAACTAAAGCCGGTATGTTGTCTGCCACAGCGGCCTTGAAGTATAAGTATAACGGAGGTACATACTTTAAGCCTGAAAATTCCAAGCGGGTTTATTCGCGTGTTCGCCCCCCGCAATTGAGTTTGAGCCTTACCGCCCCTCAGGCTATCTATTTTGATGATCAGGTCATTTATGAACTTAAGGGCCTCGAAGGGAAGAACCTCAATGATTTCACAATCACATGGTCGGTTAGCGGCACGGCAAGTCCCACTATTGTGTCTGGGCAGGGCAGCACTTTGCTGAAAATTAAGTTTGCGAAAGAGGGGGATGTTTCGGTGTCAGTAATCGTGGAACATAAACTTTCAACCGAGACATATCCTACATTGAGTCGTAATTCGGATGTTAGTACCCCTTATGTAAGTTCTCCTTCCCATCCTTCGGCAACCCTGCCGTTTACTTTCACTATTCCGGGGTCTGTACCTCTTGGGTCTACGGGGTATGTTTCGCGCTGGTATAGCAATGACCCGAGTGTCACATTGATTTCCTCGACTACCAATAGCGGAACTTTTGTATCCACTACAACCGGCGTGAAATATGTATACGCAGACGTATTTTTTAGGAATCAATTTCCCAATCCAGATCCAGGGGGGCCTGCCGGTTATACCGTCACTTACAAATGTAAGGCTCTTGTCCAACCCTTGGCGCCTGCATTCCCGGAGATAATGGGGATCATAGGCGTATCTGCGGCAAAATCGCGCAGTATGCATGCTTTCGATTTGGGAGATCAAGAAATGTGTCCTGCCGAGATTCCCAGTGGGGTCGAGGTCGAGTGGGAGATGACCGATCCCTACGGAAGTTGGTCGTCGAACATAAGCCCGGATTTCCAAAATAAAGCCCGTGCTATGGCACAGTTCGGCGGCCCGGGTACCTATACCATAAAGGCGAGAATGTACAAAATTGAGAATGGGGCCAGGGTCTATTCCAATTGGTGGACAAAGCATGTCGCCGTCGAAGAAAACTCTGAGTACTACTAGGATGATCTTTTTGAACCAGAGGGCCCGGGCCCTATTTGGTAATTACAAAGAAACAGGGGGCTTCGATAGCCCCCTGTTCTTTTTGGTATGGTTAGTTTTTTAGAATTTGATTTGTATTCCTACCCCGATCGCTGATTTGCTGTAGCGGAAGTCGTATATGTATTTTGCCTGCAGGCCGAAGTTGTTGATAAAAATGCCGCCGCCCACGGCGCCTTGGCCGAACGTGTTTACCTCGGCAGAGACGAATGGGTCGAATATTCGGCGGGCTGTGCGTGTCGTCTCTTTCGTACGCCCGGTGAATCCAAACGATAGACCTGTTATTCTTTTGTTAAAAGAAAGGAATCTGCCATATGGTCTCTTTTTTATTTTGGCCAGGTACATTCAGTTACACAGTTGTGATATTTTAATGTCATTTGTATTCAGGGCCTTGTCCAAAGTGGGCGCGACCATCGGGAAGAAACAGAAGCATCCCCTCCGGGGGATCAGCAAAGGGTTTGGGTACGCCTCGGAGAAGGTAATCTATTCCTGCCTGGCGTCGTGCAACCTTCCGTTTCCGGCGCCATCAGCAAAATGGTTATAGGGGGTAAAAGGCGGAACAGCCCGGGCGGAAACTTTACCGGAATAAGGAAAAATATATAGCTTTGTAACGTTTCAGAGAGCCTCTCCCGCGGTTCGGACACTTAGTATAAGTGTAATAAACGCCGGCGAGAAACTCAAACGCATTATCCCGAACGATTTACGACATAACTTGTTAAATAAATATTTTGACTTGTAACGTATTCCTCAAAGACGATCCGGTCGGAATAAACGGTACGACAGGCTTCGGACCGCCATAAAACCGGCCGGAACGGAATAGGTTGTTGTCTTTCTAATACTCCCTTCATTTCAACCATTTGCAATATAAGTACTAAAACAGTATGGAGTTCTACAATATAACGGAACACACTCATTGCCTCAATTACGACAACTCAGACCACGCGATGATCGACCTGTGGCGCACGAAAAAAGGCCACCGGCATGAAACCGTGGCCCGCTACAATACCATCGTCTTCCTGCTCAAAGGGAGGGTGAGTTTTTCTTTCCGTGACTATCCGGAAACACAGACTACCGAAGGGCATTTCATATTTATCCCTCTCGGTGCACGGGTTGTATACAGCGGAGAAACCGACTCTGAAGTGCTTTTGCTGCGCATGTACGACCATGTGAGGCTTTGTGAAAGCTATGGGATCGAGCAGCTTTTTATCGATGCGAGGCCCCGGCGCCAGGAACACGACATCTGTATGCTCGAAGCCAATCACGCCATCGGCCAATACATAGCGAGCCTCGAACCGTTTATTGACGGCAACTTCAGGTGCCGCTATTACCTGGATATAAAGGTTAAGGAGTTTTTCGTGTTGCTCAGGTTATACTATACGAAAGAACAGCTCAGGAACTTTTTTCATAAGATATTGAGCATCGACACGGGCTTCGTGGAGGTCGTACGTAACAATTACTTGTATTATAACACGGCCTATGAGTTGGCCGAAGCGCTCAACCTGACCTATTCGGGATTCTCGAAGAAATTCAAAGCCGTGTTCGGACAACCGGTTTATGCCTGGATGAAGGAACAGAAAGCAAGGGCGGTCTATAAAGAAATCTGCACGGGAGAAAAGAATTTCAAGCAAATATCCGAAGAGTACGGCTTTAAGTCGCCGTCGCAATTCAGCGAGTTCTGCCGTGCCAATCTCGGAAATCCTCCCGGACGAATTAGAAAACAGCCCATAAAAGGGTGAAATTATAAAAAATCCGGACGTGATTCGCAATTATGCTCCGGATAATGGCAGCAAATTTGCAGCACCGATCGGTTCGTTGCCGCTTTATTGATAGGACACTTTACTTGTGTTCTATACCATAAAGCCATCCTCGATCCGAACGAATACGCTGTAAATGAGATCCTATTTAATCACGACTTTCTCTGCCGTCTGCCTGTTCTTAGGTAGTGCAACGGCCCAGAACAAGCCAGGAGCCCTTCCTGCTTCTGGTATCAAAACCAACCTTCTTTACGACGCTACGGCGACAATCAACCTGGGAGCCGAGTTTCGGCTCTCAAACCGGGTGTCGCTCGACGTACCATTGAATTATAATGGCTGGACGTTCAGCGATAACCGCAAATGGAAGCACTTCCTGGTGCAGCCCGAAGTGCGGTGGTGGATGCGCGAAACCTTCCGAGGCTCTTTTTTCGGGCTGCACGGGCATTACGCACTATATAATGTAAGTGCGCTGCCCTCACCGCCTTTTTCGGAGTACATGGCGCAGCACCGCTTTGAAGGGTGGCTGGCCGGAGCGGGCGTGTCCTATGGTTATCGCTGGAACTTCTCGCATCGCTGGGCGATGGAGGCCACAGTGGGTGTGGGCTACGCTTATCTCTCTTACGATAAATATCCCTGCTACAACTGCGGCCGCAAGATCGCCAGCGAGACAAAGAACTATTTCGGCCCCACGAAAGCCGGGGTTACCCTCATATTCAATATCGGTGGCAAAAAGAAACCCGCCCCGCAGCCTGTTCCGGTCTATATTCCTGTTCAGCCTAAACCCGCCCCCCCTGCGCCTTACGTTCCTCGGTTCGAGGTAAGCTACATAACGCCCGAAGCCGAGCCGATCAAGAGGCGCAACGAATCCGGTAGCGCCTACATAGACTATGCGGCAGGGAAATCGGTTATTGACCCCTTGTTCGGGAACAACTCCGCGGAATTGGAGAAAATCTATACGACCCTGCGCAGCATCCACCAGAACCCCGACGCGACCATCACGGGAATCACCATCACCGGTTACGCATCCCCCGAGGGAACTTACGCGACCAATATGGCCGTATCGGAGAAACGTGCCGCGGCTCTCAAAAAACAGGTCATGGCCGTCGCGGGTCTCCCCGCACCGCTTTTCTCCTCGAAAGGAGTGGGTGAAGACTGGGCCATGCTTGACACGCTGGTTGCCCGCTCGGGCATGGCGGAGAAATACGGGATACTGGAGATCATCCGCGGTACGGATATTTTCGACGGGCGTGAAAAGATGCTTATGGAATTGTCCGGAGGCGTTCCGTACCGCCGGATGAAGGCCGAGATGTTCCCATTGCTCCGCCGTTGCGAGTATCGCCTGGACTATACCGTGCTTCCGTTCACCATCGAAAAAGGTAAAGAGGTGATGAAAGTCAATCCTTACCTGCTCTCACTGAACGAGATGTTCCTGATAGCCCGGAGTTATCCGGCAGGCTCGGCGGGTTTCAGCGAAACCTTCGAAGTGGCCGCCCGCATCTTTCCGCAGAGCGACATCGCCAACCTGAATGCTGCCGCGTGTGCCCTGGAACGTAAAGACCCCGCCTCGGCCTTAGGCTTTCTCTCGAAAGTTTCTCCCCGGGGACAAACGGACGCTTATCACAATAACATGGGCATTTATTATGGCCTGCTGGGGCAGTGGGACAACGCGAAATCAGAACTCGCCCAGGTAAACGGGTGTCCGAAAGCCGTACGGAACGCTGCCGAGGTCATCAAAGCGCAACAATGAACCTACACAACATAAACTAAATAACAAATTGTTAAACTAAATCTAACACCATGAAAATCACAAAATTCTTTGCCGCGGCCCTGGCCGCAACAACCTTGCTCGCTTCGTGTAATAAAGAACCCGGAGAGCGCCCCGAAGGAGAAAAGGCCCAACTGACCATCGGCGTATCGCCCAAGACCCGCGCCGCAGGCACGGTAACGGGTGATGCGGACAACAAAGTGAATGAATTCAAGGCATTCGTTTTTCAGGGCAACAAACTCCAGGCCACACTGACCTCTACCAGTGGTGCCGCCGTGACCGACGACAACGTAACCACTGCCGCTACGGAGATATATGTAGTGGCCAATGCCAACGATCTTTTGGCGACAGGCATCACCGACAAACCCACCCTGATGGCCAAACTCGGTAACCTGGACAATGCCGGAGCCTGTTCCCAGACCAGCGCCTCGGGCGGTGACATCTGGGCTTCGGGTAACATCCCGCTTTCCGCCGCCAATTTCACGCTCAATGCCAGCGACAAGTACGAGGCTACGGTCAGCGTTCCCCTGTCGTTCGTTCCGGCCCGTCTCAACGTGACCGTGGTGAACAACATGACCAACCAAAACGTAACCGGCGCTCTGACCGTGACCGACATCATGGTTTACAACGCGGGTGGCCAGACCAAATTCTTCGGTGCTTCGCTCATCCCCTCGACCTATGTCTACTACGCGGGCGAGGATATGACCACGTTTAATAACAAGCCCGCCGCTTATGACGTGAAAGGCTTCCTGACCAATGCGTACAATGCCACTTCGGGCAACCACTTCTATGTGTTCGAGAACGACGCCACGGCCCTGCCGACGATCCTGTCGCTGAAAGCCACCTATGGCAGCCAGACCCGCTACTTCCCCATCCACTTCACTACGGCTGATGCCGGCTATGTGATCGAGCGCGGTAAGAGCTACAATGTGACCCTCACCCTGACGGGCGATGCCGATCCCAATTCTGGCACGAACCCCGGTACTCCCGATCCTACCAACCCCATCGTGAAAGCCAACCTGACGGTGGACATCACCGTGGCCACATGGGATCCCGTGGTCATCAACAAAGAATTTTAAACACCCGGGTATAACGCCCGAACACAAACGAGAAAAAGCCCGGGCGGGCCTGACCGCCTTCCCGGGCACTAAGCATCCGGAGGTATCCGGATAAATACAAAACAATATGAGAATACTTGTTACGCGCGGATTGGGCCGCCTGTTACCTCTCCTGCTGGGAGCGGCCCTGTTCGCCGGATGCATAAAGGATGATACGACCGGCTGCGGGCAACAATATAGCCTGACGGTAAAGGCCTACGACCCGGACGGAGGCGATGCGGGCGCGGCGGTGCAGGATGTGATTTTGTACCTGTTCGACGATACCGGTGGTTTCCTGCGCGAAATAGAAACCTCTGTGGGTGCCGAGGTCCTGCTCGACGTGTCTGCCGGTGGGGTAGACATCGTTGCCTGGGGTAACCTCAAAGGCGGGCATGAACAACTACCCGTGCTCTCGCCCGGCGATTCGAAAAGCGCCGCGACAGAACAGCTAAAGCCCGATACCCGCGCCGCATCGCTTTATCTGTCGCCTGACGACCTGTTTTACGGGCAACTCGCCATCCCCGCCTACGATAATAATCTCACGGGCGAGTACGAGATCCCCATCCGCCGTAAGGTCGGAAGCATGTCGGTCACGGTCAGGGGACTTAAACAATATGCCGGATTCAACGACAATGAGTACCGAGTCGTCGCAGGTGAAACATGCAATGCTTTTGGTTTCGACGGAAATCCCTGCGGCGGGCAGGCGAGTTACGCTCCGGCGGGGGCATTCAAAACCTCGGCAGGCCGCGAAATTTATGTGGTGGCGCCGTTCAACACCATTCCCAATACACAGCAGATGAATGTTTCCATCTTTCATGCGGGTACGCTGGTCTATACGGTCGGCTCGACGGTGGACGGCCCGATCACCGTGCACGAGGGAAAACATACGGAAGTCGTTATAGATTTTACAGCGACAGTCACCGTAACGGTTACCATGTCACCCTGGGGCAGTGTCCCTTCCGAAAAAGAATTTTAACAATAAAAATAGTTTATGAAATTGATCAGAAGTAAATACATGGCGATGCTGGTTGCCGCCGGAATATCGCTTGCCGCATTCACCTCGTGCATCAAGGACACCCCTTACGGCGGTCTGGACGGGGAAACCCTGGTGACGTTCTCGCTCCGGCTCCCGGGCCAGACCGCACCCGCTTTCAAGGCGCTTTCCGTCGCGGATGAGAACAATATCCAGACGATAGACATCCTTGCTTTCGAGCCTAACGGGGGAACATACATCTATTCGGCCGGATGCAACGGATCGGATATAACGACCGATGGGGGCGACGCGCGCCGCAAGACTTTTACCGTAAACCTGAGGCAGGGCGACTTCGACCTGGTGATGGTGGCCAACGCGCGCAACCTGCTCGCGGCTTCGGCGTTGATCGGTAAAAACAAGGCGCAGGCTTTGGAGTCCCTCGCCGCATCGGTGAGCGGCAAGTGGCCCGCAGACGGCTCGCGCCCGATTCCCATGTGGGGCGATGTGGGCGATATCAAGGTGGACGACAATACCAGCCTGACGGGTAGCGATGCGGTGAAACTGATCCGTATGCTGGCCAGGGTGGACGTTTCCGTCACGGGAACGGCCGCGGCCAACTTCAGGCTTGCCGACGTACGCGTCTATAACTACAACACGCAGGGCAGCCTGGTTCCCCTGCCCGGGTCGTGGGATACGTCCGACCCCAACAGCCCGAAAGCCTCCGCTCCCACGGTTCCCGCCTCCTCTACGCTGATCGAGGGGCCGCTCGTTTACGACGGGACGGCCATCGACGTCTCGGCAAACAAATGCGAAAGGGAGATCTATATCTTCGAATCGGAAAACCACACCTCCTTGTCCCATAATGCCGGTAAAGGGTTGCTTCAACGCACCTGTCTGGTGGTGGGAGGCATATACGACGCCAACGGCAACGGCAATTTCACGGACGACGGACCCGCTACCTACTATCGGGTCGATTTCTCGAACGGACAGGGCACTGCACAGACCTTCCTCGACGTGCTGCGCAACCACCTATATGTCTTTAATATCACCAGCGTATCCGGCAACGGGTACGAAACTCCCGACATCGCATTCCGTTCCGCTCCGGTGAACATCGAGGCTGGGGTACTTTCGTGGAATGCCGCTAATATGACCGAAATTACCTTCGACGGACAATACATGCTCGCCGTGAACCGCGGCTCGTTCGAAGTTCCCAAAGAAGCAAAAACCGTAAACAAACTCACCGTCAAAACCGACGTTCCTACCGGATGGGCGGCCACTGTCGCAGACGGACTGACGTGGCTATCCATCTCGATGGCAACCGTTACGGGCGGCGCGGGAGCCGACAGGCCGCTGGAATTTTCGGTGACCGAAAATACTGATGCTACGCGCACCGGGACCATCAAAATCACCGCAGGAAGGCTCGAATACCTTGTTTCGGTAACCCAGACCAACAAACCGGGATTGACGATCAGCGTGGATAAGGCACGGCTTGATTTCCCCAATTACAATATCCCCACGGAGCAATGCAAGGTCACATGGGAACCCGCCGACCGGCCGTGCGAGATTTCCGTGACTCCGGTGCAGAATAACGGCCTGATCTTCACCAACCCCCTGCCTTCCGTCACTGCCACGGGCGGCGAATATGTTCTGGATGTCAAACCCAGCCTTTTTTCCGGTTCCGAGGTTGCCGCCGACCCGTTCCTGGAGAAAAAAAGTACGCTGCGGTTCACCATTACCGATGAAGAGGGTAACTCCGCCTATCAGGACGTGGAACTCGCGCAAGTCAATTACGCCGTGGTCGCCGAGACCTATCCGTATTACCAGATGAATGGGCTGGAGCAGGCTTTTACCATTAAATCCAACATTGCCTGGGTGGCTTCCGAAGCATCGGCGGATCCCTCTGACATCTTCCTGCTCACCACAACATCCGGGGGAGAGAGTCTCTCGGGTTCGCCCGTCACATTCGAATTGGCCGGAGGTACCATCATCAATGGGCCGTTGGAGTCATCGTTACATACGGTACGTTTCAGCGATCCGGGAGGACTTTTAGCTCCCGTGGATGTGGTGATCAACGGTATATCCGCCTATATTCTCAAGAAGGCGCAAACAGGGCTGACATATGACCTGATGATATATCCCAAGGATCAGCCGACAGGTGCCGAATGGTACGAATACGCTAATGTGCCGGGCAGGGATGATGCCCCTCTCTGGACACCGCCTGAAGGGCCGCAGGCGAACCCCAAAAGACAAAAGAGCTGCGCAGCCCTTACGCTGGGCGGGTTCGACGACTGGAGATTGCCTACATTCAATGAATTGGATGCTGTATTTAAGTATCTCAGAGGCAATAATCTGTTTAGTTCTTATAAGTTCCCGAGTAGCTCCCAGTGGTATTGGTCGGCGACTCAGGATGGATGGAATTATTACGAATTTGCCATAGGGGTTAATACTACGTCTGGCGGCGGTGGAACACATTCATACTGGACTTATCATTATAAACACTATACGAATTACAAGGCCAGGGCTGTGCGTACGCTGAAATAATGTTTATCGTGCGCAGCCCAGGCTGGTGCGCGATCCGTGATCCGTGACCCGTGCCTCAGGCGCCTTCAGCGCCTGCGGGGTCGGGCGCCGGGTCGATTGCATCATCGAGTCTCAGGCCTGTGTTCATGAAGTTCTATATAGCCCTCTAGTGTTTTTCGAAATATAGCACTCATAAGGAGCATATCTGTGTATCAATCCGGCCTGTGCAAACGTAATAATGCACTTCATGGATCTTCAGGGGGACATTTCGCCGCAAGGCGGAGTGTCCCTTTGGGTGTTTCCCTTATGGTACCCCGCCGGACTGGATCAGGGGGAGGTAAAAATCAAGCGAGGTCATGTCATTCAAGACGTTGAACCCCGGGCTTGTCATTACTGCTGAGTCACCACGATAGTATGTGTCAGCCTGCCGGATTTCAGGCGGATGTATGCCGACCGTACCGGGCCCGCATTTTCATCCAGGAATATGTAAATGCCCGTTATCGTTCCGCCGGGGCCACTCATGGCGCTGAGGGTGAGCCAGTCTGCCATGTTGCCGTCTCCTTCACCTTCTATCCCTGAAACTTCCCAGCCCTGCGTATAATCGGTATACACG
Source organism: Rikenella sp. (assembly GCA_031551865.1). Lineage (GTDB taxonomy): Bacteria > Bacteroidota > Bacteroidia > Bacteroidales > Rikenellaceae > Rikenella. The sequence goes on along the minus strand of JAVBMY010000005.1, from coordinate 53,609 downwards.
GACAATTTATTGGCGGCCGTGGCAGAAGAAATGGCCGCTGCCGGTAAAAGGAAAGAGGACTGGGATACCCCGAGCATGTTTTGCCCGTTGAAATCAATGTCTTTTATTACGCTCATGTCGTACGAAAGGATACGTGTCTTGAGGTTCGAAGGGACGGTATACGACTCCAGCGCTCCTTCAAACGTGCCGTATCCCGGGCCCCCGGCCGAAACGATCGTAACCTCGTATTTGTAATTCCGCAGCAGGGGCATGTATTGGTTCAGCGGGCCGTTCGTTCCGTCGCAGGTGAAATCCACACGGTAGAAATTCTTCATGCCGTTATACAGCCCTTCGATCACAAGGCAAGTGGCATCCCGGCGTTCCGATTCCCCGGCGTCGCTGGCCGCAGCGGACTCCTGGGTGTAGATCTCTCCTGTGAAACTTTGGCCCGGAGGGGTGAATACTATTGCCCCGGGTTGCAGGCCGGGATCGGCAGGAAGGTTCGGCCCGGGATAACCCGACGAGGTCAGGATCTGCCCGTCGTTCGTCCGCCATTTTGGGGCGATATAGCCTATGGTATTGTAATTGCAGAGGTATATTTTCTCCATCATGAACGTACCCGCGGCATTGATCACATCGATCCGGGCGGCCATGCGCTTGAGTTGTATGCCCTCGAACTTAGCCCCGAAGGTAATGTTCACCTTGCCCGTTTCCCCGTACATCGGGATGGGCTGGAAGGTTCCGCCCGTACCGCTTGCGGCCCACGAGGCAGAGGCATATTTCAGCCGTTCGAGCACTGTTTTTTTCGGTGTCCCGGCCGGGATACCCGAAACTGCCGCCGCCACCTGGGCGGCGGCATTGGCCACAATCACCACCCGGCTGTTGGCGGCATCGGTAAGCCGGGCTTTTAATTCCACTTTATACGACGAACCCGCGGTGGAGTTGCTTACGACGTTTCCATTGACATGCTCGCGGAAAGTTTCTGCAACATTGGACGGATCCGAGTCATTCACATCGAAAACAAGGACATCGACCTCATTCACATAATTCTCTTTCGCACCGTCCATCGAGCGGCTTTTCGGCGTCTGAAGTCCGGGGATTTCCACGACCATGGTCACTTCACGGAATGCGGCGGGAGCCGGGGCCGTTTCGGACTCGTCCTTAGTGCAGCTCTGCACCAAAGCGATGCCGAGGAGTGCGCAAAGTTTTATGATGTATCTTTTCATTTCTGTCTGTTATTCGGCCACACACCTGATGGCATATGCATCGCAGTGGCTGGTGAAACTGGCTGTGTTATAGCCTACTCCGGTCGGCGTAAAGTTGAATCGCGGAGATGCGTCGCTGGCATCCGACGTGGCGCTCCAGTAATAACCGTTGCCTGGCTGAACCAAGACCCCGCCGTTGTTGCGGGCGCCGGTCACCGGATAGAATCCGCCCACCGAAGCATTGTTGCGGCCGTTGCTGCCGTTCCAGGGGAAAAGGCTGGTATTGAGCGATGACCATACCGTATAGACCGGAACTTTATATCCGTCGGGGCAAGGATCGTAAATTTCTTTGACCGGGGTGGCACTTCCTCCCCATGAACTGCCCCTTGCATTATATCCGGCTTTGAAAAAACCAAGGGGATTTCTTACTGAATTGGTGATTTCAGCGGCGGGGTCATAGAACATTCCGTCCATCGGCACAATGGCCGGTTGGTTGGGTGTTCCGGTCCGGTCGTACCATACATTATTCTTACCGGGGAACGGGTCTTTGCGTCCCCACTGGTAGAGCAGTCCGCTGGTTCCGGGATCGCCGGGGGCATTGCTCAGCGCCCCCAGGTTCCGGTCAAGCCAGTTCCCCGTAGGGCGGTAGTCGGTGACCCAGATATGCCAGCTCCAGCGGATGATGCCGTTTGTGGTTACGGCCACCACCGCGTTGCCATCGCTGCCGCCGGGACGCACCAGCAGGTAGCCGCTATCGCCGTCGCCTGCCGGGATCACCGATTGGACGGAACCCTGGGGCGAGAGCCCGGACGGTGAGTCGGTCCAGACGAAACTGGTGCCAAGCTCATCCCGCGAGCCGATCTGACGGCCGAGCGAGGCCGTTCCCGTGACCGACCGTTCGTTGGCCCTGGCCACCGGAATCAGTATAGGCTCGGAATTCGCAGGCAGCATATAACAGTTTGATATAGATTCCTGGATAACGCCCGAGGCAAACCATATTCTGGCGTTCACATCGGGGCATACGCCGGCGGCATCTTTGAAGACCAGGACTACCGTGTCGGCTGTCTTCCTGGGGTTACCGGTCATCATGTCGTTCCAGTCGTCAAATTTGTTGAAGCGTACGGGCTCATTCTGGGTATGCCCCCCGGAAGTTGTCAGTAGCTCGGCAAGTCCTCCTTGGGTATTGGTTCCCGCTTTGATCTCCACGGTCCAGTCGAAGTCTGAACTGGCCGTTATGCGATCCTGCTCCCCGTTCATGATGTAGATCGACGCCCAACCGTAAGAGAGCCACGGGTCTTTGCTTTGATTGATCTTGAAGATATATTGCAGGTTCCCGGCTATGACCGTGAACTGGGCCGAGCGGTTGATCCCCGTGGTATTGCCGGTGCCTGCTATCCGGACGTCCCGCACCAGCGCGCCGTCCGAGCCCGTATTGTTCGAAACCGTGAGCCATCCGCCCGCCCCCGAAGTGTACACGACCGGGCCGATGAATATTCCGGCCGGCAGACCCGTGTCCGCTCCGGTATAGTCTGTCATCAGGTTCATGCTGGCCGAGAATGCCTCTTTGCCCGCACTTATTTTGTCCCGGCTGAGGGTCAGCTTATATTGCCGGTCGAAAATGGTCGTCTGGGGAGCTTCGTTCCACGGAGTGACAGCGGCTATCATCCTGACGGTTCCTTTGAAGGCGTCGTCGGGGGTATCATAGCCGTGTGCCAGGACTTTGGTGATATTGGCTACGTAGCAATGATTGCGCAACAAGTCGAGGTAGGTCTGCTGGTCGGGTTTCGTGAAATCGATCCGGTAATAAGACGTCTGCGTTTCCGACCCGTACAATCCGCCTACCACAATACAGGGCGTATTCAACGGTTGCCCCTGCCGGGCTGCCGATTCGAAGGTGTATATGATCTGTTTGAACTCTTCGTGGGTGGACGAGGCCCGGGTATACACGAGCGGGCCGAGGTCTTTCTCCGGGTCGGCAGGCAGGCTCGGGGCAGTGGCCACATTACCGGCTGGATCCCAGTTCTGCGCAAAAGGAGCGATCGTTCCGTTGTGGTTGGCATTGTAGAGGTATACCGACTGGAGTTTGAAAGAGTTTTTTGCTTCGGGAGTGGAGACGATCACGTCGATCCGGGCCATCATCCGGGCCAGTTTTATCCCGCTGATCCCGGCCGCAATCCTTGCATCGTCGATGATGACAGGGTCGCTCTGCCCCCACATCGGGAATGGTCTCGAACCGTCCGAAGGCCACAAACCTGCTTGTTCTACCTGTATCCCTTTGAGTATATTGTCTTTCAGCGTTCCCGGGGTTATATCGTCCAGCGCGTTTCCCTGCGCTTCGTTCAGGTTGAAAAGCAGTACGAAACGATAACTTACGTTGCCGCCTTTGAGTACCCTGACTCTGAAACTGACCTCCTCCTGATAGGACCTGAATTCCGCGAGGGCAGAGTGGTATGCGAATTTCTCCTGTGTGCCGTCGACCCTGAAAGCCAGCAGGTCGAGCCGTTTAAGCTCCTGCTCATCGAAATCGGTCAAAGCGCGTGTGGCGGGCTGTCCGCCCGCGGAGGGCAGCAACAGCGAGAACTTCATGTCGGCCATCGTTCCGTCGGGCACAGCGCCGGGATAGACCAGGATGTTGTCCCGGGTACAAGACGAAGCCGTCAGAAGCAGGAGGCACAATGTGTATTTAAATATCCGTTTCATGGGGGTAATGATTCTTTCTGTATGTTATAGTTCCTGTTCGTCGGGTGTCAGTTCCCATCCGTTGATGCTGACGGACACCGCCATGTGCGCATCGAAGGAGATCACGATGTCGTAGACGTGCGTTTTGTCGAAGTCTATTCGGGGGCCGTCGGCATACGCCGCCAATATCATTGAAATAAGGTCGCCGGTCTGCCCCGGGCCGCGGGGATATATCATTTTGCCGGTGGTCGAATCGGAGAACGTCAGTTCCGGATGGCGGTCCGCCGCCAGGCGCAAGACGGTCAGCGAACTCGTCAGCTCGTCGGAATCACCGAAGCGGGTCGTAGTGGCATACCGGAACTCCCCGCAGGGAGCGAACGTGTTGTCGAAGTAATAGTTCCCATTATCGTCGGTAATGCTGTAATTGTATTCGTGTGTGGTTTTAGCCAGTCCTCGGACTGTGAGATTTATGATGTTGGTGTTTTCCTCCAAGGGTATCGTAAAGAGTTGCTCGCCTTGGTCCGGATCGGTTTCAAAATCCAGCGATCCGTAAAGTAATTCAGGGATTATGGAACGTATGTAACGGTCTTCGGGTACATCGAGGCATATCTCGGCGTCTCTTTTTGCAAGGGATACCATCCCGAAGTCGCCGGAGTCCGGAATGGTCGAATACGGACCGGTCTTATTGACCCATACCGCGAAGCTGTAGTCGCCGGCAGCGAGGCTGAAATCGGCGGTGTAGGTTTTCCCGACCACGGGATCCACGATCTGCTGGACTGCCACGAAGCGGCTGTTGCGGTCGAATACATAGACGTCGGCCACCCTGAGTTCGCCGTTTTGTACGATCCGCGTGTCTTCGCACGAAAACCGGAATTGCAACCGGTATCTGTTCCGGGGGCAGTTGCTGGTGTCCTCCTTGATGCACGAAACGGCAGAGAGCAGGCCCAGGATCAATGTTCCCAGTATTTTCGATATTTTAACTGCTTTCATGTTTTGTCTCGTATGCGAGGGGGGAGTTCTTAATGATGCCGGGAAGCGCTTGGGGAATCCTTAGGAAATTCCTGTGCACATTCCCGGCATGAATTATTGGTTGGATTAGTTAAGTTCGTAGTTGTCGGCCGCGTAGGTCCAGGCGATGATCTCTACGCTGACGGTGATGTCGGTAGGGGTTTCGACCGGCAGATCGGGATCTTTGGGATCGGGATCGGGCTTGCCGGGGCCGTTGATTTTGGTGATCACGACATGATAGAAGTCGTTGCGGACGGCATTGTACCCGTTTTTAGGATTGAGGTATGCCTGGTAGTAGCAGTAGCCGCCGGTATAGGATGCGCTTACTGTTCCGCCGTTGTTTGCGGCGTAAGTTGCCGCTTCCGTTTGTACATCGAAGAATTTGCGTGCCCCGCCCGCATTAGAAACGATCCAGAAGGTCTTGGCGGATTGGCCTGCGTTAGCCCCTTTAGACGCTCCGGTCTCGTCGGAAAATTCCGCAGGGACGAATTTGGCGCGGATCGATGCATAGCTGGTTTCTTTTTGCAGGTGAGCTTCGCTCGTGTTCTCGGGAATATACTTGGCTGTCAGCAGGTTGGCTGCCGAGCCGTTCGTGCCTGAGGTGCCGGTCGCGTCGATGGGAGTATAGTCGCTGAAGTTCTCGAAATCAGCCGCCGCGTAACTTCCCAGCGCCCAGTTCGGGTCTTTGACGATACCGCCCGCTACGTTCTTCACGGGGAAGAGCCGTTTGTTGGAAGTATGGACGGCGAATTCCACATCCGAGACCGCCCCGCCGGGCACTGCGCTTACGATTCCACCGTCCTCCACGGCTACTTTGGCGACCAGACGTTCGACCTGAACTGTGAACACGTTGTTGGCGGTATAAGAAGGATCCGTCGTTTCTACCAGCGTTTTGTCGGTTTCGGTGGCGGAGAACATCGCGATGCCGCTGGCCGTGACGAGCTGGCTCAAAGCGGTCGTCCAGCCGGACTTCAACTCGCCGACCGAAGAAACGTTCGGGAACGATACCGGCAGGTTAAGGCCTACATAGATTTTCTTGGGTCCGGTCGTGGTGGCTACTTTGGTAACGGAGGAATAGAGGTCGTTGTTGCCGCTTCCCGGAGCTACGGCATCGAAATCAGCGGCCGAGAGCCTCTGGCGCTTTACCAACGTATTGCTTGCGGCGTCGAAGATAAAGACATCCACGGTGTTCAGTTTGACTTCGAAAGCCGTTGCGGTCGGGTCGTTGACTGCACGGGTTACAGGACTCTTCGGGTAGGATACGTTGACCTGTACGTAGGTAGGTTTGCCATTGTCTGCGGCCGAGGGTTGGTCGGTCTCTTTGCTGCAGCCCGCAAGGACAAGGGATGCTGCGGCCAGACTGACCAGGATTTTTGCTGTTTTTATTTGCGTTTTCATTTGGTTTTTCAGTTGTTTTTTGTTTGGCGGGTAGCCCGGCATTTTTCTGCAAGCCCCCCTGATTTTTTAGTGTCGCAAATATAACGGGCACAGCCGCCTCGTATTTTCCACTTTCTTCTACCGTTATTGTACAATTCGGTACACTTCGGGTGTTATCTCGCTCCGTTCCGTATCTGCAGGGGAGTCGCCCCGAAGTGCTTCTTGCAAAATTTGTTAAGATGCGATACGGAGGAGAACCCGAACTCATCGCTTATAATTTTCAGGGGGGTCTGGGTTTGCGTGAGTTTGCGACGGACGGCATTGGCCTTTTCGCGGTTGAGCCAGTCGGAAGGCGATTCCCCGAATACCTTCTTGAAATGTTTGTGAAACCCGGCTTCGGAATAATGGGCCAGGTCGGACAGCTCTTTGACTGATCTCACTTTTGAATAGTTCCGGATGATGAGATCCCTGAACGCGAGGTCGCTTGTCATGAGCCTGCAAAAGAATGCGGCAAGCTCTTCCTTGGTATAGTATGCGCGTAGCAGGAAGAACAATTCCGATAATTTATTCTCCAGATAGTGCCTGCACCTCAGGCCGTCGTTAAAACGCTCCGTAAGATCGCGGATAAAATTGCGGATCGCCGGATTGAAACCGAGCGTCTTCAGCTCACAGTCCATATTCGGCACCTGTTCATAAACAAGGCTGTCGTACCTGAACGATTCGCAAAGTTGCATGGTATATTTCATGTGGAATACCAACACAGTCGTGTCCTCCACGGCTTCCACCCGGAACCGTGTTCCCATGGGCGATATGATGATTCTCTCTGCGCCGATCGGATAGTCTTTTATGCCGTTTACACTGATTTGCACTTTGCCTCTGATGACAAATCCCACCTCGGTGTCATTAAATAAGCGGTCTTTCACCTCTCCTTTGGTGTACTCCAGGATTTCCACCACTCCGTTCTCTCCTCCGCTGTAGTTGCTGCACGAAAAATGCTCGTCGGCATACAACAATCTACATCCGTCAATACAATTCATTCTCTCGTTGGTTTTATTTATTTGGTCTTGATTTTTTGTCATCGCGTGTGGTCTCGATACAAGCCGTTTTTGGGGGACTTCTCGGCTGTAGCGGCGTTTTATATTTGAGCCAGCCGGCGGTAAAAAACGGGCAGGTAAGTAAATCACATTATAACGATATTCGCAGCGGGTTTATTGTATCCATAAACACCCTTCTTCTCCCCATTGTTGGGGCTGTTTCGCAATCCGGCGACTGGCCGTGAATGCCTGTTTCGAGAATGGAATGAAATTTGCAGTGCGAGACACGACAATCTCTTGCAGACTTATCCTCCAACACTGAGAAAATGCAGATGGTTTGGTGGATGCATATGCTTGTTCCCGAGGCGTCCGCGGGATACGAAGGCGGCCGCTCAGATTTGCTTTTACGGGGCAACTCCGGAAGCATTGAGGCGGGCACCGCCCCGGTTGTTGAATGATTTGGAAAAAGTGAAATAAAACAGATATGAAAACATTGAATATAAAAATATCATTCCTCCTGTTTGCCGCTGCCGCGGCATTTACCTCCTGCGGCCAGCCGCAGCACGGACAGGCAGACGGCCGGGATGCGGCCGCAAACATGCAGGCGCAAGTGTTCCATGCCCGTGCGATGGAAGCCGTCATTTGGGGTATGCCCGCCGTGAATTACGACCGCATGTACCAGGCATTCCTGAAAGCCGGGGCCAAAGATAATCAACTTGTACATTGGTCGCGCCCGTCTGATTGGAAAAACCAGTTACTGACCCCCAATACCGATGCCATCTACATTTTGCCATTCTTCAATACGGAAACCGTAGGCCCGGTGGTGCTGGAGATCCCGCCTGCCGACAAGGGGACCATCGTCGGCACGCTCATGGATTGCTGGCAAAAAGCGCTGGAGGACGTGGGCCCTGCCGGAGCCGATGCGGGCAAAGGCGGGAAATATCTCATCCTGCCCCCGGGATATGCAGGGAAAATCCCCGCAGGATACATCGCCCTGCCTTCGGACAATTACAAGGGATATGCCTTGCTGCGCTCCATCCCCGCCACGAGCGGCGAGGCCGACGTGGCCCGGGCGGTCGACTACCTCAAACGCATCAAACTGTATCCGCTGTCAGAGGCTGCCAATCCTTCGCAGTCTGTTTTTGTGGACGTGACCGACCAGGTGTTCGATGCTGTTATTCCTTACGACATGGAATTTTACCGTTCGCTCGACCGCATCGTGCAAACCGAGCCGTGGCTCGAACGCGATCGTGTGATGATCGATATGCTGAGGACTATCGGTATCGAGAAAGGGAAAACATTCGCCCCAGATACGACAATGGAAACACGGTTGAAAGCAGCTGTCACCAACGCTCATGCATGGATCGACAGCCTGTACGAATCTATTCCTGTTTATTATCAGGGCACCCACTGGGTCTGGCCTTTGGGCGATGAGATTCTGAAATCGTGGGGAACAGGCTATCAGGTCCCCAACAGTTATCCCGTAGATGACAGAGGGGTTACTTACTATTGGGGATTCAGCAGCGGAAAGCGCGTGGGCGCAGGGCAGCACCAGCTTTACGTATTCACTTCTCATGACAAAAACGGCAACTGGCTCGACGGGGCAAAAACATATAAATTACATGTCCCTGCCAATGTTCCCGTATCGCAATACTGGTCAGTAACAGCCTACGACCGCAGTACGCATGGGCTAATCCGTGATCTGAACCGGTCGAACCGGTCGTCGTTGAATCCTGAATTGGTGAAAAATAGCGACGGCACAGTGGATATTTACCTGGCCCCTGAAGCTCCGGCAGGCAAAGAATCGAACTGGATACCCACCCGAGAAGGTGTTGTCACTGAGATTATCGTACGCTTTTTTGGCGTTGGCGCCCCGATCATGCAAAAAACTTGGGAAATTGGTGATTTTGAAGAAGTGAAATAACGTAACGATCCCGAAAAAGAGGTTTGGGCGGGGCTTTTTTCTACAAGCCCCGCTTTTTTATGCTTGACCTGCGGCGGCGAATACGGAGACAGATCGCCGGGGGGCCATACTCTTGCTGTCTGTAACAGGGAGGGATGTCAGGGCCACAATTATCACTGATTGTCAGCCACTTATTTTGATTATGCCTTTCTGTCCGAAGGCCGATGGTCAACAGGAAGAGGCGGTGAAAAATCACACACCAGGGCTAAAGCCGGCAACGGAACTATGCCCCCAGGGGATAAATCTGCCGCGGTAAAAGCGTCATATTCCTGAAAAAGTAGTAACTTTGCGCGCGACGCAAAGTTTTTTGACGACAGAAAAATACACCCGATGATCAAAGATAATATAATTCCGTACCCTGCGTTATATTATAGTTCTTACGCATCGATAAAATAGGGGAAAGACCCGTTGCGAAAGATAAAAGAAAAATATCTGACCGTTGTATGCTTATTCGTTCTGGCATTTCAAGTTGGAACGAGTAAGGGAGGCGGTCATACGTTTTCCCCGGGCAATACTGCCAACCAAACCCCCGGCAGCTCAATGCTGTACAAAGAAGCACGAACACAGCCCATAGATCGCGCCACATCCAAACTCTTATTCACCCTTCCGTATAGTGCATGCAAACACATGCAGAACCGGGTCGCATCGGCGGAGAACTACCGTTGGGCGATCGAAACCAATGTGCTGTATTGGGGCATATTGAGGCCTAATATCAGCGTCGAGTACGCCTTTGCCGACCGGTGGTCGGCCAGCCTGAACTTCGACATCGCCTGGTGGAAACAATCGAGCAAAGACCGCTTCTATCAGTTATGGACGCTGGGCCCCGAGATCCGCTATTGGTTCGGCAAGCCCGGTTCCTACCGCGGGTTTTATATGGGGGCGTATGCCTTCTCGGGGGCGTACGACCTTAAAAATGGGCGGGAAGGCTATTGGAGCGAATCCCTTGTGGCGGCCGGCCTGAGCGTCGGTTACGCCGTGCGCCTGAGCAACCGCCTGGCTTTCAGGTTCGGCATTGGTGCAGGATACCTCGACACCCGGTTCCAGAAATACGTCCGCTACGACGATATGGGCGACCACTACGTATACGACGGCACAAACCGCCTGAAATACTGGGGAGTGACCAAAGCCGAGGCCTCGCTGCGGTGGAAATTCGGAAAAAGAAAGTGAAAGAAAAAACCATCATATGTATTTCGTTGCTCACGTTGTTTTTTATGACGGCGTGTCGCAAGGAAATATGCCGTGAGCCGAACCACCCCCACCAGCGTTCGTTTCGCGTCATCATCGACCGGGCTTATATGGGGAATCTCCATCCGGAGATGAGGATCGATTTTTACTCGGCGCAGGACGGGACGCATTACGTCCGCTATCTCGCCGCCGGAGAAGAAACCGTCAGCTTGCCCGTGGGACACTACCGTGTGGTGACCTTCAACGACGATTCCGAGTTCTACACCATCAAAGGCGATGCGACCTGCGAAGGGCTTTTGGCGCAGATGCCCGAGATATCGCGTTCGCAATACAACAACCTCTACGCCGGCCGCGTCATGTCGTCGGCCGACCGCTCCGGCGCTCCGGCTGGCGGCGAGGATGTACAGAATACGGTGAGGAGCGCCACGCCCCCTCCCGCCACACGCACCATCGGACAGCCCGATGACCTTTTCGTGGGCAGCGTGCCGGACTTCGAAGTGACGCTGGATCCGCAGACGCAGCAAGACCTCTACCTGCTGCCCCGGAACCAGACCGTCACCTATACGATCCTGACCGACATCCAGGGATTGCAATATGCCCGGCAGTACCGTGGCACGATGACCGGCGTGTCGGCTGCAAAACACCTGTACAGCATGGAACTGGAACGCGCGGGATCCACCATGATGTTCGACTGCGCCAAAACCTCCTCCACTTCGATCTCTACGGTCATCACGGCCTTCGGTATCTATAAGGCCGACCCCGCCACACGCCGGCCCGAAGACACCAATATCATCACTTTCGAATTTTTGCTTGTAGACAATTCGGTGTACCGGCAATCGTTCGACATTTACGACTACCTCGACGAAACCTTGTGCTGCGAAGGGGGGGTAATCGACCTGCGCGGGGTCCCGATCCTCATCCCCGCGACAGAATCCACCGACGGCTGGAACTCCGCGCTCGAAGACTGGTATGAACAAACCGTAGAACTGGAATAGAACGAAATATTAACCAAACACATAAACATCGGAATCACAAACCAAACACAAACCAATCAGGCTAAATCACAAACCAACCCGGCCGGACTACAGGCCAAGCACAAACCAAATCACAGGCCCAACCAGAGCCTAACCAGAAAACAAAACCAAAACACAAACCAATCCTGACACAATGAAAAAAATCTTTTTAATGGTTGCCGTTGCAGCCGCAATGATGACCGGCTGCTCGAAAAACGAAACGGTCGAACAACCCGCCGGACGCGCCATCCAATTCTCCAACACTGTGGTGGCCAAAGCCGCCAGCTCGCTGAACGCCGGACAATTCAACATTTTTGGTTATAAAAACACAACCCTTGAATTTACCGACATCTACAACCTGTACACCGATTTCTACAAACGCGGCAACGCCAGTGCCGACCCGGACGACTGGAGGGGCATGTACTACTACGACGGAGTGAATCCCTATTCGTTCTACGGGTATGCCAAGACCAACCAGACGACTTTCGTCGACACCAACACCAAACCGTCGGCTTTCGATGCGAATGTGACCGTAACCGCTGTCACCACCGCAGGGTCTGAGAAAATCACTTTCGTGACCCCCAACAATAACAACACCGACCTGGTGACGATGGCTGTCGGTCCGATCCCCGTTGCGCTTCAGACTCAGAACTACCTCGTGACTTTCAAACACGCCCTGACCCGCGTTCGTTTTACCGCTTACTCTGAAACCGTTGATCCCGACAGGGATATCGTCATCACCGGCCTCACGTTCAAAACCGCGACGAACACCGGCGAAGTGGCTTGGGCTGACATGGCCAACGGCGAGATGACCGCAGTCTCGGGTGCCGAAGCCACCTTTGCCCTCTCGGGTAATTTCCAGGCTAAACTCGATGGCACGGTGCTGACTCCCGTCACCACGACCAACGACGTGTTCTACGTGGTTCCGCAAGCGCTGCGCAACGGCGACCTGGTGGTGAATTACACCGTGGGCGGCGTGCCTGACTCGAAAACCTTCAACCTCTCCACCGCCCTTGCGGGTGCCCCGATCGTACTGGCTTCGGGACAATCGTACAACTTCAACATCAAGATCAACCTGAACAAGATCACCTTCGACGCCCAACTCGAAGACTGGGCTGAAGTTACCCCCCCGGTATACCTCTAATCCGCGGGCCCGCAATATTCCGCGCCCCCGGGCGTTTATATTGCAGAAAAACCAGGCCGGGCGGGGTTGAATGTCCCCTCCCGGTCACCAACAAAAAACACGGCTCCTTCGGAACCGCTAACCACCCGAACGGGAAACACCCATGAACGGAAAAATTCACAACCGCATCGTACGAACGCTGCTCCTGGCTGCTGCGGCGTTTCTCGCGGCCGCCTGCAACGAGACCGACACTCCGGGAGCGCCCGAGGAGTCGGTGATGAATTTTGCCGGAAAAGTAAACCACGGCGGCAGCGAATGGGATACGAAAACTAAAGCGCTCGACCCCGCAGGGATCCCTTCGGGCGCCCGGTTCGGCGTGTTTACCTACTATACCGCCGGCGCCGTCTGGTCCAGCGCGGCGGGCAGCACTGTGCCCAACATCATGTACAACCAGATGGTCGAAAAGACGGAAACTGGGACCACATACTCCCCCACGAGAATCTGGTCGATCGTCCCTACCGACAAGTATACATTCTTCGCTTACATACCCTATAGCGACGGTACGGCGAACAACGGGACCGGAGTCACGATGAATACGACAGTCACGACTAAAAGTACCCCCAAGGTCAACTTTACGGTGCAAGACCGTGTCGCCGACCACGTCGACCTGCTCGTCGCCCAGGTGACCAACCGCACTCCCGACGACTATTCTCCCGTACTCTTCACCTTTACCCACGCAACCACCCGCGTCCGCTTTGCCGTCGCGTTCAGCACCGGCATGGAAGGCTACTCCGCGACAGTGACCGGTATCCGCCTCAGCGGGATACGCAATACCGGTATCCTCACGCTCGGGGGAACGACCAACCAGACTCCTTCGTGGGCGAGCCTCTCGGGCACTGCCTCGTACGCGATCCTCGACAAGGATAACCCCACCGACGATCTCATGGTCAATTATTCGGCCGCGCCCACCGTGCTTGCCACCCCGAACTGCTATATGATTCCCCAGAACGGAACGGCGCTCCAGCCGGTCGTGATCGAAATCGATTACGCCGTTACCACCCACGCGGGTTCGGAACCCTATATAAAGACAACTACGCTGTCGCTCAACGGTGGAACCAACTGGGCGATCGGCAAGTCGATCCTCTACACGCTCACCCTGCAGCGAACGACGATCAGTTTCACAGCCAAAGTAGCAGACTGGGAAACGGTTACCATCGATGACAACGAGATTATCCTCGAAGAAGAACCCATGATCTAACAGAGCCAAAAGATATGAAGCACATCTGGAAAATATTCCTGCTCGTGGCAGCCGTCGGCGTCGTATCGTGCCAGAAAGAAGAACCGGCCGCAGATCCCGGCACGTTCATCGTCGACTTCTCGGCCATGGCGCAGACAAAGGCACTGAGCGCATTCGTCCCCGCGAACCGTACGGTGCGGATCGTGGTCTACCGCAGCCACCAGGGAGCCACCACGCCCGACTTCACGCGTGAGCTTCTGGCCGACAATACCTACTACTTCAGTAACGGTGCCAACGCATCGTTGACCGCCTGCACCGTCGACGCCCTCGGTTTCACCCGCACGGGCAACGGCCCTGCCATGACCCTTCCCTGCTTTGCCAAGAACGACCCGGGATACTTCGACATCTATGCTTATTCGCCCGCCATCCCCCTCGAAACCGACGGCAAAAGCGTCACGGTGAAAAACAACATAGACTTTATGGCTACCTCCCTGATCGGCTATCAGATTCCCGCGCTATCGAACATCGCTTCTGCCACCATCGCCCTGCCCGATATGACACGCTACTGCTCCGCTATAGCGTTCCGGGATATCTATACCGAAAGCAATACCTACCTGGCCCTGCCCGTTGCCGGAAAAAATGCAGCGACAGACCGCTATCAAGGCATTTCTATCGACAACCTTTGCGCCGAAGGAACATATGTGCTCGGAGCGGATTCGATCGCCGTGAACCGTAGCACCGTGCTGCCGACCCTTAACCTGCTGAACAGTCCGTCGGATAATCCGGCGACCAAAGTGCCGACAATGAACAACCCTTATATTAGCGGTACGCTTACCCGTACCCGGCTGGGGAGTTGCACCAATGCAGGCACCACGTCCACCTATGCCAGCGACCTTTATGTGTTGCCCTGCGCCGCCGAAAATCCGGTAGCCAAGAACAAATTCTCCCTGCGGATAGACCTTCGTTTCTGGAGCAGTGCCGTCAGCCTGACGGCAAACAGCCCGGCAGGAACGCTTATTACCCCTGCGCTGGACGGCAAGGTTTTCAAGAAGGGATTCCGTACGGAGTATAATATCAAAGTAGTTTACGACGGAGTCTCCATCACGGGAATTGTTTTTCCCACGAATCCCATCAAAGACTGGGAGCCCGGAGATGAATACGACGAACAGATATGACGATGAAACGACAGTTTTACATAAGTGTAGTGGCCGCACTCCTTCTCGCATCGTGCCGGCAACAGGATGAGCCCGTAGCTGAAACCGCGGCCCTGGAATTCGGGGCCACCATCGGGAACTCGCCCTTCTCGGCCGATGTCGCCACACGGGCCAACGGAGCCGGATACGGTACCACATCCTACGAAAGTACCACATTCGCCAACGACGACGTGATCGGGATATTCATGACCAGACACAACCCGGATCCCTCCCAACCGCTTGCGCTGGAAGACATCTATAAAAATTACTTCAACGTCGGTTATTACAATGTCGCCAGCAGTTCGAAGTGGACCAACCTGGGCTCTAACCCCGCCCAGCCCCAAATCAGCGTGCCGATCAACAACAAAGGCTACGACTTCTATGCCTACTATCCCTGGGCGCCCTCGGGGAAAACACAAATCGTGACTAACTGCGACAACTCGCAGCAGATACAGTTCACCATCCTGCAAGACCAGGCCGTGGCGAACATGCCCCTGTGTAATGTGATGCGTGCGGTCCCCGTTCGAAACCAAACGTTCGATTATGGCATCTCATCGACCTGGACGGTCGACCTCCGGTTCGAACATATCCTGTCGCTGATCGAATTCCAGATCTCGCGTAGCCATGACTCCGGCTGGGATGCCGACGACGAATTGATGCTTGACCGCGTGGTAGTGCTCGGAACCGCAATTTCCACCGAAGGGTATTTCGATATTGCGGGGCCGGATCCCGATGTCAAAATCAAACGGACCCTGACATCGAAAAACTCGATCTTCAAGGCTGACGCCGCTGCCGGTACTGCGGTACCGGATGCCGTAACGGGTGCCACGCCCGGCGGAAGACCGTACCTTCGCCGTACCGTCATCGTGCCTCCCGTGCCCACGACCCGCACCGACTTCCTGCCCGAACCCGGACAACAAGCCGAAGTGGAATTCCTTATCGCCCTGCGTTGGCGCGAAACGAGCTCAGCCCCATGGGAATATACCTACCGCCGATACATTGCCCAGGCCGTGACTTTCGAAAGCGGGAAACGGTACATATTCAAATTGCGGGTCAATAAGTTAGACCCGCCACAGCACCCCATCTCGATCACGGCAGAGCAAACGGGAAACTGGGACGACACCTTCACCTGGGGTACGACATTTAATTGAGAAACGGATCATGAGAAATACATCCATCATAGCCGCGATCGCCCTCCTCCTGACGGGAGCGGTCTCCTGTACGAAGCAGGAGCCGGACATCCGTCCGGAAGGAGAAGGGAAAACGCTGACCCTGCAACTGGTTCCTGATGATCTTGAGGTCGTTTCGACGCGCGGCCCCCTCAATGAGGACAAAATCTATAACGTCGTGGTGATGGTATTCAGTCCCGACGACGCTCAGTTCACCGTGAAGACGCTGTCGTCCGGAGGCACTGCCTCGCTTACGATCCCCAACGTGTCGACCGGGAATGATGCCGGCTATGTGGTCTATGTAGCGGCCAATGTCGGCATGACTTCGGGCGGTACCCCCTTGTATTCCAATTATTTCAACTTTGTCGGCCTGGAGAGCGACGTGATGTCCCACCTGCGTATTGTCAACTCCGGCCTGAACTTCAACACGCCGGTCACGACCGCCCCCCAGGATGCCCTGACGATGACGGGGAAAGTCACCCTGACAGGTTCCGAGAGCGGGAATGTGGTTGTGCCCCTGAAACGGCAGGTGGCCAAGGTGAACTATAACATCACGATCAACGAATCCAATCCGGATCTCGACGGTTTCCGCATCCGTAACGTACGCTTCGGCAACGTTCCGGGGGCCACGTATTTCTGGGGACGAACCGATCAGGATGCGCCCCTGACCGCCGATGAATTTCTGGTAAGCGACTTCTTCTACCCGGCCGCCGACCAGCGTACGGCCACCGGATCGGTCTATCTTCCCGAAAACAGGCGTGGAACGGGAGGCGATAAGAGCAGTGCTGCAGTCAACGGAGCGCCTCCCCTGGCCACCTACCTTGAATTTACGCTGGAAAACACGTCAGGCGAAACATTCTATTATCGCGTGTTCTTGGGCAAGGATAACTTCACTAACTACGACCTGATTCGAAACTGCATCTACAACGTGGACATTCGGATCAATGGGACGAACGGACTCGACGACATCACCTCGGATGTCAGGATCATCAAAGCCGGGGACGAATGGTACGAGACCGGCGGACTCCTGTTGCATTACGACGGCATATACAACAACGGCCGGAAAGCCCCCCAGGTGACCAACCAAACCACTAAAACGGTAAGAGACCCCTACCTGATGCGGTGGAACTCGACCCGGTTCAATTACTCGCCATCATACCAAAGGGTCGAAACCAATTATGTCGATTCGACGGCAGGGGCGCGCAACCGCTGGAAGAACATCGCCCCGGACACCGAAGGGAAATATTGCATGCCGCTTTACGGGTTTACCTATAACGACCAGAGCGGGTGGGGCGCCGACTGCCTGGTGTTCAGCGATGCTGTCCCCGGATACCCGATCAGCGGGACCGCAGAGACTCCGGCGATGACTGCCGGGAAAGGGTCCCAATGTTCGATGGTCTACAACGACGACCTGCTCAGGCCCCAACAATTCACTATCGAGACCGTCTTCTGGTCTGAACCCGGAAAGAACACAAGTGGGTCAGGGTGCGACCTTTACGGATTCATGATCGGTCCGAACGATCCCACCGGACGTTATGTGGTCGCGGGGGTAGAGGCCTACCCGAACGGCATGGGATTTATCGCCGGCGGCAAGTGGAACGGACAGAACTATTCCATCGGGAATATGGCGGGGACCAAACGCCGGGTGGTGATTCTATTCGACGGCGTCAACATGACCGCCATGTGCGGCGAGAAAGTGGTATACCACGAACAGAAACTCAAAGCAGGCCCTTTGCCCTGGAATACGGGCCCGCTCGGGTCAACGACGACAGACCTGCCGGCCATGCTCACATTCGGTAAATTCTATTGCGGCGACCTTTCCATTAACTTCTCGGGCCGTATCTACGCATTCCGCTTCTACGACCGCGTATTGAGCGCAGCGGAACTCCACCACAACTACGAGCTCGATAAATTCCGTTTCGGCCTGTCTGACGCCGAATAGCCCGAACCATCCGTTCCGGTGTCCGGCGCGCGCGGTGGCAACCATTCGGTTAAATCTCGCTACGTTGAGGTTCAGTCGTCGCTTTTCACGCCGGGTATCATCTGAGGAACCGGGTACCCCTGTTAACCAGTACGTTGTATTTATCCGTTATTTTTCACGCCCGGTATAGTCTATCCATGATGACTATACCGGGCGTGAAAAATAACGGATGGTGTTCAATTTCTATCTCCTCTTTCTTTTTTTGGTATGATTATTGGTGTGATTACCGCAACGCAGAACAGCGGCGCGGGTCACTTCCACCGCTTTACCGAACCCTCGGCTTTACCTTTTGTATCTATTGCCCAACCGGCCAACCGAAACGATACGGACAGTGAGTACCATGGAACAAGTTTTCGGTTTTATCGGCCTGACCATACTTCACTCCATTAACCATCGAGACTATGAAAAAACACTTTGCTAAACCTCATCAAAACAAAGCCTTGTTGGCCACCACGGCTTTGTGCTCTGTGGGCCTGTCTGCCCAGCAGGCTGCGGCCCAGGAGGCTAACAAAAAGTTCGAGGGAACCATCGAACTGGATATCAGGGACTCCAAACCGGACTGGGAGGCATTCCTTTATCCCAAGGCGCCGAAGGACTCGCCCAACGTACTGATTATCCTGTATGACGATACCGGCCAGGCAACCTGGTCGACGTATGGCGGGGCGGTCAATATGCCGACCCTCGACCGCTTGGCGGCTAATGGCATCACCTATACGCAGTGGCATACCACCTCGGTGTCGTCGCCCACGCGCTCGTGTATGCTTACCGGGCGCAACCACCACCAAAACGGCTACGGAAGTATTTCCGAGTCGGCCACCGGCTTTCCCGGTTACAGCGGACACATTCCCGAGTCGAATGCGACTATCGCCACCATTTTGCGCGAGGCAGGTTATTCGACCTTCTGGATCGGGAAGAACCACAACGTGCCCGTCGACGCTTTCGGTATGGGCGCTTCCAAACAAGACTGGCCGCTGGCATTGGGCTTCGACCGTTTCTATGGCTTCGTCGGCGCTGAAAGCAACCAATGGTATCCTGCCCTGACCGAGGACAACCACACCATCGAGCAACCCTACTTGCCCGAACAGGGTTATCACTTGTCGAAAGACCTGGCCGACAAGGCGATCCAATACATCCGCGACTCTAAACAAGCCAGTCCCGACAAGCCCTGGTATATGTGGTATAATCCCGGTGCTAACCATGCTCCCCACCAGGCACCCCAAGAATATATCGACAAATACAAAGGCAAATTCGACGCCGGTTATGACGCTTACCGCGAATGGGTCCTCAAACGCATGATCGACAAGGGCATATTGCCCAAAGGCACGAAGCTGACGCCCGAGAATCCTCTTCCTCAAGGAATTGCCTCCGAACTGGATATGGTACGCCCGTGGAACACACTCTCGGCCGAGGAAAAGAAATTGTTCTCGCGGATGGCTGAGGTATTCGCCGGTTTCTCGGAATATACCGATGCGCAGGTGGGTCGGGTAATCGATTATCTCGAAGAATCGGGACAGCTGGATAACACTCTGGTTATTTATTGTGCCGACAACGGCGCTTCGGGTGAAGGCAGTCCCAACGGCACGATCAATGAAACCTACTACTTTAATTCCTATCCTGATGATATCAAAAATAATATCGCCATGATGGACAAACTCGGTTCGCCCGAAACCTACAATCACTATCCTACAGGATGGGCGATGGCGTTCTCGACCCCCTACAAGATGTTCAAGCGTTACTCGGGTTACAGCGGGGGTACCTGCGATCCGTTGGTAATCTCGTGGCCCAAAGGCATTAAGGCCCGCGGCGAGTTGCGCAGCCAGTACTATCACGTTACGGATATTGTTCCTACCATTCTGGAAGTTTGCGGAGTAGAGATGCCTGATACGGTACACGGCATTAAACAAACCCCGCTGGCCGGTGTTTCCATGGTTTCGAGTTTCGATGACGCCAATGCGCCTACCCAGAAGCATATCCAATACTACGAGATGCTCGGTACGCGAGGCCTCTGGAAAGACGGCTGGATGGCTACCGCAGTGCACGGCCCGATGCCGTCGAATCTGGGCCATTTCGATCAGGACAAGTGGGAACTGTACCACACCGATGTCGACCGCTCTCAATCTACGAACTTAGCGGCAAAATACCCCGAGAAAGTAGAGGAGATGAAAAACCTGTGGATGGAAGAAGCCAAGAAAAACAATGTGCTTCCGTTGAACGACCTCGCGATCCTTGAGTATATTAAATACGAATACGATCCGGCAGTGCCTGCCGACGGCCGTTACACCTACTATCCGAATACCACCGAAGTGCCCGAAGCCAATGCGGTGCGTACGGCTGCCCGTTCGTTCAAGATCCTGGCCGAGGTCGACCTGACGAGCGGCTCCAAAGGTGTTATCGTTTCGCAGGGCTCACGTTTCGGCGGATATACCATGTACCTGAAAGACAATAAGGTAAACTTCGAATACAACTTCCTGGGCCTTGAGCCGATCCAAAGGTTGAGTTACGCCATGCCTACCGGAAAACACATTATCGGTGTGGAATTTGTCAAGGACAGAATGACCGAGAAATCAGAATGCCTCGGTACCATGAAACTGTATATCGACGACCAGATGGTGGCGCAGGCGCCGTTCCGCACGCAAGCCGGCCGTTTCACGCTCAATAGCGGCGAAGGTCTTTGTGTCGGGTACGACACCGGCGACCCGGTCAGCAAGGATTACGGCTATAAATACCCGTTCACAGGCGGCGGTGAAATCAAGAAAGTCAATTTCGACGTAGCCAACGATGCCTATATCGATGTCGAAAGGGAATTCGAAGCCAAAATGCGGGCACAATAGGTGTATAACGTGAACCCCGAAGAAAATACGAGAACATCGTAAATCCTGCCAGAGGTTCAGGTGGAATCAAGAAGGGAGGGCGCTGAGGAATCAGCGCCCTCCTCGTTTCATGTCTTGTACAGATCAATGCTATTTCCGTGGCATGCGGAACTCCGGAATTTCGTTCGGGAAGTTGTGTGCGGTATCCGGGAGGAGAAGGGGAGGGGCTGGTCTGCCGGAGAAGGGAGAGGTTTCCGGGCCCGGGTAAATCTCCTTTTGTCCGGATATATGTCCCGGACTCTTGCAAATAGGCCTACCGGGAGGGTAGGGGTAGCCGTCCGCCTGCTCGGGCTTTAGGAATATCATTGGATGATACCCCTATGTTTATTTTCATTATTTTAGTATATGGAGTTCTATATATGGATTATATTTACTATATTTACAGGAAACGGTGTATGCCGTGATTTTCTTAACTACTAATACTTAAATAGTTTGTTTTATGAAAAGAATTCTATTACTCGCAACGGTGATGGCGGGCTTCGTGTCGATGTCCTGTCAGAAAGACCTTTCATCGCCGCCGGACGGCACACCGGCGGATGCTAAAACTGTCCAGGCTGCCCGCGAGTTCTTCGAAAACAGCATGATGTCAACCAAGGGTGGCGGGCACAACAGTTGGCTGGAAGGCCATTCCGGCCACTATGAAAAACTCTCCCCGGGCGATTTTGCGCCCTCTTGGGATCGTGCGGTGTGTACCGGAATCGCAGGAGTGTCGGGTGTCGAAGTCCCGATCGCTGCTAAAAATGCCTATGCCGCAGTCTACAACACGGATAATAGCAGCCGGAGGGTCGAGGTCACGCAGAAGTTGCTGGTGAATACATGGTACGACCATCCGGTATGGGAGGGTACTTACGCCTATGTGGCTACGATCATCCCCACGCCCGATTATTATGTTTCGCATAAGAATTACGGACGAACTTTCCGGCATCTCGGCGATAAGGGAGACTTCTCGGGCGTAGTGATCTATCAGAACATCGAGGGCTCAATCGTCAATGCCGACCGGTACGACAACGGTGTGATGACCGCCCGGGTCTATGACCAAAGCAGCGGTGCCGAACCCGGTGTGGATGATGTGGCCGCCCTGTTCGGGGATGTCAGTGTGATGATGATGACCCTGGGTGGCGAGGGATGTATGATACACGGAACGGAGGCTGAGATGGGTTGTGCCGGATGTTCTGCGGCATCGTTCTGCAATACATGCCATCAGTTTTATAATATCTTTGGGGAGTGTGGTTGTAATACGAATGGCCCCACATGTTCCAAGTGTCACAAATATCTTTGTGTTTGTCCTACGACTCCTCCAGGGGGAGAGCCCAAAGAACCCGAAAAGCCTTCCGAGCCTAATCCTCCTGTTACTCCCCCCTCAGCTCCTATTGCAACGTCTCCGGCCTATCCTACGGCAACCCTGCAGTTCACCTGCACAGTTCCGCTTGGTCATTTGTCGATTCCCGGGTATGTCTCGCGCTGGTATTGCGCTGATCCGGCCGTCAGTAAAGTTTCCTCGGTATCATGGAGCGCTACCTTCGTATCGGCTACGCCCGGAATAAAAGATATATACGCAGAGGTATATATTTCTAACCCAGGAGGGGCTTCCGGTTATACCGTAACTTATCCATTCAGGGCCAATGTCCAGCCGTACGCTGCCTTCCCAGAAGTGTCGTATATCGCCGGCGAATCCGTTACAAAACCGATGAGGACACGCAATTTCAGGCTGAGGAACAGCTTCGACCGCACTGTCGTGATTCCCGCCGGGGTTGAGGTCGAGTGGAATCTGACCCGGGACGGGAGTTGGTTGAACATAATCTTGGATCCGGACAACAAAGCCCATGCAGTTGTGCAATTCGGCGGGCCGGGGACTTATACCATAACGGCGAGAATGCGCAAAGTTGAGAATGGTGTCGCAGTCTATTCCAATTGGTTTACCAAGCAGGTGATCGCCGATCCGAACTTCGAGCATGAATATGATCTTGGAGACGATCTTATCGAAGACGGTCCTATATTCTGATAATTTATTGCAATACCGGGGGTTATCAATAGCCCCCGGTTTCTTTTGGGTATTTGTATAGCTGATTTTTAGAATCTGATTTGTATTCCTCTCCCGTACCCGATGGATTACCCCGGAAATCATTCGATTGCCGGTGCCTTTTTTCAGTTTCCCGGCAGGTACCTATAGCCTCATCGATAGTGCGCCTCTTTGAACCGTACCGGGCAGGCACGGAGAGTCAGAAGCTGACCAACTGCATCAACTTTTGCTTGTAGGGCAGGGTGATCTGTTTCCCGTCTATGCCGATCAACCCGTCGGCGGCCATCTGCTTGAGCTCGCGTTCGAGCGCCTGGCGCGACACGCCGAAGAATTCGGCCAGCGAGAGGTGGGTGCGGTCTAACAGCACGGTGTCCGATCCGGTCTTTCTCGACAGGTCGAGCAGGTACATGGCCAGCTTCTGCCGGATGGTGCGGAACGACATGAAGTGCAGCTTGCGGCTGAGCCGCGCAGCGAAGGTGGCCGAGATGTCGAGGTAGTTCTTAAGCAGTGTCTCGTTGCGGGCCAGCATTTTCAATACCACCTGCTTGGGTATGACGATGGCCGTGGAGTCCTCGGTGGCTGTGGCCTGCACCGGGAACCGGTTGTCGGGGCCGAACAGGAACAAGATCGCCAGCGGGTTGGGGGCCACGATGTCGTCGACCTTGACGACTTTGCCCGAGGCGTCGCTCATCTCGCCCTTGGCAGCTCCCGTAAGCAACACGATCAGCCGGTTGCACGGTTCGTCCTGCAGGGCCAGGATCTCCCCCTTCTTTATCTGTTTTTCGTTGATGGCGAACTCTTGCAGGAGTGTGCCGATCTCTTCGCTGCTTATTCCGGCGAACAAGGCGGTATGCGTTAATGCGGTATAATTCATCGGTGAGATAATTTTTGCTAAAGATATGAAAATGCAACAAAGGTGTCAAAATCCGCCCCGCGCACGGCAGTAGTTTTGCATTACAAAAGAAAGACCATGAAACGGACGATCATCAAAATAGACGAAGCGCTGTGTAACGGATGCGGTGCCTGCGTGACGGGGTGCCACGAAGGGGCCCTGCAACTCATCGGCGGCAAGGCTGTGATGGTGAGCGAACTCTACTGCGACGGTTTGGGAGCCTGCATCGGCGAGTGCCCGGTGGGGGCGATTACCCTCGAAGAGCGCGAGGCCGAACCGTACAGCGAACAGGCAGTGATGGAACGCATCGCCCCAAAGGGCGAAGCGGTGATCGTGGCCCACCTCAAACACTTGAAAGAACACGGCGAAAAGGAGTTGCTCCGGCAGGGTCTCGAATACCTCGACGAGCACGGCATAACCATCGACAAAAGCCGGTTGCAGGACGAAAAACCGTTGCCCTGCGGCTGCCCCGGTTCAATGATGCGCGATCTGCGCCACCCGCCGGCAGAATTCCCTGTTCCGGGAAAGGCCACGGGGCCCGTGGCAGCTTCCGGCTTTTCGCTTCCGGATGCCATACAAGGGTTCGCGCCCGCCGTGCCCCAACCTTCGGAACTGCGCCAGTTCCCGGTGCAGCTACACCTTTTGAACCCCGGCGCGCCGTTCCTGCAGGGAGCCAACCTGTTGTTGGCAGCCGACTGTACGGCGTTCGCCTGCGGGGATTTCCACAGCCGGTTCCTCAGAGAGAAGATGCTGGCGGTGGCCTGCCCGAAACTCGACCAGAATATTCCCTCGTATATCGAGAAGCTGGCCGCGATGATCGACCAGGCCCGGATCGACACGCTGACCGTGGTGGTGATGGAAGTGCCCTGCTGCGGCGGTCTGGTGCGTATCGCCCAGATGGCGCGTGAAAAAGCCTCTCGCCACATCCCCGTGAAAGTGATCGTGCTTTCGGTACGGGGCGAGGTGCTGAGCGAAGAATGGATGTAACCCTTAAAATAACGAATTATGAGTATGTTTTGTTTTCAATGCCAGGAGGCCGCAGGCGGCCACGGCTGTACAGTGAAAGGCGTATGCGGCAAGGAGCCGCAAACCGCCGGATTGATGGACCTGCTGCTCTATGTGGTGCGTGGCGAGGCCATCGTCAACCGGGCCCTGCGCGGTCAGGGCGCGGCCGACCAAGCCACGAGCCGCGCGATCCTCGATGCGCTGTTCTGCACCATCACCAATGCCAATTTCGACGATGCGGCGATCCGCCAACGCATCACCGCCGCGCTGGCCAACAAGAATGTGCTTGTCGGCACGGCCGCAAAACGGGGTATAGCCCTGCCCGATATGCCCGAGGTGACGTTCCGGGCCGAGCCCGGCGAATACGAAAAAGCCGCTGCAGAAGTCGGTGTGCTGAGCGAACCCGACGAAGACCTGCGCTCACTCAAGCAACTGATCATCTATGGCGTGAAAGGCGCCGCCGCTTATGCCGAGCATGCCCTGAACCTAGGCTTCGAGGATGCGGTTATTTACGAATGCCTCGAAAATGCGCTGGCCGAAGTGAGCCGCCGCGACATCGGCGCCGACGAGCTGGTGAACCTCACGCTGGGCGTGGGCGAATGCGGCGTTAAAGCCATGGCCCTGCTCGATAAGGCCAACACCTCGGCCTACGGCAACCCCGAGATCACGAAAGTGAACATCGGCGTGGGCAGCCGTCCGGGCATCCTGGTGAGCGGCCACGACCTGAAGGACTTCGAGGAACTGCTCGAACAGACCCGGGATGCCGGGATCGACATCTACACCCATAGCGAAATGCTTCCGGCCAACTACTATCCCGCATTCAAGAAATACAAGCATTTCGTGGGCAACTACGGTAACGCCTGGTGGAAGCAGCGCGAAGAGTTCGAGTCGTTCCGCGGCCCGATCCTTTTCACGACTAACTGCATCGTACCGCCGCTGCCCGGTGCTTCGTACCGCGACCGCATCTACACCACCGGCTCGGCGGGCCTGCCGGGCGCCGTCCATATCCCTTCGCGTGCCGCGGGGGGCAAGAAAGATTTCTCGGTCATCATCGAACATGCTAAAAAGTGCGCCCCGCCTGTAGAGATCGAAAAAGGCGAGATCATCGGCGGGTTTGCCCATGCCCAGACCCTCGCGCTGGCCGACAAGGTGATCGAGGCCGTGAAATCGGGAGCGATCCGCAAGTTTGTGGTGATGGCCGGCTGCGACGGCCGTATGAAATCCCGCGCGTATTACACTGACTTTGCGCAGGCATTGCCCAACGATACCGTGATCCTCACGGCCGGTTGCGCCAAGTACCGCTACAATAAGCTCCCGCTCGGCGACATCGGCGGCATCCCGCGTGTGTTGGACGCCGGACAGTGCAACGACAGCTATTCGCTCGTGGTGATCGCCCTGGCCCTGAAAGACGCTTTCGGCCTGAAGGATGTGAACGACCTGCCGATCGTCTACAACATTGCCTGGTACGAACAAAAAGCCGTGATCGTGTTGCTGGCTTTGCTCTCGCTCGGGGTGAAGAATATCCATCTCGGCCCGACGCTTCCGGCGTTCCTCTCGCCCAACGTGACCAATGTACTGGTCGAGAACTTCGGCATCGGCGGCATATCTTCGGTCGAAGCCGACATGAACGCCTGGGGGTAAGCCTTCGGGAAACCCGGAAGGCAGGTCACCGGAGGATTCGCAGGAATCAATCACCGGAAACTGTTGGGTGCGGGCCTTCTTCGGGAACATCTGAGTATAAGAACCGTTATGCTTCTTTGAGTATAAACCGTCACAACCCTTTGGGTATAAATACGCAAACTGCATCCCGCCGCCCCGAAAACGGCGGGATATGTTTATTTTTGCTATAAATACAAATGCTTTACACTTATGACCGGTAGAAAAATCCGCGTGAGCGAAGACTGGGCCTCGACCCTGACGGGCGGGCTGATCATCCTGCTCGTGATCCTGATTTATGCTATCCAAATCGGGGTGCCGTGGCCTTCGTTCAGTTGGTCGAACACCGACGAGCTGACCGACAAGGTATTCGCCCTCGACAACCTCGGGCACTCGCTGATCGTTTTTATTTCGACGTTTGCCATGGTGGCCTTCGCCCTGCTGCTCTCGGGCAAAAAATGGAAAGACAGCGCCGGGTTTCCCGTGCTGTTCGCGCTGACGTTCATCGCCATGACCCTGGCCGGGAATGTGTATATGAAAGATTGGGGCATCGAGACGGTCATCTTCAGCCTGCTGCTGGGCCTGTTCATCCGCAACGTGTTCGGCATTCCCGAATGGATCAGGGGGGTACTCAATTCGGAAATGTACGTCAAGGTAGGGTTGGTGCTGCTGGGAACCACGGTGTTGTTCGACAAGCTGTTGCAACTGGGCGCCGTGGGTATACTGCAATCGGTGATCGTGGTGCTGGGCGTGTGGTACTTCTCGTTTTGGCTGTGCCGGAAGATGAAGATCGACGAGGAGATGGGCATGATGCTTTCGAGCGCCGTGTCGATCTGCGGGGTGTCGGCGGCCGTGGCTACGGCCGGGGCCATCAAGGGCGACAAGACGAAACTTTCCTATGTGGTATCGCTGGTGATGGTGGTGGCCGTGCCGATGATCTTCCTGATGCCTTTCCTGGCCAAACTGATCGGACTCGACGAAGTGATGGCCGGGGCATGGATCGGCGGGACGGTCGACACCACCGGGGCCGTGGTGGCTACCGGGGCGGCTTACGGCGAGGAAGCGCTCAACGCGAGCGTCATCGTCAAGTCGGCGCAGAATGTGCTGCTGGGCGTCGCCGCGCTGTTCATTTCGGTGCATTGGGCCTATGCGCACAGCAAGGGCAAAAAAAACACGGGCACGCGGTATGCCGACCGCCCGGGGTTGCGCCTGCTGTGGGACCGTTTCCCGAAATTCGTGATCGGGTTCATCGCCGCATCGCTCCTATTCTCGTTTTTCATCGACCCGGCACAGAACGCCCCGATGACCGAGGTGCTCAAGAAGGCGCAAGGCCTGTGGTTCGCGTTGGCGTTTACTTCTATCGGGCTCGAAACCGATTTCCGCAGCTTCGTGACCGCTTCGAACCGCAAGGCGACCATTGCATTCCTCGTGGCGCAGACTTTCAATATACTGTTTACACTGCTGGTCGTTGTGCTGCTGGGGCTGCTGATCGGATATTGAGATTGAAGCGGATGCGGGGCCGGGGCCCGGCCCGGGAGCAATCTTAACCGATCCGCATTTGGGCTTGGGAAGAGCCTTAGCTGATGCGCTCTTCCAGAAATTCCTGCAACACGAGCGCGTGATTCTCGGTGGTGTTCCGCGAGGCGTAGAGCAGCGTCACGGTTTTCTGCCCTTTGACGCGGGCGAGGAGTTCGCCCGCGGCGGCGGAACTTTCCAGCTCCCCGAGGTACTTGCGGCTGAATTCCGGCCAACGCCCGCGGGGCTGCGCGTGGTACCATTGCCGCAGGGCGGTAGAGGGGGCGGCCTCTTTGGCCCAAAGGTCGTAAGGAAGCTCTTCTTTGCGGATGCCTCGGGGCCAGAGCCTGTCGACCAGTATGCGGTAACCGTCTGTTGCCGAGGCGGGCTCGTACACCCGTTTGATTTTCACTTGTGCCATACTGTTTGGGGTATTTGCTTAGTCAGTAGGCAAACTCCATGCCTCTGAGGAGGGAATAATGCAGGCACCCCGCGATCGGGAGATCGCGGGGTGCCTGCATTATTGGTGCGGAGTTTCCTGTACCCGGATATTCCGGGACTGGCTTTATGCCGGTTACGTGAACATCAGGATCAGCAACTGGGCGCACAGTACGCGCAGGAACATGGTTAGCGGGTAGACCGTGGCGTAGCCGACAGCGGGAACGTCGTTCCCGGCCATTTCGTTGGCATAGGCCAGCGCAGGCGGATCGGTCATCGACCCGGCGATCACCCCGCTAAGGGTCAGGTAGTTGATCTTGAAGAAGAGGCGCCCGGCGATCCCGATCAGCAGGATAGGAACCATGGTGATGATGATTCCGTAGCCGACCCATTTGTAACCTCCGCCCGCGACCGTCCCGACGAAACTTTCGCCGGCCCCGAGCCCTACGCAGGCCAGGAACAGGGCGATTCCCATTTCGCGCAGCATCAGGTTGGCGCTGGTGGTGGTATAGGTCACGAGTTTGTATTTGGGGCCGAAGCGGCTCAGCAGTAGGGCCACGATCAGCGGTCCGCCCGCCAGCCCCAGTTTGACGGGTTGCGGGATGCCGGGGAATACGAAGGGGATACTTCCCAGCATCACCCCGAGTACAATGCCCAGGAAGATAGGGAATAGGTTGGGATGGTCGAGCCTTTTCAGCGAGTTGCCGAGTTTTTTCTCGACTTCGGCGATGGAGGCTTCGGTACCCACTACATTCACATCGTCGCCGATCTGAAGTTTAAGCCCCGGCGTGGCCACCAGGTCGAGCCCGGCGCGGTTCACGCGTGTGATGCTCACTCCGAAACTGCGCAGGCGCAAGGCCGACAGTGATTTGCCGTTCAGTTCGGGTTTGGTGATCAGGATGCGGCGCGCAATGAATTGGGTGTTGAGTTGTTTCCATTCGAGGTCGATCTCTTTACCGATAAAGGCGGCGATGGCCGGAGCGGCAGCCACTGAGGTGATGACCAGTATCTCGTCGCCGGTGTGGAGCACAGTCTCGGCGTTGACCATCTTCACCTCGCCGTTTTTGTAGCGGATGCGCGATATGACGAAGTTACGATGGACAAGGTCGTGGATCTCGCCCACCGGGCGTCCGTCGAGTGCGGGGTTTTCAAGCCGTAGCGACAGTTGGCGGGCAGCCGCGTTTTTCTTGGTTTTGTCGCCTTCGAGCGCCTGATTCTCTTCGTTGCCCAGATGGATGCGGAACAGGTAGCGCAGGGCGATGATCGATACGATGATCCCCACCACGGCCAGCGGATAGGCCACGGCATATCCGGTGGCGATGTCGGGGTTGTCGGCGCCCGTCATGTCGATGTTGGCCTGTTGGGCGGCGCCCAATCCGGGGGTATTGGTCACGGCGCCCGACATGATACCCACCATGGTCGAAATGGGGATGTCGGTGGCCAGGTGCAGGATATAAGTAATGATGACCCCCAGAAGCACGACGGCGGTGGCCAGCATGTTGAGGGTCATGCCGCCCTTCTTGAACGATGAGAAGAAGCCAGGCCCCACCTGCAATCCGATGGAGTAGACGAAGAGGATGAGCCCGAATTCCTTGAGGAAATGGATCAGGTGCTCGTTGAGGCGCATGCCGAAGTGGGCGCAGGCGATACCGACGAACAGGATCCAGGTGACGCCCAGCGAAATGCCGGCGATCTTGATCTTGCCGAGGGCGATGCCGGCCGCGATCACGACAGCGACCACGAAAATAGAGTGGGGCACGCCACCGCCCCAGGCTGCGGCGTTTCCGGTAAACAGGTCGGAGAACCAGTTCATAAGAGGGGGGAGTTTTTGGGTGATTTTATAGCTAAGTTCTTCAGGGCATCCCGAATAGGCCGCGGGTTATGCCGCTCATTTGCCATTCCGGATGGCTGCTCTGCGTTCCGTCACGGGGTTGTCCGGGGCATGGGCAAGATTCCCCGGCAAACCCGGGATGACATGCTTTATGCTTTTGAGGGTTGCGAATCTTCCTGGTTGTCCGGAACGGTGCGGGCGGTCTGTTCGAGGCAGCGGCGGCACAGGCAGTCCGGGTAGCGTCCGGCGATATGCGCCCGTTGATGCGGGCCCAGTCGCACGCCTTCGCATTGGCAGGCGCCGGGTTCGCCGCTGCGGCAGTCAAATTCCGAGCCACAACGCGGGCATCGTTTTTTCATTGTTTCAAGAGAATTACAAGTGTGAGGGGATCGCCTTCCGATGCGGGAACAAGGCCCGGCACAATAAAAAAGGGGCCGCTAAGAGCCCTCTCTTCTTCGGAAATCCCGAGAAAACAAAAGTAGAAAATTTACACGGGGAAAAGAAACAGGAGCTGAAGGAATATATTTTCGGGATTATCCCTTTCAGGCTTGCTGCCGCTTTGCATCAGTTTCTTCGGGTTGCTCCGCAACCCGCGACCCGGGCGCCCAGCGCGCTCGGGAGGTGGGCGCCGGGTCGAATCTGATACAACAAGCCTGAAAGGGATAAGTCTTTATATTTTTTTTGGGGGGTAGTTCGTCATTGCGGGGAGTTTTACCCTGAGCGAAGCCGGAGGAACTCCTTTCAATGAAGGGACTTATCTGCTACGGTACCTCGCAATGACTGTTGCGGTTCCTTGCAATGACGGTTCCTGTCCGTTGACGGCCCCCTGCGATCACCTTCGCGGCCCGTGCTGACACGGTAACGGAAGGTGGGGAACGAAAAAAGCCCCCGCCGTGGGGCGGGGGCTCGGTCTGCGACCGGAAGGAGCGGCAGACAGCGGGTCTGCTCAGGCCCCGGGTGCCGGTTTAGAAGGTGGTGTAGGTGAACCAGGTGGTTCCGAACGCGGATTTGAACGCGTTGAGTTGCGAACTCCTCACGTTCAGCGTGATGATGTGGTCGGGATCTGGGTTACCGAAAAGATAGCTGTTGATGGTGGAATTGTAATCGCAGAGGAAAGTCACTTTTTGCAATGCAGTACAACCCCTCAAAGTACCGCCCTCTATATGGGTCACATTCGAGGGTATGGTGACCTCGGTCAGCGAGGTGCAGTTCTCGAATACACGGCGCTCGATATGATTGACACTTTGGGGAATGGTAATGGTAGTCAACGAGTAGAAGTTTTGGAACGAGTTGTCTGACAGTCTCTTCGCAGTAGAGGGCAGTACCACTTCTTTCACATTGGGGAAGAGTTGGCTGTTTCCGTTGCTGGATTGTTCGTCTCCGATCCCCCACCAACTGAGATCCACTACTTCCAGTCCCTCGGGAAGGATAATTTTCTCAAGGCCGGTATATGACCAATACTGTGCGAGAGTACCGTAGAGGTAGGAATGCCCTACATATATATTACCGGCGTCATAGGGTAGTACCACTTCGCCCAGGTCAAGTACTTTGAGGTTGGGCATGTTGTCGTTAATGTAGTCGAAGTTCTCGGCCAGTTCGCCGACCAGTTTGATCTCTTTTACATTGGCGGGGTTCACGCCTTGTATGGCGAGGATTTCCCGGATGGATTTGCCGCTGTTCGCGGGGTCGTACATGTCGACCACCACGGGGGGCAGCGGTTCGCTCGATATGGTGATCCACAGGACTTCGTTGGGATTGGAGTTGTCAACCACTTTGATCTTCACTGAGAAATCCGCTCCAGGTCCAGAGGTCGACATGGCGTAGTCGACCTTACAGCTGTAAGCAGCCTGGCCATAGGTCAACGTGCCAGCTACGGAACGATTATTGCCTGTCATGTGGGAGGGAGGAGTTCCTGATTCATCCATTATGCTATAAGTTACACCTTGGGCGCTGAGGGCGGATACGTAGATTTCGATTCCTCCTGATGAGGCACCGGCAGGTGCATGGATCCATGCATTCTCGATGTCGAACGTCCAATCGCTTGCACCGGTTTCTCTGACTATGCTGAGGACTTTGAGCGATCCGGCTTCGAATTCGTATTCGGCGTCGTCGTCCCATTCGCTTTCGGGGGTGATGCCCACTTCCACGGTGTTGAGGTTTTCGGTCACGATCAGTTTGTAGCGCGAGTTGGCTTTGATCTGGGCGGCCGCAGCGGGTTTGATGTAGTAGAGCTTGTCGGGGCCGCCGTCGTAGCTGGCCTCGATGGCGATCTGGGTTTTACCCGTGCCGATCTGGGTGGGGTAGAGGTAGAACACGCTCTTGGCGATGTTGTCGGTGCCTTCGGTCACGAACGTGAGGCCGGTGGCGTCGATGGCGTCCAGCGACCCGGTCGGGATCACGGGGGTTCCGGCGAAGTTGGCGAAGACGTTACCCTTGAGTTTGGCGTCCGAAACGAATACGTTCTTGATCACGATCTTCGGGTTGTTGTTCACGAGGTCGAAACGGGCCACGCGGCGTACCACGGTCACGTTCACGCTGCCGGTGGTGCCGGTGGCGACGTCCGATTTGCCGGTCATCAACAGGGGAGTGGTGAGCTGGGCGTTGCCCTGCGAGTTGGTCAGCAGTTCCACGAAATCGGCTTCTGAGGTCGTCCCGGCCGCTACGCCGCCGAGCTCGGTCGCCGCCGCGGCGCCGTTGGCCACGACATAGTAGATGAACTGCTCGGTCGATCCGCCGCTCAGGTTTTCGAGGCGAGCGGTGACGGTCGTGCTGGTGGGAGTGATGGTGACGGGGGTCACTTCACAGAGGGTACCCGAGCCGTCGTTCACGTACCGGAAGCGGTAGATGTCGACGCTCTGCATGACGTTTTCGCCGGTCTCAGAGGCCACGTAGGTCACTGCGCCGGGGTTGATCCCTTTCAGCACAAGGGTCACGACGCCACCCGCGGACTCGGGGCTGTTGCTGAGGTTTTCTTTGGTGCACGAGGTCAGGCCCAGGGTCAGGGCGGCGGCCAGTGCGAGGTTCAGGATTTTTTTCATAGGTTGTTTTTAGTTGAATTGGTTGGTTGTTTGGTTATTTTGCGTGTTTCGGTTGAATTGGTTGGTTGTCTTGTGTGTTTCGGTTGTTTTCCGGTCGTGGTATTTTCTGCGGCTTGTGTTTTTCCGGCTGTTTTTCCCGGGGGGGTATGGTTCATAAACGACGGGCGGACGAGTGTAGTATCCGGCGGCCGGAATTTGATCCCCCTTTTGTTATAATGCGACCGACAGGCCGGAATAAGGAGGCCGGGGGGTGAAATTTTTGCCGAATCCCAGCATTTTCCCGGTTCTCCGGATTTTTTCAGCTTTTCGGGACTTCCCGTGTTCCCGGGCTTCCCGTATTTACCGGATGACCCCACCTTCGTCCCAGTCTTCGAGGTTGATCTCGGACACGATCACCTGGTCGCCGTCGATCAGGAAATCGAGGGCGAACTCCTGTCTCAGGTTTTCGTCGAGCCCGATCCCTTTTTCGCGGAAATACTTGCTCAGGTCGATCTCTTTCATCACGCGGGTGCCGTTGCTGTTGTAGAGGCTGATCCGGGCGGCGGTGGTGTTCCGCAGCCGGTAGGCCACGAATTCGCCGTGCACCTCGAAGCTACCGTTCATGGGCGACTGGATGTGGTGGCACAGGATGTTGTGCATCCGGCCGACCCGCAGGATGTGGTGGCGTACCGAGGTGCAGACCTGCGTATAGGGGTCGTGTTGCTGCGGATCGTGCAGGCAACAGGCGGCGCCGTCGTAGACGTACTCGGGCATCAGGCCGTACTGCGAGGGGATGCCGTCGAGGTAGGCCGTGTAGAGCCCCCGGGCGGGCGGATTGTTTTTCCAATGCACCCGGTATTTGAGCACCAGGTGGGAATGCACGGCATCGACACGCACGAGGCTCGTTCCGGCGGGAGCTACCGAGAACGTACGGTAACCGTAGTACAGGCGGTCGCCGTTGTTGCACGGGTTGGCGTGCGTGCCGGGACCGTGTAGCGAAAGTAGCAGGTCTTCGCGGCGGGTTTCGTTCAGCCGCACGCCGCCCAGCCGGGCGTCGCCGGTGTCGTTCAGGCCGGAATCGTTGCCGATAAAAAGGACCGAATACTTGCCTGCCGGAAGATCCTGTTTTGAAACATATTGGCCGGTGCAGGCATCGAGCGTCAGGTCGTTTACCCTGAACAAAACTCCCTTGTCGTCGAATATGTATTCGGTCGCTGTGTGGACATAATTCGTGAACTCGTTGTCCTGACTGGTGTTTTCGAGGTTGTAGTGGTACGTGATCTCGACGTTGTTCGTGCACAACACCGGATCGTCGTCGATGCTACAGGAAACCAGCCCTGTGGTGGCGAGGATCAGCGCGGTTATGTATCGTATGGATTTCATCAATCTATTTGCTTAACAACTGAAGGTTGGAGGTACCCTGGGTGATGCCGGCCTCGGCGGCGCGGCGGAAATAACCCGAGGCCCGTTCGACGTCGCCCATGATGTAATAGTAGGTGCCGATGTTGAGGTAGGAGCGGGGGTCGTGCTGGGTTTTCATCAGGTAGGGGTAAGCCTCGCCGAGGTCGCCGCTCAGTAGGCAGGCGGCTGCCGCGTTGTGGTTGGCGATGAAATCGTCGGGGTATTGCCGGGCGGCGATTTTGCACACCTCGCTGTACTGTTGTATGTCGTTGCGGTAGTGGGCGCCCACGCGGAACATCTCGTCGAGGCTCAGCAGTTCGGGGCGGGTGCGGATCAGTTCGCGGGCTTCGCTGTCCGACAGGGGGGCTACCACGTAATTCACGTTCAGCTCGATGCGGCGCAGGAGCGGGAAGATCTCGTCGAGCAGGCGGCGGTAGAGCGCTCCTCCGGCGATGTCGGCCAGGATCCGTTTGCGGGCTTCGAACGACGGGGTGTCGCGGATCACGGTCGCCAGGTCGCCGCGCAGGGGGATTTGCTTTTGGTTGGCGATCCGCAGGGCGCCGTCCCAGTCTTCGGCGATCCACAGGACGTTGGTCTGGATGCCTTTCAGGTCGTATTTCCCTTTCAGATAATCGTGGAATCCGTTGGCGCGGCCTTTGGCCAGCAGTTGGTTCCGGTCGTAGCTGCCTTCGGGCGAGGCGTAACCCACGATATTGATGCCGCCGACGAAGACCAGTGGGTTGCCGAGGATGGCTCCCATCAACGAGTCGACCCGCTGTAATTCTTTGGCGTTTTCGCCGAATTCGGGGCGGACGGCGTACACGTTTACCGGATAGCCTATGTTGAGCGTCAGTGAGCCGGTGCGGGCTTTCACCTCTTCGGCCTGCGGGGTCAGGAAGCTGACCATCTGTTCGTAAAGTTCCGTCCGGGCGTGCCAGCGGTAGTTCAGGTCTTCGGCCAGACAACCGTTCATGACGGCGGTTTCGCCGCTGCAGCCGTATTGCAGGAGCCGGTATCTCACCGTGCCGTGTTCCATCCACAGGTAGTAGGGGAGGGTGACGCGGTAATCCAGCGTGTAAGTCTGGTCGGCGCTGACTTTACGGTAGGTGTGGTAGGGTTCGAGGATGAACTCGTGCGAGAGGGCTTCGCGGCGGGCGTCGAACCGTCCGCGCATCGCTCCGGTGTAGACCACGGCCGGAAGCAACAGGCGTTGCCCGTTGTTTTCGATGTAAATTTCGAGCCGGTACGAGTCGTTGCCTTTGACTTCGAGGCCCGAAGCCACTACTTCGGCCTGCAGGCTCAACTGGTCGCCCTCGATGGTGTAGCGGGGGGCTTGTACCGCCACGCGCTGGGCGTGGGTGGCGGCCACGCCCGACAGGGCCAGGAGTATCAGGGGGAATAACTTGCGTAGTTTCATTGTCGGGTAGGGGGCAGGGTTAGTTAATCATGAAGATCAGCGATACCGAGGCTTTCGTGAGCCCGAAGTAGTCGCGTTTGGCATGGCCCACGAGTGTGCGGCAGCCGTTGCACTCGTATTTGTCGTAGTCGAGGTGTATCCAGCCCGCACCGACTTCGAATTCCCAGCCCCAGCGCTTGCCCATCGGCAGGTGGTAGCCGTACGACACGCCTGCGCCGTAGCCAAAGCCTTTGTAGGTGTATTGTTGCAAAGACTTGGGAGCGAACGACCACTCGGCCATGCTGCCTACGTTGTAACGGCCGTAAATGCCGTGCAGGCCGACAAAATGGCGCTCGAAGGCGTTGCAGAACCAATACCTCACGCCCGGTTGCACCATCCAGTGGCGCAGGCTGGCTCCGCCGCTGAATTTCCAGGGGTTGTAGCCGGCGAACAAGTCGAGAGTCCAACGGGGCCCCAGATAGACTTCGAGGCTGACGTTCGGCGAGGTGGTGGCCCAGTAGAGCAGGTTGGTCTTGACGGCGACCTTCGGCTGGTAGCTGCGGGCCGCGTTGTCGTAGCCGGTGAAGATATAGGTTTGTCCGCCCGCATTGCCGTAGCTGTTGAGGTAACGGTCGTTCACCCGGTTGTTCTCGGCCGGGGTGACCAGGATGTTTTCGGGATCGGGGATCAGTTCGTACAGGCCGCTTTCATTGTTCGCCTGGTCATTCTGAGGGTCGAGCGTTACATTGACCTTACGGTCGCCCGGCGCTACGCGGATCTCCTGGAACTGGTTGATGCCGAGGCTTGGCGACGAGAATTGCAACACGTAGTTTCCGGCCGGAAGACCTTCGATCCGGTACTGTCCGTTTTTGCCGGCGGTGACGGTGGTGCTTGTCCCGAGAACCCGCACTACGGCATCGCCGATCGGCGCCCCGGTTTCGTGGTTTACCACGGTGCCTTCGATGCGGCTTTGTTGCGGCACCCCGGCGGCAGGTTCATTCTCGGGGACCAGGACAACGTATCTGCTGTCTACGGTATAGGTATATCCGCTGCCGGCGAGCAGCCGCGGCATCACCTCGGAGATGGGGGCCTGGTTGGCCGAGGCCTGCACTTTCCGCGATACGTCGAACGAACTGCTGTACAGGAAACCGAGCCCGGTCTGGGTTTTGATTTCACGGAAAGCCTCTTTGACCGACATCTCGCGTCCCGGCAACGAGACTTTGCCGTTCTGGGCGCGGCCGACGGGAATTGCCGTCATCAGAAGCCCGGAAAGTACCGCTACGAATCGCCGTGAAGCAGGGAATAACATATGAATCGATTTACGCATTAGGTTATGGGTGCTATTTTGTGATGTGTACTTGGTTGCGGTCTATGGTGTACTCCCAGGGGCCGGTGGCTTTCTTCAGTACCGAGAGCGCGTTTTCGAGCGATTCGTCGGCCCGCAGATCGATGGTGTACGAGGCAGTGGTATCTATCTCCGGGTTGACCGTTACGGTGACTCCGTACTTTTGTTCGATGATCAGGAATACCTCGCGGAGAGAGAGGTCGGTGCCGCCGAACGAGTCGTCCCACCAGCCGAAACGGTAAGGGCTTGAACTGAGCGCCATTTCGCCCGAGAGGTAGTGGTAGACGAGCTCGTCGCCGGGGGCGAGCGTTTGGCTCCGGCCGCCGGCATCGACGGCAACCCGTCCGCTTTTCAGGATTACCGAAGTTTGTACGGCTTCGCTGCAGACATTGAATTCGGTACCGAGTACGGTCACCTTCAGGTGGCTGGTCTGTACGACAAAAGGTTGGTCGTCGGGCGTATGTCTCACTTCGAAGAAGGCTTCTCCGTCGAGGTACACTTCGCGGAGGTCGGTCTCGGTAAAGTTTCCGGCATACCGGAGGCTGCTGCCGCCCCGGAGCCATACGACCGAACTGTCGGGAAGGGTTATCTTCTCTTTGGTATCGCCGTCGGCTACGGTCAGGATCACTTGGGCGACCTGAGGGCTTCCGCCGGGCTGCGCCGTGGGCGCGAACCATAGCCATGCGGCTCCGGCCAGCGCAAGCAGGGGCACAACGACGGCGGCCACCCGGAAGGCGGTACGGCGGTGTAACGGAAGGTGCCGCGCGGGAAGCGGGGTAAGAGCTTTGTTCTTGGCGGTTTCCAGTTCTGCTTTGGTGCAGCGCGCTGTTTCCGGGAACTGGCAACGATCCCATACCTGCCGGAGCGAGGCGTAGGTGTCGTCGCCGAAACGGATATCGATCTCCCGGAAGACTTCTTGCAGCACCTCTTCTTTCTCTTGCCGGTGGACGTCGCTGGCGAGCCACTCCAGCACATCGCGCTCCACCTGTTCGGGAAAGCGGTTGCGTACCAGCAGCTCGATCATTTGCCGGGTATGCTTGTCGTTCTTTCTCACTTGCGTTCTTGTATTTTGGGGTTTGTATTAGTAATGCGACCAAGATGCCGGAATGAGGAGGTCGTCCCGGTAATTTTTTATACTTATCCGCAATCATACCCCTTCAGTCCGCCGACGACGGAGGGCGTAAAGCGAGCCCTGGGCGAGGGTTACAGCCCGCCGCGTGGGGGGCGGCTGCCCACTGACGGGGTCGCTTATGCGACCCGGGTACATGCAGTACCCTTCGAAGACAAGAGATAAACGCAGGGGGTATTATTGCGGATAGGTATTTTTTTCCCCGATAAGAGTAACGTGCCGCTGCCGGAAATAGTATTGCCGCCGCTCCGGAGCGGGATTTTTACCGGTGCGGCGGCGCGTCTGTCCCGAATAAAAAACGACCGGCTGACGGGGATGTCAGCCGGTCGCGTGTCGATACCGGGGTAGCCGGGGCAAGGTTATTTTGCCGAGATAAAAAGGATGATGAACAGGGTTAGTACATTGCGGATATCGACGAGCGCCAGCCGGAGCTGTTTCTCGACGGCGTTGCGCGAGATGTTGAGCCTCTCGGCGATCTCGGTGTTGTCGAGGTTTTCGTAGCGGCTCATCTGGAAAATCTTTTTGCGTTGTGTCGGCATACGGCTGACGACCATTTCGGTCAGCAGTTCGGCTTCGCGCGCGACGATCAGTTCCTCGGAGCTCGGCGATTCGAGGTCGATCTCCCAGGTCCGGCTCACATAATTATTGCGCACGGCCTTGTGCTTCACAAAATCGTAGACCGCGTGGCGGGCCACCAGGTAAAGATAGGCGTTGAAGTTCCGCGAAGGGTCGATCTTTTCGCGCTTTTCCCACAGGTTGCAAAAGATGTGCTGGGCGATTTCCTGCGCCTCGTCGGCCGAATGCAGCAACAGGTGGATGAATAGCCGGATCTTTTCGTAATAGAGGGCATAAATCTGGTTAAAAGCCTGGTGA
Source organism: Rikenella sp. (assembly GCA_031551865.1). Lineage (GTDB taxonomy): Bacteria > Bacteroidota > Bacteroidia > Bacteroidales > Rikenellaceae > Rikenella. The sequence continues at coordinate 14,075 of JAVBMY010000005.1, read as the reverse complement.
TCTCCTTGCGTAAGCGCAAGCAATGTGTCCCGGGAGATCAGCGGGTTAGGGTTCTCCTTTCGCTTCCTGCCGGGATCGCTTTCGGAGAACGCTTCAATCAGGGTGTTTTTCATGGTAACATTAGACAATTAATAAGTAATAACGCGGGTGTGCCCGATATATTTTTGTAATCGATGTCTATATTTACTCCGGTGCAAATATATGTGTTTTATTTTTTGTCTTCCAACTACTTTTCGGTACCTTCCGGTTTTCCGGAAGGTCGTTTTTCAGGCCGGTAAGGCCCTGTAACGGATATTTTCCGGAACGGGAATAAAATCGCGGACGGATATGTAAAGTTACCTTTTGTTCCGGTTTACCCGGGATGTTTCTCTTTTTCAATATGCACATATACAGCGGATTCCATATCCAGTGTGTATTCAAATTTGAGGAAACCGGTTGCAATACTGAAAATAAAAAACGTATCTTTGCGACAAATCCGGATATAGGCCCTGGGCCCGAACGAAACAATAATCTATCACATAATCCGTTAGCAAGACCAAGTAATATACAAACCCTGAACGTTTTGATTAGCGAGGGCACGGCCGTTACACACGGACGGTGCCGAGTGTGAAAAATGGAGGGCTGAGCCCAACGTTTTGATCAGTGAGCACGGCCGTTACACGGACGGTGCCGAGCATGAAAAACGAAGGATGAAATCCAACATAAAATGTCAAGCATTTCGCGTAAGGAAATTGGCGTGGAGTACCTCGGACCCAATGCTACCCTGAAACCCGTCGCGACATCGAGAAACAGTGCGAACGTTCCGGCAGAATTGCTGGAAGCGTTGCGTAGTGGCGATCACGATGCCTTTGATCGAGTCTTCATTATTTATTTCGATAAGATCAAGTATTTTATCCACCTGCTGATACGCTCCCGGCACGAAGCCGAAGAGCTGGCTCAGGAGATCTTTGTCAACCTCTGGACGACCCACGATCGTATCGACCCTTCGCGGAACTTCAACGCCTATCTCTACCGCATGGCCCGCAATGCCGTCTACAACCACGTGCGCAATAATGCCGTACGCAACGGGCGCGTGAGCGACCTGTGGGAGGTAGACCCCGCCGGAACGACCGACTCCGAGGAGATCATCATCGCTAAAGAGACCCAGCTGCTTATCGACATCGCCGTGAACCGGATGCCCCGCCAACGGAAAACCATATTCCAGATGAGCCGCTACGAAAACCTCGACAACACCGAGATCGCCGAGAGGCTCAACATCTCGCGCAACGCCGTCGAGAAACAGCTCCGGCTGGCGCTGGCCGACATCCGCGACATCATTACCCTATTTATCATCTTATTTATTCCGATGAAATAACCGATAAAAGAACCTGCCCGTAAAAAAACTTAACCCTCCTTCTTCGCGCGTACCGCATTCATTATGAGAATATTGCCTGTGGCAATATTCTCTCCCTTTTTACGCTATCCGAAAAAAAGTTTCAACCCGACCTCCTCATCCGGGGGGTGTCCGTGTATTATCCATGCAAACCATCGATGAAAAGCAAGAAACATATTCGCCGCATCATTGACCTCTACGTGAAAAGCGACCTCCCCAAAGGGTTGCAGGATGAAGTGCTGTCCTGGCTTGCCAGCGATATCCATTCCGACGAGAAAGACCAGGTGCTGGAAGATATATTCGACCGTATCGAAACCCGTCCCGACCGGCATACCTATGCCGCGCTCAAAACCGTGCGCAAGCAAACCGCCGCCGGGGAACGGGTAATACATAAAAGGGTTGGGCAAATCCGCCACAGTTTGGCATTCAGGGTAGCCGCTGCGGTGGCACCAATCCTTTTTGCAGCCGGCGCTGCGTGGATGTACTTTGGCCGGGAAACCACGCAGCCAAGCCGGCAAATTACCCTGCAGGAGGTGTCTATCACGGCGCCTGCCGGAATTCAGCGGATGGCCGACCTGCCCGACGGATCACACGTCGAGGTCGCTGCCGGAAGCAACCTGCACTATTCTTATGACGCCGAAGGAAACCGCACCGTGCACCTGAGCGGCGAGGCCCTGTTCAAAGTGGCCAAAGACTCGCTGCATCCCTTCACCGTCCAAACCCCCCACCTTAAAGTCACTGTCCTGGGCACCGAATTCCGTATAGACGCCCGCGAAGGGTCGGACTATACCAGCGTTTACCTGCTCGAAGGCAGCGTGCGCGTCGAGACCTCCGCCCAACAGACAATAATTAAACCTGGCGACCGTTTTACCTATTACCATATTTCAGATTTGGTTGAGTTGGTTGAAACAGGGGAATCGGAAACGGTCGCACAGGTTTCTTCTCCGCTGGAATTCAACAGCGCTTCACTCGAAGAGATATTCAACCGCCTTGAACAAGTATACGGTGTGACCATCGTCACTCACGGCGCGATGCCCCTCGGAGGGTCGCACGTGGTGCGTTTCCCCGCCGGCGAAGACATCGACCAGGTGCTGCGCGTATTGGCGGCCATGGACGGCGGATTTACCTATACCATCGACAACAAAACCGTAACCATACATAAAAAATAAACTAACCATTAATTAACCATAAATGACAACAATCCTGAAACCCAAGAAGAGGATGCTGAGTCCTCTCCGTCCGTTGCTGGTGCTCTTGTGTGCGTGCTGCATCACGGCCACTGCGACCGCCCAGCGGAGCACGGTGACCCTGTCGGGGGCCAGCCTCACCAAACGCCAGGCCATAAGCGAGGTCGAAACCCAGACAGGCTACATCGTCGCCTACGACAACCGCGAGTTCAACGTCGCCCCCACCGTACGGTTCGACCAAACGGCCACCACAGTGAGCGACGTCCTCGGAAAAATAGTCTCCGGAACCGGACATGCCTATATTATCGACGGTAAATACATCATCATCCACCGCACCGCAGCTATTGCGGCGGCAGCCGCCGGCACGACCCCGGCGACCCGGCGCCTGACCGGATACATCACCGATTCCGACAGCGGGCAGCCCATCGAAGGCGCCACCGTCGAGATCATGAGCGGGAAATACACGCTGCCCACGGTACAGACTGATGCCGCGGGCAAATTCGTTTTTCCGGGCGTCCCCGAAGGACGCTACGTAGTGAAAGTGGCCTCGCCCGACGGCTCGGCCAACCGCTACCGCGAGATCACCATTACCCAGAACCAGGTGAGCAACATAAGCCTAAATTTCGATGCCCCGGTAGCCGCTCCGGCCACTACGCCGCCCGGATCGGCTGCTACCGCCCCGGCCGTCACCGTAGCCGACAAGACCGAAGGCCTGATGCTGTCGGCTCCCGCAATTGCCGCCGAAGCCGTGCCGGTACAAACCACAGTATCCGAACCAGCCGAGCCTGTTTATTACGGCACCGGCCTGGTTCGCGGCAAGACGGTCGAAGAGCACGCTTTCGTGCCTGAGTCCAAACTCTACCGCGATTACCATACCAAAATGGCCCTCAAAACCAACTTCATCTATTGGGGTGCGGGTGCCATCAACCTCGGTTTCGAGTTCTACCTCGGCCGCAAGTGGACCTTCGAACTGGCCGGTGCCTGGAGTCCCTGGCAAAAGAGCGAAAGCCAAAGCCGCCAGCTCTGGTTCGTGCAGCCCGAAGTACGCTATTGGTTCTGTAACGCTTTCGAAGGCCACTTCCTTGGTCTGCACGGCATCTACGGCCAGTACAACCTGGGGAACATCGACCTCGGATTCGCCAAAGTGTTCGAAGGCGTAGACTACCAGGGCTACGGTTACGGCGCAGGCCTCGCCTACGGCTACCACCTGCCCCTGTCGAACCGTTGGAGCCTCGAATTCACCGTGGGCGCCGGCTGGATACACCTCGATTACGACAAATACAATTGCGTGGGTTGCCGCCAACTCGTAGGCCGCGAAACGAAAAACTACTTCGGGCTTACCAAAGCAGGGATCTCACTGGTATACATCATCAAATAACCCGCGAAAACAACCAGACAAACCATGAAACTTAACAGAATACACCTCATACCCCTGTTGGCGGGCCTCATGTTTGCGGGTGGCACAGCCTTGGCCGAAAGCCCCAAGAACAATGTGCAAATCAGCAATATAGAAACCACCGTTACCGACGACAACTCGCTGCAACTCCAAATGCAGGTGGTTGCCGACAACCTGCACATCCGCAGTCTCGAATGGCTGCGCCTCGAATTCTCGATCGACGGCAAAGACCAGAAAGTCTACCTGCCCGAAGTGATCTACACCGGCGGGCAACGCTACCGCTTCGAAAGACGCCGCCGCCAGCTGTCGGGCATCTTCGCCCCGCTGCCCTCGAAAGTCTACAAAAAGGTCAAATCCGACGAAACCTACACCCTTAATTACACCTACAAGATCCCCTATCAGGATTGGATGAACGAAGCCTCGCTCAACTACCGCAAGATGCTGTTCGGGTGCAAGGAAGACTACGCCGCCGACGGAGGACAGCTCCTCGCCGAGGTGGTGCAGACTCCGCCCGTGGTGGTGCGTACGCCCAATCCCGAGTATTTCGCCACGATGGTCAGTTTTCTGCAACCCGTGGTCGAAGAGGTGAAAGCCCGTGCCGCCTCGGTAGCCCTCAATATCGACTACCCGCGAGGTGTGTACGAGATCCGTCCGCAGTATGGCCGCAATGCTCTCGAACTCCACAAAGTCGACACGCTGATGACCTCGATCACCAACAACGACCTGATCACCATCCGCAACATGAACATCACCGGCTACGCCTCGCCCGAAGGAACCTATAAAGCCAACGACCTGCTCTCGCGCCGCCGCTCGGAAGGCTTCCGCAACTACATGGTGAGCCGCTACAATCTCAAAGGCACTCCGGTCAAAACCGCCTGGGTGGCCGAAGACTGGGATCTGCTCAAACGCATGCTCGACGCCAGTGATTTCCCCCGCAAAGAAGAACTGATCGCCCTGATCGACGACCCGGCCAACAGCCCCGACGCCAAGGAACGAATCCTGCGCCAGCTCGACGGCGGAAAAGTCTTCACACGATTGCTCGAAGAGTATTTCCCCTCGTTGCGCCGCATCGAACTGAAAGCCGACTACGAAGTGGCTAAAGTATCGACCGAACGCGCCCGCGAACTGATCTACACCCGCCCCGAACTGCTCAGCCAGGACGAAATGATGCGCGTGGCCTCGACTTACTCGCCCGGCAGCGACGAGTACAAAGAAGTGTACCGCATCGTGGCCCGTAACTTCCCCTCGGACGTAGTGGCCAATAACAACGCTGCCGCCGCATTCCTACAGGAAGGCGACATCCGTTCAGCCGAACCTTACCTCGAAAAAATCAAGAGCGACCCGCGCTCATTCGTCAACCTGGGCGTATACCATTATATACAGGGCGAATTCGAACAGGCCGAGAACTACTTCCGCCTGGCCCAGCAGGCCGGTGAATCGCTCGGCCAAACCAACCTTGACCTGATCAGCAAATAAAGACTATGAGAACAGTTTCAAAACTATATAAACTGATGGTGGCGGCCGTGGCCGGCGCCTTCGCGATGACCTCGTGCTACACGGGCCAGGACGTGCCCGATTGCGATGCCGCCAATGCACGCATTATTTTCCGCTACTATCCCACGGCTACCGAAGAAAAACTGCTTCAGGCCGAAGCTTCCATGACTCACCTCCTGTTTCGGAACGATGTACTCGAAGGGATACTCACCATCGACGGTACTACCGTCACCGGACAGGGTATGCTCGGCGATGCGAACGCCACACAGGCGCAAACCATCCGCCAGTTGACCCTCAAACTCGAAGACGGCGACTACACTCTGATGACTTGGGGAAACCTGACCAACGGAGTGTCGCAGTTTACCCCGCTGGTACTTGGCCAGACCCTGCGTGCAGACATCGAACTGACGCAGGTCAACGCTTCTCCGCATGCCGCCGGGGCTTTCCATAACAGCGAACGCCTCTATTTCGGGACGGTCAGCTTTGCCGTGACCGAAGGTACGATGGTTCAGAAGATAGTGGATATGGATTGTGCCCACACCCAACTCAATATCAATGTGGTGTGGAAAAACACCAACGAACGCCCCAATATGAGCCAGCCCATCTGGATGGAACTTGGCGGTATTCCCGTACTTTACAACCAGGCTGTAGACCACACCCTGCAAACCGCCCTCGGCGGTACGCCCCAGTACGGCGATGCGACCTATCTTGAACCGGTACCTGTGATCGCTGCACTCCGCGCCATGCACACCTCGGACGTGAACGTGGTGAGCGCCTCGGAGATCGCCACGACCTTCATCACCTACCGCCTGACCGATGCCGACCATCCCATGCTCAGCATCCAGGGCGGCACCGACGGCGAACTCTTGTCTGCCATCGATCTGCAGACCTTCTTCCAGAACAACGCCTGGGTGATGGACAACAACCGCAGGCAATACTTCGACATCCTGATCGAAATCAACGGCCCCGTGATCACCGTCTCGACCACCAACGTCAACGACTGGGTGGATGGCGGTACGATCGGCCAATAAAAACAAACTGAAAAAATAAAAACATATACACCACAATGAAAAAGATTCTGTTTTTGATGGCCGCCGCAGGTGTCATGCTGACCGGCTGTAATAAAGAAAAAGAGACTCCCGCCAACAACGAAGAGTTCACCGTATCGTTCAATATCAAGACTCCCGTATCGGGCAGCACGATCTATAGCAAAGCGACCATCGCCGCTATCGGCAACGAGTCGAAGATCAACGACCTCTACGTATATGTATTCGGCCCCACCGTCGAAACTCCCACCAGCACCGACGACTATATCCTCGAAGGGATACAGGCCGTGACCGGTACCATCGTGGCCGAAGCCGACCAGCAAACCGTGACCATCGGGGTGCGCGGCCGCAACAAAAAGCATTTCTGGTTCGTGGCCAACCGCCAGTTTACCGACATTACCGCCGCGAACTACGGAACGACCGACGAGACCACTGTACTCAATGCCCTGCTCGGTGTGATGAGCGGCACCTCGAATATCGCCCTCGACGGTAGCACCAGCGTGGGTGGCCGTCCCGGCATGCAGATGAGCGCCTTCAAAGAGATCGATTTTACCGGCGGCGCTCCTTCGGCTGCCGTCTCGATCCCGATGGTACGCAGTGTGGCCCGTCTCGACATCGTGAATACCGCTTCGGCCACGTTCGTGATCGAGAACGTGATCATCCACTCGCGCGCCAACGGCTACCTCTTCCCTACCGTGGCCGGATCGAACGGCAAACAAGTATGGGCATCGTGCAACGTGCTTCCCGCCTACTACGAACGCGTTGATGCCGGCCTGCCCGCAGGCGGCACGATTGACTACGGTACGATCACCATCCCCGGAGCCACCGACCAAAGCCAGCGCATGAACGCAGTGGGTTACCTCTACGAAGCCAATGCCACCGACAACGCTTATCTCGTGGTCAACGGAAAATACAACGGCCAGAACAAAAGCATCCAGGTGCCTTTCAAAGCGAGCGCCACCGCTATTGCCGTCAACCGCAACCATGTCTATACCTTCACCATTAAAGACGAACTGAGCGGCCTTGCCGGTACGTTCGAAGTGGCCGAGTGGGAAGACGGCGGAAGCATCAGCTTCATCACCGACGCCTCGTATGCCATCGACTATGTGTCGCGCACGATCAACAGCGGCGGCACCGCATCGGTCGCCAGCAACGGGGGAACCTTCACCACAGTGAACACAGGCGGGAACTACACCCTCAAATACAATGCCCACGGCCTGACCCTCAAAACGCTGAACACCGCTATCCTGCCCTCGTGGGTTACCGGTGCCACCCTGGTGTACAATTCAACGGACAAGGTTTACGAGCTGACTTTCACGGTACAAGCCAATGCTACCGGCGCGCAGCGCAGCTGTTCGCTCTACCTGATCGGCGACGTGCCCTCGCAGCCCGGCCGTGCTATCCGTATCGTTCAAAACGCCTAATCCCTGAACCTTTAGACAGAAATGATTATGAAATTCAATAAAATCATAATGCTGGGACTCAGTCTCTTCGCGCTGACCGCTTGCTCGCGGCACGACGGAGGGCCAGAGGAGACTCAGGGAGGCACCTACCTCAGCGTGACCTTCCCCGGCATCGAAACCCCGCAAACCAAGGCTGCCGGATATGCCGACGGAAGCCAGAACGCTTCAGAAAAGCTCGTCAACAGTCTGAAAGCCTATATATTCGACCACGCCGACGGCAAACTACTCCAAATATCGCCCGCCAACCCGTCATCGTCCGAGACCTACTTTACGGTCGAAGACCAGTTCGGCGGCAGAACCGTCGACGTTCTCTTCGTGGCTAACGACAACCTCCGGGCCAGTGGTTGCACGGCAGGCTCGACCACATTCGCCGAATTCCAGTCGGTGCTGACTGCCGAAGTCTCGGGCACCCTCACCGGGCCTTTCGTCATGCTCGGTGAGGCTACCGGTGTGACGATCAATGCCAGAAGCATGACCGGAACAGTGGAATCCAGAAGCGCCACCCCCCTCGGCACCATCTTGTTAACTCGCCTGGCCGCCCGTATCGACATTACCAATGCAGTTACCGATGCCAGCGTTACCGCTGTCATCGACGGCGCCAAGATCAAAAATGCCGCCAAGGCTTCGTGTATCCACTCCGGCGGTACGGCCTGCACCGACTATATCTCGGCTTGCAGCCAGGTGACCAATGCCGGTTATTGCACTGTCGAAGGCCAAACCGGAATCTCGACCGCCGACAAGTGCCTGATGTGGAGCCACCTCTACGCCTATGCCAATGACCACGCGACCAGCGCCACCAAAACCACCGTCGAGATGAGCTATACTTGGAACGATGTGGCCAAAACCGCCGAAATCGAATTCGTGGATGCCGACGGCGATCCCATTTCGATCGAACGCAACCACCGTTACGAGATCTTGCTCGAATCCGACGACCAGATGAACCCCGAGTTCACCATCCGCGTGTTACCCTGGGAATTGATCAACCTCGACGCGGGTAATGTGAACACTCCCTCGCTGACCGTGGCTGCCCCCACGTTCGGCACCACCGGCGATTATACCGCTCCCAACCGTACCATCGAGATCGGCCACGAGGCCCAGACCATTACCCTGGCTGCGACTTCGAATGCCCCGGTCAGCCTGCGTGTCTACGATGCCGAAGGCACCGGAACCGCGACCTGGCCCACCGCCAGCCACAACGTGGCCAAAGTGACCGGTAGCGATTACCAGGGTACCCTTACCCTCGCTCCCACCGCGAACACTACCCTCGAACGCCGCGTGTCGCATATCAACGTGTCGAACGGCCAGATCGAGTACGTCATTACGCTGATCCAGCACCCCGAACGCGAAACCATCGTGCTCAACCCCACGGCCGCCGATGACGCCAACTGTTTCTTCGTGAAACCGGGTCCCACGGCCATGAAAGGCTATCGCGTTTACCCGCGTCGCGTCGACACCTTTTGGGGTGACGCCGACTACAACTACACCAACATTACCGGGAACACCCTCGGAACCACTACCGAATGGGCCATCGACCTACTGTGGATGGACGAACCGTTCATGGTGAGCCGCAAGGCCGGCGACGGTAACATCAAACTCGCCAAAACCACCGGCACCGGGGTCGACGACTACTTCCAGATCGACATTCCCGCCAGTGCCAAGTACGGCAACTTCGTGGTGTATATCTACAAAAAATCCGACGCCTCGAAGACCCCGCTCTGGAGCTGGCACTTCTGGGTGACCGACTACAACCCCGACCTCACGGGCCTGACCCCGGTCTTCGAACAGTATATCTACACTACCGCGAACGGCCAGAAAGTACACCGCCTGGGCAACTATACCGGGAGCGCTTACACTTACAATACGGCTTGGGAAACCGGCATCCACGCCAACAGTTTCATGATGGACCGTTCGCTCGGCCAACGCGAAGAATACCCCGTGCTGATGAAAGAAGATGCCCCCGGCTTTCTCTACTACCAATGGGGCCGCAAAGACCCGTTCACCAACTTCGTGCAGCTCTACGACCTCAACCGCCCGATCATCTACGACAAGGCCAAACACTTTGTCAAAGGCGGCACCGGCACCGGCATCACCATTGCCGACGGGGTCAACCACCCCAACATCATGTACAGTTCGGTAGGCTGGGTTGATAACTACAACTGGAAACCTTCGGGCAGTTCAACCCCGAACGGTGAAGTGATGCTGTACCTCTGGAACGACCCCAAACTCTCGGGAACGCTCGAAGATAACAGGCCTACGCTTCCGTATCTCCGGGAATTGACCGGGAAAAGCCTCTACGACCCCTGCCCCAAAGGATGGAAAGTCCCCGAAGGCCGCGTTACCTGGCAGAATATGAACGTCCTCAATGACGGTAACCCCATGCGCGCCAATTACTACGGTTCTTCAGGAGCCAACGGCGCCCTCTTTACCTGCGGCATCTTCTATCCGGCTGCCGGGGTACGCCATGCCCTCCAGAATATCAACAGCAACGATATGGCTTCTGTAAACTCGTCGGTCAGCCTCTGGGGCTCTTCGCCCGGGATTAGCGGGGACGGTATCTTCGCATCGATCCAAGGCGGCGGGATCATGTGGGGCGTGGTCGACCGTGCCGAAGGCTATCAGGTACGTTGCATTAGTGAATAATTGAACAGCACACAAGATTATGAAGATAAATAAGATCATACTGATGGGGCTGGCCGCCATGCTCACGCTGGCTTCCTGCTCCCGCCACGAGGGCGATCCCGCGCAACAGGCCGGTACCGCCCTGGGCGTCACGTTCCGCGGCATTGAGCCGGCTACCAAGGCCAGCTTTGCCGACGGCGGACAGACTACCCCCGAAAAATACGTCACCCACGTCAACGCCTACGTATTCGAAACCCAGGCCAACGGGGGTAAACTCCTTGCCTTTGCGCCCGGTGCCTACGACGGCACCAGCAGCCAGTACCGCTTCCCGCTTCCCAATACGTTGGGCGGCAAGAGCGTACACGTAGTGTTCGTCGCCAACGACAACATTCCCGCGTCGGGCTACACGATCGGAACCACCACCTATACCCAGTTCCAATCCGTGACCACCGCTCCCTATGAGTCGTGCCTGGTTCCGCCCTTCGTGATGATGGCCGAGACCACCTCCCCCGTGACGGTGATCAACGACCAGCTCAATTCCGTGGGTACCATCAGCCTGCGCCGCCTGGTGGCCCGCGTCGACATTACCAATGCGCTGACCGACGGCACCGTGATTACCGGTGCCCAGCTCGTCGACGCAGCCAACGCTTCGCCCATTCACTATCTTGGTACACCCGTGACTTCCTATATGGATTGCATGGCGTTCGAGAACAAAGGGTATTGCACCACCCACGGCGTGCTGGGCGATGCCGAGGCCGACCTCACCAAAATGTGGGGCCAGCTCTATACCTATCCGAACCCGAACACGACCACCAAACCGACCAAACTGATCGTCTACTATACCCAGTCGGGTACTCCTGAGATCCTCGAAGCTCCGCTCTACGACAACAACGGCGACCTGCTCACCTTCGAACGCAATACCCGTTATGAAGTGATAGTGTCTGACGGAGAACTGGGAACCCCCGGTTTCACCGTACTTGTGAAAGAGTGGGACGAGGTCGCGATCGATAATTCGGAAAGTGGAGCCCGCGAATTCCACATCTCCGAGCCACTCTTCACTACCCTCGGCGATTTTACCACCGCTACCAAAGCGATTACCATCGGCGCCGAAGAACAGGTCGTGGGTCTGAAAGTAGACTCCGAAACCGCCGTCGTGATTACGGTGACCGATGCCGCCGGCAATGCTATTGACTGGATCGTTATGAACAACGATATCGTGAACACTCGTTCCGATATCCGCGGCGACTTCCGTGGCATGATCGACTTCTCGGTGAAACCCAACGCTTCGGGGTCTTCCCGTATGGCTACCGTCAAAATTGCCAACGAACGGTCGTCGGCCGTCTATACCATTACCCAGGAAGGCACCGTGCGCACTGACGCGCTGGTCAAGGACTACAACCCCTCGAACTGCTTCATGGCCATGCCCGGCACCAAAGTGCACTTCAATGGCCGTATCCGCGGTAACGAAGCCTTGGAAACTCTTACCACCGCCGATCACGTGAAACTGATTTGGCAGGATATGCCCAACTTGGTGAAATACACCGCATACAATTCCTTCACCCACAACGCCAGCGTGGTGACCACCCCCGGCGTCAAAGGCAACGCCCTTGTGGCTGCCTGCGATGCCAGCGGAAAAGTGCTCTGGAGCTGGCATATTTGGGTAACCGACTACGTGCCTACGCCTACTGTTGCAGGCTATGCCCCCGACACCAAATGGACCGTGCCCGGCGGCGAGGTGCATAGCTATGGAGCCAAATACAACGTGCTGAATAGCAACAAGGTGATGATGGACCGTAACCTCGGCGCCGTTAAAACCTACTACACCGCACCTCCGGTTAACGACCCCGAAGCCTACCTCTCGTACGGCTACTACTACCAGTGGGGCCGCAAAGACCCGTTCCCCGGCTTCAACGGCCAAAGCTGGAGTACCTGGGTGAGCGAGCTCAACAGGGTGCGTACGATGTACAACGCCGAAGGCGAAGAAGACGTTTCCTGGCAACAGGATGGGGTCGGTGGCTTCCTGCCCAACGTCAAGAACCACGTTCAAAAACGATCGAGCAATAAGGCCGATAACCTCGCGTTTGTCATATCGAACCCCGATATATTGCTCAATGTCACCGGCGGAAGCTTCTATATCGACTGGTATGCCGGCGAATACGACTATACCCATGCCGGATTCTGGGGCTACCAAAACGGAACGACCCCCAACACGGATGTACAGACTAAACTGGCAAAAACCATCTACGACCCTTGTCCCGAAGGCTGGCGTGTACCGCCCGGAGCTCCCTTCACCGACCTGACGGTAGGTACCTGGGGCGACTTCAACCGCGGTATGCAAACCGACGCCACCATCGCTGCCAAAACAGCGCTGTACTATGCCGAAGGTCTGACGCCGGTCTCCTTTACCATGAAGTATTACGACTCGTTCACCTGTTCTGACATGAGTACTTTGGGTATCCTTTACGAAGCCGGTACGGTCAAGGCCTGGTATCCTTGCGGTTCTTACCGTGCGACCAACCAGAACAACATGACTCCGCTTGGAATCAACTATTGCGAGATGTGGTCGGCTACCACCCATAACGGACTCAGCGGGAACCAACAATACCGCAAATATGCCAGTGGCTTTATAGGTTCTATATTCTCGTCCGGCACCGTCAATAACGATGCTCCTGCAAACGCAAAGGCCGTCCGCTGCATCAGCGAATAATATTTGAAAGACAACATGAAACTACGTCATATATTCTTATACGCAGCCCTTGCGCTGGGTGTGGCATCGTGCAGCAAGCACGACACCGACCTTGCGGGGTCTGCCGCAAAAGCCACACTGAGCGTGAACTTCCCCGGCATCGTGCTCCCTACCAAAGCTTCGATTGCCGACGGCGGTCAGAATGCTTCTGAGCAGTTCGTTCCCGGGGCGATCAACGCCTACCTTTTCAGCACCTCTACCGACAAACTGCTGGCCGTGGTCAAAGTCGAAGCGGGCACGCAAGGTTTCTTTGTGCCGATTGACGCTTCACAGGTGGGCCAGAGCGTGAAAGTGCTTTTCGTGGCCAACGACAACATCCCCGCGTCGAGCTACGCTGTGGGCGACAGCTACACCGCCTTCAAAACCTCCGTGGCTACGGCTGAGGTCAGCGGTACGCTGAGCGGGCCGTTCGTGATGACGGGGGAGAGCAGTTCGGTCGTGCTCCAGAACGGCAGCAACGACTTGGGCAACGTGGTCTTGCGCCGCCTTTCGGCCCGCATCGACATTACGAGCCTCACTTCGGAGGCGGTGATCACCGGCGCCCGGTTGCTGAACGCCCCGAAGAGCTCGCCGATCCATGCGACGGGCACTCCCTGCGCGGCTTTCATCGCCGAAGGCACGACAGTCGATAACCAAGGCTACTGCACTACCCACGGCATCGTGGGCGACGGCGAAGCCTCTATGGACAAGATGTGGGGCCACCTTTACGCCTACGAGAACGCCAACAGCGGCCCGACCAAGACGGCCGTCGA
>JAVBMY010000015.1:0-52492 GCA_031551865.1 Rikenella sp. | reverse complement strand
AGCCTGCCTCAGTATTTATGTTTCTGCCCAAAAGCCGGGCTATGTACACAAAACCCTCGACCAGTGCGGGGGAGACACACTGAAATACCTCCAAACGATGGCCCACAGCGGAGCTTTCGCGGGACGACCGGTCAACGAATTTATGAACAAACTCGGACTGCCCGTAAAAGGAGTAAAATACCACCTGAATGTCAACAATAAAGCCACACTGACTACAATTGAGTTAATTCTCACAGACATATCCACTTATCAATACAAATTGCAAAAAAAAATACCCCGATTACGGCTTGAGCTGCTTGTGCATCCAAAGATCGGGCAAACCGTTTCGGCCTCCACAGTCAAATACAAATTTGGGGGCGTGGCCGAAGGGGCGATTGTCCCCTATACCGGAGCGCTGAAAACTTGGATAGAAACGCAATTCCTACTTCATTATGTTTTTGGCGGTGTCGGTGTCAATATGATGCCCCCGCTGCCGGAAGAACCGGAAGCTGTTATGTTAGAATAATTTCAAAGCCTCAGGCGCAGTGTCCCCCGCTACGCCTGATTTTCAACTGCACCAACCTCTCCGAACATGTGGGAAACTGCAGGACTGCCTCCAAGTAGAAGACGCCTCGTGGGTTGTGATGACCAAAATCATTACAACCCACGAGGCGTCCAGCCAAGCGGAAACCCCCTACTTAATTACTCCCAGCCCGCGGCCCACCCTGGTGAAGGCGGCGATGCAACGGTCGAGTTGCTCCACAGTGTGTCCGGCCGATACCTGCACTCGGATGCGCGCCTGGTCTTTCGGCACCACCGGGAAGTAGAAACCCGTAACGTAGATGCCCTCGTCGAGCAGCCGCGCCGCAAAGTCCTGCGACAGGCGCGCATCGTAGAGCATCACGGCGCAAATGGCCGATTGCGTGGGCTTGATGTCGAATCCGGCGGCTTTCATCCCGGCGATAAAATGCTCGCGGTTGGCCATCAGGCGCGTGTGGAGCTCATCGCTCTCGCCGAGCATCTTGAACAGTTCAAGGCCCGCACCCACCACGGCCGGCGGCAGCGAGTTCGAGAACAGGTAAGGGCGTGAACGCTGACGCAGCAGCGCGATGATCTCCTTGCGGCCGGTAGTGAACCCGCCCACGGCACCACCGAAAGCTTTACCGAGTGTCCCGGTGATAATGTCCACTTTACCCCGGACACCGTACTGTTCGGTCACCCCGCGCCCTGTAGCGCCCACAACCCCCGCCGAGTGGCACTCGTCGACCATCACCAGCGCATCGTATTTCTCGGCCAGTTCGCAGATCTTGTCCATCGGGGCTACGTTGCCGTCCATCGAAAAGACGCCGTCGGTCACGATAATGCGGAACCGCTGGGCTTGCGCCAGCTTGAGGCAGTTTTCGAGTTCCTCCATATCGGCGTTGGCATAGCGGTAGCGCTTGGCCTTGCTCAGGCGCACCCCGTCGATGATCGAAGCGTGGTTCAGCGCGTCGGAAATGATGGCGTCTTCTTCGCCGAACAGGGGTTCGAACACCCCGCCGTTGGCGTCGAAACAGGCCGCATAAAGGATAGTGTCTTCGGTGCCGAAGTAGTCGGCGATGGCCTTTTCGAGTTCGAGATGGATGTCCTGCGTGCCGCAGATAAAGCGCACGCTCGACATGCCGTAGCCGTGGGTGTCCATCGCGCTTTTGGCGGCATCGATCAGGCGTTGGTTGTTCGAGAGGCCGAGGTAGTTGTTGGCGCAGAAATTGAGTACCGAGGCGCCCGTGTCGATCCGGATTTCGGCCTGCTGGCCGCTCACGATCACGCGTTCGCGTTTGTAGAGTCCGGCGTCGTCGATGGTAGTCAGCTCGTCGGTGAGGAATTGTTTGATCTTTCCGTACATGGTCTATGAGGGTTTATGTGTTTACTATTCGTCATTGCGAGAAGCCGCGGGCGACGAAGCAATCTTTCTGGAGTGATTGGGAAGATTGCCGGGTTGGTTCCTACGGAACTCTCCTCGCAATGACGGTAAAAGATTGCCCGTGGGCTCTGTACACTCTATTTCGCCCGCTCCAGTCCAATGGTGAAATGGCGCATGATGGGGGCTTCGCGGATGATGCGGAAGCCGCGCGTAATCTCTGCCCGGCGGTCGAACACGTTTTTCAGGGCCACGGCAATCACGTCCATGTGGTTGTTGGTGTAGGTACGACGAGGGATGGCCAAACGGAGTAGTTCGAGTTCAGGATAGCGGTTCTCGCGGGTCACCGGGTCGCGGTCGGCCAGGATCGCCCCGATCTCGACCCCGCGCACACCGGCTTCGAGGTAGAGTTCCACCCCGAGGGTCTGGGCCGGGAACTCCTCGCGCGGCACGCGGGTCAGGATACGGCGGGCGTCGACAAAAATAGCGTGTCCCCCGGCGGGACGCTGGTAAGGAATACCGAACTCGTCGAGCTTCGTCCCGAGGTATTCGACCTGCCGGATGCGGGTTTCGAGGTAATCGAACTCGGTACCTTCGTCGAGCCCCTGGGCCAGCGCGTTCATGTCACGGCCACTCATACCGCCGTAAGTCAAATAGCCTTCGAACATGATGTTGAACACCGACGCCCGGTCGAACCATTCTTTGCTGCGCATGGCGGTAAAGCCGCCCATATTGACGATGGCGTCCTTCTTCGAGCTCATGGTCATCGCGTCGGCATACGAGAACATCTCGTGCACGATCTCTTTCACGGATTTACCGGCATAACCCTTTTCGCGGGTTTTGACGAAGTAAGCGTTCTCGGCAAAGCGGGCCGAATCCATCACTAGCGGTTTGCGGTACTTGTCGGCCACCCGGCGCACGGCCCTGATGCACTCCATCGACACGGGCTGTCCACCGGCAGTGTTGTTGGTGACAGTGACCAGGATGAACGGCACGCGGTCGGCATATTTTTCCATCACGGCTTCGAGTTTCGGGATCGACAGGTTGCCTTTGAAGGGGATTTCGAGCTGTGTGTCGGCGGCCTCGTCGATGGTGACGTCCCACGCCACGGCTTTGCGGAACTCGATGTGGCCCTTGGTGGTGTCGAAGTGCGAGTTGCCCGGGATAATGTCGCCTTCTTTGACCAGCACCGAGAACAGGACGTTCTCGGCCGCGCGGCCCTGGTGGGTGGGCAGGAAGTATTCGAAGCCGAGGATGCGTTGGATCGCATCCTTCATTTTATAATATGAGGTGGCCCCGGCGTAACTTTCGTCGCCGAGCATCATTTCGCTCCATTGGCGATCGCTCATGGCGCCGGTGCCCGAATCGGTCAGCAGGTCGATGAATACCTGGTCGGAGCGGAGGCCGAACAGGTTGTAGCTGGCCTCTTCGATCCATCTTTCACGCTCGGCGCGGGTGCTGCGGCGGATGGGTTCCACCATCTTGATCTTGTAGGATTCTGCAAACGGGAGTTCCATGGGGGGATGAGTTTGGGGTGCTTCAGGTTAGGGCACGAAGTTAGTCAATTTTCCGGCCTTTTTCGCGTCGGGTTGGCATGGGGTTTGAATACAAACTGTACAAACCCGAAGTTTAACCTTTCAAAACAACTGGAGGACATAGCTATGTTACCCGTAAGAAAAAACAACTCCTGGTTACCCGACATTTTCGACGATTTCCTAGACAATGCATGGCTGGGGCGCCCGAACAACACGGTACCCGCCATCAACGTGATTGACTCCGAGAAAGAGTACAAAATCGAAGTGGCCGCACCCGGCATGACCAAAGACGACTTCAAGGTGCGTGTAGACGAGGGGCGCCTTTCGGTCTCGATGGAAAAAAGAGAGGAAAAGAAAGAGGAAGACCCCAAGAACAAAGGCCGTTATCTGCGCCGCGAATTTTCGTACAGCAGTTTCCAGCAATCGATGGCCTTACCCGACAACGTCGATAAAGACAAGATCGAAGCCCAGATGGAGAAAGGTGTGCTGACGATCAGCATTCCCAAGACCGCTCCGCAGGAAAAAGCCACAACAGAGCGCCTGATCGAAATCAAATAACTCTCATCCGGCGAATCAACCGCCGCCCTACCCTGCCGCAGGCCCCGACCCCGGACAGCCCCCCCCCCCTTGAACGCTAAACAAGCCCCCGTGCCCGGTCCCGGAGCGCGGGGGTTTTACAGTAACCGGAACCCGTTTCGTCCGGACATCGGACACGGAGGGGGGCTCCGGAAAATCCGGCGGGGAGAGGCACTTCGCGGTACGCTTTTTGATTATATCCTTACAGTGAATAACCAATAAACCTTTGCCTTATGAAACCATTATACACGGCCGTCGTCACGAGCACCGGAGGACGCGGCGGCCACGTCAAATCATCCGACGGGATACTCGACTTCGATGTGCGCCCGCCTAAAGAAATGAACGGCCCCGACAAAGGGTCATACACCAACCCTGAGCAGCTCTTCGCGGCCGGTTATGCGGCCTGCTTCGGCAGCGCGCTCGGCTTTGTGGCCGCGCAGAAGAAGCTCCGCTTCGACTCGGCGGTCACCTGCCGGGTGAGCATCGGCGAAAAACCCGGCGGCGGCTTCATGCTGGCCGTCGAGATGGACGTCGACATCACGGGCGCCGACCAGAAGACCGCCGAAGCACTCGTAGCCGAAGCCCATCAGGTGTGCCCCTACTCCAACGCCACCCGGGGCAACGTCGAAGTGACGCTCAAAACCACGGCCAAGCCGTAACCCGCCGTCTCATTCTTACATGTAAATAACCCGGCCCGGACTTGATGAAAGTCCGGGCCGGGTTTGTCTATCATGAGTAGAGTGGAATTATTCCAGAGGCCCTATGGGTCGGGTACAATACAGTTCCAGATTAAATGTAGCCCCCGTCATATCTCTAACATTAATAGTACCGATGGCCCGGCATTCGGGACTTCCGTGGGGTATCCCAGACTGCACATCGAAATAGCTCATATACGCGGTACACCCTACGCCTCTTACGCCGAGGGGAAAAACGTCATACGAATCGAAATTAATCGGCATCACAAAATTAACATCGAATGAATTTGAATATCCGGCATAGACAGGAACCGTGACCGTCGCTACTCCCTCATCACCCCAAACGGGGCCGCCGAAACGGGGAATATAATCTCCCACCCCGGTCCATTCGATTGTGCCCGTAGAATAACTGCCGTAATCGGCAGATACAATAGCTTCCGGTTCAGCGGTAACAACCTCTTTCTGACAACTCACGACAGTCAGGGCCGCAAAGGCAAAGGTCACGGATAAAAGCAAAGATCTTGTTTTCATAACAGCAAAGGTTTTTAGTTATGGCCTTGTGGCTGTTACAAATATAACCTTCACATCACAATCTGAAATCAATCTAACATATTATATCACAGATGATTAATATACTACCCTTATTGCATATCGAACTGCGGAAACCGGCGTTTTTGATACGCCGAAAAATAGGCACGCCGATTAGAACGCCTCGTTGAAGTTGAAGTAGAAACCGTGCTGTCCTCCGACGCCTATGCCGAAATCAAGCCTCAGGTTCATGCGCGGCTGTACCTGGAGGCGGTAGCCTACGCCCCCGTTCGGCAACCAATAACTGAATGCGGCGGGACTGTTGGCCACCGAACCGGTGGCAACCCATCCCACCAGCCCATGGGCGCTCGGGCGGCCATTGCGGCGATAGAACGTATGGCGGTATTCGGCAATAGCGAAGAACATCGACTTGTCGCGGTATTCTCCCCACAGGTAGCCGCGCAGGTCGAACGGCGTGCCGAGCTGCGACATCTCGCCGTAGGGCACGTCGCCGTTGCCGAAACGCCCTCGCACCTGTAAAGCCAGCGTATGCCCCGGCCGCACGATGGGGATATATTTGCGTACGTCGACCGAATAGATCTGGTAAGTGTTGTCGCTCCCGAGGTAACCGCCGTAGAACGAAGCCGCGACCTCGGCGAACAGGCCCTTCCATGCATTCACCGCCACATCGCGCGAATCATACTGGAAGTTGGCGCTGAGTCCCGAGTTGAAAGGCCGGTCGTTGTATTTGGCATACGTGGGATCGGCGGCCACCTGATCGCAGGCCTCCTTCCCTTTGGTATAGTTCAGGTCGAGGCCCGCCCCGGCAAACAAGTGCGGACGGAACTGCCACATGAACCGGGGATTGAATTGCATCCAAAGCCGTTTATAAGCCGTGGTGGTCGAGCCTTTCGGGGTATTCCGGGCCGACTCGTAGCCGATGCCGAAATAGTTGTCCTTCATGTTCTTGAAGTTCACGTCGGCATAAACGCGCAATTGATCGTGGAACCAGAAGGTGGCGATCTTCGAATTGACGAAGAAGGCGCCGTTGGTGCCGTAACCGATGTTCAACGGAAACGAGGAGCGTTGCAGTGCCGGGTCGCTGCGGTCGGTGCGTAGCGACATCAATACGCCTCCGGCGATGGTGAATCCCATTTCGGGCGTATAGCCCGGCCCCACGAGCGGTGTGATCATAAAAGCTCCGCTGCGTTCCTTGGCTTCGCTGCGTTCACGCATACGCTGCATCCACGGCTCTTTTTTGGGCGAAGCGGAAAGCGTATCGGCCATCGTAACTCCGGGAGATTGCATCCCGGCGGCAGCCGCAACAACCCCGGCATTGCCTGTATCAGGAGCAAGCGGTAAACCGCCGGCTGGAGAGGATGCAGAACCGGTACCGGAAATGGCCCCGGGAACGGCATCGGAGTCAACCTCAAGAATAGCCGCAGGAACAGTGGCGGCAGTAACCGCGGGAACAGCATCGGAAACAACGGCCCGGGGAGCGCCCGCACTCGTCTGGACAGCAACCGACATCATCAGCCCCGCCAGTGGAAGTTTCACCTTTTTCATCATACCCAGCCCTCCTGTTATTGAAACCTGTAATTCAGGTTGAGCATAAATTGCGTGCGTTTCCCGAACGTGCCGATCTCCACGCGGCCCTGCCAGTGTTTATTATGCTGGTACTGCACGCCGAGGATCATGTTCCAGGGGGCGGCGATCCGCTTGTCGAGCTGATAGTCTACGGTCGATGTTTCAAGGTTGTTGACGGCGTCTTTAAGGATCGCCTTCTCGGCAGGCGTGAATTTGGTGCTGGCGTCGATCTTGGCGTCAATGTCGGCCACCTGGTCGGGTGAAATGACCGACGACATGGCGATGTGCCCCTCGGTCGACGAGCGGATATTCTGCATGAAGGCGCCCATCCATATTGTAACTCCGCGTTCCGGGTGGCGTGCGCTAATGAAATTGTGGCCGATGCGCATATCAAGCGTACTGGCCGGGACGGCTTTGTCCACGACCGCAAGTTTAGCCCAACTGATATTGTAGTCGAGCGTAAAGAATACGGGCCCCAGTCCGGCGGCAGCCGTAGCCCCGAACCCGTAAGACTGGAGCTGGAAATCCTGTTTGGTCGTGAACACGGCCGGTTCGACGAGCGGCACGGTAACGCTCGACGAGCCGATCCCGTAGACGGCATAGATGTTCAGGAAGGGCAACACCCAAAGGTCGGCCCGGGTAGTAAATACGTTTGTAGTGTTCTCGACGTCGCCGTAAACGATCTTACCGGTCAGGTCGATCATTTCGCCTCCATTGAAGCCGATCCTGGTACTGGTGATGTCAATGGCCTGCCGGGCGTAGAAATAGGTCACGCCGACACCGTAGGGGAGCGGGATGTCGAACCCTTTTTTGTAGGCCTTGCGCGCCAACAGGGGGAACGGGGGCTTGTACTCCATCGTTTTGAGGCTGTCGGCATAGCGTTGGTGATAGGGGTTGATTTGCTTGTCGCCGGCGGGTTGGGCCGAGGCACTGGTCGATAGAAAGGCCGGAGCGAGCAGCAGGATACAGAGTAACCGGAGCGGTTGTTTCATGGCGTGGTCTGGTTTTCGGGGTTGACTTACCCGGCTTAGTGCAAAAAGCAGACCAATACCACATCTCGCCGGAATTGTCACATATCGAATCGGGCAGGTGGATTTGGAGTAACCTCATACTGGCTCTGAATCTTATTCAATCCCCAGAATCCATATATTCTGTCTCTGTTTCCAAATGAAAAAAGAAACCCCGCTCTGTTTCTAGGCAAAGTAGAATAAGTATATTTGCTGTAATGTTCGTCATGACTCCGATAATAAAGGGAAGTATTGCCTGTAAAGTGTATTGAGATATAAGGGGAAACCCGCCGTTTTTCAAGGGGCAAACCTTGTAGCAAATAACTTCTGCTGAAGTTTTCATGGTTGTTTTCTACTTACACATTTGCTTACATAAATGGATGAAAACGTGTAAATCGACCAAAAACAAGCGCACAAAAAAGGCACCTACATTTGAATGTAAGTGCCTGATTTTCAGTTTGTGGGAGCTGAGGGATTCGAACCCCCGACCCTCTGCTTGTAAGGCAGACGCTCTGAACCGACTGAGCTAAGCTCCCGAAAGCGGATACAAAGATAGACAGATTTTATTTTCCCGCAAATTTTCGGGCGATTTTTTCGCAATAATTTCAATCCCGCCGGCCTCTTTCCTCCCGGAAAACCAGACTCCGGCCAACTTCATGCTTAACCGGCATCCGGCATTCCGGAACGCCTTCCGCCCCAGTAAAGCCAAACCCCGACGGGAGTTTCACAGGCCGAAGACCCGGCTCCCGCCATACCACACTACGAACCGAACTCCTCTCTCTCCGGCATACTACCCGAACCGAGCCCTATGTTCTGAAGAATCGGCATGCTCCGGCAAACCACAAACCCTACCGCCCGGGAAGCCGCATTTCGGGGCATAAACACTCCGAAAGCGGGATGCCGGCGCAAATCAGGTACTCCCCAAAACCCCGCAATGTCCCTTAGCGCAGAGGCTCCCACGAGCGGGCGATCGTTATTCGGCCATAGCCGCGGTATCGGCAGCCACCACCGGAATATCGAAACGATTCCGGGAACCGCCCGATTCGGCACCGCGGATAAAGACGTCATCAATGTATTCCCGCAGGTTCATCCGGGTCTGGTTGATGATCTCGGTGCGCGACGGCAGGTTCGCACTTTTGTAGCGGGCACTGCGGATCTTGAACTTGAAATCGTCGAGGTTCCCGACGATGTCGATCCCGAGGCGGAACGGCAGCGGCGATTTCAGCACCGAGATGTGGTACCTGAAGTTCATGTCCAGCCCGTGCTCCCCGCTGATGGCCGTGCGATAGCGGTCGATTTCGAGGATGAAGGGGAAAATCTCGATCTTCGAATCGTGGATCAGTATCTCGGCCTCGATATGGTCGACCAGGTTTCGCTCTTTATTCTTGAACATCAGCTTTTTGGAGATCTCGGCAAATGTTTCGCCGTCGAGCAGCACCAGGTTATGCCCCTCGATATGGCAGGCCCCGCGGAGCGTAGGCAAGAGCATGTTCATCTGCTCGTCGATCTCGACAGTGGCCGCCACCTGGCAACTCACCACACCTTCGAGCGACCGGAGCATCGGCAACAGCGAATCGACTTCCGGCATCAGTCCGATCAGTTTTTCGACCTGTATGTCCTGCATATCGAGGTCGAATCCCGCCTCGATGTCCTTCGGCGACCGCGTGGCATACATGCCCGAAAGAACCATGCGTCCGGCGTCGGTCTGCATTTCGAAATCATTGAGCTGCAACACGCGCGAACGGGCGACGGCCTGCCCTGTCACGCTGCGGAGCACGAGGGCGCCGTAGTTACCGTGCCGCACATTCAGGTTAAGCGTCAGGTCGACGTTGCGCGGAATGATGATCAGCGAACTGGCGGCCGACGTATCGACCGACATCTCGATGCGTTGTTGCAACTGGGCATCGTCTTCGACGTGCCCCACGCCGCCCATCGCCATCAGTTCCATCCCGGCGTTGGTCACGCGGACGAGTTCGGTGAAGTTCAGCGTATCGGCATCCACGTGGATCGTGCCGCGGATACGCCCGGCATTGAGCATGGCGCGGCGCAGGCCGGAAATCTGGCCACTGAAGTTGACCTGCGACTGCCCGGCCTTCACCCCGAGCGAATTGACGGTCACCTCGTCGGTATTGAACGCCATATCAATGTGGCTGAGATGCGTATCGACCGGGAAATAGGGAGTCACCACCCGGCCTCGTTCCGAAGTCAGCGAACCGTAGAGCTCCCAGCGGCGCAACAGGCCGCCCAGGTCGTCGGAGACCGTCAGGTCAATGTTGCTTTGACGGAACAGCGAGTCGTCGGCGATAACGCCGCCGAAACCACCGCGTCTTCCGCCGCGGTTACGGGCTGCGTGAGCATACAATGAGTCGCGCGGTACATCGGGATAGATGTGTTGGAGGGAATCGAGGCGGGCTGTACGGCGCAATTCCTGTTCCCGGTTTTGCTTATAGAAGGTCGCCCCCAGTTGGAGCCGGGTGCGCGACAGCGTGTAGCGGCTGGACGGTTCACGCCAGGCCATCCATGTGGTGCCGAGGTCGAGCGCCAGACGGGGCGTGCGGGGTTCGCCCGGTGTAGGCGACACGCTCCAGTCTCCCTCCATATTACGCATGATGACGGTGGCCGAGTCGCCCAGTTCTACCCTCAGGCTGGTGGCCGACAGGGTACCCCGCGAGGGGTGGACGGCGGTGGTGTCGCGCGAGAAATTGCTGGCGGCGGCCCGGGCTTCGAGCTTGAGGTTACGGGCATTGATACGCATCGTGGTGTCGAGGCGCAGGCTCAGGGTATCGAGGCTGAACCCGCCCCCGAGGACACGTGTCCCCCGGGTCAGGATCGCATCGCCCCGGGTTGCGCCGCCCCCGATGCCGAACGCTCCCCGCCCGACGAGCAGGTGTATCCCCTGCGCAGGGATGTCTACCCGGACACTGTCCATCGACAAGCGGGCGGTGGTTCGTCCGCGGGTCAATCCCTGAACCGAGCCGAGCTGGCTTAGGCGCGAATGGATGTCGGCATCGAGATCGAGGCGGCCGCGCAGGCTGATCCCGCGCAGTGCTGCATCCATGCCATAAGTACTCAGTGTCTTGCCGAGTTCGTAGAGCGACAACACGCCTTTGACCGTCAGGTCGAACTGCGGGTCTTCGAGATAGCGGCCGATCTCGCCGTGGGCGTCGAGCGACATGCCGAGCCCCACGACCTTCAGGTGGCGCAGGTCGACGTAACAGGAATCCGGACGGTCGACATCGAAACCGATCGTGGCGTCGAGCCCCAATGTATCGAGGCGCACCGAATTCTTGGGAGACTCATTATACGAGAGATAACCGTCGGGCAGTTGAAGTCCGATGCGGAGCGAGGGAAGCCGCTCGTCGTCGTCGGTGCTGTAACCGAACGCACCTTTGATGCCGATGGCGGCATCGGCCAGGATGTCGGTTTCGATATGGCGGGGATAATCCACGAAATCCTCGGGCAAATAATCGGCCGGAATCAACCTCAGGATATCGCCGAGGTAGATGTGCTCGATGGCGATCGTGCCGTCGAATGCGGTGCTGTCGAGCGTGATCCCGACATAGGAGTTGGCCAGGGCGGTGATTTCGTCGGGTTTTCCGAATTTGTTGAGTGCATGGCTTGCGGCGGTGATGCGCAGATCGACGGCGCGAAGCTGGGTATGGTCGTCGCTGAGCACGAGCACCTGCCCTTCGCCGGCCAGCGAGTCGGCCAACGCCACGTCGAACACCTTGAGGTCGGTCACCACGGTTTTCATGGCATAATCGCGGAAGTCGCGGCGGGTGAGTTCGAAGGTGTTCAGGTCGGCGCCGGTCTGCTCACCGTCGAGGTAGATGTTGAAGTTACAGCTGTCGATCGCGGCGCGGGTGATGTCGAGCTTGGCGAAGTTGGTCGAGATGGCGCCCTCGGCGCTGAGGTCCTTGAGGCTGATCCAGCCGCCGGAATAGTCGCGGTAGTCTTCGTAGGCGATAAGGCAACCGTTGCTCACCGACAGGCGGCGGATGTTGATCTCGATGTCGAAATCACTCTCTTCTTCGGCAGTTTCGGTTATGGCGGTGGTGTCCACAGAGTAGATTTCCCAGTTGGCGCGACCGTCGGGGGCCACAAAGGCGTTCAGGTTCGAGCCGTCGAGCCTCAGGCGGCTGATCTGTATCTTACCGGTAGTGAGCAACGACCAGAGGTTTACCGACACTTCGAGGGTTTCTACCGACGCGAGTTTCTCGACGTCGGGCGGCAACTGGCGGGTGAATTCCACGGGGTCGCCGGCAAACACTTTCGAGGTGATCTCGGCGCCTTTGAGCTGCACGGTGGCGTAGGGGAACTCTTTGATGAAGCTGATGCCGACACTTTCAAACTTTACGTCGGCATTCAGGAAGCTGTCGCACACGCGGATCACGATGGGAGTGAGCCGCGCGGGGGTCAGGATAAACCAGAGCGCGGCAATGACCAGCATAAAAAAGCCCACAACCGAGCCCAATACGATCAGCAGGCGCTTCAACCATTTGGGCATCCGGCGGCGGTGCTCCGGACGGGTGGCGGTTCCGTCGGCCGGGACAGCAGCAAAAGCAGCTTCGGCGGTGGCCGGAGCAACGGTTTCGGCGGAGGACGGACCGGAAGAAGCGGCGGTGTCGGTGGCGGGTTTATGTTCGTTTTGCTCTTTCATGGCAGAGGAAGGTTCGGAAAGGGTCTGCAATAGGGGCGGCAGAGAGGTTACAGGGCGTAGCAGTCATTCAACGGGAGGTTCCCGGAAGGCCGCGGGCATCATAGCGATGATCCCACTGCGTTTTACCAGTTGCCTGGGGTATGTTGGGGGTCGGGAAGCGGCCCGACAGTCCGCTGGCACCCCATGGCGGCAGGCTGCAATATCTGCCTGCGGCTCGTTTGCACCCTCCGCCGACGGCGGACCTCAAGAGGTATTAGTGCGGATAGGCTATATTTCGACCAACCCGTTTTTGATGGCGTACACCACGAGGTTGGCGGTATTCTTGCAGGCGGTTTTTTCGAGAATATTCGCACGGTGGTTGTCAACCGTGCGTTTGCTTATGAAGAGGTTGTCGGCGATCTCGGCGTTGGTGAGTCCACGGCAGATCAGCAACAAGATTTCGAGTTCGCGCCCCGAAAGCAGCGGCTCGTCGTGCGCAGGAGCGGTGCGCAGGCTGCCGACCAGGTTGGTGAGCAGTTCCTGCGAGAAATAAGACCCGCCCTCGGCCACCGCCTCGATGGCCGCGTAGACCTCGGCAATATCGGAACTCTTGAGCAGGAATCCTTTCACGCCGAGCGACACCATTTTGAAGTAGTAGTCCTGTTCGCCATACATCGACAGGGTGATGATCCGCAGCCCGGGATAGCGTTCCAGGGCGTGCTGTGCGGCGGCGATGCCGTCCATGCCGGGCATCGAGATGTCGAGCAGCACGACATCGGGCAGAAATTCGCCCGCAGGTCGGAGCGGACCGGAGGTGCCGGAAGCCGCATTGGTGAGCGCCCCGAAAGCGGCACCGGAATTCGGAGCAGAGCGCCGGAGTCCTGCCTTGTCGAGCCAGTCGAGCATTTCGAGGCCGGTAGAGGCTTCGCCGGCGACCTTCAGGCGCGGATGGTTCTCGATCAGTACGCGCAACCCGCCCCTGAACAGGGCGTGGTCGTCGACCAGCAATATGGAATAGGTGTTGTCGTTCATGGTTGCGGGGCGAGCGGGAGAAAACGAGACATTCCGTCCAGGTCGAAGACTACGGGGTTAAAATCCTGCCAATCCAAAAATCGCAGGCCGAAAATCCATTGGAGCCAACAGCCACCCTCTATGAACAACAAAAATAAGGATTATTTTAAGGATTCACATACCCGACCCGCCCAAACATTCAAAAGAAAAAACGCCCAGGCGATCACCGCCTGGGCGCACGGCGCGCCTGAGGTGCGCCCGGGAGCGGGGCCACGGCCGGGCAACCCATTATTTTACGGACTTATCCCTTTCAGGCTTGTTGTATCAGATTCGACCCGGCACCCACCCCCCGAGGCCACCAAGCGGCCTTGGCAGACGGATCGCGAAAAGCTGATGCAAACCGGCAGCAAGCCTAAAAGGGATAATCCCGTTATTTTATTCTTTCGGCCAGCTCCGAGAAAGAACGGGTGACGGCGTGCTCGACCCGATCGAGTCCTTTACGGGTTTCGGCCCGGGCCTCGCGGGTGAGCGGGGCGAGGTCGAACTGCACGACCACGGCCACAATGACCAGCGACGCCAGTCCCACGGCCAGTGTCGCCAGCCGGTAGCCGTTCTTCGACGGCGGCACGACCAACTGCCCGGCGACCTTCCGGGTAAACCCGCCGTCTTCGATACGCACTCCGCGCGCGGCGCCGAACAGGGCGTCGATGCGGTTGTCTATGTCGTTTTGTCGTTTCATGGTTCTCTTGTTACAAAGGTAATAAATCCTGAGGTTATTTTAATCTGCATCTGCGCCTGTCTTCTTGTCGCCATGGTGAGCCGCTCCGGCAGAGCGTGGCTACAGACTAGGAGGATGGCTTCGGGCTGTGCAATCCTCGCAATTACGGAGCAGGAAACTTACCGGTCGCCGCCCAAGTGGTCGCGGAGCTTGTTCTTGGCGCGCAGAATCGTGGTTTTGACACTGCCCAGCGGCATGCCGGTGATCTCGGCGATCTGCGAATGCGAAAGCTGTTCCACACCCGCGAGCAGCATCAGGTTCCGTTCCGCATCGTCGAGCGGTGCAAGCATCGAATCGAGCGTGGCCATCTCGCACGAGCCTTCGCTCCCGGCGGCCGAAAAGTCGGCTTCGGTACCGAGCCCGAGGGCCCGCCGCGCCCCGACGTTCAGGCTCCGGCAATCGTCGAGGAACGTGCGATAGGCGATCCGGAACAGCCACGCCCGGAACGACCCGGTGGTACTCAGCTGTTTAATCGATTCGAAGGCTTTGACGAAACTCTCCTGCGCCAGGTCGTCGGTGCGCTGGCTATCGCCGCGGGTGAGCTGCAACAGGTAACGCCGCAGGGGCGACTGGTATCGTTCGACCAGTCGCCCGAAGGCTTCTCGGTTACCCGTCATCCGTATGCGCGTGATGAGCAGGAAATCGTCGAGTCCGGAACCTTTATCGGCGGGTTGTTTCACTATCGCGGAATCGTGCTATTTTGGATTCGTGCTAAATAACCAAGCTTATTGTTCCGCAGAAGTGTGGTTGTCGTCCCTGCGGTGGTCTTTACCATAATGGCCGTGGCTACCGTGATGGCCATGGTGATGATGGCCGTGTTCCTTGTGCCGCCCGCCGCAGAAGCCGCCGTGGGAGTGTTCGCGGGGAGGCAGGACATAGTTCACGAGCAGGTAGAAACAGAACCAACCGAGTGCGGCCAAGCCCAGAAACTGGAGAATATTGATCCCCAGCGAATAGTTTTGCATGTTGCTGAACACGCTGAAAACAGCTATGGCAAATCCGATGGCCACCCATTTGAACAGCGTTTTTGCCCCTTTGTTCCGTTGGTATTCCGCGTCTATTTCTTTTTCTTCGAGCGAGACGGGAATGCCTTGCTCCGCCCGGAATTTCTCGTATTCGTAGCGCTCTTTCTCACGTTTGTAGCTAAAACGCGTGGAAAAATAGACGCACAGAATGATTGTCCCGAAGAACAACACGATCGCTATGATCGGCATCACATACTGGATCACTTCCGATTTCCAGAACATCGAGAAGCGGTTATCGGATACTCCGCCCCGCTCTTCGAGGCGCGAGAGTTTATCCTGCAGATTGGCCACCTGCTGGGTCAGTGTTTCGAGGTCGGCCGGGGCGGCGGTAATGCCGGACACGCTGTCCGAATCCGAGACGGTAATCCCGACCGTACCGCTGCCGGTATCGAACCGCACAGTAGCCGTGTTGGGCCGGGGCTCTTCTGCCGAGGCGGGCCTTAACGTGATGCCGGCCAACGCGGCCACGAAAACCAGTGAAAGGATGATTGCTTTTTTCATTATCGGATGTTTTTAACTGTTTTTTCTTTTTTGACCGGGCCCCTCCCCGTTACCGGAGAGGGCCGACGGTCGCTTTCCTATAATTTGAAGTTTCTCTCTTCGCCTATAAGACGCCGCTCGCCGCAATTCCGGATTTCACAGGAGTGAAAAAAATTGCGGCGAGCGGACTTCTGTATCGTCATTGCGAGGAGGGCGTAGCCCGTGGAAACAATCGCGTAATGATCCCCACAAGGGCATAGTACGCGATTCCCACGTTTGCTCGCCACACTCGCTCCCCGCAATGACGAGGGGGTTATTCTTTCCCGATGCCGCGGGCGCGCAGGCGGGACAGAATGTCGGCGGTCATCGAGGAGAGGTTCCATTTCGGGGCCCATCCCCATTCGGTGCGGGCGGCGCTGTCGTCCATGCGGTTGGGCCAACTATCCGAAATGGCATCGCGCACGGGATCGACCTCGTACACCATTTCGAACGACGGGATGTGTTTTTTGATTTCGGCATAGATATGCTCCGGGGCAAAGCTCATCGAGGCCACGTTGAAGGCATTGCGATGGAGGAGTTTCGAGGGGTCGGCCTCCATCAGGTCGGTCATGGCGGCCAGCACGTCAGGCATATAGATCATGTCCATATAGCGGCCCTCGGGGATAGGGCACACGAAGCGCTCCCCGCGCAGGGCAGCATAATAGATCTCGACGGCATAGTCGGTCGTGCCGCCGCCGGGCAGCGTTTCCGACGAGATCACGCCCGGCAGGCGCACGCTGCGGGTATCGACCCCGAAGCGGTGGAAATAGTAGTCGCTGAGCATCTCGCCCGTCACCTTACACACACCGTAGATGGTG
This sequence comes from Rikenella sp., assembly GCA_031551865.1. GTDB lineage: Bacteria > Bacteroidota > Bacteroidia > Bacteroidales > Rikenellaceae > Rikenella. The sequence goes on along the minus strand of JAVBMY010000015.1, from coordinate 35,895 downwards.
CGCGGGTGCATGGCGGTATCCTGCGGCGTGCCGTCCTTGGGGGCATCGGGCCCGAAGGCTCCGATCGAGCTGGGCGTGAACAGGGCGCATTGATAGTGACGGGCCACTTCGAGGGCACTCATCAGGGCGCCCATGTTGATCTTCCAGGCTTTCTGGGGGTCGGCCTCGCCGGCGGCACTGAGCGTGGCCACGAGGTTGTAGATGGCGTCGACCTTCTGTTCGGCGACCAGATGCGCCACGGCGGCGGCGTTCGTGGCGTCGAGCTGGACATAGTCGTCCTTGGGGCGCAGGTCGGTGGGGATCACGTTGCCGTGCCCGTAGATCGAGCGCAGGTGGGTAGTGAGTTCGGAGCCTATCTGCCCGCAGGCGCCGAGGATCAGTATTTTTTTCATCGAAAGGAAAAAGGGTTAAAAGGGTATTGGGATTTTAGTATTTATAAGTTTTGCCGTTCATATTTTTATAGCCACAAAAAGCTTCCGCACACGGGGTATTTTCCCCGTCATTGCGAGGAGCCGCAGACGACGAAGTAATCTCTCCGATCGAGGGGAAGATTGTTTCGGATTTCTGAAAACCCTCGCAATAACGGGATCAAAGAGCTTTATTGCCAGCCAAAACCGGCCAAGCTATTCATTCGGTTCAAGAGCATAACCCCCCACCGTGGGCTATACGGGTCAACACTATCTATATCACGCGCAACTTCGCGAACTTGAGCAGTAGCACCTTCACGCCGTTGGAACCGAAATCGACGGTTACTTTGGTATCGGTGGCGGTCTGTTCGAGCTTCTCGACAGTGCCGCGGCCGAAACGGGCGTGTTCGACGGCCGTGCCCACGCTCAGGTTTCCCGCCGAGGCCAGGGGGCGCGAATCTTCGGTAGGCGGGGTTTGTGAGGGTATCGGAACTCTTCCGGAGACCACCTTGCGGAACCCGGCCGGAGGGGCCAACGGTTTTTCAGGAACAGGCGGTGCCTTCGGGGCTCGTCCTGCACCGGAACCGCCGTAGCCCCCCGGAGTGCTCCCCTGCCCTTTCGGTCCGTAAGAAGATCCGGGACGGCCGCCGGCATTGAAGCGGCGGAACACTTTCTGGGCCCCATCTCCGGTGTCGGTACCGGGGAACGAAGCTTTCGGTTTCAACGACCCTTGCGAAAGATCGAGGTGCTGCGGGTCGATCTCGCTCAGGAAACGGCTCGGACTGCACGGCGCGAGGTCGCCCCACTTGAAGCGCGACAGGGCGAACGTGAGCGTGGCCCGTTTTTCGGCCCGGGTCAGGGCCACGTAAAACAGGCGGCGCTCCTCTTCGATCTCTTCGGCGGTGAAGGCCGCCCCGTGTAGGCTCGGGAAGAGGTTTTCTTCCAACCCCACGATGTAAATATGCGGGAACTCCAACCCCTTGGCAGCGTGTACCGTGAGTAGCGTCACGCGCGGCTGGTTGTCGTTTTCTTCGGTATCGGCATCGGTGAGCAGGGCCACCTCCTGCAGCCAGCGGTCGATAGTGACCGGCTTGGGCTCGTCGCCTCCGGCAGGGGCTTCGGCAAAACCGGCGACCGAAGCCATAACGGAAGCAGCCTCAGAATTCGCGCCGGCTGTCGTCGGTGCGATGGTTTCTTCCCCGGTCGTTTCCACCGCATCGGGGTCGTCGAAGAACTCGTCGGCTTCCTTCTCGACAAACTCCTTAATGGAGTTGAGCAACTCTTCGATGTTCTGCAGGCGCGATTCATCCTCGACATCGCGGCTCATCTTGTAGTGCTGGATCATGCCCGAGCGGGTCATCACCTCCATGGCCAGTTCCCAGGCGTCCATCTGCGGGGCCTTGCGGAACAGCTCGGAGAAATTGGTTACGAACGCTTCAAGAGCCTTGACCGCCGGGCCCCGGATCCCCAGTTCGGCGGGTGGGCGCGAAGTCAGCACCTCCCACATCGATACCCCGGCGGCCGAGGCCTCGGCGGTGATTTTCTGGAGCGAGGTCTCGCCGATCCCGCGGGCGGGCGTGTTGATGATGCGCCGCAGCGACTCGTTGTCGCGCGGATTGACCGCCATGCGCAGGTAGGCCACGGCGTCTTTGATCTCGGCGCGCTGGTAAAACGAGTGCCCGCCCCAGATGCGGTAGGGAATGTTGCGTTCGCGCAGGGCATCCTCAAGGGTGCGCGACTGGGCGTTGGTACGGTAGAGCACGGCGAATTCCGACGGTTCGGCGTGGTCGCGGTAAATCGTTTCACGGATGCCCTCGGCCACGAGGCGGGCCTCGTCGCGGTCGCTCATCGCGCACAACACGCGAATCGGTTCGCCTTTTTCGTTCTCCGAAAAGAGCTTTTTGGGTAGCTTGTTGCTGTTGTGCTCGATCAGGCTCCCGGCGGCCTCGACAATGGTCTGCGTCGAGCGGTAGTTTTGTTCGAGGCGGAATACTTTGGCCTCGGGATAGTCTTTCTGGAAGCGGAGGATGTTCTCGATGCGCGCACCGCGGAACGAATAGATGCTCTGCGAGTCGTCGCCCACCACGCAGATGTTGCGGTGGGCCTGGGCCAACTTGCTCACGATGAGGTACTGCGCGCGGTTGGTGTCCTGGTACTCGTCGACCAGGATATAGCGGAACCGGTCGGAATACTTGGCCAGCACCTCGGGATGGTCGCGCAGCAGGAAGTTGGTGTAGAGCAACATGTCGTCGAAGTCCATGGCTCCGTTGGTCTTGCACTGGCGCATGTAGGCGGCGTAGATGTCGGCGGTGCGGGGGCGCTGCGCCTCGGCGTCCTCGGCCATGAGCGCGGCATTGGCGGCGTAGGCGTCGGGCGGAGTCAGGTTGTTCTTGGCCAGCGAGATGCGGCCCTGGATGACGTTCGGCTTGTAGCGGTCGTCGGCCAGGTCCATGCTACGGACAATGTTCTTGATGAGGTTGCGGCTGTCGGCCGTGTCGTAGATGGTGAAGGTCGGGGGAAACCCGATGAGTTCGGCCTCGTTGCGCAAAATACGCCCGAAGACGTTGTGGAACGTGCCGACCCACAGGCCGCGCAGGGCCTCGGGCGGAACCACTTTCATGATGCGCTCGCGCATCTCGCGGGCGGCTTTGTTGGTGAAGGTGAGGGCCATGATGCTGGCGGGCGATACGCCCTGTTGCAGCATGTAGGCGATACGCATCGTCAGCACGCGGGTCTTGCCGCTGCCGGCGCCCGCAATGATGAGTGTCGGGCCGTCGTAGTTGACGACTGCTTCGCGTTGCTGGGGATTAAGCCCCGAAAGATAGTCTATGGTGTCTGTGTCGTTCATTCGATAATTCATGTAATCTCCGCCGCTTTCACGTCGCGAAGACCGTCCTTGCAGGAGGGGTCGCCCACAATGAAAGGCGGCAAAAGAAGCGCCCGTCCTCCGCCCCTTTAGGGCGGGCGCTCCGAGCCGCATTTATCGCAACTACCGTTGCGCTAAAGTGCGGCCGCAAAGCCCGGAAAAATTCGCACCCACCCCACCCGCGCAAGTCGCTGCACGACCTGGGGTGTGCACGCTCCTTCGCCGCAATGCCTCACGGCATTCGCGGCTCAGTCGGTTCGGCCGCTTCGCTCGTTACACTCGCTAAGCGGCCTCCCGAATACAGCCGGACAGCTTACCACTTTATCGGCCCTTTCCCATGGCACACGAGGTAGTCGTTCGCCTTCGAGAAGTGGCGGCATCCAAAGAAGCCCGCGTGGGCCGACAGGGGCGACGGGTGCGCCGCCTTCAGGATGCAATTGTCCGCCGCCGACACGTGCCCGGCTTTACGGGCCGCATAGGCCCCCCAAAGCATATAGACCAAGCCCTTGCAATGCGCATTCAGGGCAGCCACCACGGCATCGGTGAACTCTTCCCAGCCGTGCCCGGCGTGCGAGGCGGCCTGCCCTTCGCGCACGGTCAGCACCGAGTTCAGCAACAACACGCCCTGGTTGGCCCAGCGCGTCAGGTCACCGTTCGCGGGAATCGGCGCCCCGGTGTCGTCGGCCACTTCTTTGAGAATGTTGCGCAACGAAGGCGGGAAGGGCACCCCGTCGTTCACCGAAAAACAGAGGCCGTTGGCCTGCCCCGGGCCGTGGTACGGGTCCTGTCCGATGACCACCACCCTGAGAGACGACAAGGGGCAACTGTCGAACGCCGCAAAGATGCGCGACGCGGGCGGAAAAATGCGCTGCATCGTATATTCCGAACGCACGAACTCCGTAAGCCGTGCAAAATAGGGCTTCTCGAATTCAGCCCCAAGCAACGCTCCCCAGTCGGATGCGATCTTCACTTTCATTGTGCGCGTTTTTTATGAATTTGTTCGCAAATTTAACCTAAATTTGTGGTTTCCTAAACTCTATTCCGGCGAACTTCCGCCAAACAAATCAAATACAAATACGAATATGAAGCTAAGACTCCTCAGACCCTCCGTCCTGGCCCTGGTTGCTGTCCTCGGGCTGACCCTGTCGGCCAGTGCGCAGCAACAGCCGTTCAACCTGATGGCCCCCGTCCCGCTCGACACCGCCGTGCGCTACGGCGTACTGCCCAACGGAGCCACCTACTACATCCGCCACAATGCCAAGCCCGAAGGGCGCGCCAACTTCCACATCTTTTACAAAGTGGGCGCCGTGCAGGAGACCGACGCCCAGAACGGCCTCGCCCACTTCCTCGAACACATGGCATTCAACGGTTCGAAACACTTCACCGAGAACGAGCTGATTGACTACCTGCACTCGATCGGGCTGCGTTTCGGCGAAAACCTCAACGCCATGACCGGACAGGAGATGACCACGTATATGGTCACCAACGTGCCGACCGAACTCCGCCCCACCGTACTCGACTCGGTGATGCTCGTACTGCACGACTGGGCCGGGTTCATCAGCCTCAACCATAAGGACATCGACGAAGAGCGCGGCGTGATCACCGAAGAGTGGCGCAGTGGCAACAGCGCCGGCCGCCGGGTCTTCGAGCAGATGGCTCCCGTGATGTACGACAGCACCATCTACGCCTACCGCAACGTGATCGGCAACGAGCAACAGCTCAAGAGCTTCTCGTACGCAGAGATTGAAGACTTCTACCACAAATGGTACCGCCCCGACCTGATGGCTTTCTTCGTGGTGGGCGATTTCGACGTCAACGAGATGGAAGCCCGCCTCAAGCGCATCATGGCCGACATTCCCGAAGCCGCCGTGAAAACCCCGCGTGCCACGGTAGTATTCCCCGAAAACGACAAACCGCTCATCGCCATCGTCACTGATCCCGAGTACTCGGCCAACAACCTCCAGCTTATTTTCCGCCACGATCCCAAACCAATGGAAATACGCGGTCTGAATGCCGCCTATTACAGCGACATGGTCACCTCGCTGATCGGCTCGATGCTCAACCAGCGCTTCAGCGAAATCGCCAAGCGCGAAAACGCGCCTTTCCTCGGCGCAGGCGGCGGCTACAGTCAACTGGCCGAACCCTCCGACGCTTTCTTCGCTTCGGCCAGCTCGAAAGACAACGGCCTGCTCACCGCCTTCGAAGCCGTCTACACCGAACTGCTCCGCATGCAACGCGGGGGTTTCACCGAATCGGAACTCACCCGTGCCAAAACCAACCGCCTGCGCAGCCTCGAAAACGCGTATGAAAACCGCGCCGACCGCAACAACCAGTCGTTCGTCAACGAGTATATGAACCACTTCAGCGAAGGCGAGCCCTTCACCTGGGCCGAAAAAGAACTCGAAATCGGCAAAGCCGCGCTCGGCAACATCAATATCGAGATCGTCAACATGGTCGCCTCGCAACTGATCACCGACAAAAACATCGCCATCACCTTCGCGATGCCCGAAAAAGAGACCGTCGTGCCCCCCACTACCGAACAGGTTCTCGCTTCGATCGACAAAGTGAAAGCCCTCGACATCGAACTTTACAAAGACGAAGTGGCCGACGCCCCGCTCATGTCGCCCGAAGCCATCGCCGCCCTCAAAGGCTCGAAAATCAAGGCCGACAAGAAACCCGGCATGTACGGCTCGAAAGCCTACACCCTCGGCAACGGCATCCGCGTGATCGTCAAACCGACCGACTTCAGCAAAGACCAGATCATCATGGCGTCCAGCCAGAAAGGCGGCACCTCGCTCATCACCGACCTGAACGAAATGTACAACATAGGGTCGGCCACCGCTGTCGCCTCAAGCTCGGGCGTGTCGGATTTCACCCAGATCCAACTCGGCAAAATGCTCACCGGCAAAATCGCCTCGGCCGGCGTGTACATCGGTTCGCTCACCCAGGGCATCAACGGCAGCTGCTCGCCCAAAGACCTCGAAACGATGCTCCAGCTTGCCTACCTGCGCTACACGGCTCCCCGCTTTTCGCAAGAGGATTTCAACGTGATGATGTCCCGCGCGCGCACTAACTACGAGAACAGCAAGAACAACCCGAACTTTATTTTCAGCGACTCGCTGTCAAAAATCGTGTACGGCCATAACCCGATGGTTTTCACCATCAGCGACGAAATACTCGCCGCCCAGTCGCTGTCAACAATGGAAGAGCTCTACAAGCGCTACTTCTCGAACGCTTACGGCATGACCTTCACCTTCGTGGGGAACATCGACGAAGCCACCTTCCTGCCGCTGGTGCAGAAGTACCTCGGTTCGCTTCCCTCGAAAAAAACCGGCATGAAATGGGGCGATAACGTGCACTACCCCGTCGCCGGAATCGTGGACGAAACATTCGACACCAAGATGGAAACCCCGCTGCTCACATTCTACCGCATCTACACCGGTACCGTGCCCTACTCGCTCCGAGAGTCGATCTGCCTCGACGCGGCCCGCTACATCCTCAACATGCGCTACACCAAGCAGATCCGCGAGGAAAAAGGCGGCACCTACGGCGTAGGCACGGGACTCAGTTTCCAGAAAGACCCCAAGAGCTTCTACACGCTCACCGTCACCTTCCGCACCGACACCTCCAAGATCGCCGAACTCGAACCCATCGTGCAGCAAGTGATCGACGACCTGGTGCGCGACGGCGTGACCGACGAGGAACTCAGCAAAACCACCGGTTTCTTCCTCAAGAAATTCACCGAAGGGTTCAAAGACAACTGGTTCTGGCAAGGTTACCTGAACAGATACTACTTCAACGACTTTGACGGCTACACCGAATACGAAGCCCTCGTGAACTCGCTCACTCCGGCCGACATACAGGCCGCCGCCAAAGCAGCCTTCACCCAGGGCAACGAAATCTCCATCATCCAGAAGCCCCAGTAATCGAACCGCGGATCGTTTCCAATGCAAATACGGGCTGTACCTAACGCGGTACAGCCCGTATTGTTTGAATCAGCCACTTCATTCCCACAGCCAGATATGGTAACTCATCCCGGGCAAGGGCACTCTCTCCGATCATACCGGGCAAGGGCATAGGCGTAGTAGCCCTCCCTCCGTGTCATCCCGGGCGAGAACAAAGACCTCAAAGCAAAGGTGAGGCCCTTTTGCCTGTATCATCCAGGGCGCAGGCCCTCCCCCATCATTGCGAGGAGGCGCGTAACGATAAGACGGGGGTGCGGCATGGATTGCCGCGCCCCCGTTTCATCACAAAGCACCCGTTATTTTATTGGCCACCACCCGAGCCTCCGGAACCGAGGCCACCGCCGCCACCGCTCTTGAGGTCGTCGTTGCTGATGGTGCGTTTGGCTTTCTTCACCTGACGGTTCGTGTTACCGAAGTTCCAGCGCAGCGTCACCGAATAATTCTCGGCCACCCAGCTACCCTCGCTTATTTGCCTGTACGTCGGCGATTCCGACACATCTTTCATACTCATACGGCCCAGGAACGGGTTCTGCGCATTGAAGGTCAGTTGCAGTTTGCGGTTCAGGAACTTCTGGCTCACGCCGATGCTGTAACTGTAGTACATCGAACTACCGGCGGATTCGATACCCTGAAGTTCGCTTTTGTAGTAGCCACCGCTGGCAAACAGGTTACCGTTCTTCCAGGGTGTCGAGTTGATGTTGAGCCACACGTTGTGGTTGGTGATGCCGTCGCGTTTGATGTAGTTGCCCTGCAGGTCCTGGCCGTCGAAGAAGCCATAGCCCACGCCGGCGTTCAGGCTGAAAGTGAGCTTGTTGTTCCACGGATTGAGACTGCCGTAGAAATAGAGCCCGTAGGTGTTGCTCTTTCCGGTATTGGCATAGGTGCCATACATACCGCCGTCGGCCGTGGGCCGGGAGAGCGACTGTATGCCGTTGTTCACGAAGATGGCCGAGGCGCTCACGTTCACATTGAATTTCTGTTTGTACACGCCGTAGCTCAGGTCGATCTTGTGCCCCACTTCGGCCTTGAGGTCGGGGTTACCCTGCCAGATGTACTTCGGGTCGACGTCCTGCACGTAAGGATTGAGGTTCCAGATGCTGGGCCGCGACAGGCGTTCCGAATAACCGAGCGACAGGTTCTGCGAATCGGAGGGCTTGTAGTTCAGCGTCAGGTAAGGGACCAGGTTGAAATACTCGTTGTTCATATCGGTATCCGTGCCGCCCTGATGGAACGTGCCGTTGTTGAGCGTGTACTCGCCGCGCACCCCGGCCTTGAGGCCGAACTTCTTGAGGTTGAAGCGGTAGCCCGCATAGAGCGAACCGATGTTCTGCGTGTAATTGATGCCGTTCTGGATGGCCGGGTCGGGGACCCAGTCGGTACCGTTCCAGAGTTCGCGGTCGGCGCCCGAGCCGTTGGGGCGCATGATGTATTTGGCCCCCGTCTCGATGGTGTGTTTCTTGGTGATGGGGTTGTAATAGTCGAGCTGGAAGGTGTGCTCGCGCGAGATGCTGTTGTTGTCCGAGCGGTTGCGGTACGAGGGGAAATTCAGGATTCCGTTCACGTCCACCTCGTTGCCGTTCTTATTATTCCCGAAGATGAAACCGTACGAGAAGATCAGCGTTTCGTCGGGGTTGCGGAAACTGTGCTGGTAGTCGAGCGTGAGGCCCGTGTACTGGCCTTTCCAGTTGTTCGCCCCGTTGTTGGTGTATGATTGGGTCAGCAGCCCGTTCATATCGTAGGTATTCGAGGTGATATCCAACCGCTGGTCGTTGAGCAGGTTCCATCCGTTGTAGCTGGACGTGAAGCTGATCAGGTTGGCCGTGTCGATCTCGTAGCTGATGTCCAGCGTACCCCCCAGGTTATTCTGCCTGGGATTGTTCGCGCCGTACGTGAGATCCATCTGAGTCCGGTAGTAGGTGGGGTTGTTGAAGCTGGTCATCGTCATATCCTGGGAACCGCCGGAATTACGGCCATATTGATCCCAGAAACTGGCGCCGAAGTTGAACTTGCCCTTGCCGGCGAACGCATAGGCGCTGGGGTTTATGTTATACCCGCCTTCGGGCGAAACGGCATACTTGAATGCCATAGAACCGCTGTACGAATTGCTGGGCTTGCGCTCCATGACAATGTTGATCAGGCCGCCGATCCCTTCGGCGTCGTACTTGGCGGGCGGGTTGGTGATCACCTCGATGCGCTTGATCTGCGAGGCGGGAATGGCACGTAGCACGTCTTTGTAATTGTTACTCGAAATCATCGAGCTGGGCTTGCCGTTCACCAGGAACTTGAAATTGCCCTGTCCTTTGAGTTTGATGTTGTCTTCGCCGTCGACAGTCACCATGGGGACTTTGCGCATCATCTCAAGGCCCGTGAGGGCGTCGGTCTCGGGATCGGCGTCGAGGTTATAGCTGATCTTGTCGATGTCGGCGCTCACCAACGGCATCTGGGCCTTGACGACCACCGCGTCGGCGTCAACGGCTTGGGGGGCCATGGCAGTAGTGCCAAGATCGAGGGCCGTGTGGTCGGCGTCGAAGGTAATGTCTTTCACTGCGGGAGCATAGCCGGCATAGTTGATCTGGACAGTAAACGCCCCGTCGGTTTTGGCCGGCAGGGTATAGCGCCCGCGGTCGTCGGTTACCACCGCGGCAACAGGTTTCAGGGTGCCGGTGCTGTCGGTGGTGTAGAGTCCGACGGTGGCGTAGGACAACGGTTTGCCGTCGTCGCCATGGACAATGCCGGAGACTTTATAGTTTTTGTCGGCGGGCGAGGCCGCGGTGGCCGGGCCTGTGGCGGCGAACAGGATGAACGCCAGGGCGAATAACCCCGGAAGGATTGATCTGAAACGTATTGTCATTGCTTTGAACTTTTTGGGGGAGAGTTTTGCGATCCGCTGGCATAATTCAGAGCGACATCGCAAATGTATGTGTATTCTTCAGAACTCGCGATCTTTAGCGACTGGCCAGACCGGGAATCACGCGGAGTTCATGTATAAGACGCGGCGGGCGCCGGTTTTGGATTTCGAGAGGGTGTAATTTGGAAGATTAGTACCCCGTTGCGGGATGAAAATCACGGGTAATACATGCCGTCGTTGCGAGGTACGCCGTGCACCCCGGTGGTTTTCCTCGTCATTGCGAAGGCAGTAAGCCCGAATCAATCTTCCTGTTCCTGCTCAAGGGAAGATTGCTTCGTCGGCTCAACCTCCTCGCAACGACGGGGGCAGAGTCCCTTTCCCATGCCAATAGCCGTACAAGGAGGCTTTGGTCGGTCAAGGGCGGAAATTTGCTATGCGCGGCCCCGACCCTTGTGCTTACTTTCCGGCCCCGAGGTAGCTTTTCAGCGCCCCGACATAGGCCTCGAAGGCAGCCAAGCCGCGCGGGGTGATGCGGCACGCGGTGTTGGGGCGTTTGCCCTTGAACGATTTTTCGACCTCGATGTAACCGGCCTCGGCCAACTTGTCGAGCTGCACGCTCAGGTTGCCCGCCGTGGCCCCGGTCGTTTCGCGGATGTAGACGAAGTCGGCTTCCTCGACCCCGATCAGGATGGACATGATCGCCAGCCGCAATTGCGAGTGAAGCAGCGGGTCGAGCTCCTTAAACATGGCTCGGCGTGGTTTTGCGGGCCTCGCGCTCGATCAGGTGGCCCGGAATGGCGAAACCGAACACCATGCAGAAGGCGAACACGGCCATGCCCCAATCGTCGTAGGTAACCCCGAACACGGGCAGAATCGCATACAGCACCGCCCCGAGCCAGAAGGCCGCCGCGCCGATATACAGCGGGTTCCAGCGCATGGCCTTGGCAGTGATGAACAGGTAGATGCCCGTCAGAATGAAACATACCGGAGCGAACAGCGCATAGGCCATTGTAGTCTTAAAATACCACCCGACAAATATCGATATCCCTATAAATATTACCATCCCGATAAGCATCGCCACGGAATTGGCCACAACTATGCGGTCGATTTGCGTTTTGGGGTGTTTCATGGCCGGCTTACTTTTCTTTTTGGCGACCACACTGGAGATGACAGCCATTACCAGTAGTAATAGCCATATCCAGATTACCTGCTGAGGCGGATAGTACCAGTGCAAGACCATATAGATCACGGCCACGATGGCCGACGCCCATCCGAACAGGATGGCGGCACTCATCACGCCTTTGGTGTAGGTGTTCTTGGTACGACGGATCATCTCGTCGATCACGCGCAGGCTTTCTTGTTCTGTGAACTGGGGTTGTGTGTTCATGGTTGTTTCTGTTTTAAAGAATTATCTGAGTGAGCTATTGGACAAAAGGCTAATGCCTATTGGATTCTTGCCAAAGTGATGTATCTGATTGTATACCCTGTAACAATGCCGAACAAAAGATTGATATTTTCATGATCTTACATTTTGAGTTATGTCTTCGGTTGTTGTTTCCGGCGGAACGGCTCGACTGCACTACCCTTTCGGCACACCGGCCACGACGTCCGCCATCTATTTTACCTCATCAATTATAACGCAAATATAAATTAGTTTATTTTATAAACCAAATTTCCGGAGAAAATATTTTTAGACTGCTCGCTCGTCATTGCGAAGAGCTGCGAGGTACTAAGCAGCAACGAAGTAATCGCAAATTCCCGATTGCTTCGTCGGTGCGGCCTCCTTGCAATGACGGAGAAATGAAAAAATCCCGGAATATGGGTTGTTCCGGGATTTTTCAACAAGCACGATTTCTACTCGTTAAGACAAGGAGAGGGGTTATTGGCCGCCTCCACCTCCGCTGCTTCCGCCTTTATTGCCGCCCGACGAGAGGTCGTCGTTGCTGACCGAGCGGTTGGCCTTCTTCACGCTCACGTTGGCCTTGCCGAAGCGCCAGCGCAGGCTGACGCTGTAACTGCTCTGGTACGAATACGAGCGGCCCTCGTTGGTGAATGTCGGCGTCACGGAGTTCCAATGGCTGGTGCGGTGGGCCGGGAACGGCGAACTGGCCGACAGCGACACCTGGAGCGTCCGTTTCAGCAACCACTGCGAAACGCTTACCCCATAATAATAATAGAGGTAGTTGGTCGTAGAGGTAAGCGACGGACCGCTGCGCCACAATCCGCCGTAGGCCGAGATGTTGGTATTTTTCCAGGGTTGCGAGTTGATATTGGCGAAACCGCTCCAGCTCCAGCCCTGCCGCTGTACCTGCACCCCGCTCACTTGCCCCTTCGACACGCCGAAAGTCCCGCCGAGGTTGGCGCTGAAGGTCAGCTTGTAATTCCACGGGTTGACCATGAAGTTCAGGTAACCACCGTACGAGTTATTCGAGCCGGTATTTTCGTAGGTCGCGAGCGTCACCCCTTCGGCGCTGGCCGTCGATACCCGCTGGATAGCATTGTCGACAAACGTGGCAGCCAGACTGAAATTGATGTTGTATTTCGGTTTATAGGTCCCGTAGCTGGCACTGAAAGAGTGGCCCACCGCGGCTTCGAGGTTGGGGTTGCCCGAGCTCCAGTGTTCCGGGTCGCTGTCGTTCAGGTAAGGGTTCAGCTGGTAGATACCCGGACGGGAAAGGCGTTGCGTATACGACACCGTAATGTTCTGCTGCTGAGTGGGTTTATAATTGAACGTCACGTAGGGGATCAGGTTGAAGTACTCGTTGTGCAGTTTATTATCCGCATTCAGATAGCGGAAATTTCCCTCGTTGAGCGTGTATTCGCCGCGCACGCCGGTTTTCACGCCGATCTTCTTGAGTTTGAAACGGTAGCCGGCATACAGGGAGCCTACTCCTTGGGTATAGTCGATGTTATTGACATTCGAGAGGTCGAGTTCCCAGTCCGCGCCGTTCCAGAGTTCGCGTTCGGTATCGGAGTTGTTGGGGCGCATGATGTATTTCATCCCGGCCTCGACGGTATGTTTCGTGTTGATCGGGTTGAAAAAGTCGATCTGGAACGTGTGTTCGCGGCTGAATTCGGTGTTACTGCCCCGCTCCTGACGCGAGGGGTAGGCAGTCAGCCCCTGGATGTCGTTGAAAAACGTCGAAGGGTCTTTCGAGAAACTGAACTGGTAGGAGAACGTGAGCGTCTCGTCGGGTTTCTTGAACGAGCGCTGGTAGTCGATCGAAAGGCCCATGCCGGGGCCGCCGTATTTACTGTTCGTACGGTTCACATACTCGCGTTGGAGGTTGCCGTCGATGTCGGTGGTGCGGGTCTCGGACACCGACGAAGAGCCGTCGCGCCCGTTACCCCACTGGTTGGCGCTCAGCGACAGGGTGAGCAGGTTGAGCGAGTCGACCTCATAACTGAGTTCCAGCGAACCGTTCAGGCCGCTGTACTTACTGCTTCCGTGCGCCTGACTGTATGTGTAGCGGTAGGTGTCGCTCACCAGGTTGGTCATCAGCGACGAGCTGGTATACTGAGGTTGTGCGCCCTGATACACACTGAGGTTGGCGCCGAGGCTGAACTTCCCGAAACCGGCATTGACGTATCCGTAGCCGCTGCCTCCCCAGTATTCCGGGGTACTCATGCGGGCCGACACACCGACCGTACCGTTGTAAGCCCCGCGCACGGTGCGTTCGGTGACAATGTTGATGATACCGGTGATCCCTTCGGCGTCGTATTTGGCGGGCGGGTTGGTGATCACCTCGATCCGCTTGACCGATCCGGCGGGCATCGATCGGAGCACGTCTTTGTAGTTCTTGTTATTGACCATCATCGAAGTCTTGCCGTTGAGCAGGATTTTGAAGTTGCTTTCGCCCTTGAAACGGATATTATCCTCGCCGTCGACCGACAGCAGGGGCACCTTGCGCATCATTTCGAGCACGGTGAGCGAAGGGGTTTCAGGGTCAGAATCAAGGTTATAGCTGATCTTGTCGATGTCCGAGGTCACGAGCGGTGCTTGCGCCGTAACCGTCACGGCCTGGGCTTCCACGGCCTTCACGGCCAGTACGACCGTACCGACCTCGACCGAAGGAGAGTCCGGCGCCAGGATGATTTGCTGTTCCCACACGCCGAAACCGACACCCGCCACCGAGAGTTTATATACGCCTTCGGTCTTATGAGTCAGCGTGAACCGCCCCCGGTCGTCGGTCACGACCGCCGTCACGGGCCGGGCCGTGCTGTCGGTCGTATAGAGCGCCACGGTCGCATAGGCCACAGGTTTATCCTCGGGGTCGTTCACCGCCCCGGTGATCTTATAACCCTTATTGTTTGCAGAGGCAGGAGCCGGATCGTCTGCCGGAAAAACGGAAACGGCCTGTGCCGGAAAAAACGACACGGAGAGTGCGGAAATAAAGGCGCTGCAAAGCAACGGCATCAGGAAATGCTTTGATTTCATTAGGTTTGGTGTTAGGGATGGATTCAAATGTATAGATATTTCTTAGTCTTTTGACAAGGCAAAGGCGAAAAAGTAACACCAGCGTCGTAAATATGTACGGAAGACGTATTTCGGCGGCCTTTTGGATTTCTTCCGGCACACAAAACCCAAGCGGACGGGGTCAAGATTGAGTCCCGGAAGATGGGATTACCGCTTTTAAAATCATTACCTTTGGGGTTGGATATGGGAAGCGTCAACATACTGAAAGCGTCGGCCGGGTCGGGTAAGACCTACCGCCTGGCCTACGAATACATCAAAGGCGTGGTGTCGAACCCCGCCCTTTACCGCCGCACGCTGGCCGTGACCTTCACCAACAAGGCCACCGAACAGATGAAATCGGCGATCATCCGCGGCCTGGGCGAGCTGGCCTCGCCCGAATTCGCAGAGGCTGCTTATATGGCGCAACTCACGGCCGATCTCGGGCTGCCGCCTGCCGAAGTGAGCCGCAAGTCCGCCGAAGCGTTGGGGCGTATCCTGCACGACTACTCGCGGTTCGGCGTCTCGACCATCGACAAATTTTTCCAGCGCGTCATCCGGGCTTTCTTCCGCGAACTCGACTTCGACATCGGCTACACTGTCGAGCTCGAAGGCGAGGGCGTGTTGCGCGAAGCCGTGGAACGTATCCTCGAACGGTCGCTCGACGAGCCCTGGCTATCCGACGTGATCGAACATATCCTGCAACAGCAGGGCGACGACGAAGGCGGCTGGGACCTCCGCCCCGGCATCACCCGGATCGCCAAAGAGGTCTTCAAGGAAAGCTACCGGCGTAATCCGCTCCCCGCCGCCGAACTTTCCGGGCGGTTCGCCGAGCTCAAACTCCAGACCGACAAGCAGGGCGAAGGAGTCCGCCGGATGGCCAAAGAAATTTTAGAGGCTATCGCCGCCGAAGGGCTGGCATTGACCGACTTCAAAGGAGGCAGTACCAGTTTCGCCCTGAATTTCCGAAAATTGGCCGACGGCACCGCAGCCAAACTCTCCGAGACCTTCCGCACGGCCGCCGCCGACCCTGCCCAATGGCACACCAAAGGCAAACCCCGCAGCCGCGACATCGAAACCATCGCCCCGCGACTGCAAGAGATGACCGCCCGCCTGCTCAAAGCCTTCGATGCCTGGATGCCTGCGCACAACACCCTCGAAGCCGCGGGCGAGAACCTCTATTACAGCCAATTGCTGAGCGAGATCTCCGGCGAGGTGCGCGCCGCCAGCGCCCGCCGCGGGCAGGTAATGATCCACCAGACCAACGAGCTGATCGCCTCGCTCGTGACCAGCAACGACGCGCCGTTCATTTACGAAAAACTCGGCACCACCTACTCGCGCTACATGATCGACGAGTTCCAGGACACCTCGCGCCGGCAGTGGCTGAACTTCCTGCCCCTATTGGACGAGACCCTCGCCTCGGCCGATGACGCCAGCGGCACCACGCCCGTGATGCTCATCGGCGACGTCAAGCAATCCATCTACCGCTGGCGCGGCGGCGACTGGCGCATCCTCGGCGGCGGGGCCGAAGTCAGTTTCGCCGGACGGCTCGCCCCCCCCGAGCTGATGAACACCAACTGGCGCAGCGAGCGGCACATCGTGGAGTTCAACAACCTGCTGCTGCGGAACGTGGTCGCAGCCGACGACACGGCCATCAAGAACGAACTCGAAGGCAGTTCGCCCGAACTGCGCAAAGAACTCGACGAGATACTCCGGGAATCCTACAAAGGTTTCGAGCAACAGCCCAGCCCCCGGCGGGCGGCCGGAGAAGGATTCGTGACCGTGACCCGTTGCCCGACCGAGGCCACGGAACCGCTGTTGCTCGACCGTATCGCCGACCTGCTGGAGCGCGGTTACCGCCTGCGTGACATCGCCGTACTGGTACGTTCCAACCGCGAAGGTGCGCAAGCCGCCGCGACCCTCATCGCCGCCGGCTACGACATCGTGAGCCAGGAGGCCCTGCTGCTCGACAGTTCGCCTGTGGTACGGTTCGTGATGGCCACCCTTGCGCTGGCCGCCAACCCGCAGGACGGTGTGGCGCTGGCGCAGCACAACCGATTCCTGGGGCGCGATTTCGACGACCCCGCCGACCGCCCCACGCTCCGTCGCCTGCTCGAAGGCAGTGTGCCCGAGATGTTCGAGTTCCTGATCGAAACCTACGAACTGGGCGGCCCCCGGCACCGCGGCGACATTCCGTTCCTGCAGGCACTCTACCAGTCGGCGCTGACCCTCGCCCGGCAACACGTGGTCGATGTGCCGCTACTGCTCAAATGGTGGGACGATCGCCGCGAAAAAGAGAGCATCTACCTGCCGTCGAAACAAGACGCCATCACCATCATCACCATCCACAAGGCCAAGGGACTCGAATACCCCTGCGTGCTGATCCCCCAGTGCGACTGGCAGGTGCCCCCCAAGTGGAACAGCATCCTGTGGGCCGAAGCCACGCCCGGTTCAGGGTTCGACGCGCTCGGCGTGTTGCCCCTGTATTGCAAATCGGCGCTGGCCGGCTCCTTTTTCAGCGACGCCTATCGCCGCGAAGTAGTCTATTCCCACGTCGACAACATTAACACGCTCTATGTGGCGCTGACACGCGCCGGACGCGAACTGCACGTAATATACAGTAAAGTGGCCCGGAACCTCATCTCGCGGTACGTCGACCACGCCCTGCAACAGCTTGCGCAAGGCCCCGAAGGCGTTATGCAAACGGAAACGGGCGAAACCGTCACGTACAGCTACGGCGTACCGCTGCCCCGGCCCGCAACCGTCGATACCGCCGACGATACGTGGCTCCTCGAAGAGCTTCCCTCGCGCGACACGTCGCCCGCCCTGCGCCTGCGGTGGGCCTCGGAGCGTTATTTCACCGAAGACGGTCTGCCCGGCGCAAGCGGCAAATTCGGGCCACGCCGACGGGGGATCGCCCTGCACCGCCTGTTCAGCCTGATCGACACCAGCGACGACATTGCCGCCGCCATCGGCCGGATGCGCCTCGACGGATCCCTGGCCGCCGCCGAGTGCGACGAAACCGAACGCTACGCCCGCGAAGCCATCGGCCACCCCGTCGCCTCGGCATGGTTCGCCCCCGGCGCCGGATGGCAAGTGCGCAACGAGAACGACATCATCACCCGCGAAGGCGTACGCCGCCCGGACCGCGTGATGACCGCCGGGAACCGCGCCATCGTGATCGACTACAAATTCGGAGAAAACGAGAAACCCGCCTACCTCCAGCAGATCCGGGACTACCTGTCGCTGCTGGCCCGGATGGGGTATACCGAGACCGAAGGTTACCTCTGGTACGTCGAAAGCGGCCGGATCGTAAAAGTCTGAGCCCGAGCATATACAAGGCGCGCCCGACGATGATTCGTGCCAGCCCCCTTAGGAGGGGCGCTTGCAATTTCATAGAAGAACCGATCACCCGGCAAGGCGCTGAAAACACCTGAGGGTGGCCGGTAGCCCCGTACAGGCGCTACGCCGCTTCGGAGAAATTCGGTGCCCAACGACGCCGGCGAAGTTATTTTGAGCCTCGCTATTTGAGGCTTAGCGGAAAAAGCATAACTTTGTGGGTTCCCGGAAGGTTCTTCGCTACGCTCAGGATAAACTCCGCCGCACGGACGATTATTTTTTATTCGTAAACCTATTTTACGGAGAATAGACCCGCCCCGGCGGAAACCGCTTTCCAAACCACACAAAACCACCACACTATGGGCAAGATCATAGCCTTAGCCAACCAAAAAGGCGGGGTCGGAAAGACCACCACCTCAATCAACCTCGCCGCCTCGCTCGCCGTACTCGAAAAACGGGTGTTGCTCGTCGATGCCGACCCCCAGGCCAACTCCACCTCGGGACTCGGCTTCGAACCCGGCGACAACAACACTTACAGCGTGCTGATCGGCCTGTGCCCTGCCGAAAGCGCCATCCTGCAAAATCCCGAGATCGCCAACCTCTGGCTGATGCCCTCGAACATCAACCTTGTGGGTGCCGAGACCGAACTCGTCAACATCGAGAACGGCCAGTTCCGTATGAAAGAGGTGCTCAACGGCCTGCGCGACCAATACGACTACATCATCATCGACTGCTCGCCCTCGCTGGGCCTGCTTACACTCAACGCCCTGGTGGCCGCCGACAGCGTAATGATCCCCGTGCAATGCGAATACTTCGCCCTCGAAGGCCTGGGCAAGCTGCTCAACACCATCAAGATGGTCAAAAGCAAGCTCAACCCCGCGCTCGACATCGAAGGCTTCGTGCTCACCATGTACGACACCCGCCTCAGGCTTGCCAACCAGGTGGTGAACGAAGTGCGCGGACACTTTCCCGGCCTCGTATTCGACACCATCATCCAGCGCAACACCCGCCTGAGCGAGTCGCCCAGCTACGGTCGTCCCGTGATCCTGTACGACGCTGCCAGCAACGGGAGCATCAACTACCTGAACCTCGCCAAGGAATTCCTGGCCAAAAACGGAGCCGCATAAGCTATTTACCCCTCTGAAAGAACCTTTGGAACAGATGAAACCCAAAACCACAGGGCTCGGCAAGGGCCTCAACGCCATTTTCGAGATCGAAGAGCTCAACGTACCCAAAGGCGGCGTACACCATCCCGCCGAAAGCGGCATCAGCGAAATCGACATCGCCCAGATCGCCCCCAACCCCGGGCAGCCCCGCACCGTGTTCGACGACGAAACCCTCGGCGAACTGGCCCAATCCATCGCCCGCCTCGGCGTGATCCAGCCCATCACCGTACAAGAGACTGGCAAAGGAAAATATCTGATAATCAGCGGCGAACGACGCTGGCGCGCCTCGCAGGCCGCCGGATTGCGAACCATTCCGGCCTATGTCCGCACCGTGGGCGACGACCAGAACCTGCTGGAGATGGCCCTCGTCGAGAACATCCAGCGCGAAGACCTCGGTGCCCTCGAAGTAGCCCTTTCGCTCCAGCGCCTGATCGACGAATGCCGCCTCACGCAGGAAGAACTGGCCGACCGCGTGGGCAAGAAACGCTCGACCGTGGCCAACTACCTGCGCCTGCTCAAACTCCCCGACCAGGTGCAAATGGCACTGACCACCGAGCAGATCACCATGGGACACGCCCGCGCCATCGCCGCGCTGCCCACTGACCGTGCCCAGATCGCCATGCTGGCCAAAGTCCTCAAGAACCACCTGTCGGTGCGCCAGGTCGAGAACGCCGTGAAAACCGTCCTCGAACCCGCCACGGCCGCAAAAGCCAAAACGCAACCCGTCGAAGGCTCCTATCCCGAAGTCTACGCCCAACTGGTCGAACACCTCGAACCCATCATCGGCAGCAAGATCGCCATCAAACGCACACCCGCAGGCGGCGGCCGCATCACTATCAATTTCGCCAGCGACGACCAGATCACCGAGTTCGTCAAACGGCTCGAAAACCAAAAATAATCCCGCTGTTTGGTGTCCGGCAAACTGAAATACACGACCCTGTGGGCAGCGGCTCTGGCCATTGCGCTGGGGACGGGTATCCCCTCAGCCGCCGCCCGCGGCGTTTCTCCCGCCAACGAGCACACCGCACAACCGGCACTATCCCAGCCAGATACTACCTCCGTGTGGTCAAAAGGGGCCGCGACTGAGCCATCCGTCAGCGACCCGGCATCCGGCAAACCGTCCGACAAAAAGACCGGGAAAACGCAAAAGTCCAAGCTCTCCAAGAAAGAGAAATCCGCCAGGAGCCAGGACCTCAAGAAATCCCAACGCAAAGAGCTCGAAGCGCGCGGGCGAAGCATCCAGGGCGTGCGGCTCGGCGAACGCGTCAACTTCGAACACGGCGTCCGCGGCGGCATCATGAACATCCGCGAAGACAGCATCTACCGCGCTCGAAACTTCCTGAGCGACTTCCTGCGCGACTCGCTGTTCACCGCCCTGCCCCAAGCAGAACGCGACACGCTGCTCGGCACCATCGTCCCACCCCCGTTGCGGGACTCGCTGACCGACATCGTCAATGCCCAATGGGAAGCCACGGCCACCGACATCAGCCGGGAATCCCGCGACCGGGTCACCCAGCACATCGACACCGGCCGGGTCGTCCAGCACCCCGGCATCATCAACCTCGACAGCCTGGCCAGTGCTCCGGCCGAACAGCCATTCAGCTTTAACGTCTCTACTCCCGCGTGGCGCGCCTCACTGAGCGACTCGCTCATCTGCACCCGGTTCCCCCGCGCCGAGATCGACACCCTGCTGAGCCGTTCGGGCCTTCGCCGCCTCGACACCGCCTTCATCGGCAGCACCGCCGCACTGGCCGGTACCGAAGAGGCGGAAGAAGCTGCGATACACAAAAAATTCCGCATCACGCAAGACACCATGCCCGCCGGACGCATGACCCTCTACTCGCTCATCGCACCCGGCTACGGCCAAATCTACAACCGCCAGGCCTGGAAACTGCCCATCCTCTACGGCGTGGCGGGGGGACTTGTCGTCGGCGGCGTGATCACCCACAGCCAGTTCAAAGCCGACAAAGCCGCCTATCAACGAACCATCGACCTGCGCCTGCCCGCCGACCAGCAGAACGCCGCCAAAGCCGCCATGCAACGCAGCCGAAGCCAACAGACCCTCATGTTCGGGATGGCCGCCGCCACCTACCTCTACTTCGTGGCCGACGCCGTGTTCAACTACCGCGGCCCCAGCGATCCCGTGCGCAAATCCACCGTACTGGCCGCCGTTTTCCCCGGCGCAGGGTTCGTCTACACCAAGACCTACTGGCGCCTGCCTATCTACTACGGCGGTTTCATCACCATGGCCACCGTGATCGACTACAACAACCGCAACTACCAACGGTTCAAAATGGCCTACAACGCCATGACCGACAGCAACCCCTCGACTCTGCCCGAACCCGCCCTGGCCCGCTACACCCCCCAACAGATCGCCAACGTACGCAACTCCTACCGCCGCGACCGCGACCTGGGCATCATCGGCATGGTGGCCATTTACGGCCTGAGCATCATCGACACCTACGTGATCGCCACGCTCAAGAACTGGGACGTCAGCGAAGACCTCACGATGCACGTCGCCCCCACCATGATCGACACCCGGCGCATACAGCGCACCGCCTCGTTTTCCAATGGCGCCGCCTACGGGCTCGCCCTGCGGCTGAACTTTTAACCCTGTGCCTGACCGCCGGATACGCCGACATGCGGATCGCAAGCAGCGGCAAAACCGCGGTATTGAAACAAAATCAAGGCTCAGCACGTAATATATATTAGGGGTACGCATACCGTTCACCGTTCCGCGCCCTGTAAATACACAACCGAAATGAAAAAGAGCTTACTCATCCTGGCCGCCGCCCTGCTGGGAATCGGTGTGGCCACGGCCCAGACCGGGAAGACCCGCAGCTATGGGCAACTGGCCCTTAACCATACCCCTGAACAGTACGACTCGCTGGTTGCCAGTTTCCGTAGCCGTGTCGTAGTGGAATCTTACCAGAATTTCGTCAATGAATTCATCGATGTCGACCCCGCCAGGGTGGATATGAGCGGTGCCCTGCCCGACGCTGTTTATGCCGAACGCCTGAAAATGATGGCCACCCAGGTGCAGCTCCCCTTCAACGACGTAGTCAAGGCCCTGATCGTAAAATACACCAAGAAAGGCGGCATCATGGAACGTGTGCTGGGCAGCGCCCAATACTACTTTCCGATTTTCGAGGAGATGCTTTACCGCTACAACCTGCCGATGGAGCTCAAAATGCTGCCCGTCATCGAGTCGGCCCTTACCCCGCGCGCCCTGTCGAGCGCCAAAGCCATGGGCCTCTGGCAATTCATGATGAACACCGGCAAATACTACGGCCTTGAGATCAATTCGTTCGTCGATGAACGGTGCGACACCTACAAAGCCACTGAAGCCGCCTGCAAATACCTGCGCGACATGTACCGTATCTACGGCGACTGGACGCTCGTGATCGCCTCGTACAACTGCGGCGCCGGAAACGTGAACAAAGCGCTGGCCCGCGCCGGCGAAGGCGCCAAAACCTATTGGGACATCTATCCCTACCTGCCGACCGAGACCCGCGGCTACGTGCCCGCCTTCATCGCCGCCTCGTACGCCTATACTTACTATAAGGCACACGACCTGAACCCGCGGCCCGTGTGGCATCCCGTGGCCACCGACACCATCCAGGTGAACCGCCTGATGCACCTCGACCAGATCGCCACCACCATCAATCTGCCGCTCGAAGTGCTGCGCGGTCTCAACCCCCAGTACAGCATCGATGTGATCCCTGCCAAAGGCCGGACCTACGTCCTCACCCTGCCGCAGGATTACCTCTCGGCCTACATCCAGAATTACGACGCGATCTGCGCCAAAGACAGCGTCTACCTGGCCCAATACCTCAACATCAGCAACTTTTCCGACGAACAACTCGCCGCCGGGGTCAACACGCCCAAGAATGGCACCAAGACCACCTATACCGTAAAGAGCGGCGACGTGCTCGGCAAGATCGCCGGCAAATACAACGTCAGCGTCAAGAAACTGATGGAGTGGAACAACATTAAAGACGCCACCAAAATCCAGATCGGCCAAAAACTCGTCATCTACAACTGATCCCTCTACTAAAGTGCCCTATCCTGAGCGGCACGGGGGAGTCCGGGGCATCACCTGAGAACCTCCGGGCCGCTCAGGGCCGTTTTACAGACCGCCGGTGCCCGGGCAGATAGCGTTTCGTACCACCCCTTTCCGCACACGGTTCAGCCAACTCCTGCTTTTGCGTACGGATCATGCCCCCCGTCTTCGCATGCTGATTCCGCCCTCGCATACCGCCATGCCATTCCCGCTTTGCATACGATCGTGTTGGCTCCACCTTTGCAATCACCGCCTTTTTAGAAAATAACCGTTCATGTACAGAAAACACCTGCTCACCGTATCCGCCCTGACCCGCCGCGAGATCGAAGGCCTTGTGAACCTTGCCTCGCGCCTCAAGGAAGACAAGCGCCGCGGCCGCGAGAAACAATACCTCAAAGGCAAAAACATCGTCCTGCTGTTCGAGAAAGACTCGACCCGCACCCGGTGCGCCTTCGAAGTGGGCGCCGCCGACCAGGGAGCCCACACCACCTACCTGGGCCCCAGCGGCTCGCAGATGGGTACCAAAGAGAGCATCGCCGACACCGCCCGCGTGCTCGGCCGCATGTACGACGGCATCGAATACCGCGGCCACGGCCAACATATCGTCGAAGAACTGGCCGCCCGCGCCGGGGTGCCCGTGTGGAACGGCCTGACCGACCAGAGCCATCCTACCCAGTTCCTGGCCGACCTGCTCACCATCATTGAACACAGCAGCGGCAAGCCCCTCGACCGGATCAAAGTCTGCTTCGCCGGCACGGCCGACAACAATGTGGCCGCCTCGCTAATGGTCGGCTGCGCCAAGATGGGCATAGAATACGCCGCCTGCGCTCCCCAAGTTCACTTCCCGGCCGCCAAGCTGGTCGAGACCCTCGAACTGGAATACAAAGCCAGGATCACCCTCACGACCAGCGTCGAAGAGGCCGTCAAGGGGGCCGATTTCATTTACACCGACGTCTGGGTATCGATGGGCGAACCCTACGAAGTGTGGGGCGACCGCATCCGCCTGCTCCAACCCTACCGCGTCGACGAGCGCATGATGGCGCTCACCGGAAACCCCTTGTGCAAGCTCCTGCACTGCCTGCCCGCCTTCCACGACACTGCCACGAAAGTTGGCGCCGAGATCTACGAAAAATACGGCATCAGCGAAATGGAAGTTTCCAACGCCGTGTTCGAATCCGACGCCTCGGTGGTCTTCGACCAGGCCGAAAACCGCCTGCATACCATCAAAGCCGTAATGGTCGCCAGCCTGTCGGAGCAAAAAGAATTTAAATAGGAAAGAATAGATACCCCGAAAGCCCCCCCGGTCTCACTCCGCGCTTGCCCGAGAAAGAGTGGTCACCCGCAAGCGTTGAAAGCACTTCGCTGGGTACGTGTGGGCACTCATCTGACGCCGAAGAAAGGTATACCTCGCTACGCGAGGCCGCCGATGTTGATTCCCAAATTGAATACAAAGCCATGCAACACGGTGCACAGAATCATGCGAAGAGGCTTTCCCTGCGCCATTACAAAAAATATGACCATAGACATTATCGGTAGTGCCGCCGAAGTGACCGACGAACGGGTCGAAGGCTGTGCGGCAGCCGTGATCGACGTATTCCGTGCCACCAGCGTGATGATCGCCGCCCTCGGCAACGGGGCCCGCGAGATTATCCCGATGGAAGGCGTCGCCGAATGCTTCGACCTGCGCAGCGCCCTCCGCGAAGAACATCCCGGCCTGCGCGTACTGCTCGGCGGCGAACGGAACACCGAACTCATCGAAGGGTTCGACCTCGATAACTCGCCCCTGCGCTACACCCGCGAGGCCGTCGAAGGCGCGACCCTGATCATGAGCACCACCAACGGCACCCGTGCCCTGCGCGCCGCCATGCCCGCCGAACGGGTCTTTGTGGCCGCGCTGGCGAACGCCCGGGCTGCCGCCGACACGATCGCAGGCACCGGACTCGATGCCGTACTCGTCTGTTCGGGCCGCAGCGACCGCTTCACCCTCGAAGACGGCCTGTGTGCCGGGGCCATCGCCCGTCGCCTGCGCGACGCCCACGGCTACCGCCCCACCGATTTCGCCTGGGTAATGATCGAAACCTGTGAGCGCTGGGCCAATGACCTGCCCGGCGCCCTCGAACACTGCGAACACTACCGCCGCATCCGCGACCGCTGGGCCGCCGACGTCGCCTGGTGCCTGCAAACCGATATTACCGCGGATGTTCCGCAACTAAACGACCAAGGGAGAATCACGTTATGACCACACAAGACCGTTCGAAAATCGTCGTCATCAAGAAATACGTCGTGGCTTCCGACGCCTATGTCGACGGCACGCTGCTCGGCGAGGCCGGCATCGACTACGCCATCGAAGGCGAGACAGGCAGCACCATGCTGCCCTACATCCAGAACCAGGTGTGGCTGGCCGTGAACGCACACGACGTGCAACGCGCCCTGCAAATCGTGCCCGGGAGCAGCGTCGAAGAAGAGAAATAGCCGAAAATGTACCGAACCGGAGAAAACGAGGAACTCGGCAGGCTGCAGGCCGCGGGTAACCTGCGCGAACTGCGCACGGTGTCCGTGCATGGCTCCATGCTCATATCCGGCGGAAAGACGTACGTCAACCTCTCGTCGAACGACTACCTTGGCATCGGTTCGGACACCCTGTTGCAAGAGGAATTCTTCGATACCATCGGTTTAGGATGCAACGACAGGAGTGCGACAGGCCGCGGCGATACGGACGGCGGGACATCGCGGAAACGCTTCCTCTTGGGGAAT
The DNA here is from genome assembly GCA_031551865.1 of Rikenella sp. Taxonomy (GTDB): domain Bacteria; phylum Bacteroidota; class Bacteroidia; order Bacteroidales; family Rikenellaceae; genus Rikenella. The sequence goes on along the minus strand of JAVBMY010000015.1, from coordinate 10,034 downwards.
CCCGCCTCGCGCCTGATGACCGGCAATTCGCCCGACTACAACAAACTCGAAACGGCATTGCTGCGTTATCACGGTTACAGTGACAGCGACGACAAGGCCGCGCTGGTGCTTGGATCGGGCTACCTGTTGAACTGCGGTCTCCCGGGAGCGATTTGCAGTCCGGACGACCTCATTCTGGCCGATAAGTTCATACACGCCAGCCTGATCGACGGCCTGCGCCTGAGCGGCGCCCAGTGGGAACGCTACCGCCACAACGACACGGCACACCTCGAAAAACTGCTCCAGCGCAACGCTTCGGGAGCCGGGAAACGGGTCACCGTCGTCACCGAGAGCCTGTTCAGCATGGACGGCGACTGGTGGGACGCCCCCGGGATCGCCCGGCTGCAACGCCGATACGGATTCCGGCTCTATGTCGACGCCGCACACTCGTTCGGGGTATTTCCGGTTTTTCCGCCCCCCAACGCCAACGCATTGCCGTATCAGACAGCCCCGGCTTCCGGAAATACTACCGGCGGGCATCCCGAAGCGCTCTCCCCCCAGAATTACGGACAACAAACCCCGGGCGGCGAGTCCGAAGCACCCCGCATCGACTTCCTTGCGGGAACCTTCGGCAAAGCTGCCGCCTCACAGGGCGCCTTCGTCATTTGCAGCCGCGAAGACCGCGAACTGCTCGTCAACAAGATGCGCACGCTGATCTTCTCGACCGCCCTGCCGCCCATTTCGTTGCAATGGACACGATTCGTGGTCGGAAAATTAGCTTCGTCGCCCGAGATCGCCGCTCGGCGGGTCCGGCTGACCGAGCTAATCAACATCCTTGGCGGCCGATCGCAGATCATCCCCGTAGTGATCGGCGACAACCACCGCACACTCGAAGCCGCCGCCCGGTTGCGCTCCGAAGAGTATTGGGTGAGCGCCATCCGCCCCCCGACCGTCGCCGAAGGGGCAGCCCGCCTGCGCATCTCGCTGACCGCCGCCCACACCGTAGAACAGATTACACGCCTTGCCGGACTATGCCGGAATTTCGGAGTACCGGAAACACGTCGTTAGCCTATCCCCGCAAAGGACGACCAACTTTCCAGCGGGCCACATTATGCAGGAATTCTGGATAACCCGAGGCTCGCAAGCCTCTCAAAAACTGATCGTCGTAGCCCTCGGCTGGGCGGGTGAACCGTCGCTCGTCGAGCACCTCGACACGGGCGGCGCCGACCTGCTCTGCCTCTACGACTGGCGCGACCTCACGGCTTCGCCGGAGTTGCTTTCTCGCATCAACGGTTACCGCGCGAAACACCTCGTCGCGTGGTCGTTTGGCGTTTGGGCCGCCCCGCACCTGTTTTCCGTACCCGGTTCAGGCTCCGGAACCGACGGAACCGAACGGCAGTCTATTGCCTGGAACAGCGCCGCTGCCATCAACGGCACCCCGTGGGGCATCCATCCGCAATACGGCATTCCGCCGCGCACCTTCAACCTCACCCTGCGTGGACTCGAAGCCGGAGGCGGTATCCTGAAATTCCTCGAACGGATGTGCGGCGACTGCCTGACTCACTACATGCGCCACCGTTCGCGCCGACCGCTGGCCGAAATCATAGAAGAACTCTCCGCCATCGGCCGGCGCATACCCCCCGGAGAGGAAACCGTGCCCACCGCCCTGCCGTGGAGCCGCGCCATCGTGGGCGAAAAAGACCTGATTTTTCCTCCTGCGGCCATGGTCGCCTGCTGGCAGAGATCCGGCGTCTCCGTCGAGCAGCGCCCCGACATGCCCCATTACCCGTTTTACGACCCCGCGATACTGATCGATGCCACACGATAAAGAACTAATCGAACGCCGGTTCTCGCGCCGCCTGAACACTTACGACACCCTTGCCAGCGTGCAGCGCGCGGTGGCCGGAAAACTGGCCGGGCTCATCCGGCAATACGCCCCCGGCGATTCCCGCTGCGGCTTCGAGATCGGCAGTGGCACCGGTTTCCTGACCCGCCACCTAGCCGAAGACTTCCCCGCCGTAGCCTGGACTGCGAACGACATAGTAGCCGGAAGTCACGGTTTTCTTCCGCCTCAAGTGGAATTCGTGCACGGCGACGGCGAAGGGATCAGGCTCGGAAAAAGAATCGACATCATCGCTTCGGCCTCTGCCGTCCAATGGTTCGACGACCTGCCGGGCTTCATCCTGCGCAGCCGCACAGCCCTGAGCGCCGGCGGCCTGCTGGCCCTCTCGACCTTTGGCCCCGGCAACTTCAAAGAGATTCGCCGAAGCACCGGACAGGGGCTCGAATACACCACCCTTGCCGAAATCGAGCGGAATTTCGAAAATGCAGGGCTCGAAGTGCTCCTGAGTACCGAATGGCTACAGGAAGAGGAGTTCGCCTCGCCCCTCGACGTACTGCGCCACCTGCGCGACACCGGAGTCAACGCCGCCGCACCCGAGCGCTGGACCCCCGCACGCCTGCGCCGCTTCGAAAACGAATACCCGCGTACTAGCGACGGTCGCACCGTGCTTACTTTTCAACCTCAGATCATCATAGGAAGGAAAGCCGGGCGCGCCGACTAATTCCGCTGTACCACGCCACCGACCCAAACCCAAACCGATATGGAAGACACCGGAAACAGCAACCTTTGGGCGCGCGCCCTGACCGAGTACAAGGGCTACCTGAGCCTTGAACGAAGACTTTCGGCCAACAGCGTCGAAGCCTACATGCGCGATGCCGAAGAGCTGAGCGCCTATATTGCCGGAGTCAAAGAACCCGCCGCCGTCACCGCCGACGAGATCGAGGGTTTCCTCTCGCACGTCTATGACAGCGGGCGGAGCGCCGCCTCGCAGGCCCGCGTGTTGAGCGGCGTACGCAGCTTCTACAATTTCCTGCTCCACAGCGACCGCATCGAAGCGCTGCCCACCGAACTGATCGACTCGCCCAAAATCCCCCGCAAACTGCCCGACACGCTCACCTACGGCGAGATCGAACAGATGCTCGCTGCTATCGACCTGAGTGCCCCACTCGGCCACCGCAACCGCGCCATCATCGAAATGCTCTACTGTTGCGGGCTGCGCGTGAGCGAGCTGGTGGAACTCCGGCTGAGCGACCTGTTCGCCGACGAACAGGTGATCCGCGTGACCGGCAAAGGATCGAAACAACGCCTCGTACCGATCGCCGACACGGCTCTAACGCAACTGAACCACTACCTCGATCAGCGCCGCACCCAGCCCGTCGAAGCCTCCGAGGCCGACATCGTGTTCCTGAACCAACGCGGTCACCGCCTCACCCGCGTGATGATCTTCACCATCATCAAACGCACCGCCGCCGCGGCCGGCATCCGCAAGAACATCAGCCCGCACACCCTGCGCCATTCGTTCGCCACCCACCTGCTGCAAGGCGGGGCTGACATCCGGGTCGTGCAAGAGTTGCTGGGTCACGAATCGATCCTCACCACCGAGATCTACACCCACCTCGACCTGAGCGACCTGCGCCAGGCTATGGCGCTGCACCCGCTCTCCGAGAAATAATCTCGTCCCGGGCGAAGCCGGGGGAATCTTCCAAAGATGACCACAGGCAATTCTTCGGAAAGATCCTTCGTAAGTTTAGGGCGTGGCAAAGACTGAAATCTTTGAAGAATTCCCTACCTCGGCGAAGCCTCTTCCGAACAAACCCGAAGCAGCAGGATAAACATACCTTCACTATTATTAAAAAATATTCATATATTGAATGCCAGCAAACTATTAATCACAACCTATTGCCAAACAACGAGTTTCTACAAATATAAACGTTTGGGCTCCGTAAAGTAATCTCCGGTATTTTTTCATTGCAAATTCGAAATAAGTTTATTTGTGTGACGGAAAATCCGGAAACACCAAGCAGCCACAGCACACACCCCATGAAACCCCTACGCAGCAGCGTCACCACCACCGGGCGGCGCATGGCCGGAGCCCGCGCCCTGTGGCGCGCCAACGGCATGAAAGAAGAGCACTTCGGCCGGCCGATCATCGGCATCGCCAACTCGTTCACCCAACTGGTACCCGGCCACGTCCACCTGCACGAGATCGGGCAGCGGGTCAAACAGGCCATCGAACGGCGAGGCTGCTTCGCCGCCGAATTCGACACCATCGCCATCGACGACGGCATCGCCATGGGACACGACGGCATGCTCTACTCGCTCCCCTCGCGCGAGTTGATCGCCGACTCGGTGGAATACATGGCGCAGGCCCACCGTATCGACGCGCTGGTCTGTATCTCGAACTGCGATAAAGTGACCCCCGGCATGCTGATGGCCGCCATGCGCCTCAACATTCCCACCGTCTTTGTCAGCGGCGGCCCGATGGAAGCCGGCGAAATCGACGGCAAAGACTACGACATGATCGACGCCATGGTGCGCGGTGGCGACCCCTCGGTCAGCGACGAAGAGCTGCTGAAATTCGAAACGGGGACCTGCCCCACCTGCGGCTCGTGCTCCGGCATGTTCACCGCCAACTCGATGAACTGCCTGACCGAAGCCCTCGGCCTGTCGCTGCCCGGCAACGGCACCATCGTCGCCACCCACGCCGACCGCGTGAAACTCTTCGACGAGGCCGCCGCCCTGATCGTGCGCAACGCCCGGAAATACTATTTCGAAGACGACGACAGCGTGCTGCCCCGCTCCATAGCCACCCGCGCCACGATCCTGAACGCCATGTCGCTCGACATCGCCATGGGCGGGTCATCAAACACCGTGCTGCACCTGCTGGCCGTGGCCGCCGAGGCCGGCATCGAATTCACGATGCACGACATCGACGCGCTCTCGCGCCGAATCCCCGTACTCTGCAAAGTGTCGCCCAACACCCCGCAATACCACATCCAGGACGTGAACCGCGGCGGCGGTATCCTTGCCATCCTCGGCGAACTGCTCCGCGCCGGGCTCGTCGACGGCTCGGCCCTACGCATCGACGGCTTGTCGCTGGCCGGCGCTGTCGAACAATACGACATCTGCTCGCCAAACGCCGACAAAGCAGCTACAGAAAGATATTTGGCCGCTCCCGGCCGCAGGTTCAACCTCGAAATGGGATCGCAAGCAGAACACTACCCCGCGTTCGACAACGACCGTACCGCGGGGGTCATCCGTTCTGCAGAACACGCCTACTCGAAAGACGGAGGGTTGGCCGTATTGCGCGGCAATATCGCGCAAGACGGTTGCATCGTCAAGACCGCGGGCGTCGACGCTTCGATCCTCGTGTTCGAAGGCACGGCCCGCGTGTTCAACTCGCAGGACGAAGCCTGCAACGGCATCCTCGGCGGCACGGTACAGGCCGGCGACGTGGTGGTCATCCGTTACGAAGGCCCCCGCGGCGGCCCCGGGATGCAGGAAATGCTCTACCCAACCTCGTACCTCAAGACCGTGAAACTCGACAAAGCCTGCGCCCTGCTGACCGACGGCCGGTTCTCCGGCGGCACCTCGGGCCTTTCGATCGGGCACTGTTCGCCCGAAGCCGCCGCCGGAGGCGCCATTGCCGCCGTGCGCGACGGCGACCGCATCCGGATCGACATCCCTGCGCGCTCGATCGAGCTGCTTGTCCCCGCCGCCGAGCTCGCCGCGCGACTCGAAGAAGAGCATAAATCCAGCGGCTTCCGCCCCGTGCGTGAGCGCCGCGTAAGCACCGCCCTGCGTGCCTACGCCTCGATGGTCAGCTCGGCCGACCGGGGGGCGATCCGCATCGTGGAATAATTTTTTATGCTTATCCGCAACAATACCCCTTCGGTCCGCCGCCGGCGATGGGCGTAAACGAGCCACGGGAGAGTGTGATAGCCCGCCGCGTGGGGCGGCGGTGGACTGCCGGGATCGCTCACGCGACCCGGGTAAATGTAAAATATCCCCCGCAAACAAAGGATAAAATGCGGGGAGGGTATTATTGCGGATAAGTATTTTTTTCGGGACAGAACCTGTTTCCCCACCAAACCAAGTCCCGCAACCGTCGCGAAGAAGCGGAAACCGACCACCGGCCGGGGCACTACAAGCACCTGGCGGTGCCTGCTTGAGTCCACTGCGCGGCATCCTGCTCCTACTTGCCCGGCAACCCGAGCATGCTCCATTGCCCTCGGCCCTCGCTTGGCTGACGAAAGCAACTTGGGCGGAGAAAAGAGCGCCCCAGCCCCCTCCCGAAGTCGCTACGCGACTTGGGCTGGGGCGCGTAAATTTTCCCGGAGAAATACGCCGCCTGACCGGCGGTGACTACGCGGCAGAACGACTATCGGTCGTTCGCCGCTCCGCAGGCGGCTCGCTCCGCTCGCCGCCACGTGCCACACTGACCATCAGCAATCCGTCGAAACATTATTAAATTTTTTACGGAATATAGCGATAGAGGCGTCTTTGGCGCTTCCAGAACAATAGCAAGACCATGAAACAGACCACCCATAAGAAAAATATCTCCGGCTCCGAAGCCCTGCTCCTGTCGCTCATCAACGAAGGCGTCGACACCCTGTTCGGCTACCCCGGCGGTAGCATCATGCCCGTGTACGACGAACTGCTGAACTTCCCCGAACTGAAGCACTACCTCACCCGCCACGAACAAGGCGCCGTACATGCCGCCCAAGGTTACGCCCGGGTGAGCGGCCGCACAGGCACCTGCCTCGTCACGAGCGGCCCCGGCGCCACCAACCTGTTGACCGGCATCGCCGACGCCATGCTCGACTCCACCCCGCTGGTCTGTATCTCGTCGCAAGTGCCCTCGACCGTCCTCGGCACCGACTTCTTCCAGGAAGCCGACATGGTCAACATGACCATCCCCATCACCAAGTGGAACTACCAAGTCACCCGCCACGACGAGATCGCCCCGACCATCGCCAAGGCCTTCTATATTGCCGCCAGCGGCAGGCCCGGCCCCGTCTACGTCGAGATAGCGAAAGACGCCCTGGTCGGCAAAGGCGACTATACGTGGGAGAAATGCGAAGTCATCCGCAGCTACCGGCCCGTGCCCGAAATCAACGAAACCGAAGTCGAAGCCGCCGCCGCGCTGATCAACGAAGCCGAACGCCCGCTGATCCTGATGGGCAACGGCGTGAAGATCTCCAGCGCCGAAACCGAACTGCTCTCACTGGCCGAAAAAGCCCAGATCCCCGTAGCCGCCACCCTACTCGGCATCGGGGCCATCCCCACGCAGCACCCCTTGTACGTCGGGATGCTCGGCATGCACGGCAACATCGCCCCCAACGTGATGACCCAAAAAAGCGACCTGATCATCGCCGTCGGGATGCGCTTCAGCGACCGCGTGACCGGCAACACCAAAACCTACGCCCCGAACGCCAAAGTGATCCACATCGAGATCGACCCCGTCGAGGTTAACAAGAACATCCTGAGCGACGTGGCCGTCGTGGGCGATGCCCGCGCCGTACTCGAAGCGCTCGTTCCCCGCGTCGAACCCCGCGGGGCACGCGAGGAGTGGTTCGCCCTCGCCCGCCAGAAGAAAGAGAAAGAGTGGGAGAAAGTGATCAAAAAGCACCTCTTCCCCGAGCGCGAAGCACTTACGATGGGCGAAGCCGTGGCCGCCGTAGCCGAGGCCACCGCAGGCGACGCGGTCATCGTCACCGACGTGGGCCAGCAACAGATGTTCGCCTCGCGCTACTCACAATTCAACCACACCCGTAGCCTCGTCACCTCGGGCGGCCTGGGTACCATGGGCTTCGGACTGCCCGCCGCCATCGGCGCCAAAGTAGCCCTGCCCGGTCGGCAAGTCGTGGCCTTCCTGGGCGACGGCGGCTTCCAGATGACCATGCAGGAACTCGGCACAATCCTCCACTGGGGCATCGGCGTGAAAGTCGTCGTGCTGAACAACTCGTTCCTCGGTATGGTTCGCCAGTGGCAGCAACTCTTCCACGAGAAGCGCTACTCGTCGACCGCCCTGGTGAACCCCGACTTCGTGAAGATCGCCGAGGCTTACAAGATACCCGCCGTCCGTGTCGCCCGCCGCGACGACCTGCGTCCCGCCATCGACGCGATGCTCGCCGCCGAAGGCCCCTACTTCCTCGAAGTGGTGATCAATCAGGAGGACAACGTATTCCCGATGATCCCCGCCGGCGCCGCGCTCGAAGACCAACTTTATACTGAATAAGCCCCATGACACCCGTTAAGACCATCGACAACGAGATCCACGAATACATCATCTCGATCTTCACCGACAACCAGGTGGGGGTACTGGCGCGCATCACGGGCATTTTCACCCGGCGCAAAATCAACATCGAGAGCCTGCGCGTGAGCGAGACCCAGCACAAGGGCACCAGCAAGTTCACGATCCACGCCTTCACCAACGAAGACACCATCGGGCGCGTGGTGGCCGGCATCGAACGCATCATCGAAGTGCACCGTACCGACTACCATCAAGTGAAAGAATAAAAAATAGACGGGCCTTTGGCCCCGCCCGCGCGGCGTGAGCACGACACTCTCGGCGTTTTTATGATTTGCGCAATGCGCAATCATAAAAACGTAAACAGCCCAAGCGGCGGGCGCGTACTTCCGACCGCAAAGCCCCAAAATACTATCCCGAGCGTAGTCGAGGGAACTTCTCAAAGAGATCATTGCAAAGATCCCTCGACTACGCTCGGGATGACATAGTTGAACGTCATTGCAAAGTTCCCATATAGGACGACGTAGTAATGCCGCACATGAGCATGACAATTAGAAAATAATTAACCGTAAAAACCAAATACAACACAATGGCAAAAATCAATTTCGGCGGCGTTGAAGAGAACGTCGTCACCCGCGAAGAATTCCCCCTCAGCAAAGCCCTCGAAACCCTCAAGGACGAAACCATCGCCGTGATCGGCTACGGCGTGCAGGGCCCCGGGCAGGCGCTCAACCTCAAAGACAACGGTTTCAACGTGATCGTCGGCCAGCGCAAAGGCGGCAAGACCTGGGACAAGGCCGTAGCCGACGGCTGGATACCCGGCACTACCCTGTTCGACATCGACGAAGCGTGCGCCAAAGGCACCATCATCCAGTTCCTGCTCTCCGACGCCGGACAGATCGACGCGTGGCCCACCGTCAAAAAACACCTGACCGCCGGCAAGGCCCTCTACTTCTCGCACGGGTTCGGCATCACCTACAACGACAAGACCGGCATCGTGCCCCCCGCCGACGTCGACGTGATCCTCGTGGCCCCCAAAGGCTCGGGCACTTCGCTTCGCCGCCTGTTCCTCGAAGGGCGCGGCCTCAACTCAAGCTACGCCATCTACCAGGATGCCACCGGCCGCGCCTACGACCGCGTGGTAGCCCTCGGCATCGGCGTGGGTTCTGGCTACCTGTTCGAGACCGACTTTAAGAAAGAGGTCTACTCCGACCTGACCGGTGAACGCGGCACCCTGATGGGCGCCATCCAGGGCATCTTCGCCGCCCAGTACCAGGTACTCCGCGAGCACGGACACTCCCCTTCGGAAGCCTTCAACGAAACCGTCGAGGAACTCACCCAATCGCTGATGCCCCTCGTAGCCGAAAACGGCATGGACTGGATGTACGGCAACTGCTCGACCACCGCACAGCGCGGCGCCCTCGACTGGTGGAAACCCTTCCGTGACGCCACCCTTCCCGTGTTCGAAAAACTCTACGATGAGGTGGCCAGCGGTAACGAAGCCCAGCGTTCTATCGACTCGAACAGCAAGGCCGACTACCGCGCCGGCCTCGAAAAAGAGCTTCGCGAACTGCACGAGAGCGAACTCTGGCAAGCCGGTGCCGCCGTGCGCAAACTCCGCCCCGAGAACAACAAGTAATCCGGCGCCCTATAATCGTTCCACTAGAGAGACTTTATTGGCAACACAAAGCACACTTGTAATAATGAGAGAGGCCAGTTTTTAAGCTGGCCTCTCTCATTATTACAAGATTTATATCTACTCAATCACCTTTCCCCATCTACGCTTCACTTCTTCGAACGCCCGATCAGCACCTTCGGCGAGGCGCGTCCCCGACGAATCAGAAACAAACAAAATCAAAGATCATCTTCGCTGGAACCATAAGGAATATCCTCGCCCCGCATCTTGCGATCAAACATATCGTCGAATGCCCGGTATATCCTGTCATTCTTGTCGAAATT
>JAVBMY010000013.1:0-21158 GCA_031551865.1 Rikenella sp. | reverse complement strand
TATCCGAGGCGTCGGGGGCGGCGTGGTCTCCCCGCCCGCGCGCCCCACGGGTCGAGGGTTGCTTTGCAACCCGAAGAAGCTGATGCAAACCGGCAGCAAGCTTAAAAGGGATAATCCCGTTTATTACTCCTGTATCGCCGTTTTCCTCAATACCCCCGCGATGGACTCGGCATCGAGGCCACACTGGGCGCGCAGTTCGGCTACCGTGCCGTGTTCCACGAAATGGTCGGGCAGGCCGAGGCGCGTAACGGGCACCTGATAACCGTTGTCGGCCAGGAACTCCAGCACCGCCGAACCGAATCCCCCGGCACGAACGCCATCCTCGACAGTCACTATGTGCGTGTAGCGGTTGGCCACAAAGTGCAGTATATCTTCGTCGAGCGGTTTGGCCCAGCGCATGTCGTAATGCACCACCCGGTTTTCGAGCGAAGCGGTCCTAAGGGCCTCGGCCACTTGTACACCCGCCGTGCCGAGCGAAAGCACTGCGACCGGAGCTTCGCTGTTTCCACCGATCCACCGGCCACGGCCGATCCCAAGTTCTCCGAGAGGTTCTTCGAGCACTGTTTCCGGGAAACTACCGCCGCGCGGATAGCGGATCACGAACGTGCCGCACTCGCCACGCCGGAAACGCTCCGCGGCGGTATACATCATGTGACGCAGGTCGGAGGCATCGAGCGGCGCGCCGATGGTGATGTCGGGCACCGAACGCAGCAGGGCGACATCGAAGGCGCCGTGGTGCGTGGCGCCGTCCTCGCCGACCAGTCCGGCGCGGTCGAGGCACAGCACTACGGGTAGCCGCTGTAGCGCCGCGTCGTGGATCACGTTGTCCACAGCGCGCTGCATGAACGACGAGTAGATGCAACAAAACGGGAGTTTTCCGCCCGCCGCCAGTGCCGCCGCAAAGGTCACGGCGTGCCCCTCGGCAATACCCACATCGTAGGCGCGTTCCGGCATTTCGTCCATCATGATGCAGAGCGACGATCCGGAAGGCATGGCGGGCGTGATACCCACAATTTCAGGCGTTTGCCGAGCAAGCGACAACAGGGTATGCCCGAACACTTCCTGGAACTTAAGGCGACCTGTGGGCGCGGTGTCATTTTTTTCGCCCGTGTCGGGATTGAAGTAGCCCGGGGCGTGCCATTCGGTCTGGCTGCGTTCGGCCGGGGCGTAGCCCTTTCCTTTGACGGTGAGGGCGTGCAGCAGTTTGGGGCCGGGCAGTTGCCGGATGTCTTTCAGGGCCTCGACGAGCGCGACCACATCGTTGCCGTCGACCGGCCCGAAATAACGGAAGTTGAACGACTCGAAAAGGTTGCTCTGGTTCAGGAAAAAGGATTTGGCGCCGTCGAGGAATTTCTTGAGCGTGCGGCGCACGCGGGGAATGCGGCGCATCGAACGCCACACGCTCTCTTTGAAGCGGTTGTAGCGACGCGACTTGCTGATCTCCAGGAGTTTTTCTTTGAGCGCCCCGACGTTGGGATCGATCGACATGTTGTTGTCGTTGAGGATCACCAACAGGTCGTTGCCGAGATCGGCACCCGCATTGTTCAGCCCTTCGAAGGCGAGGCCGCCGGTCATCGAGCCGTCGCCGATCACCGCCACGACCTTCGAGCGTCCCTCCAGGGCCTGCGAAAGCCCCAGCGCGGCCGAGATCGAAGTCGAGGAGTGCCCGGTGCCGAACGCGTCGTAAGGACTTTCGGCCATGCGCGGAAAGCCGCTGATACCGCCCAGCTTCCGATTGGTATGGAAACTGTCGCGGCGGCCGGTAATGATCTTGTGGGCGTAGGCCTGGTGCCCCACGTCCCAGACCACTTTGTCGCCGGGCGTGTCGTAGACGTAGTGGATCGCCACGGCCAGTTCGACGGCGCCGATGCTGGCCCCCAGGTGCCCGGGATTGGCCGACACTTCGCGGATGATGAACTCGCGCAACTCGGCACAGTATTGGGGCAACGCCTTCACGGGCAACTGCTTCAAATCGGCAGGCGAATTGACATGCGGCAGGTATTTCATCGGCGTCGGGGTCATCGGATCGGGTTACGGCAGGCTTCAAGCCCGGAGTTTCGGCAAGAAAGCGCGGATAAACTCTGACAAAGATAGAAAATTTGTACCTTCGTGCCAGATACAAACCATACAAGATGGCAAAATACCACAGAGTGCTGCTCAAATTGAGCGGCGAATCGCTGCAAGGCAACGCCGGTCACGGGATCGACCCGCAGCGCCTTGGCGAATACGCCGCGCAGATCAAGGCCGCCGCAGAAACCGGCGTGCAAATCGCCATTGTGATCGGCGGCGGCAACATCTTCCGCGGCCTGACGGGCGTGGGTAAGGGCTTCGACCGCGTACGCGGCGACCAGATGGGTATGCTCGCCACGGTCATCAACTCGCTGGCCCTGCAATCGGCCCTCGAAAACGCCGGGCAACAGGCCCGCGTGCTCACCTCGACCCGGATGGCCCCCGTGGGCGAATTGTATACCAAGCCGCGGGCATTGGAGTTACTCAATGCCGGGGAGGTTGTCATCGTGGCTGGCGGCACAGGCAATCCCTTCTTCACCACCGACACGGCCTCGGCCCTGCGTGGGGTGGAACTCGAAGCCGACGTGCTGCTCAAAGGCACCCGCGTCGACGGCGTCTACACCACCGACCCCGAGAAAGACCCCGCGGCCGTCCGTTTCGACCGCATCTCGTTCGCCGAAGTGATCGACAAACGCCTGAAAGTCATGGACCTCACGGCCTTCACGATGTGCATGGAAAACACGCTCCCCATCGTGGTGTTCGACATGGATACCCCCGGCAACCTCGCCAAGGTGCTCGACGGAAAAATAGGAACAATCGTATCATAAACATAACCCTATAAAAACTCAATAATTCCAAGCATGGGACACAAAAGAGAGATCATCGACGCCGCCATCCCCAAGATGCAGAAGGCGATGGAACACTTCGAAAACGAACTGGCCACTGTCAAGGCCGGCAAGGCCAACATCAACGTGCTGAACGGCGTGATGGTCGAGTCGTACGGCTCGCAGATGCCGATCAACCAGGTGGCCAGCGTCACCGTACCCGACGCCAAGACGATTCTGGTGCAGCCGTGGGACAAAACGCAGATCAGCGCCATCGAAAAAGCGCTTATCAACTCGAACCTCGGCATGACCCCAAGCAACAACGGCGAAACGATCCGCCTGAACGTGCCGCCGCTTACCGAGGAGCGACGTAAGGAACTGGTCAAACAGATCAAAGCCGACGGCGAAAGCGCCCGCGTATCGCTGCGCAATATCCGCCGCGATGCCATGGAGGCCATCAAAAAAGCGATCAAAGAATTCAACCTGCCCGAAGACGTGGCCAAGGACGGCGAAGACGAGATCCAGAAGATCATCGACACTCACTCCAAGACCATCGACAGCCTGCTGGCCGCCAAAGAAAAAGAGATCATGACGGTGTAATCTGAATAATAATAGCAGAAAGCCTCGAAACCACCATGGTGGTTTCGAGGCTTTCTTGTTTTGGGGAATGCTATTGCGGAGTATTGAATATTTTGGGGATATAGACGTTTCTCGCCTGGCCCCAAAATATTCAATACCCCGCAATAAACAAGAAAGGAGTGGGAAAGGGAAGAGAGCAAGGCTACCCCCTGTCATCCCGAGCCGAAGCCGAGGGAACTTTTTAATAACGGATCGCACTATTGTAACCAGCGATCATTCCCTGAAAAGTTCCCTCGGCTTCGGCTCGGGATGACAGGGGCACAGACCCTTTATTAGCCATGCCCGTCAAAGACTCTTACTCGGTTCAAGGGCAAGCTGATGGCCTGTGTGGCTACGCCCTTAGAACGAGAACACCAGGTTGGCGCCAAAGGTGACAGGCGCGCCGCGCTGCATGAACTCATTGCCGAACGACTTGAAGTAGAAAGCCCCGTAATCAGCATTCAGCAGGTTGCGGCCCCACAATTCGAGGCGGGCGAATTCGTGGCGCAGGGTCAGCTTACCGTTCACCGTGCCGTAGAACGATTGCGACGCGTCGTTCGCCTCGTTCCAGTAAATCTTACCCGCCGCGGTATACTGGGCCGCGACGCTGATCTGCGAGAGCCACCCCTTCAGGTTCAGCGAGTACGACGCTCCCAGGGCCAGCGTGTTCTGAGGCACGTAAGGAATGTAGTTGCCGCTGTAATCGCCGACGGGATTGCCCTGGTCATCAACCTCGCCGGTATTGTAGTCACGCAGGATGGCGTGGTTGAATCCGTAGTTCAGGTCGAGGGTCAGCCCCGTGACCGGACGTACGGATAGCGTGAGATCGGCGCCGTAGCTGTATGCTTTGCCGGCATTGGTCAGGATTCGGCCGCTGCCGCCCGCCACGAACTGTGTGAGTTGCACGTCGCGGATGTCCATGTAGAAAAGCGCCACTTCGAGTTTCGTGGTCTTGTCGAACAGTTCGGCACGGGTGCCGAACTCGTAGTTCCACGTCACTTCGGGTTTGTAGGCCACCGTACTGTTGATGTCCGGGCCGGAAGCGCCTCCGCCGCCGGGGCGCGAACCCGAAATCTGCTCCTGAATCACCTCCGAGAACATCTGGATGTTATACCCCCCCGCACGATAACCTTTGGCAGCCGTCAGGTAAGTCATCACACCCGGCGAGCACTGGTACTCCAGCGCCACTTTGGGCAGCCATTGCCAGTAATCCTGCGACACGCTGCCCTCAAGGGCCGACGAGACCGGCATCGAAGCGATGGGGCGCGGCACCGGCGGTCGGTAGCCGTCGAAGTTCACGGTCATCGAGGTGTTGTAGTCGAGCCACTGTTTTTCGTAGTCAACGCGCAGCCCCAGCGTGAGCGACAGGCCGTCGGTGAAGAGGTTATTAAACGTAGACTGGTGGAAAATCGCCGCTCCGGCTTCGGGCGTCACATAGAACCCCGGATTGGGGATCTCGGTGTCGGTGATCTTGAGCAGCAGGGGCATCGTGCCGTTCTCATAGAGTTCGGTAAAGACCGGCTGCAGGACATCCTTGATGCCGTCCTGTTTGAACGTCACGTCACCGTGGGTTTTGAGGTTGGTATAGAACCCGAAAGCACCCGCCGACCACTGGTAATTCTTGTGGCCTACCGAACGGACGGCGAACTCCTGGTTCACTCCGATCTCTTTTTGGCGCTGGTTGATGGTGAAGACGCTCTTGGGGGTGAAATCCTGGTCCATCCACATGTTGTCGCAGAGCCACTGGTGCCCGGTGTTCGAGGTGAACATCACCTTGTCTGTCACGTATTCGAAGCGCAGGCTGTTGGTCGACATGTTGCGCAGGTAGGTGCCGCGGTCGTTGTACGCCACGGCGTTGATCGCGCCAGTGGTTTTATCGTAAGCTCCGTAGGGAAAGGCGTTCTGGTCGGTATAGTCGTAGGTGCCCGTAAGGCTGGCCTTCAGGCGGGGATTGATCTGCCATTCGAGTTTCAGGCGTCCGCCGGCAGCTCCCGAACTGTCGGCGCGGGCACCGGTGGTCAGGTTGCGGAAATAGCCCTCGGTACGGTCGTAGTAGGCCGAGGCGCTGATGCCGATGTTCTCGCGCACCTTGAAGCTGTACGATCCCTTAGCCTCGTAGCTGCCGTAGTTTCCGGCGCCGACCGAGATCTTGGCGCCCTGGTAGTCGAGCGGCGAAAGGGTGTAGACATTGATGATGCCGCCCATGGCGTTACGGCCGTACAGGGTACCCTGCGGGCCGCGCAGCACTTCGATGTACTGTACGTCGGAGAACTCGAAGTCGAACGTATTCTTGTTCATGTAGGGGATATTATCGACGTACATACCCACGCTCTGGCTGCTGCTTCGTGCACCCACGCCGCGCAGGTAGATGGGAGTGGTCATCGCCGAACCGTAGTCGGGGATGAACAGGTTGGGCACGTAGGTGCTGATGTCGACGACGGAGGCGATGCGGCGGTCGTTGATCTTCGACGGGGTCATGAGCGATGTGGCGGCGGGCATTTTCCACAGGGCATTGGTCTCTTTGGCCGAGGAGAGCACGACGATCTGGTCGGCATCCACGACCCTGACCGTGTCGGCAGGAAGGTTACCCTCCGGAGCGGCGGGCACGGCGGCCTTCGCGATGCCGGAGCATGAGAGTGAAAGTAAGGCGATCGAAAAAAGTTTTTTCATAGTGTATTGGTTCATGCGTAACGATTAGGTCGGCGGGTGGGAAAAAGGAGGATATTACACGAGGCACTCGGGAGAATCCGGAGCGCAAAAGTAACGGTTTTCCGCCGAAGGTACCGAACTTCGGGGAGCAAAATACCTATTTCTTGCGAAGGGGGCATCTGTGGCGTCAGAGACGCTTTTATCCTTAATCGGACAAGGACATATCCGCGTTTTCTCATGTCATCCCGAGCGTAGCCGAGGGACCTTTTCAATGAATGGATTGACCCATGTGGGAGCAATCGGTATTCATTATTGAAAAAGGTCCCTCGGCGGAGTTTATCCTGAGCGTAATCGAACGGACTCGGGATGACATGCTAAAATAACGTCAAAGCCGTGGCTAAAAGTATGGAGCAAGCCTATCAAGAAGTTGTTGCGGGGGGCGGCAGGCGCGTTTGGTGTCGCTGTGCATGAAAGCGAGCGTCACGCTTCCGGTAGTGATAGGTTGGGGATCGGCGTGCCCGTCCCACGAGGTGCGGAACACCTCGTAGGCGAAGCGTATCTTCACGCCAGGCAGCTCGGCGAGCGTGGTCCGGACCATGAGCAGGTCGTCGTAATGAGCGGGATTCTTATAGTCGACGGTGACGTTGAGCACCGGAAGCATGATGCCTTCGGCCTCGATAGCCGCATTGGGTAACCCGAGGCTGCGCATCAGCTCGGTGCGCCCCACGTCGAACAGTTCGACATAATGGGAGTGGTAGAGGAAGCCCATCCGGTCGACTTCGCCGTAACGTACGCGGACTTGGGTATCGTGAGTGATCATAATATTAAACGCTTTTCCCGTTCCAAATATATCGTTAAGCCTGGCCGCGCTATAATCTTGGCGGCCGCCGGGCTGGCACGCGAGAACAAAGCGCCCGGGCCCAGCCGACGGCCTTCGGCCGTGGGGCCGGGCGCTCTCCTTCGCCGGAAAATGCTCCCGCATTTTCCGGCTCAGTCGGCCGGTGCTCCGCAACCTTCACGGAGAAATACGGCCCCTGCGGGGCCGCCCATCAGAATTCCAGTTTGCCCAGCCGGCGGTAGTCCGTCAGATCCATCTGCACGGGCACCACGGCCACATAGCCATTGCGGAGGGCCCACTCGTCGGTATCCCCGGATTCGGGTTCGGCATTGTAGAAACTGCCCGACATCCAATAATAGTCGCGGTTGTGCGGGTCGCTGCGCTTGATGAAATCCTCGCGCCAGCAGCCGCGCGTCTGGCGGCACACTTTTATGCCCCGTATTTCCGCCAGCGGAATGTTCGGGATATTGACATTCAGGCACAATCCGTCCAACATCGCTTCGGGCATGGCAAGCACCTTGCGGATGACCTGCCCGGCATACTCGGTCGAGGCGGTGAAATCGGCCATCGGCGAATGGTCGGTAAGCGAAAACCCGATGGCGGGAATGCCATAGAGCGCAGCCTCGGTAGCGGCACCCATTGTGCCGGAATAGATCACGCTGATGTTCGAGTTCGAGCCGTGGTTGATGCCCGACAATACCAGGTCGGGCTGGCGCCCCTTGAATATTTCGTCGAAACCGATCTTTACACAATCGACCGGGGTGCCGGTGCAGGAGTATACTTCGAGGCCCTTTTCGCTCGCCACCTGGCTGACGAACAGCGGGCGATGCATCGTGATCGAGTGCGACATCCCCGAGTAGGTTTCGTTGGGGGCGATGGCGATCACGTCGCCCAGCGTGCGGGCCAGAGCGATCAGTTCGCCGATACCGCGGGCGTTCACGCCATCGTCGTTGGTCACGAATATCAGTGGATTCTTTTTCATAGGTCACAAAAATACCCAATTTATTTGGTATAATCCCTTTTCTTACGTACTTTTGCCCCGCTGTATCCCCCGGACGCAGCATGTACCAACCTCTGGGGCCCCGGCTTTTAAGGGCACTGCGTAAAGCAAGGCCTCCTTTCTTTCAGAAGACGGCACACAAAACAGGTCGTTTATCTTACAAGGACGCCGCACGAAGCGGGCCACGCATTCCCGGATAAGGGAAACTGCAGGAACACGGTTCCCACGTTGGACATCCCACCTTTTAGATTTTCAAAAAACAATGAAAAACAATCTAATCGACATCGCCGAAAAGGCCATGAAAGCTTCGGTCGCAGAGGCCACCCAGCGCGAACTGCCCGTCCACCCCGAATTCAACGCCGGCGACACCATTACCGTCACCATCAAGATCCGCGAAGGCAACAAGGAGCGCCTCCAGAACTTCCGCGGCGTGGTGCTCCAGAAACGCGGCGCAGGTGAGACCCAAACCTTCACCGTCCGCAAGATTTCAGACGGTATCGGCGTAGAACGCATCTTCCCGATCAACTCGCCGACCATCGACAAGATCGAGCTCAACAAGACCGGCGTCGTACGCCGCGCCCGCATCTTCTACCTGCGCGACCTGACCGGTAAGAAAGCCCGCATCAAAGAGAAAAAACACGTCAAAGTTTCGAAATAGCCCGAAGCACAACACGGCACCATGAAAAAACGCACGTACATCACCACAGCCGCCTGCGCACTGCTGACCGCAGCCGCACTGCTGACCGCGTGCAAAAACGAAGAGCGGGAATCCCTGCTCATCGTCACTCCCGCCCAACAAACCATGCCCGCCGCAGGCGGCACCGTCGAATTCAACATCGAAAGCGAAGGCGAATGGTGGGTATCCGGCGGCAACGAATGGTGCTCGCTGGACCCGATCGAAGGCCCTCCCGGTGCCGCCAACACCATCTACATCACCGCCGACCCCAACGACACCGGTGCGGAACGATCCCTCCTGTTCGGCGTGCGTACCGGAACCTCGTACGTTACCATCCGGTCGTTCGGCATCACCCAACCGGCGCTATAATCCGCGCTATCCCCGCGGGTTTCCGAAACCTGGCAATAACAAGAGCCGCAACTATGCCAGTTGCGGCTCTTTTCGTATTCGATCCTACCCGCCATCGGCCCTGCCCGAAAAATCCCCCGTCCCGCCGGAGAAGCCTGTGAAGATTGGCAAATCTCCCCCAATTCGCTATATTTGTTTCCCGCCGCCCCATAAGGCCGACCTTCCGACCCAATGAAAACACATCCTCTGACCCAACCGCTACGCTGCGCAGCCCTATTCCTGTGCGCCTTGCTCTTCCCCGGCACCCTGAACGCCGCCGCCCGTACAGCCCCGCAAGCTGCCGTACCCCTTCCGAAATACTGGACGTGGGTCAGTTACTCCGAACGCCGCGACTGGAACGCTTATTTTACCCGGTTGACCGATACCGGACTGAAAGGTATTCTACTGCAAGGTTCCCCTGCCCAGCTCGAAAAAGTGATCCCCCTCGCCCGGCAATACGGCGTGACCGTGTTCGCCTGGGTATGGGTGATGAACAACGGCGGTATCGCCCGCGAACACCCCGAATGGCTCGACTATAACCGTGAAGGCTATTCGCTGGCCGAGAAGAAAGCCTACGTCGACTACTACAAATTTCTGAGCCCCATCATCCCCGGCGTGCGCAAAGCCATCTACGAACAAATGAAGCGCTATGCCGAAGTCGAAGGGCTGGGCGGCATCAGCCTCGACTACTGCCGTTACGTCGACCAGATCCTGCCCACCTCGCTCTGGCCCACCTACGGCATTGTGCAGGACCGCGAATACGCCGAGTGGGACTACGGGTACCATCCCGACATGCTCCGGGCATTCGAGAAGCGTTACCACTACAACCCCCTCGAAAAAGGCGAGACCATTGCCACCGACTCGCTGTGGCTGCAATTCCGGCTCGACGCCGTGAGCGAAGTGGCCAACCAGATCGGCGACATCGCCCACCGCCAGGGTCTTTCGATCAGCGCCTCGCCCTTCCCCACCCCCGAGATGGCGCGCCGGATGGTGCGGCAGGATTGGGCCCGCTGGCGGCTGGATGCCGTATTCCCGATGATCTACCACGGATTCTACTACGGAGATGCAACATGGATCGCGCAATGTGTACGCGACTGTGTACGCGACAAACCCGGCCCGCCCGTCTATTGCGGCCTGATGGCTTCGGATTTCCGCCGGGGCAGTACCATTTCGGATGAAGGCGTGCACCGCCCGACCCTCGGCGAAGCCCTAGACAGCGCCTTTGCCGCCGGAGCCACGGGTATCTCGTTCTACACCTTCGACCAACTGGGAGACAGCCTGCGCACCGTCCTGAAAGACTACATCGCCACGCACCCGTAACCCAAAACTGCATACCGCAGAATCACGTCATCCCGAGCGAAGCCGAGAGAACTTTCCAGAGATGAAAAAGGAAAGCTTCTCTGACGCTTCGGCTACGCTCGGGATGACATTTTTATTTATTCCCCTTCTTTTCCCCTCCCTTCCTACCACACTTCTTTATTATTCCGGGGTGTTGAATATTTTGGGTCAGGCACGAAGCGTCTGTATACCCAAAATATTCAACACCCCGGAATAGCGTTACCTCAAAATAAGAGAGCGTTGAATCGTCGTACGACTATACAACGCTCTCTCCACATTATGTATGCGGCTACGCCATCAATAGTTCAAGAATTTTGATCGCCGCATCGGTCACGGGCGTACCCGGGCCGAAGATGGCGGCAGCGCCGTTCTTATACAGGAAGTCGTAGTCCTGGTGGGGGATCACGCCACCCACGATCACCACGATGTCCTCGCGGCCGAGCTTCTTGAGTTCCGCTACGATCTGCGGTACGAGCGTGTTGTGTCCGGCGGCAAGCGACGAAACGCCCACCACGTGCACGTCGTTCTCTACGGCCTGCTTGGCGGCCTCCTCGGGCGTCTGGAACAGCGGGCCCATGTCCACGTCGAAGCCGATGTCGGCGTACCCGGTAGTCACCACCTTGGCGCCGCGGTCGTGGCCGTCCTGGCCGAGCTTGGCGATCATGATGCGGGGCTGGCGCCCTTCCTTCTTGGCAAATTCGCGGCACAGTTCGACCGCATGCTGGAATTTTTCGTTGTTTTTCACTTCCGAAGAGTATACACCTGAAATGGAACGTATAACGGCTTTGTAGCGCCCGGCGACGGCTTCGCAGGCATCCGATATCTCGCCGAGCGAAGCGCGCACCTTGGCGGCTTCGACCGCCAGTTCGAGCAGGTTGCCCTGGCCCGTGCGGGCGCATTCGGTGATCGCGGCGAGCGCTTTATCGACCGCGGCCTGGTCGCGGCCGGCGCGCAGTTGCCTGAGGCGCTCGATCTGCGAAAGGCGCACGGCGGTGTTGTCGACCGCGAGGATGTCGATCGGGTCTTCTTTTTCGAGGCGGTATTTGTTCAGGCCGACGATGGTGTCCTGTCCCGAGTCGATGCGGGCCTGCTTGCGGGCGGCCGCTTCCTCGATGCGCATTTTGGGCACGCCGGTTTCGATAGCCTTGGCCATGCCGCCGAGCTCTTCGACTTCCTGGATCAATGCCCAGGCCTTTTCAGCGATCTCCTGCGTGAGCGATTCGACGTAGTAAGAACCGGCCCAGGGGTCTACCGAGCGGCAAATTTCGGTCTCTTCCTGCAGGTAGATCTGGGTGTTACGCGCGATGCGGGCCGAGAAGTCGGTGGGCAGCGCGATGGCTTCGTCGAGCGCGTTGGTGTGCAGCGACTGGGTGTGCCCCAGCGCCGAGGCCATGGCTTCGATGGCCGTGCGGGCCACGTTATTGAACGGGTCCTGCTCGGTGAGCGACCAACCCGAGGTCTGCGAGTGGGTGCGCAGGGCGAGCGATTTGGGGTTCTTCGGGTTGAACTGTTTCACGATCTTGGCCCAAAGCAGGCGCGCGGCGCGCATCTTGGCGATCTCCATGAAGTGATTCATGCCGATGGCCCAGAAGAACGACAGGCGCGGGGCGAACGAGTCGATGTTCATGCCCGAATTCACGCCGGTGCGCAGGTATTCGAGCCCGTCGGCCAGCGTGTAGGCCAGCTCTATGTCGGCGGTGGCGCCGGCCTCCTGCATGTGGTAGCCCGAGATCGAGATCGAGTTGAACTTGGGCATATGGGCCGACGTGTAGGCGAAGATATCGGCGATGATCTTCATCGAGAAGGCGGGCGGATAGATGTAGGTGTTGCGCACCATGAACTCCTTGAGGATGTCGTTCTGGATGGTGCCGGCCAGCTGGTCGAGCGTGGCGCCCTGTTCGAGCCCGGCCACGATATAGAAGGCGAGCACGGGAAGCACGGCGCCGTTCATGGTCATCGACACGGACATCTGGTTCAGGGGGATGCCGTCGAAAAGGACTTTCATGTCTTCGACCGAGCAGATCGACACGCCGGCCTTGCCGACGTCGCCCACGACACGTTCGTGGTCGGCGTCGTAACCGCGGTGGGTGGCGAGGTCAAAAGCCACCGAGAGGCCCTTCTGGCCCGACGCCAGGTTGCGGCGGTAGAAGGCGTTC
This sequence comes from Rikenella sp., assembly GCA_031551865.1. Lineage (GTDB taxonomy): Bacteria > Bacteroidota > Bacteroidia > Bacteroidales > Rikenellaceae > Rikenella. The sequence goes on along the minus strand of JAVBMY010000013.1, from coordinate 8,662 downwards.
GACTCTTCGGCAGTCGAGAATCCGGCGTATTGGCGGATGGTCCAGGGGCGCTGCACGTACATCGTGGAGTACGGGCCCCGCAGAAAGGGCGCTACGCCGGCGGCGTAGTGCAGATGCTCCATGCCCAAGAGGTCTTCGGCAGAGTAGGCTCCCTTGACGGGAATCTGTTCGGGGGTCACCCAAAGGGGTGCGGCATCGCACGAGGCAGTGGTGCTGCAACCGCACGATCCGGTGGAGGCGGGGCCTCCGGCGTAAGTTATATCTGAAAATTTTGCTCTCATTGTAATTCGTCATTGCGAGGAGGCCCGGCGGCCGACGAAGCAATCTTCCGTTCGGTTCGGGGCTTCCCTCAATTTATTTTATTCCCAATTCCTGTTGATAAGCGGTAAGCGTTTCGAGGACGTTCGATTTCACGCTGATGAAGTGCGTGATGCCGGCAGCTTCGAGTTCGGGTTGCGAGGCGGGCGCTCCGGCCACCACGAAGATGCATTTTCCTTTGAGCAGGGCGTAGGCCTCGGGGGCCAGGGTGGCGTAATCGTCGTCGGCAGCGCAGAGCACCACAATCTCGGCCTTCGAGGCGAGGGCGGCTTTGGCACCCTCTTCGACCGAAGCGAAGAACGTGTTGTCGACCACCTCGATCCCGGCGCAGGCAAAGAAGTTGCACGAGAATTGGGCACGGGCGCGGGCAAAGGCCAGCGATCCGCAGGTGAGCATAAAGGCTTTCGGACGCTTGCCGCAACGGTCGGTGCGCAGGCGGAGTTGTTCGAAAGGCATGGCGCCGCGGTAGGGTTGCAGCGGGGCGAATTCGGGCGTGAAGCCCTCGGCGCAACCGCAGGCGGGATTGGCACCGGCGGCCTTGTCGGCGGCACAGGTGCAGGGGATCACGACACTTTCGGTAATTTCCTGACCGGCCACTTCGCCGAAGTTGGGGTATTGGTTGGTGCCGAGCAGTATCTGGCGGCGGGTGGCGATGTTCTTGTCGCGGGCCGCGGTCGTTTTGGCGATTTCTTCCTGGATGAAACCGGCGCGCAGGGCATCGGTGTAACCGCCTTTGTCCTCGACGGCGCGGAAAAGTTTCCACGCTTCGGAGGCGATCGACGCGGTGAGGGTCTCGATGTAGTACGAACCGCCGCTGGGGTCGGTCACCTGGTCGAAATGCGATTCCTCTTTGAGCAGCAGTTGGGAGTTGCGGGCAATCCTCGACGAGAATTCTCCGGCGGGGGCGTAGGCGTGGTCGAAGGGCAGCACCTCGATCGAATCGACGCCGGCAATGGCGGCGCTCATCGCTTCGGTAGTGCCGCGGAGCATATTCACGTAAGGGTCGTAGACGGTCTGATTCCAGGCCGAGGTCTGCACGTGCAGGCGCAGCTTGGCGGCACACTCCTTCGCGGGTTTATAAGCGTTGATGATGTTGGCCCAAAGCATGCGGGCGGCGCGGATCTTGGCGATCTCCATGAAGTAGTTGGTACCGACGGCCATCGTGAATTTGGTAGCGGGGGCAGCCTGGTCTACGGCCAGTCCCATGTCCGTCAGGCGCACGACGTATTCGTGGCCCATGGCCAGCGTGAAAGCCAGTTCCTGCACGATCGAGGCGCCGCAGTCGTGGAACAGGTGTCCGCCGACACTCACCATACGGATTCGTTTGTAGGGTGCGGCCTTTTCGATCAGGGCTTTGAGTTTCTCGAAACATTTGCTGCCGTCGGGCGAGCATTTGAAGCCGCCCTGTTTGCTCATCCTGCGGAGCAGGTCGATGTCGAAGGTGGCGCAGATTTCCTCGGCGTTATATTTTCCGGCGATGATCTTGTCGAGGAAAAGGGCGGCGATGGCCGGGGTGCCGCAACCGCTGAACGCGAGTTCTACGGCGGTAAGTTCGACGCCGTTGAGCAGGGCGTCGAGTTTGGCGGGGGTATATTCTTTGCCGCCTTCGATTTTGAATCCGACGGATTCCACACCGCGCATGAGGGCGGCGAGGGCCGTGGCGTTGGCTGCCTTGATGTCGGCATCGGACGAACCGGACAGTTCGATGGTCTGGCGCACGAGCCAGGAGTTACCGCCGCGGATACCGCGCACGTAGGGGAACTCGCCGGCTTTGATGTTGAGATGCTTGAGTGCCGCGAGGTCTTCTTCGCGGTAGTAGGGTTGCACGTCGAAGCCTTCGGCGGTGCGCCATACGAGTCGTTTTGTGCGGTCGGCGCCTTTAAGGTCGGCCGCAATGGCTTCCTCCCACTGCGCCGTGGTCACGGGCGGGAATTCAGCCATCAATTTTTCTTCTGCCATAGTATAAATTGATGTATTGGTGATCTTGTCGGATGCAAACTGCCTCACGGCAAGCTACAAAGATAGGGTTTTTAGGCGAAAGGTAGGCGAGCCGTATACATCGTTTTTTTACAGCCCTTTTAGCAGCAACGTTTGGTAATCTTTTCATGTTATCCTGAGTGGCAGCGAAAGATCTCGGGCAAGATTGTTCCTGGTCGAGATCTTAAGTCCACTGCATGGACTCCCCCCTTGGCGCCTGGTAATTCAAACGAGTTTGATTGTCCCCGCTGTCCATGTCGGTTCGCTGTCTCTCGGGATGGCATAAGCAAAAAACCAAAGTAAAGTCCTTATCTTTGCGCTAACATAAAAAACGATTTCGCCGTATGACACCGCTTACCATAATCTGGAATGCCAACCCGATAGCCTTTTCGATCGGAGGAATAGAGATAGCCTGGTACGGGCTGCTCTGGTCGCTCTCGTTCGTGGTGGGCTGGTGGCTTTTCCACAAGATCGTCAAGCACGAAGGGCTGAACCCCGAGCTGACCACCTCGGCGTTCTTCTGGGTGATCATCGCCGCCGTGATCGGCGCCCGGCTCGGCCACTGCATTTTCTACGATCCGAAATACTATTTTGTCGACCACCCGTTCATGTCGAGTTTCCCCTACATCAGCCTCTTGGACATCCGGGGCGGCGGACTGGCGAGCCACGGCGGAGCCATCGGGATACTCGTGGGACTGTGGGGCTTCTGCCGCAAATGGAAAATCCCCTACATCTGGTCGCTCGACCGCATCGGTATCGTGGCCGCCGCGACGGGTGTGCTGATCCGCCTGGGCAACCTGATGAATTCCGAGATCATCGGCTCGCCGACCTCGCTGCCGTGGGGCTTCAAGTTCCCGCTCGCCGGGGAGTACGTGGGTATGCCGCTCGACAGCATTCCCTATGTACACCCCACCCAATTATACGAAGCGCTGGCCTACCTGCTGATCTTCGGACTGCTGTGCTGGCTCTACTGGCGCACCAAGATGAGCGACCGGCGCGGATTCATGTTCGGCGTGCTGTTGGTGCTGATGTTCGGCGCGCGGTTCCTGATCGAGACGATCAAAGAAGTGCAGGTCGATTTCGAACGCTCCATGGCCTTAGACATGGGTCAGATACTGAGCATACCGTTCATCGTTGCGGGCATCGTCTTCCTGGTGATCTCGCTGCGCCGCCCGCCAAGGCCCTACGAGGGGCTGCCGAAGGCTGGGGCGGGCACGCCGGGAACCCCGAAAACCTCTCAGGAAAAATCCACCCAGAAAAACAAGATCGCCCAACGCGACGCCAAGCGTAAAGAGCGGTTGGGCAAAAAATAAAATGCTTATACCTCCGGCATTTTATCCTTTGTTTTCGAGGGATGTTTTTACATTTACCCGGGTCGCAAGAGCGATCCCGGCAGTCCGCCGATGCCCCACGCGGCGGGCTGTCACACTCGCCCGTGGCTCGTTTACGCCCGTCGCCGTCGGCAGACCGAAGGGGGTATTATTGTGGATAAGCATTAAAATAAACTAATCGTCATTGCGAGGGTTGCGTAGAACCCGAAGCAATCTTCCCTCACAATGGCAAAGGAAGATTGCGGAGCCTGTCCCGGGCGTAGCCGGGGGACATCGCTTCACACGTCTCGCCATGACGGGCATAATAATAACTACAGACATGCACCCCGTAGCCGACATCATCCGCCGCCGCCTGCTGCAACATACTTCGCTGATGCTGCCCGAAGTGGGCACCCTGTCCGTAGTGCGCGCCAGTTCGCGGATGCTCGGTAACAACCGCATCACACCCCCCTACTACGTCCTCGAACTCAACGCCGCCGAGGCCCCCTCGCTGGTCGGGGCCATCGCCTCGGAGCTGGCGGTCGCCCCCCCGGTAGCCGCCGCCATCTACCAACAGTGGCTCGGCCAGGGCGATGGGCGCACATTGTCCATCGAAGGTGTGTGCCGAATCGGCCCCGGCCCGGGCGAGCTGACCGTCGACACCGCTTTCATCGAACAGCTCAGTCCCCTGCCTCCCGAGGCCACCGTGATCGCCGCCCCCATCAAAAGACGTAACCCGGCCTGCGGGCCCGCCGCAAACAGCGGACGCCACAGCCAGCCGAGAAACATCCCGGGGCAACACGCTACCCCAGCCGCCACCGGACGCCGAAGCCGCGTGATACCGCCCGGCGTGAAGCCCCGCAGCAAGGGGCCGCACAACCAGACCCTCGCGGTGATCGCCGTCGTCGTGGCGCTGGGAGCCATCGCCTACCTCGGCTACTACCTCTACCGCAACTCCACCCTTTTCGACGGGCTGTTTTAATCCCCTGTCATGCCATTCCGAGCGAAGCGGGGGGACTTTTCAAACACGAAACAGAGCTGATTGGCGATTTGAATCAGCCCGTTATTGAAAAGCGCCCCCGGCTTCGCCCGGGATAGAAGCACGGTACACTCCTGAATAGTACTCGTAACAATCCGGAAAAAGCAAACGCCGCCTCCCTGTGCAATACGGGGAAGGCGGCGTTCTGAGAAGTGGGGGCTCTCCGGCTATGCGAGGGGTTTTATTTCCTCATTTTCGCCCACTCTTCTTTCATTCGTTTAAGGTCGACGAGCCACGACTCGATGTCGTTTTCGTGTTCGAGTTCGTCGTTCAGGATATTGACGGCCATCTGGTAGGTGGCATAATCCTTGCCGATCGTGAAGTCAGCCAGTGTCTGGTAGCGGTTGATGGCACAACGTTCGCCGCGCAGGTTCTGTTCGAGGATAATCTCAACGTAAGGATCGTTCGGCGCCTCGTAAGCGCACTGGGCCTGTTTGAACCAGTCGGCAGGGTTGAGTACCGGCGTGCCTTCGAGCTGGATGATCCTGTTCACGAGCAATTCGGCGTGGCTAAGTTCTTCGTTGGCGTGCACGAGCAACTCGGGCTCGATCTCGGAGCGCATCGGGCCCACCATCAGGCGCGCACCCACCCAATACTGGTAGTAAGCGAGCCACTCTTCGGAAAGGGCGGCATTGAGTTGTGCGAGCAGTTTCTTGACGTCGAGTTTCGAGATTTCAACAGCATTTTGTCCCATGGCAGTAAATTTTAGTAGGGGTTTGTATTTTGTGTAGGGTTGTTTCGTAAAATGCATGCCGCTCCGCCCGGCAGAGGGGGGGCTGCCAAGTGTATATGCAAGAGCCGTGCCGTAAATGAACCCGGGAACATAAAATTCGTATACGCGCCTTTCCCGATATATTTACCTTCGGCCAATATGTAGGATGCACCTTGGAAATTTCTTCAGGCAGGCTTGGAGATTGCTCCCGGCTTTCGCTATATTTGCGTCATGGAAAAGACAACGATCGAACTCTCAGGCATGGAATTTTACGCCTTCCACGGCTGCTACTCCGAGGAACAGCGGGTGGGAGGGCCCTTCCGGGTAGACCTCTCGTTCGAGGCCGACACCGCACGGGCCGCCGCCAGCGACGACATCAACGACACAGTGAGCTACCTGGCCGTGTATGAATGCGTGCGCGACGAGATGGCCCAGCCTTCGCACCTGCTCGAACATGTCGCCCGCCGGATCATCGGGGCGGTCAAAGGGCGGTTTCCCGTCGGCACGGTACGGGTGCGGGTGAGCAAGCTGAACCCGCCGCTCGGGGGCCCCGTGGGTGCCGCAAGCGTCACGATGGAATTTTAATCTGCTGAAGTGTGACCGCCGGACGATTACCAGACAAAAATAACCGGGGATGGAATCCGCCGGCCATTAATCCAACCCATGACTCAAGGCGCAGCCAAGGATAACCAGGCACCGCCGGACCGGACAAGTCACGGTCGCACCGGACACAAAAAACGCGGGGGCGTTCTGTTTCAAAAACAGAACGCCCCCGCGGCACATCAGGGCTTTCTTGCCGGAGAGCCTTACAGTACTTTATTTACGATGACCCCTTTGACCATATAGAGTTTCCGGATGCGGTCGCGGCCGATCATCACTTCGTCGAAATCGTCGAGGTTAGCCGGGATAAGGGCCACAGAGTTCCCGGGAGCCGGGGTGTTGCGGACATAGCGCAGGGCGGCGAAATCCGAAGTCACCACCACATAGGCCTCGCCGGGGAGGAAAGCATCGGCCGCCACTTCGCGCAGGGCGACGAGCGCCCCGGCCGGGATATGGGGCGCCATGGCGTTCCCCGACGAGGTCACGGCAAAGTCATATTGCCCGAAACTCGGCACATCAATGTAATACAACGGACGCAGCCCATCGATTCCGTTCTCGTCGCTCAGGCGTGAGATGTCTATATTATAATAGGGTACGCCGTGCGGTTCTTCGATCGTGGCCACGGGACGCAACCGCCCGCCGCCCACTCCCGATATCGACGAGATCATCGACCCGCCGCCGGTCAGCAACCAGCCCGCACTGATGGTAGGGTAGCGCCGGGCAATGAGCTCGGCCAGCTCTTTGCTGATGCCGTTGTTCCCGCGCTTGATCTGGTAGAGATTCTCGGAGCGCTTGAGCCCGATACCTTTGGCAAAGGCGTTGGTGGAGAGTCCGGTCCATCTTATAACCTGTTCTAATCTTTGCCAATCTGTCATCTTTATAATTCCTTTAGCCTAAAAAGATATTTATTACAATTTTGTATTGCATATTTGCAATATCAAATAATGATATTCCGGTCATCTCACAGAGACGGCTATGATCACAAAAGTATAAAAAATTAGTTCATAATCAACATTTTCTGCAGCTTTTTATTCACCTCAGAAAACACAAAAACAGCCACTTCATCTAAAAATCATTAACTGCTTTTCGGGAAAACTTATCTAAGATATTATACAAAAGAGCTTATTTCAGATTATCTATTCCGCTAACGTATTATAATTTATTTTTAGTATCCCGCTCCCCTGCCCTGCGGCACAGTTTTTGTGTTGCAGGGCATGAGGGAGGAAACACCCGGATTGGCGCACGCGACAGTAATGGCATCGTCTGGCAAAGCCACGCACAACACATACGCATCTTCCGGCGTTATTTCCTAAATCAAAAAGAAATAAATACCTTTGATACACTCCATTCCTTCATCTCCCTCCGGCTGTACTTCCACTCCACACATAACCAACTCTCACATGAAAAAATTCAGACTTTTACGATTTGTCCTGCCCCTGGGCGCCCTGTTCCTATTGAGCGCCTGCGGCGAAGACAACCCCACCCCCGATCCTCCGAATCCCGGCGGTGGCGGCCAACAGGTGGTCGACGGCGAACTGCCCGTGATTTTCCACGTACTCTATGTCGACAAGACCAACCCGCAGCAATACATCCCGGCTTCGATAATCGACACCCGCTTCAACCAGCTCAATAAATTCTACACTGCCAACTATTATGTCATGCAGCAGAATAGCCAAGCCACAGGTGGTAGTGCGGCGATTGACGTGAAGTTCACCAAAGCGACCCATGACCCTAATGGCAACCAGTTGGAGACTCCGGGTATCGAATGGGTGCAATATGCCGGCTCTGACAACCTGAGTTGCGTGGCCTTCATGGATGAGCGCACCTCTACGGCCGCCAACAAACCGATTTTCTGGGACCCACACAAATACATCAACATTTGGGTATTTACCTATAATAACGCAAGTGAAGCCAATGTGGCAGGATATGCTAACGTAGCCTATCACAACGGCGACTATCCGCTACCGGGGACTCCCGAAGGAAAGAGATTTTTGACCACCAGTCCTTCCAAAATGTACGGCATCACTCTGAACAATAAATATTTTTATTACTCCTCCACATCCGACTCGAACTACGACCAGGGGGCCAGCACAATGTTTCACGAAATGGGACACTATCTTGGACTACCACATGCTTTCCACTCGCTGACCGAGTCCGGATACTCCGGTTGCGGAAATCCCGCAACCCAATATATGGATGACGACTACTGCGACGACACCCCGAAGTACGACCGTGACGCATATGACATCTATTACGACCAAACGGTCGCACAATATGTCGCGGGACAGATCACTTTAGCCCAGGTTCAAGCCTTGCTATTACTGCGTATCCCTTGCAGCGATCCGAACAGCACATTTACTTCGTACAATATCATGGACTATTCCCTCGGTTATCGTACGCAGATTTCCACTCAACAGAAAGCGAGAATCGATAATATCCTGCTGTACGGCCCACTGGTTCCCCGCCCAAGCACCAAATCTTCGCAACTTTACGACGGCATCGACCAAGAGCCGGAAGAACCCGTGCTCCTCATGTGCAAGTAAACTTTTCGGGATACGCCAACCCGGCACTCTGGTTATAAACAAGCGTAGTGGCCCCCCTAGGGGGCCACTAAGCTTGTTATATAGATAATATCACATCCAACTAACCCGCGGGGATACCTGGACTTATTTAATTTTACAATAAGAAAAAATAATTCTACCAATT
>JAVBMY010000011.1:0-25084 GCA_031551865.1 Rikenella sp. | reverse complement strand
CACCCAACCCCCCCCCCCCCTCACCGCCCCTCGCCCTGTGCCCCCCGCGCTTCTGGTCCCCCCCCTTACTGCCTGTGGGTGGCGGCGCTACCCCCCCCGCCGACCCTCTTTCGTTCTTGATCGTCCGGAAGGAGGTTATTCCATCCCCTCGTAGAGGTCGACCTCGCCGCGCTCGGCCGCCAGGTAGATGGCCGAAAGGCGGGCGATGACAGGCGACACCAGCTCCAGCACATCGTCGATGTATTGTTGCGACACGCACCCGCCAACCGGCCCTGGTTCGAACCTTTCGCCGGTAGCGGTCGTTTCCGTGGCGCCGGAGATTGCCTCCTGTGCACGGACGGCCTCGCGGGCCGTCTCGGAGAGCCTGCACAACACCACCGAGTAGAGCGCCCGGAAGCAGGCCTCGACATCACTCACGCCGGGCTCCATCTTTTCCTTAAGGCGCGGCAGGACCCGGGCCAGCGGCTCGAAGGCGGCGGCATACTCGCGGGCTTTCGGGCCCGGGGCGCGGAGCAGGTGGCGGTGGAGTTCGTCGAGTTCGCCGATCAGGTGGAGCGTGTGGTCGAGGTGTCCGCCCTCGTGTTTCCCTTCGGTTTCGAGCAGGTGCCCCAGGTCGAGGTACCAGTCGAGGAGCTGGCGGCGGGCAGGCTCGTCCATTCCGGCGTGGGGGGCCACAAGCGCGGCATAAGTGGCTTCGGGCGAAAACGACAAAGCACGCAACATGTCTTCGAGTTGCCAGAGGTAGAGGATATATTCCGCCATATTCTCCTTACGGCGTTGTTTCGCGATTAACATAGGAATATTGAAGTTTACGGGTTCAGTACCGGGACCGCGCGAACGCATCCTTTGACTCCTGCATGTGTTGCACAATTCATTCATCGGAAGTCATGCTTCCGGACAAAAGCGCCCGCCCTCCGCCCCTTTAGGGCGGGCGCTCTCCTTCGTTTCCGAATGCCTGAAGACATTCCGGAAGCTCAGTCAGTTCGGCGCTAACGCGCCGGCTGAGCCGTTCGCTCTGCGCTCGCGGCCGAAAAATGTAGCCTCGCTGCGCCCGGCCGTAACCACGGCAAAGGAAATCACCTGAGGCACGGAGGTCACTGCAAAGGTAACCCCAAAAAAGCTAACTTTGCGGGATATGAAGATCAAAAACGTCTTTCGCATCGCCCTGCTCCCTGCCGCCACCGCCCTGCTGACCGCGGGTTGCGGCGGCCCGTCCGCGGCGGGACAGAAAGCGAATGCCGACACCCTCGCCACCTTGTACCAGCCCCGCTATGCCCGGCACTTCGAACTGCTGACCGACACCGCGGGCCGTACCGTGCTGCGCATCTTCGACCCGTGGCAGGGCGCCGTGGATGTTACGAACGACTACCGGCTACCCGACAGCGGCGGGCGGTTCGTCTGCATGTCATCGTCGCACGTGGCCTACCTCGCGGTGCTCGGCTGCACCGACAGCATTGCGGGCGTATCGGGGCGTGAATTCATCACCAACGAAAAGATCAGGCAACGTGCCGTACCCGACATCGGCTACGAAGGGAGCCTTAACTACGAACTCATCGTCAGCCTGCGCCCCGGCTGCTTCCTGGCCTACGAAGTGAGCGGCGAGAACTCCGGCCCGCTCGACAAGCTACGGCAGATGGGCGTGCCTGTACTCTGCGTGGCCGACTACCTCGAACAGCACCCCTTGGGGCGCGCAGAATGGGTCGTCGCCTTCGGGGCGATGACCGGCCGGATGCAGGAAGCCCTCAATATCTTCGCGGGCATCGAACAGCGTTACCTGCACATACAATCCGTCGCCGCCGCGCACACTGCGGGGACGACCGGCTCAGCCCGCATCTCGGTGATGCTGAACGCGCCTTACCGCGACGTGTGGTACGTGCCGGGTGACCGTAGCTACATGGTGCAACTGATCCGCGACGCTGGAGGCCGTTATGCCGCCGAGGGCGTAGACAGCGACGCCAGCCGCCCGATCAGCACCGAACGCGCCTACGAACTGATGCTCGGCGCCGACCGTTGGCTCAACCCCGGCGCAGGCATCCGCGACATGGCTGCCCTGAAGGCCGCCAATCCCCGCTTCGGCAAGCTCCCCGTGGTTCAGCGCGGCGAAGTGTTCAACAGCACCCGGCGCACCACGCCCGCCGGAGGCAGCGACTTCTGGGAATCGGGCAGCCTGCGTGCCGACCTCGCATTGCGCGACATCACCCTGATCCTCTACCCGGCCCTGTACGACAGCCTGTCCTACGGCAGGGAATACGCCTTGCCCGGCGAAACGTGGAACGCGTCCGACGGTAACCCGTTCTACTATTTCGAACTACTGTTTCCCGACTTGCCCCCGATCATGTCCGCCCCTCCGGTCGGCATCCGGGACGACGGGATCGAACCCGTACCGCCCAGTGCCGCGAGGAGAAATAATTCGTAGCCTACGTACGGAGAAAAAGCGCACGGCCCCAGCCCCCGGCGGGCTTTGCGCATGAGGCCGTGCGCACGGCCTCGCTAAGCACGCTCTACGCGTGCCGCTCGACTGCTAGTCTCCGCACCTTTCGCAGAGAAATACGCCGCCTGCGGCGGCGACGTATGGCTTAGCAACCTGCTTCGGTTCCCCCGACTACAACAAATACACAAAACACCGCCCTGTGCGCACCAAGTTTATTATATTCTCGCTGCTGCTCGTGCTGCTCTTCGCGGCCGACATCCTGCTCGGCTCCGTGGGCCTCAGCCCGCGCGAACTACTGCAAGGCGCCATGCAGGACGGGAGCATCGCCCACCACATCCTGTTCGACTTCCGGCTGCCCAAAGCCGCTGTCGCCTTGATGGCCGGGCTGGCGCTGGCGGCCAGCGGGCTCGTGATGCAGACCCTCTTCCGCAACCCATTGGCCGGGCCCTACGTATTGGGGGTGAGTTCCGGGGCCAGCCTCGGCGTCGCGCTGTTCCTGCTGGGCGCCCCCGTGGTCGGCGCCGGGATTATGCACCAACTGGGGCTCGCCTTTTCGGCCTGGTGCGGGGCCGCCGCCATCCTCGTGCTGGTGATGATCGTCTCGGCCCGCCTGAAAGACATCATGGCCATCCTAATCCTGGGGATGATGTTCGGCAGCGCCGCCACCGCCTTTGTCGACCTGCTGCAATACTTCAGCGGCGAGGCCGCGCTTAAAGGTTTTGTCGTCTGGGCAATGGGGAGCCTCGGGGGAGTGTCGGGCATGCAACTGGCCGTAATGGCCGCCTGCGTGGCCGCGGGTCTGGTGATGACCGTGGCGCTGATCAAACCCCTCAACCTGCTGCTGCTCGGCGAAAACTACGCCCGCAGCATGGGAAGCCATGTGCGGCGTACCCGGCTGGTGGCCTTCACCGCCACCTCGCTGCTGGCCGGGAGCGTGACCGCCTTCTGCGGCCCCGTGGGATTTATCGGCATCGCCGCGCCCCATATCGCCCGGATGATCTTCCGCACCGCCGACCACCGGGCGCTGCTGCCCGCCTCGCTGCTCGTGGGGGCCGACATGATGCTCCTGTGCGACATCATCTCGCAACTACCCGGCAGCGAACTCGTGCTGCCCATAAACACCATCACCGCCCTGCTCGGGATTCCCGTGGTAGTGCTGGTGGTCATCAACTCGAAACGCGGGAGGATCATGTGAGGGTCAAGACCCTTTATCCGCCGCAACTGCGTGCAAAACTGATCCGGTTCAAGGGCAGGGCCAAAGCCCCTTTTATCCGCCAAAGCCGTGTGTAGTACCCATCAGGTTCAAGGGCAAAATCAGGTAATCAGGCAAATTTAACGTGACAAAACTCGAACTCCAACACCTCACCATCGGCTACGGCCGTACCCGGCGCAATGACTCGGGCGAACTGCTGCGCGACGTGTCGCTGGCCGCCCCGGCAGGCGAACTGATCGCCCTGCTCGGCCGCAACGGCACCGGCAAGAGCACCCTATTGCGCACCCTGTCCGGCGTGCGGAAGCCCGTCAAGGGGCATGTGCTGATCGATGGCAAGGACATTTTCGGGCTCACCCCGCGCGAATTGTCGCGTCTCGTGTCCACCGCCTCGACCGACAACCCCGGTGTGGCTCACCTGAACGCCGGACAACTCGTGGCCATGGGACGCGCGCCCTACACCGGATGGCTGGGTTCGCTGGCCGAGGACGACCGCCGGGCCGTGGCCGCAGCCCTCGATGCCGTGGGAATGACTTCGTTTGCGGCGGCAAGCCTCGACACGCTGAGCGACGGCGAACGGGGCCGCGTGATGATCGCCCGGGCGCTGGCACAGGACACCCCCGTCGTACTGTTAGACGAACCCACAGCTTTCCTCGACGTGCCGAACCGCCACCAGATCACCCGCCTGCTGGCCTCGCTGGCCCACGCCACGGGCAAACTGATCCTCTTCTCGTCGCACGACCTGGCGACCGTGCTCGAATTCGCCGACCGCCTCTGGATCCTCGACGGCGGCGGGATCATTGACACCACTCCCGCCGAGATCGCTCAAAACGGCGACCTGGAGCGAATCTTCGGGATCTCCGGATAACCGAACCGTTTGGCCAATGCCGAAGACCCGGACGAACCGGGCACGCCCGCTTCCCCGAACACATGAAACGTGCCGGGCGCAGCCGGTTGGCTAACCCCGGCGAAAGAGCCGCCCGACCCCTCCTCCGGATCGCACAAAACCGCATCCGGTAACACAAAAATCCGTATATTTGTCCTGTATATCCTGCCGACAACCTCCGAGCGCCGGATTACACCCCGCATTCCGATACGGGCACCTATTCAGAAACCAAAACACATAACCAAAACACCATGAAAAAAACCATTCTCGCTTCCGTGGCCCTGTTCGCAGCCGGCGCCATGGCCCTCACCTCGTGCGGCCCGAAAGCCGCCGACATCGTGGCCGCCTTCAACAAAGCCACCGGACAGGACGTAGTCAAAATCGACTCAACCAAAGCCATCTCGATGGAATGCTCGATGGAAGGCCCCGGCATGAGCATGCCGATGAGCATCACCGCCCGCATTCAGCCCATCCTCCAAATGCGCCTGCAGATGAGCGCCATGGGCATGGACATCCTGGCCGTGATCAACGGAGAACAAGGCTGGATCGTCATCCCTGGGCAGGGCGTAAGCGAAATTCCCGCCGAACAGATGAAAGAGATCACCGGCCAATTTACCTTCAGCTCGATGAACAACTGGGACCTCTACGACTACGCGAACGCCGACTCGCGCGAACTGAACGGCGTCAAGCTGCAAGGCGTGAAAATGACCCCGAAACCCGGAGTTCCGGCCAGCGCCAATAAGCTCGAAAACATCGTCGTGTATTTCAATCCCGACACCCACCTGATGGAAATGGTGACCGCCGAGATGACTGCCGGTACCCAAACCGCCACCGCCGAAATCTTTACCACCGACTACCAGAAATTCGGCGGCGAGATCCTGATCCCCTCGCGCATGAGCGTGACCGTTCCCGGCGAAGAAGGATCGTTCGAGATCGTGATTACCGACTACAAATACAACGCCGACGTGCCCGACTCGCTGTTCGAGAAACCCGTTGTCGACGGCGAAATCGCCGACGCCGCGTAACACACTCAGATGGTTGCCTCGACCCGGCGCCCCCGGGCGCGCGTAAAGCGCGGCGGGCACCCGGGTCGAGGCCTGCCTGTAACAGGCCGGGAACCACTACAAAAAGCCGTTCAGAACGCTAACCCCAGACACAAACTACAACCATGAAGAAACTGATCCTTTCGGCCGCCCTCCTGCTTTTCGCGGGCTTCACGGCCCCCACCGCCTCGGCCCAGCAAAGCGCCCTCGACATCGTCAATGCCTACAACGCCGCCACGGGCTACGACCAAGCCACGATCGACCGTACCAAAGGAGTCGAAATGGCAATGACCATGGACGTCATGGGCATGAAAATGCCGATGGCCCTGTTCGTTCGTATACCGGAAAGCAAACCCCAAATCAGGGTGGAGATGGATATGATGGGTGCCCAGATGCTGATGGTCGTCAACGGCGACAACGGCTGGGTGTCGATTCCCGGACAAGGCGTTTCTGAAATTCCCGGGGAAGAAATGAAACAAATGACCGGGCAGTTCTCGCAATTCGACATCAGTTCGATGAGCAACACCGACGTTTTCGATTTTGAGCTTGCCGATACCAAAACGGTGAACGGCGTGGTACTGCAAGGAGTGAAAATAACCGGCAAAGCGGGGTCTCCCCTGGAGCAGGCGTTTCAGAAAGCAGAGTACATCGGCTACTACAACCCGAATACCCACCTGATGGATATGATGACGATGCATTCCAGGGAAACCGGGGAAACCATATCCATGGAACTGAAAAACTACAAAACCTTCGGCAAAGGAACCGTCAAACTGCCCTCGCTGATGATCGTTGACACACCCCAGGGAGAAGCCATCGCCGCCATCACTAAATACAACTACAACCAGGACTTCCCGGATTCGCTGTTCGCCAAACCCGAATAGCGGGGGTTCCTGCGCTTCGTTTTCCGCGCCCGGCATCGCTCCGCGTAAGGGGCCGTGTCCGGGCGCTAGCCTAAACGTACTCTCGATACCGGTATGCAACTTTTTTACCTGCCTGTGCTCGATCCAGGGGCCGCGGAGCTGATCCTCGGCCCCGAAGAGTCGCACCACGCCACCGGCGTGTTGCGTCTTCGCGCGGGCGAGCAGGTCGAAGTAACCGACGGCCGCGGCATCCTCTGCCGTTGCGAGATCGTCGCGGCATCGGCGCGCGAATGCCGGCTCAGAGTGCAGGAAACGCTGGAGCATTACGGTCGGATGCCCTACACGCTGTGGCTGGCCGTGGCGCCCACCAAAAACAACGAGCGTTACGAATGGCTGCTCGAAAAAGCCACCGAGATCGGCGTCACGCGCATCACCCCCGTGCTGTGCGACCGTTCGGAGCGGCGCGTGCTCAAGACCGAACGGCTGCACAAACTATTGCTCAGCGCCATGAAACAGTCCGGGCGGGCCTACCTGCCCGAGCTTGATGAACCGACCCCGCTACGCGACTTCTTGAAGGGGAGCCCCGCTCTTTCAGCAAACAGCCCTTCCCCCGGCGAAAACCCAGGCGCCTGTACGGCAGAAACGGATGGCGGAAGCCCTGCCGGCCATTCCGGGAAAAGGTCCGGGACAATTCCGGACAACGGTTTCGGCAAAGCCCAGAAATTCATTGGTCACTGCACCGATTCGCCGTTGGCCACACGGGTCTCTTTGGCGTCGGCGCTACGTCCGGGCGGCAATTACGTGATGCTGGTCGGCCCCGAAGGCGACTTTTCGCCCGCCGAGGTCGAGGCCGCACTCGCGGCCGGGTTCACGCCCGTCACGCTGGGCGACGTCCGGCTCCGCACCGAAACGGCCGGTCTGATGGTCGCCGCCACCACCGCGGTCGTGAATGAATTGGGAAAGTAAAAATCGTTTGATAAACGATTTTACGTTGAATCCGCTTCGCGGTTTCCTCCTCCTTACGCCTCGGCAATTTGCAAACGAGTTTGCATTGCGAGAGGCTGCTACGTCGGTTCTTGAATGAGATCGTCGCTTTTCAGGGATGTGGATATTTTGGGTATATATACACTCACTTTGCTCCCGTATGGCCCCAAAATATCCACATCCCTGAAAACCTCCGGACAAGAAAGTACTGGAGGGGGAAGAGAGAAAAGTAGGGGATACCCAAGAAATAAAAAGAGAAAAGCCCTGTGCTCAACGACATTTTCACATACCTGGTGTTCGGCGCGCTGCTACCCTTCGCGGTGCGCGGCGTGCGGTGGAAAGGCATGACCGCCTTTGCCGTGATCGCGCTGGGCGCCGTGTATGTGACCGCCGCCACGGGACAACTCATCGCTACCGGCGAAAGCACCCTGTTGCCAGGGGTCGATCTGCTCAGCGCCCTGTTCCTGCTGGCCGTGGCCATCAGTGGTTTCTCGGCCTCGCTCTTCGCCACCGGATATGTGCGCAGACATGCTGACGACAAAAGCCGCACCCAGGTATCGTTGCACTTCGCCGCCCTGGTCGCGCTCTTTTACTCGATGGCCGGCGTGGTGACCGCCCACGGGCAATATCCTTTCCTATTGTGGTGGGAACTCATGACCCTGAGCTCGTTCCTGCTCGTGATGTTCGACGGGCGCAGCAAAAAAGTGCTCCACGCCGCCATCGGCTACCTCGTGCTGATGCACATCGGATTCTTCCTGCTATTAGGCGCCTTCGCCGTGTCGGGCAGCACGATCTTCACGGGTGGCGACGCCAGGCAAGGGATCGGCCTGGTCGTCTACCTGCTCTTTTTCCTCGGTTTCGGGCTCAAAGCCGGCATCTTCCCCCTGCACATGTGGCTCCCCGTGGCGCACCCCGCCGCACCCTCGCACGTGTCGGCCATGATGTCCGGCGTGATGATCAAAATGGGTGTCTACGGCGTGATGCGCGCCACGCTCAGCCTGACTGAAAACCTCTACGCCGTCGGGATAGCATTGTTCGCCCTCGGGCTGGCCAGCGCCCTGTTCGGTATCAAACGCGCCTCGGCCCAGACCGACCTCAAGCGCCTGCTTGCCTACTCTTCGATCGAAAACATCGGCATCATCTTCGCCGCCATCGGCTTCGGCACCCTCGGGCGCGCCGCCGGAAGCGACTTCGTGAGCTATGCCGGCTACGGCGCCGCCCTGATCCACATGCTCGGGCACTCGAACTACAAGACCGCCTTGTTCCTCGGCGCCGGGTCGGTCGTGAGCGCCGCCCACACCGCCGACATGAACCGCCTGGGGGGCCTGCTGCGACGCATGCCCGCCACCGGATCGCTGTTCCTTGTTTCGACGCTCGCCATCTGCGCCATCGCGCCGCTGGTGGGCTTCGCCTCGGAATTCGTGCTGCTCAGCGGCATGTTCCGCAGCCTCTCGCACGGCGAACTGATTGCCGTGTCGATCGTCGGCATCACCACCCTGGCCCTGGTGGCAGGGTTGGCCGTGATCGCCTTCAGTAAAGCCTTCGGGATCACCTTCCTCGGCAATCCCCGCAGCCGCAGCGCCTTCGAGGCCCGCGAAGTACCCGCCGTCATGCTACTGGGCTCGGTGCTGCCCACCGTCGGCGTAGTGGCCGGGGCGCTGCTCTACCCCTATATCGTCCTTGAGAATGCCGACGTACTGTTCGGGTCGCGCTATTACGCCGCCCCGATGCTCGACCTGCTCACCCGTGTCGAGATCATCGGCGGCGTGGTGATCGTGCTGACCGGCGGGCTGCTGGGATTGCGGCGCTGGTTGCGCCGCCGTGCAGAAGCTGTGGTCAGCGAGCAGCCCACCTGGGGCTGCGCTTTCACCGCCCCGAACAAACAGATGCAATACACGGCCTCGTCGTTCAGTTCCGAACTGCAATCGACCGTCGAGCGCCAGAGTGCCGAAGGGCGCGAACCCGAATTCGCCGACGAAGAGCTCTTCCCCGCGCGCCACACCTTCCGCACACCGGAGAGCGACTCGACGGCCGCCGCCGTCACTCGCTACCTGTCGAAGATCCTGCGCCGCTGGACGGCCCGGCTGGCCCTGTTCCAGACCGGAAAAACGAACCACTACCTGCTGCATGCCCTGCTGCTGCTGGTGCTGATCCTGGTGATGTCGCTGATCGGGCTGTTGTAAGAAACGCCCCTGGTTTTACGCGACCCTGAGAGGTTCGCGCCCACCCCACACACCCCTCGGGGGCGGGCGCGCTCCTTCGCAGACGAAATGCTCAAAGCATTCGCTGCTCAGTCAACCCATTCTTCGCACCCTTCGCGGAAAGATTCGGCGCCTGACGGCGCCGCCGCAAAAGAATTTATATGCTGCCATTGCTCTACATATTGGTCGGTGCACTGCTCATCCCTGGCATCATCAACCGCACGCGCGCCGTCTGCGCCGGCCGGAAAGGCTACCGTTTTTTCCAGCCGCTGTTCAACGTAGGCGTGCTCGTGCGCAAAGGCTCGGTATACAGCACCACGTCGACATTCATCAGCCGGGGCGGCCCGTCGCTTTACCTGGCTACGATCCTGACGGCAGCGGCCTTCATTCCGCTGGGCAACTACCCGGCGCTGGTGGGCTTCAACGGCGACTTCGTGCTGTTCGCCTACCTGATGGCCCTTGGGCGGTTCGCCCTGATATTCACCGCCCTCGACAGCGGCAGCAGTTTCCAGGGCATGGGATCCGCCCGCGAAGCCCTGTTCGCGATGCTCGTCGAGCCCTGCCTGTTCCTGCTCGTCGGGACACTGGCGCTTGTCACCGGATTGTATTCGTTCAGCTCGATCTTCGCCACATTCGACAACACATCGGCGAATATCATCGTACTCTCGCTGGTAGTGGGCTACGCCATGTTCAACATCGCGCTGGTCGAGAACGGCCGCCTGCCCGTCGACGACCCCCGCACCCACCTCGAACTCACCATGATCCACGAAGTGATGGTGCTCGACGTGAGCGGCGTTGACCTCGCTTTCGTGCAGATCGCCTCGTGGCTGAAGTTGGCCGTATACTGCCTACTGACCGCCAACGCGCTGATCCCCGCCGTCGGGCCCGACCTGCAAATGATCGGGTGGTTCGCGGTGGCGCTCGTGGGGTTCGGTC
The DNA here is from genome assembly GCA_031551865.1 of Rikenella sp. GTDB lineage: Bacteria > Bacteroidota > Bacteroidia > Bacteroidales > Rikenellaceae > Rikenella. The sequence continues at coordinate 14,533 of JAVBMY010000011.1, read as the reverse complement.
TGCTGATCGGGCTCGCGGAGTCGTTCACCGCCCGCAACCGGATGCCCAAGAACGCTACCTACCTGGCCACGATCGCCGCCGTATCGATGCTCAGCTTCGTGGTGGCCTACATTCTGGTGCAGAATGTGATGTAGGCATGAGAAAGGCGGCCCGCAGGGCCGCAGAGGAGCGAAGCGGCGCCGCAAGGTGCCGGTTCGCGCAACCGCAGGCGGTTAGCCTGCGCGGTAGCGGCCACCCGCAAACTCGCTCTGCGAGTTTCGCGGGGTGCGGGGTGGCCGTTCCTTCCCAGGCGTGTGGCTCTCGCAGAGGCGCGGCCACAAAGCCCGGAGAAAAGCAGGCCTGTTTGCCTTCGGCTCGCAGGCCGCCCCGTTTCTTTATAAAACAAAACCTTCCCGGAGGAAGATTGCCGCGGGCTGTGCCCTCGCAATGACGAAAAAGAATGTGGATCACAGGCCCCAACCCGGGCTAACAATAAACGACTTAACTCAACCCATGCTGCTCGCACTGATCATCATCTACGCCGTATCGCTGCTCTACCTCTCGGTGGCCGAGCGGTTCCGCCGTTACGCCCTGCTCGTGGGGATCCAGGGGTGGCTCTTGATGGGCATCGCCCTGATGCAGCTCGGCCCCTCCGAAGGCTTGGCCTCAAAGATATTCATCATCACCGAGACCCTCGTTTTCAAAGGACTCATCGTGCCGTGGATGCTCTTCCGGATCATCCGGCAGACCAAAGTGAACCGCGTGAGCCGTGTGTCAGTGCCCGGGTTCCTGTCGCTCATCCTGTCGGTCATCGCCTTGATCGTGAGCCTCGGTATCACCCGCTACACCGCCGACACCCAGGTCAACAGCCTCTTTTTCGGCGTGGCCCTGTTCGGCCTGGTGACCGGGCTGATCATCATCACCACCCACCGCCGCGTTTTTTCGCACCTGGTGGGGTTCCTGATCATCGAGAACGCCGTGTTCTTCTTCTCGCTGGCCGTAGGCTTCGAGATGCCCATGCTGATCAACATCGGCATCCTGCTCGACATCCTGATGGGCGTGTTGCTTTTGGGTCTGTTCATCTCGAAGATCGGGCACCGCCTGCCCGACCTCGACCACGAAGGGCTGACCGAACTGAAAGACTAAAAACGCGACCCGATGAGAATTTTCACCGTAGACGCCTTTACAGACAAGCCCTTTTCGGGCAACCCGGCCGGGGTTTGCCTGTTGGAGAACGAAATTCCCGAAGCACTGTACTTATTGATCTCCCGGGAGATCGGGTTCTCGGAAACAGCTTTCGTATACCCCGAAAACGGCCGATACCGCATCAGGTGGTTCACTCCGAGCACCGAAGTCAACCTCTGCGGGCACGCCACGCTGGCGGCTGCACACGTTTTGTACGACTGCGGATTTTGCGACCCTGCGCAAGCCATAGCTTTCGACTCCCTGAGCGGGCCGTTGACCGCAAAACGGGTCGGGGGAAAGATCGAACTCGACTTTCCTCAGCTTTTTGTCGACGACACGGAGAGCAACGACCTCATCGAAAGAGCCTTCGGCATCCGGCCCGTCTATATGGGCAAGAACGACAACCGCTACCTGATCGAGATCAGCGACTGCGAGAAATTACGGTCGATAACGCCCGACTTCGCCTTGCTCCGATCATCGGACCGGGGCAGGTTCATCCTCACCGCGAAGTCGGACCGGCCGCAATACGACTTCATTTCGAGATACTTTGCGCCGGGCGTAGGGGTGCCCGAAGATCCCGTGACCGGAACAGCTCACTGTTACCTGGCCCCCTATTGGGGCAAAAAGCTCGGCAAAACCGTGATGACTGGCTTTCAAGCCTCGCAGCGGAGCGGCGCGATCGAATGTGAACTGACCGCCGGCAACAGGGTGCTGTTGCGCTCAAGTGCGGTGATCATGGGCGAACTGATCCCCAAGTGGATGGAAAAATAAACAATGCTGACCATAGTCCTCATACTGTCGCTGCTGAGCGTTGCCTTTGGGATGCTCTCGCGGAGCCGTGCCTATGTGCAAGCCTACGCGCAGCTCTTCTTCGCCGTGCAGATCGCCACCGCCGTGTGGGCTCTGATGCACCGGGGCGAGACCGAACTCGGGTTCTTCACCTTCGATGCCCTGGGGGTGACCTACTATGCCCTGATGGCGGTGATGGGCCTGATCTGCTGCCTGCAAAGCGCCCGCTACCTCGACAAGGAGAACCTGCGCGAAACTAAGATCTACCTTTTCTCGCTGATCGCCCTGAATGTCACCCTCACCGGCGTTTATTTCGCGAACAACATCACCGTCACCTGGATCTTCCTCGAAGCCACCACCATCGCCACCGCCGGATTGACCTACCACCGGCGCACCCTGCGCAGCCTCGAAGCCACCTGGAAATACATCTTCGTGAGCTCGGTGGGCATCGCCATCGCCTATCTCGGCATCCTACTGCTGAGCACCGTGTCGTTCCACGGCACGCCTGAGCAGAACGGCGACCTGTCGTACCCCGCCCTGACCGCCCTGTTGCAAAGCGGCGCCGGGAACCCGCTCTACATCAAGCTCGCCTTCGTATTCCTGCTGGTGGGCTATTCGTCGAAATTCGAACTTTTTCCACTGTACACCGTCGGCGTCGACGCCAACCACAGTGCTCCCACGCCCGTATCGGCCTTCATCTCGTCGGCCTTGGTGGGCGGCGGGTTCGTGGCCATCTTCCGGGTATACAAAGTGATGCAGGGCTCGGCCGAGATTATCGGCTGGGTGCAACACGTGATGCTGTTGGTGGGGTTATTGTCGTTGGTGGTGGCCGCCGTCTATATGGGGCGCACGCGCAACCTCAAGCGGCTGGCGGCCTATTCGACCGTCGAGAACAGCGGCCTGATCGCCATCGGGCTCGGTATCGGCGGCATCGGGGTGTGGGCCGCCGTACTGCACTCGCTGGCACACACGCTGATCAAAGGCGCGATGATGCTCCAACTGAGTGTCGTGGGGAAAATTTACGGGGGCTACAAGACCTCGCGCATCGGCGAATACTTCCGTGTCGACCCGCTGGGCGGGCTCGTGATCGCCCTCAGCGTGGTGGCACTGGCTGCCCTGCCGCCCTCGGTACTGTTCCGCACCGAATACCTGATGTTCACCACCCTGATCGAGCAGGGCTTGTGGTGGGTCGTGCTGCTGGCCGCACTGCCCCTGCTGGTGGCCATCTACTGGCTCTGCTCCAAACTGCTGCCGATGCTCTACAAGCCCACCGACATCAGCCGCATTTGCCCCGAGCGGAAAAACACGCTGCTCTCGTCGGTACTCCTGCTGCTGATCGCGGCCACGTTTGTGGCCGGCATTTGGCAGGCCCCTTTCCTTATTGACCTTGTGAACGCCATAGTCTCCTGATGAATTGGTTACCGATACATAACGACGGGACGCCCATACCCCGCAAGAAGATACCCGTATTGCCCTACGCGCAGTTCGGCGCCGAGATGCGCGCCATGCTCGCCCGGCCCGAGAACCGCTGCGCGGCCTACTTCGCGGTGGCCTCGCCCGACGGCGGGACGCTGAACTTCTACGCCTTGGTGGCGCGCGACACCGAAGGCGACGTGGTGGTGGCCGCGCACACACTGGACTATTACGACGAGGGATTCCTCGAATCGCTGGCGGGCGACATTCTCGCCCTGCACTGCTTCGAGCGCGAAATGGCCGAACTCTACGGCATTCATTTCAAAGGGTCGCCGTGGGACAAGCCCCTGCGCTACCCCTGGAACCGCCGCTACACCGACGAGCGTATCGATAACTACCCGTTCTACTCCATGGAAAGCCAAGAGCTCCACCAGGTGAACGTCGGCCCCGTGCACGCCGGGATCATCGAGCCGGGAGCCTTCCGGTTCCTGTGCGACGGCGAAAAAGTATTGCACCTCGAAATCGCGCTGGGCTACCAGCACCGCGGCATCGAAAGCCTGATCGCCGCGGCGTCGGGCAACCCGCTCCGGCAGATCGCTCTGGCCGAAAGCATCGCGGGCGACACCGCCGTAGCCCACGCCACCGCCATAGCACTGATCCTCGAAAGCAAAGCCCCGCGCACGGAGACTTGGGTTACGACCCGTGCCATCCTGGCCGCTGAGCGCATCGCCGCGATCGAAATGGAGCGCCTGGCCATGCACATCGCCGACATTTCGGCGCTGTGCGGCGACATCGCCTACCAGACCGGGCAGGTGGCCTGCGAGGCGCTCCGCACCCTGGTGATCAATGCCCTGCAAAGCTGGTGCGGCAACCGGTTCGGCAAGGGACTCGTAAGGCCTTTCGGCTCGCATTTCCGGCTCTCGCTGGAGCTGATCAAATCGATCGAAACCACGCTCGACGAAGTAATCCGGCGCATGGGCGAAGTGGGGGACAACCTGCTCTCTACCCCGTCGGTCTTGGCTCGCTTCGAAGGCATCTGCGCCGTGACCCGGGGGCAGGCCCTGCGGGTCGGCGCCGTGGGCATGGCGGCCCGGTCGAGCGGCGTGATCCGCGACAGCCGCCTGGCGCACAACTTTGCGCTGGCAGCGATACCCGCTTCCGAGGGCGGGATTTTCGACGGTTTCAAGCCCTGCGTACGCAAGGGGGGCGACCTGATGGCGCGCTTGCGCCTGAGGCTCGACGAAATCGTGGCCTCGCGCAACATCATCGCCGCAGCCATGAAAGAAGCGGCCGGCCGCTGGTTCGAGCCGTATCCGGCGCCCGACTACAGCGTGGCGCTGCCGTCGGACTCGCTGATCTTTTCGCTGGTCGAGGGGTGGCGCGGCGAAATCTGCCACGCGGCGCTCACAGGCACCGGAGGCGGAATCGAAAGCTACAAAGTGGTCGACCCGTCGGTACACAACTGGCTGTTGCTGGCCCTGTCGGTGCGCGACGCCCAGATTTCAGATTTTCCGCTCAGCAACAAGAGTTTCAACCTGTCGTACTGCGGACACGATCTGTAAAAAGGACCGCCCGCGGCCGGTAGATGCCAAATAAAGAAGTGCCCGAACCCCGGCCGCCAACAAAACTCGCGCCCACCCCACCCCCCCTCGGGGGTGGGCGCGCTCCTTCACCATAATGCGCTTTGCGCACCATGGTTCAGCCGTTACGGCCCCCTCTATGGGGGGGCCATCAAGAAACCCGGAGAAATACGGCCCCTGCGGGGCCGCCATAAGAATAAGACCATGTTACTCAGCACCCTACGCGTACTCCGCTCGCACAAGCGCCAGGCCATACCTAAACTCGGCGCCGTGGAACTGCACGCGCCGTTCCGCGGCCGTCCCGTGCTGCGCGACGAAGGACTGACCCCCGCCCGTCTGAAGGCCCTCGCGGCGCTCTGTCCCACCGGAGCCATCAGCACGACCCCCTTCACGCTCGACATGGGACGCTGCCTGTTCTGCGGCGAATGTGCCGTGCAATTCCCCGACCACATCGCCTTCACGAGCGACTACCGCACCGCCTCAACCACCCGCGAAGGGCTGGTCGTCAGCGCCTCGGGCAACGCCCCCCAGCTCTTCGGGCCCCACAACCAGCCGGAGGCGACCGTAAAAACACGTCCCGAGACTAAACGACTCTTCAGGCAGGCGCTCAAACTGCGACAGCTCTCGGCCGGAGGCGACAACAGTTGCGAAATGGAACTGAATGCCGCCGGGAATGTCAACTTCGACATGCGGCGCCTGGGCGTCGAATTCGTTGCCTCGCCGCGCCACGCCGACGGGCTTGTGATCACCGGCCCACTGACCCGGAACATGGCCCGCGAAGCCGAGATCACCCTGAGCGCCATCCCCGAGCCGCGCCTGATCATCGCCGTGGGCATCGACGCCATCTCGGGCGGCCTGTTCGACGGTGCGCCCGCCGTCGACCGCTCATTCTTCGAGCGGCATACCCCCGACCTCTACGTACCGGGCAATCCCGCCCACCCGATGAGCTTCATTACGGGCATACAGGAGCTGATTGCGCCGCTGCCCGAAGCAAAGCGGCAACCCGAGGCCGGCCAAGAGGCGGAGAACGATTAATAATAAGGGTATTCCCGACATATCATCCTGAACGCAGTGAAGGATCCCGGCTGAACTTGGTTTTCAGAAACGGGATCCTTCACTGCGTTCAGGATGACATGATTGTAAATTGGACAACGGCAAAGAAAAGAAACCGGGGTGCGCGGACGCACCGCACCTACCGGATTACGAACGAGAACACCACCGGGTTGTGGTCGCTGTAGCGGAAGCCCAGGTCGATCGTTTCGATGCCTAAAGGCTCGATCCCGGCCCCGCACAGGGCAAAGTCCACCACGGCCGTAGTTGTGGTCGCCGGGTCGTAAGGCTCGTATCCGTAGCGCACCGAGGGCGTAGCGGTATCAAAAGCGAACCGGCCCCCCCCGGGTGCATCGTCAACCGAAAGCGCCATCAGCCGGAAAAACCGGTCGTTCAACGCCGCCTCGGGAATCGTATAGCCCGGCGGTGCGCTGTTCCAGTCGCCCATCGTCACGCTTTGCGGCCTGCGGGCCGTAAAATCTTTTATGAACCGCATCTCTCCGCCACGCAGCGACCCGTCGCTGTCGTAAGCGCTGTTGTGCGTGTTGTTGACATAGCATGTGCCGCCGCCGGCCAGCGGGAAAGCCGCGCTCAGCATGCAGCGTTTCAGGTTGAACAGCCTGACCGGGAAGGGGAAACCGCCCGGATACTGGTAGCGCAATACTTCGGCGGGCTGCAGGCGGGAAAAGATCACCTGCCCGGCCTCGACACGCCCCATCGGTGCGCGGAACGGAACGGGGACAAAGCCCGACACGTAGTTATAGGCCCACCAGCCCCGCATCTGAGGCAGGGCGGCGGCGATCAAGTCGTATTCGTGCAGACGGTAGCTGCGGTGCGAGTCGAAGTCGACCTCCTGCAGCAGGATGAAGTCGGCGTCGGAGGCCTGTTCCTTCAAGAATGCGATGATTCCACGCAAGTTGGCTTCGGTGCGTTCGCGGGTGGTGCGTGTCGAGCGGCCGCCGTCGGCAAAGAAGTCCATATCGTCGCCCAGGCCCGCATAACCGATGTTCCACGAGACCACCCGCAGGGTGTCGCCGCGGCGCAGGGTATCGGCTAAGCGCTCTTGTGCCGCCGACCGGTCGGCAACGTTTTGCTCCGAATCTCCGGACAGTCCGTACGCAATCTCTTCCGAAGGCGCGGCCACACGGGTCAGCGCCGGCTCGACATCGGCCGGGCGCCACTCCATAGCCCACATCACACCGATAAAGATCAGCACGACGGCCACGACGGCCGCCAGCAACCATAGCACTATGCGAAGTATCTTTTTCATCGCCGGATCAGCTATTTTCCCCTGTTTCCCCCCTCTCTTCCTCCACCCCCCGCTTTCTTTGTTTCTGGAGGATGGACAGGCGGCCCTACATATGTTGCGGCGCGCAGGACGGGAAAGAAGCGCGGGAACACGGTTAGAATCGTATGTGAAGCCCCGCCCGTCTAGCCTTTGGGACCTAACAAGAGAGTCATAAATCGTTACATAACGATTTATGACTCTCACTCCGCCGGGCCGCCGTCACGCTATTTCAGCACGACCGAGAAGTCGGGCGTGTAGTTTACCACCACCCAGTTGTGGTTCTCAAAGCGGCCGCCGGGATACACAGGGGCGAACTCGTATTTCACCTGCAACAGTTGCGGGGCGTAATCGCCCACCCGGTCGAGGAAATTCTCGCCGAACTGCGCCAGCCCGCCGCCGAAGAATACGGCCACGTCGTAGCCGCGCATGGAAAAAGCATTGGGAAGACGGCCGAAAGCGCCCATATAGTTACGGTAGAACTCAGCCCCCTGGGGTGTGGAGCGGTCGCCGTAGTAGGTCGAAGGGTACTGGACGTTCAATTTGAAATAGAGGTCCATTTTGATGTCGGAGAAGTTCCCCCAGCGGGTGGTGCCGATCACGGTCACGTTGTAGCGCCGCATCGAGGCGATGGAGCTGAGGTCGGACAGCAGGTTCTCTACCGCGAGGCGGCTGGCCACCGGGGCGAACACGATGTTCTCGGTGCCGGAGTTCAGCATGCGGTTGAGCTTCGAGGTCATCTCGGACTTCATACGGGGCGTACCGCTGTAGGCAATCGAGGGCAGGTTACGGCCCTGGAGAGCGAGTTCCATCTGACTGTAAATCAGCGTATCCGGCGTTTCGGAGTGGTCGATCACAAAGGCGTTCACGCCCGGCGTATCGAGCATCGGCAGGATTTTATCGTATTTGTAGCGCTCGGGCGGGGCCACCTCGAAGATGTAGGGGTGGTCGGCGCGCCCGGCCGATCCGAGGGGCGACACGGCAACCACGCCGTGGGCGGCGGCGTAGTCGCTCACCACGGCAAAGGGTTCGGGATAGACGGGGCCGATGATCAGGTTGACGTTGTCGAAAGCGCCCGAGGCGACCAGTTGGCGGACTTTCTCGGGGTCGGCACCGGTATTCATGAAGCGGGTATTGGTGCTGACGCCCCGTTTCTTGAGGGCGTCGAGGCCCATCAGTACACCGCGGTAGAAGTCCGAAAAGTTTTCGGCATTGGCGGCGGCCTGTCCTTCCTGGAGCGGGAGCAGCACGGCGATGTTGATCGCAGCGCCGGGCTGAATATGCCGCATCGACGAAGCGTAGGCAGTTTGCGGCCCGAAACCTTCGGGCCCGAAGGCCGGTTCTTCGCCGCTGCCTTCCTCTTCGTCGCCCAAAACGGGGACTTCGCCGGGTTGCGGGGACTCGGGCTGCGGGGCGGACTGGGGAGTAACGGTAGCGGGCGGGGCGGGGGCAGCCTGCACGGCGACGGGGATCAACAGGGTCTGTCCTTTGCGGAGTTTGTCGTTCGGGTCGAGACTGTTGGCGGCGATGATCTCGCGAACGGCGACTTCGTAGGCGGCGCCGATGGCATAGAGGGTCTCTCCGGCGTTGACTTTGTGGAGCAGATAGGGGGAGCCGTTCACTTCGATCCGGGTCTCGGAACGGGTGACGCGCACCTGGGCGTCCGACGACGGTACGGCGGTCAGGAGCAGCAGCGCCAGAGCGGCAAGCAGAAGGGGTATGTGGCGTAGTTTTTTCACGGTACGCAAGGCAGGGGTTTTGGGGTTTGGTGATGTGGGCGGGAATTGTTTCTATGCGGGCCTGGCTGGCCCCGGTTCGGCGGTTGGTTTGATCCCAGGCGGCGGCGCCCGGTATCTGGCCGTCTGTAACTTTTCGCAATAGCGGGGAGAGAGATTCGGACGGGAAGGGGGGGGGATACTGCCGGAAGTATCATCCAGGCAGACCCGCAGGCGCTAAACCGGCGGGTTGGAGGCGGCACGTTTGGCGGCTTTGTGTTGTTCGTAAAGGTCGGTAAGGACTTGTTTAGTATTGAGTGGAAAGTCGCCTTTCATGATCCAGTCGTAGTACGAAAGCTCGGCGTCGAAGATGTCGGCCAGCAGGCGCCCTTTGTGTTTGCCGAAGTTGTACATGGGACGACCCTGCGCGTCGAGCACGATGCGGCCGGCAAAGTCGAGGTTCCGGTTCAGGCGCGAGAATCCGGCCAGCCATTCGACGTTGTTTTCGAGCTCGGGGTAGCGGTCGAGCTGGGCCTTGAGCACTTCGTAGGTGGCCCGGGTGTCGGCTTCGGCGGCATGGGCGTCGTTCAGGTCTTTGCCGCAGTAGAATTTGTAGGCGGCCACCAGCGTGCGCTGCTCCATCTTGTGAAAGATGTTCTGCACATCAACGCATTTTACGTCGCTCAGGTCAATAGGGATTCCGGCGCGCAGGAACTCTTCGACAAGCAGCGGGATGTCGAATTTGTTGGAGTTGTAGCCGGCCAGGTCGCACCCTTCGATGAACTCGGCCAGCGAGCGGGCGATGTGGCGGAAGGCGGGGCAGCCGGCGACGTCTTCGTCGCGGATGCCGTGGATCGCCGAGGCCTCGGGGGGAATGGGTATCTCGGGGTTGATACGCCGGGTTTTGGTCTCTTCGCCGCCGTCGGGCAGGATCTTGATGAGTGACAGCTCGACGATCCGGTCACGCGCGGGCTCGACACCGGTCGATTCGATGTCGAAAAATACGAGGGGGCGCGTGAGGTTCAGTTTCATCGGGGTTGGTTATTTTTGGTGACGGCTGCCTAATGGCGGCCGTATTTCTCCGGGCTTTGGGGCCGAGCGGCACGCGGGAAGCGTGCTTAGCGAGGCCGAGCACCCACCCGCAGGCGTCTTCGACGCCTCGCCGGGTGCGGGTGGGTGCTTCTTTATCAGGTGGCGGCTAATCCCTCGTGCGGGTATGCACTTAGTTATTCAGCATCATCGGCATAAGCAGCATGAGCACCGAGCGGCCTTTGGTTTCCTCTTCACCCGAGGGGAAAAAGAGCCCCGGGCGGGTAGCATCGGCCAGTTCGACCGAAACCTCGGCCGAGTGGATGTTGCTCAGCAGGTCGACCAGGAAGCTCGAACGGAAACCGATTTCGATCGTGTCGCCCTCGTAGTTGCAGGCCAGGTTGTCTTCGGCCGAGGCCGAGTAGTCGAGGTCTTGGGCCGAGAGCTGGAGGTTGCCGCCGGAAAGGGCAAGTTTGATGAGCTGGTGCGTCTGGTTCGAACAGACCGACACGCGGCGGATGGCACCGAGCAGTTCGGCACGGTCGATGAGCAGTTTGTTGGGGTTATTCTTGGGGATGACGGCGTTGTAATTGGGGTAGGCGCCTTCGATCAGACGGCAGACGATGGTATTGGACGGCAGCTTGAAGATGGCGTTCTTGCTGTCGAAGGTGACGCCGATCTGTTCGTCGCCGCTCCCGAGCAGGCTACGGAGTAGCAGCGCGGGCTTCTTGGGCAGGATGAACGAAGCCTCTTTGGCGCTCTTGACGCTCGCGTCCTGAAGCATAGCCAGGCGGTGGGCGTCGGTGGCCACGAAGGTGATGCCTTTGGGCGAGAGCACCACGTTGATGCCGTTCATCACGGGGCGCAGTTCGTTGTCGGCGGTGGCGAAGTGGGTCTGGTTGATGCCGTCGAGCAGCTGGGCCGAGGTGAGTTCGAAAGCGGTGGCGTCTTCCTCGACGGTGGGGAGTTCGGGATAGCCCACGCCGGTGATGCCGGGGATGCTGAGCTTGCCGGTTTTCCAGCTGATGGTGATCTCCCAGCTCTCTTTGTCGATCGAGATGGTGAGGGGCTGGTCGGAAAATTCCTTGATGGATTCGGTGATGCGGCGCGCGGGAACGGCCACGATGCCGGCACCGTCCTGATTGTCGACTTCGAGGGTCGACACGAGGGTGGTTTCGAGGTCTGAGGCGGTGATCTTCAGAGATTTGCCTTTGAGCTCGAACAGGAAATAGTCGAGGATCGGGAGGGTGTTCTTGCTGCTGATCACTTTGCCGATCGATTGCAGGTTGCTCGAAAGCAGGGAGCTGGAGATTATGAATTTCATCGTCGTATGTGGGGTTTTCGTAATTTGTTTCTGAACGCTTTCTGTGATTATATTTTGAGGGCTCCGGATATTCCCGGTACTATCCGTTATGTCATCCTGAGGCGCCAACCGAAGGATCTGGCTCCAACTGTGTATGTTGTGTCCCCGGCTCAGCCAGTTCCTTCAACCCTCCGGGCTTCAGGATGACGTGAGGGAGAGGGCGCACCGAACAAAGATAGGGTTTATTTGGCGATTTTTTGCAAGGCGAGTTCCACCATTTGGCGCACCTGCCGCTGGTAGTCGGGCTTGCCCTGGCCGCTGTTGCGCTGGGCGATGATGGTACAGAGCGTGAGGGCTTCGTGCCCGAGCAGGGCAGAGAGGGCGGCGATGGCCGAGCTCTCCATTTCGAAGTTGGTCACGCAGATATCCTGCCCGCTACCACCAACAGGCCGATACCGGAAGGCTTCGATACGGTCGAGGAATTTCTCGTCAGCGAGCGGAAGGCGCACCACCCTGCCCTGCGGGCCGTAAAACCCGATGGCCGACAAGGTCAACCCCTCGACGGCACTGCCGCGGAACAGGCCGAGCAGTTCGGCCGAGTTGTGCACGAAATAGGGACGGGCCAAACGCGCCCCCCATCGGGTTTGCGCCACGAAGGCCTCTTCTATCGGGGCGTTGCGCACGCGGTCGATCCCGGCATAAAAGTTGGCCACGCCGTCGGCACCGCCGCTGATGGCCGAGGCCACGATGTCGCCGATCTGAATATCGGGCTGCAGGCCACCGCTGGTGCCGAGCCTCAGGATACGCAGGCTCTTCGGCTCCGGACGTACCTCGCGGGTGGCAAAATCGACATTCACCAGCGCGTCGAGTTCGGTCATCACAATGTCGATGTTGTCGCACCCGATGCCTGTCGACACGACGCTCAGCCGGGTACCGCCGACCCAGCCCGTCCGGCTGCAAAATTCGCGGCTCTCTACGGCCACTTCGGTGCGGTCGAAGTATTCCCGGGCGATCATCTCGCTCCGCCCCGGATCGCCCACCAACAACACTGTGTCGGCCAACTCGCCGGGCCTGAGGTGCAAATGGAACACCGATCCGTCGGGATTTATGATCAATTCCGATTCCGCTATCATCCTATCTGTATTTTTATGATTGGCATGCTGTTATCGTTCTTCTTTTGAAAAAGAAGAACCAAGAAAAGCACGCCCGCGCGGCGAGCGCAATACCCTCGAACGCTATCAACAAAGATAACGTAAAAAAGAGTACTTTTGCAGCGATGAAAAACATACGGAATTTTTGCATTATAGCCCACATCGACCACGGTAAGAGTACGCTTGCCGACCGGCTGTTGGAATACACCAAGACCGTGAGCGAGCGCGACCTGCACGCCCAGGTATTGGACAGCATGGATCTGGAGCAGGAGAAAGGCATCACCATCAAGAGCCACGCCATTCAGATGGACTACGCCGAGGAAGGCCAAAAATACACCCTCAACCTGATCGACACTCCCGGCCACGTCGACTTTTCCTACGAAGTATCCCGGGCCATCGCCTCGTGCGAAGGGGCATTGCTGGTGGTCGATGCCACCCAGGGCATCCAGGCGCAGACCATTTCGAACCTCTACCTCGCGCTGGGCAATGATCTTGAAATCATCCCCGTGCTGAACAAGATCGACATGGACGCCGCCATGATCGACGAAGTGAAAGACCAGATCGTCGACATGCTCGGCTGCAAACGCGAAGAGATCATCGAAGCCAGCGGCAAGACCGGCGTCGGCGTCGAAGATATCCTGCACGCCATCGTCGAGCGCATCCCCGCCCCCAAGGGGAGCGAGGATGAGCCCCTGCAAGCGCTCATCTTCGACTCCGTATTCAACTCGTTCCGCGGCATCATCGCCTACTTCCGGGTGAAGAACGGCGTGATCCGCAAAGGCGACAAAGTGAAATTCTTCAGCACCGGCGGCACCTACGAAGCCGACGAAGTGGGCGTGCTGAAGCTCAAGATGGTGCCCCGCGACGAGATCCGCGCGGGCGACGTGGGCTATATCATCTCGGGCATCAAGAACTCGTCGGAAGTCAAGGTGGGCGACACCATCACTTCGGCCGAACGCCCCTGTTCCGAAGCCATCGCCGGGTTCGAAGACGTCAAGCCGATGGTCTTCGCCGGGATCTACCCCACCGACAGCAGCGAATACGAAGAGCTGCGCGCCTCGCTCGAAAAACTCAAGCTCAACGACGCCTCGCTCACCTACGAGCCCGAATCATCGCTGGCGCTCGGTTTCGGGTTCCGGTGCGGATTCCTGGGCCTGCTCCACATGGAGATCATCCAGGAGCGCCTGTACCGCGAGTTCGACATGGACGTGATCACCACCGTGCCCAACGTATCCTACAAGGTATTTACCACCAAAGACGAAGTGGTGCAGGTGCACAACCCCTCGGGACTGCCCGCCCCCACGCTGATCGACCGCATCGAGGAACCTTATATCCTGGCCCAGATCATCACCAAGACCGAATACCTGGGCTCGGTGATGAAACTCTGCATCGACAAGCGCGGCGAGCTCCGCAACCAGACGTTCATCACCACCGACCGCGTCGAGGTGAACTTTGATATGCCGCTGGCCGAGATCGTGTTCGACTTTTACGACAAACTGAAGAGTGTGTCGCGCGGCTACGCCTCGTTCGACTACCACCTGACGGACTTCCGCCCCTCGAAGCTCTCGAAACTCGACATCCTGCTCAACGGCGAGCCGGTCGACGCGCTCTCGTCGCTGATCTACTACGACCACGCCTATGACTTCGGGCGCAAGATGTGCGAAAAGCTCAAGGAGCTGATCCCGCGCCAGCAGTTCGACATCGCGATCCAGGCGGCCATCGGCGCCAAGATCATCGCCCGCGAAACCGTAAAAGCCGTGCGCAAGGACGTGACCGCCAAGTGTTATGGCGGCGACATATCGCGCAAACGCAAGCTGCTCGAAAAACAGAAAAAAGGAAAAAAACGCATGCGCCAGGTGGGCAACGTCGAGGTGCCGCAAGAGGCGTTCCTGGCGGTACTCAAAATGGATTAGTCCACAGCCGCAGGGGGGGGGGATACCAAAAATATACACAGCTCTCCCCCGTCATTGCGAAAAGCATCGCGACGAAGCAGTCCTCCCCTCCCGCTCATTGCAGTACTAAAAGCGCCGGACGATAGTTGGAAAGAAGATGAG
>JAVBMY010000009.1:0-90240 GCA_031551865.1 Rikenella sp. | reverse complement strand
TTCGGATGCGTCACGTGTACATGTTAGGTGGCAATAGCGACAGGGTCCCACCTCTTCCCATTCCGAACAGAGAAGTTAAGCCTGCCAGCGCCGATGGTACTGCGAGAAATCGTGGGAGAGTAGGTCGCCGCCCCCTCAGAGCCCCGCCCCAACAGGCGGGGCTCTTTTATTGCAGGGCCTATTCAACACGACAGGCCCTCTTTTTATTCAGGCACAGGCCGCGGGCCGCAGATCGAAAGACTTGCGGCCTTCTTTTGCAGGATGGGGCTTTTCCAAACACAGGATAGGTACGATTTTCGTTCAAGCCGGCTACGTATATAACAAAACCCCTGGCCATAATAATATATGCCCAGGGGTTACTGCTTCTATAGTATAGGTTTGTGATTATGCAAGTCTTTTATTTGGCATAAACGGCACCATTGTTTGAATCCCAAACATACCCGCCGCTATACCCTTTCCTTGTTGCTAAGTCAATGGCTTGTGATTCCGACGAAGCGGTACCTATGTATGTATATCCATAATACCCTGCAGTACCACCAACGGCGGCACCGCGCAGATCAACAGTAGCTTTCTCTGTCCCGCCGCTTCCCGCAGCAAGAGTTACGAAACTTACTAATACGAGAAATTGAAGCGTAATTCTTTTTATTGATTTTTTTCTCATTGTGTTAAAGTGTTAATTGGTTTTTATCAGATACAGTTTGGCTAATACATAGAAAACAACCAATGTTAGTAGGTAAGCGCAAATATCCACCAGGTCAAAAGTTCCGGCAAGTACATTCAAATATTGTAGGCACTCGATTATAAATGGAGAAACAATGGCAGCGCCAAGAAATAGCCTGCTACTGATGTTTGTCTTGTTGTAGAATTGCATCTGAAAGATAAGAAGGGACATATACCACAACATGTCTGGCAGGCAAAACAAGAAAAAATAGACAAAGATATTTCCATCATACTTGATGTTTATTTTGAAGATGTCTAAGAAATCTTTCCCAAACACAGATAAAAACAATATCTCTTGCCTACAGGTAAGGTAAATCAAACCTCCCAGTATAAGCAGACTAAGAGAGATACATAAATTTCTGTGTAGCTGCAGCATTTGTGTGGGTTGAAATCAGCCTATCGATAATAGGGCGTAGATTATACCCCACGCCCTATTAGTATGATATGCTTGCAAGACTATTGTCTGCAAGAGAGATATTTGACGTTATTAAAAGTCAGATTCCATAAACTGGTTTTACTATCATTCATTTCTGCTTTTGCGCGAAATTCTCCACCCTCGACGGACATGATAATGATGTTACCTTCGATAGTGTATGTTCCTGAATATTGCAATGTGGAGTTTGTCCATATTTGGACAGCGCCATTGCTTTTAAAGATTATTTGTTCATTACCTGAACAAACAGATTGCTGAGAGCGAAATACAACACCAGCATTTGCACTCATGCTAAAACAAACTACAGCAATCAGAGCCATTAATGATTTTTTCATTTCGGGTTTTGTTTTACGTCCGCCCTTGTGCGGACATTAGGGTTTTTCTTAGGTTTTTCTGGCCGCTTTGGCGATGGTTGTTAGCCCATCGATTCAACCTATGCCTCGCATAGGCGCATAAAAAACGTGGGCCAGTACCGTCTTACTTGCTTCTGAGGTCTTAGGAAACCATTGCAGCCAAATAATAGAGTAAAGCCCACGTGTATAAATAACGTGAGCGTTTACGCTTTACTCTTGGCTGCTTTGAAAGTTCCTAAGTTTCAGAAGCAAGAAGAAAGCTAACGCTTTTTATGTTGATTTCCTGCTAAATAATAGCAGAAAATGGATTTGGTCAGTGTGAGTCTAGCGGGTTTGTTTCATAGGCAGATCGGGTTTGGTTGTGGATGCAAATATAAGACTTTTCCTCATATCAATCGGCAAGGGACTCGGGCCCGCGGAGACTATAAGAATACGTACGGATCGTAAGTTTTCTCGGGTTCCCGTGGCGTTTCGGCTTCGATGCGGCGCTCGGCCTTGGATTTGGAGGAATGGAGGTCGAAGTCGAATGGAACGGTCACCTGGCAATCGCTAAATACTCCTTCGTTGAGCCCGGGCTCCCAGTGTCGCCCGGAGGCCAATACTACCCGGCGGACTTCGTCGGAAAGTAGTTGGTGTGGGGATTCGAGAATCTCGAAGTTGCGCAGTTTGCCGTCGGCACGCACCGTGAAACTGGCGACCACCCGGCCTCCGATCCGTTCCCGGATCAGCGTTTGCGGGTACTCGATCTGGCTGATGGCCCAGGCTTTGAAGGCGGCGATGCTTTCGGACTCCTTGAACCGCGGGAGTCTGGTTGTAGCGGTACTGTCGGCTTTCGTTTCCGATGCGGTGACGTAAATGATCTTTTTCTTGGCGTTGGCGGCAGGGACAGCCATCAAAAAGCACAAGAGCGGGATGAACAGGAAGTTTTTCATGACAACGATTGATGGATGCAAGGTATGAATTTTATGCTTATCTGCAATATACCCCTTCGATCTGCCGACGGCGGCAGACCGAAGGGATCGCCTCACGCGATCCGGGTATATGCAAAAACAATCCCTCGAAAACAAAGGGTATAAGACACAGGGATTGCAGATATAAGCATAACGAATTTCTACGGACTAACCCTGCGGCTTCCGGAACGTGTAGTAGGCATTGGCCTGTTGCGTTGGGGTGATCTCGATGTCGTTGATGCAGACGTGGGAAGGCTGCGCGAGGATCCACTCGATGGTGCGGGCGATGTCGTCGCCGGTAAGGGCTTCGACGCCTTCGTACACCGAATGGGCGCGGACAGTATCGCCGGCGAACCGAACCAGCGAGAATTCGGTTTCGGTCATCCCCGGACGCACCTCGCTCACCCGGATGCCATGCCCGAGGAAGTCCTCGCGCATCCCCTGCGACAGGGCATGCACGGCGTGTTTCGAGGCACAATAGACGGCCCCGTTTTCGTAGACTTGCACCCCGGCGATGGAGCCTATGTTGATGATGTGCCCGCCACGGCCGCTCGCGATCATACGCCCGGCCACGGAGCGGCTCACGTAGAGTAGTCCTTTGATGTTGGTGTCGATCATGCGTTCCCAGTTTTCGGGATCGTCTTTGTCGACATGGGAAAGTCCGGCGGCCAGTCCGGCATTGTTGACCAGCACGTCGATTTCCCGCCATTCGGGGTCGAGCCCTTCCAGCGCGGCCTCGACCGCGGAGCGGATACGGACATCGAAAACCAGGGCCAGTATGTCGCATCCATAATCCGCCGACAGCGATCGTTTCAGGGTTTCGAGCCTGTGGCTGCGCCTTCCGGTCAGGATGAGCCTGTAATTGCCGCTCCGGGCCAGGCGGCGGGCTGTGGCTTCGCCGATGCCCGAGGTGGCTCCGGTGATCAGTGCGGTTCTGAGGTGCTGTTGTGACATGCGGATAACGGTTATAAGAACAGGGGTAACAAGTGGATGACGACGGCGCAGCCGATCATCAGTGTGTAGGTAAATCCGGCCACGAAGTTGAGCTTTCGCCGGTTGGCATAGGTCGGTATGATCACGGCCAGCGGAATGGCCACGAGCGGGAGCTGGTAGAGCGAATGGCACGGGGCGAAGGTCATGACGGCTCCGGCAACCATGAGCATCCAGATGAAAAAGAGATAGGTCTTCTTGGGCTTTGCCTTGTAGCTGTTGCGCCGGGTAGCGAAAGCCCAAAGCGAAAGGAGCAGCATCACGCCCACGCAACCGATAAATACCCATTCGAAAATGGATATCAGCTTTAGGGATGGCAGGGGGGTGAAGGTCAGCAAAGCTTCTTTGGCTTCAGAAAAGATGGCCGTGAATTCACCGCCCGCCAGCCATACGATGTAGGCGTAAAAGAAGGCCGGAAGTCCCCATCCTGCGATGGCCGAGACCCATTCGCGGAGGTCGAACAGGCGGAACTGTAGCAGGCCGATGAAAAGCAATATGACGAATAGCAGGGCAGGCGCATAGAGTATCCCGGCCACTCCGAAGGCAAAACCGCTGGCCAGGTAGTGCCCCGAGGCTAGTCTCTTGACGTCGGCGCTGCGGAATATCGACGATATACCGATGAGCATGAGCAGGGCGGCTGATAAGGGCAGGAAACTCATGTACGAGTTGTAGTAGCCGGAACTGATGAGCAGGTAGACGATGGCCGGCATGTAGGTACGCTCAAGGAAAATGACGTTGCGGATGATGATCCGGGTCACCAGGAACGAGTTGACGAAGACCAGTAGCGATGAAAGGAGAATCCCAAGAACGGGGAACCCGGCGATGAAGTCGTTGATCAGGGTCCCCAGCCCCATTTGCGGGGCTTGGTCCGACAACGGCACGGAGGCCAATCCGGCCAATCCTTCGCGTGTGGGCTGGAAGAATTCGACGCCCCAGAATATGGTCGTGAGGATCAGGAAATAGAAGACGGTCTTCAGCAGGCTCTGGCGGGTAAGGTCGAGATCCATGGCGCGCTAATGAGTGTATTTCTCGATCTCGGCGATGAGCGATATGCCGTCGGGGCAGCAGATTACAATCTGCTGGTCATAGATGGTTTCGATCATCACGAAATTACGCCATTGTCCACCGTAGACTTTGAATATGCGGCGGGTACGGGGATTGACGTAGTAGCCGAAATAGCCGAAGAACCCGTAGACGCCTGTCAGCGGAAAGCAGTAGCGCATGTCCGAGGGTTCGAGGTAACGCATACTTTTGATTTCGCCGAACGATATTTTAGCCAGTTCCAGCGTGCAGTGTATTTCGAGCGAGTGCGGCGATATGTGCATGAAGCGGGGGATCGAGATCAGCGCCAACAGGACCACTGCCCCGATCAGGGCCGAAAACCACGCGGGCAGGTAACTGGCGCCCGAAACGTAGAACAACAGGGCGATGCCCGCGCCGACTACCAGCAGGATCAGCAGCGACATCCAGCGGGTGCGCTTGTCGAGCCTGAAGTAGATGCGTTCGTGTGCTGTGCCTGTGTGTTTCTCTTTTCCCATGGTGCAAATATAGCCTCGGTTATACGGGGCTGATTCCGGTGTGGTCTCGTTCGTGTGTTGGGTATGAACTCGGTTATGCCAGTGCGGCTTCGATGTTTTTGACCAGATCGCTGGCGCCGATGCGGAACAGTTGCGGGTTGAGCCACGCTTCGCCCAGCGTTTCGCGTACGATACAATAGTAGAGTAGGGCGTCGCCGGGGGTCTTGATGCCGCCCGCGACTTTGATCCCTTTTCGCTGGCCGGTGGACTTGAGGAAGGCTTCGAGCGCCCGGCACATGACCGCGGCGGCTTCGGGGGTGGCCGAGACCGGGGTTTTCCCGGTCGAGGTCTTGATGAAGTCGGCCCCGGCCTCCAGGGCGATGGTGGCTGCTTTGGCTATGGTCTCGGACGATCCGAGCGATCCGGTTTCAAGGATCACTTTCAGCAGGGCGTCGTCGCCGAGCTCCTGCCGGATCATTTCTATCTCGCTGCGGGCGATGTCGTATTCGCCCGAGAGGATTGCCCCGACGTTGATCACGATGTCGACCTCATCGGCGCCGTTCTCGACGGCCATGGCACATTCGAGTACTTTCACCTCTGCGTAGGTCTGTCCCGAGGGGAACCCTCCGCATACGGCCGTGATGCCGATCTCGGAGTCGCCGAGTGCCACACCGGCGGCATCGACCAGCGACGGGTAGACGCATACCGAAGCGACCGGAGGCAGGCCGCAGCCGGCAAGCGCAAGCGCCTCTTTGGCCAGTGCTGTTACCGAGGCCGGGGTGTCGGTCTCTTTGAGGGTGGTGTAGTCGGTGCAGGCGAGGCAGGTACGCAGGGCGTTGGCGCTTTCTCCCGAGGAGAGTAGCGCTTCGGCTGTGGTCTTAGCCCGTTCCACGACGGAGTTTATGTCTTTCGGGTTGATCATTATGTGGAACCTTATGTGTTGGGTTATCTCCGGTGGCCTGTTCGGACGTCGGCATGTTTGTCCGGCATCCGGCAAGGGATAGGATTATTTTACGATCGTCATTTCGTCGATCAGGCGGGTGCATCCGGCGTATTTGTCGATGATGAATAGCACATAGCGGATGTCGACCGAGATGGTACGTTGCAGGTCGGGCTCGAAGGCGATGTCGCCGCTCATGGCTTCCCAGTTGCCATCGAAGGCCAGGCCGATCAGGCGCCCGTAGGCGTCCATGATGGGGCTGCCGGAGTTGCCTCCGGTGATGTCGTTGTTCGAAAGCAGGCCCACCGGGACATCGGTGCTTTTGGGTACGCCGTTGATTGTGGTGGTCACGGCATACGGGCCGTAGTTGCGGCTGCGGTAAAGTTCCACCAGACGGTCGGGCACTACGAATTCGGGGTTGGCGTTGTCTTTCTTGGCGATCACGCCGCCCAGCGTGGTGAAATAGTTGTAGAAGTTGGCGTCGGCGGGCCAGTAGGAGAGTACGTTGCCATAGGTGAGGCGCAGGGTGAAGTTGGCGTCGGGGGCCATAGCTTTACCGCCGGGCTTGCCGTAGTTGTTCATCTCCATCAGGCCGGCTTCCCAAAGGCGTTGGCCGGTGGCGAATTGCTGGGCATAGGGGGATTGTGCGGCTGTTAGTTCATTGAGTTTTATGCTGATCGAAGCACCCAGTGTGGCCATCGGATCGTTGAGCCATTGTTGGCGGTCGAACTTTTCGAGGGCGTCGAAATAGCGTTGCGGGCAGGTGAACAGCGAACTGTCGGACAAATAAGCGGCAAATGCAGGAACGTCGGTCGAATTGATCTTTTGCAGGGCTGTCGGGCGGTCGGCAACGGCTACGCTGTCGACGAAGACTTGCAACATGCGGGCCAATACTTTGCGTTCGGTGGCGGGATTGTAGTTTTTGAACACATTTTTTCCCACTTGTGTTAGGACCACTTTCGTTATAGAATCGCTTGTGTTGGAGTTCGCACTCAATAGCGAGCTGCTGTAAGCACGTGTGACAACAAGTGGAGGAATCGAGTTCAGCAACGCTTCGTTTATCCATTGCATGGTGGAGGCTGCCGGGCAGCGTCCGGTCACGGCTTGTTGGATCATGGGGAGCGCTTGGCCGTAAAGCTGTTTACGTTCGGCCGAGGCGTTCACCCAGTCGATGAATTCCTGTTGCTGGGCCTCTTTTTTACCTTTGACGTCGAGGCGGCGCAGGCCGCGGGTCATACCGATCGAATTTTTCCAGTAGTTGGCCGAGCGGGCATAGATGCTCGAATACATGATGCGTACCCCTTGATCGGCCATCATGTCTTCCCAAAGAATGGCCTGGCGTTCGCCGCGCACGAAGATTCGGATAGGGTTGTCCTGGCCGAGTACCTGGTCGATCTCCCACGAGGTCATGTAGCGGTTGGTGCGCCCGGGGAAGCCCATGATCATCGAGAAGTCGCCCTCTTTCACGCCTTTGAGCGATACTTCGAGGAATTTCGGGGTATTCAACGGCACGTTGTCGGCCGAGTAGTTGGCGGGGTTGCCGTCTTTATCGGCGTAGACACGGAAAACCGAGAAGTCGCCGGTGTGGCGGGGCCACATCCAGTTGTCGGTGTCGCCGCCGAACTTGCCGATCGACGAGGGCGGAGCGCCCACCATGCGCACGTCGTTGTAGCGCTGGGTGACGAACAGCAGGTATTGGTTGCCGGCGAACATTGGGGTTATGTATGCGCTGATGGATTTTGCTTTGTTCTCTTTGCTTTCGAGATAAGGGGTTGTAAGAGTCTTTACGTTTACCGCGATGATCGAGTCGCGTTGTTTGCCGTCCATATCGGTTGCGACACCTTTGAGTACTTCGGCGGTCACGTCGCGGATCTCGCGGATGAAGGTTACGGCGAGGCCGGGCGTAGGCAGTTCTTCCTGCTGCGACATGGCCCAGAAGCCGTCGCGCAGGTAGTCGTGTTCGACGCTGCTGTGTTGCTGGATGGCATCGTAGCCGCAGTGGTGGTTGGTGAGCAGCAGCCCGTTGGGCGACACGATTTCGCCGGTGCAGCCGCCTCCGAAGATCACGATGGCGTCTTTGAGCGAAGTGCCGCCGGTGTTGTAGATGTCCGAGGCTTTGAGTTTGAGGCCCGCTTTTTTCATGGCCTGCATGTTCATCTGTTCGATAAAAGGCAGTAACCACATGCCTTCGTCGGCATGCACGGGCGTTACGTAAGCGAAAAATGCGAGGATAGGCAGGAGTATCTTTTTCTTCATGGGGTTAGAGATTGAAATTTATTCGTCGTTTTTCGTGCTCGGCACTCACTGTCCGTGATGGCCGTGCCTTTGCTAATTAGCACGTCGGGTAATTTTATTGGCATCAAATTTAGCTATCTTTGCGCGGTAATCAAAACGAAATCCGAAGTAATCTTAGAGAATGAATTTACCCGAGAAAATCAATATCCTGCTGGTAGGCAGCGGAGGCCGCGAACATGCCATCGCCTGGAAAATTGCCCAGAGCCCGCGCCTCGAAAAATTATATGTCGCCCCCGGGAATGCCGGAACGGTATCGTGTGCTACGAACGTGGACATCGAGGTGATGAACTTTGCCGCCCTTAAGCAGTTTGCGCTGAACAACAACATCAATATGGTGGTCGTGGGGCCCGAGCAACCGCTGGTGGGGGGCCTGAAGGACTATTTCCTCGGCGATCCCGAAGTGCGGCATATCCCTGTGGTGGGGCCTGCTGCCGAGGCGGCTCGCCTTGAAGGGAGCAAAGAGTTCGCCAAAGCTTTTATGGCCCGGCATGGCATCCCGACTGCACGCTATATGGCGGTGACTGCCGGGAATATCGACGAGGGCATTACCTTTCTGAAGTCGTTGAAGCCCCCTTATGTATTGAAGGCCGACGGGTTGGCCGCCGGAAAGGGCGTACTGATCCTCGATACGCTGGCCGGGGCGGAGAATGAGCTCCGCGAGATGCTCGGCGGCAAGTTCGGCGCGGCGTCGGAGCGGGTCGTGATCGAGGAGTATCTCCACGGTATCGAACTTTCTGTGTTCGTGGCCACTGATGGCCGCAGCTATAAAATACTGCCCGAAGCGAAAGACTACAAACGCGTGGGCGAAGGCGACACGGGCCTCAATACCGGCGGTATGGGAGCCGTCTCTCCGGTGTCTTTTGCCGACGCGGCGTTTATGGAGAAGGTGCGTACGCGCATCGTCGAACCGACGGTCAAAGGTATCGAAACCGACGGGCTCGATTATACGGGCTTCGTGTTCATCGGCCTGATGAACTGCGGCGGCGACCCTTATGTGATCGAATATAACGTGCGGATGGGCGACCCCGAAACCGAGGTGGTTTTCCCGCGTATCACTTCCGATGTGGTCGAGTTGCTCGAAGGGCTGGCGCACGGTATCCTTGCCGAGAAGACCTTTGAGGTGACCCCCTCGACGGCGGTGACGGTAGTCTGCGTGTCGGGCGGTTATCCGGGCGATTTCGCAAAAGGATACGAGATCGGCGGACTGCCCGAAGCCGGACTTCCCATTGGCCGGATCCCTGTCGACAGCGTGGTATTCCATGCCGGTACGGCCGTGAAGGCCGGTAGTGTGGTCACTGCCGGAGGCCGTGTACTGGCTGTAACTTCGCTTTCGGACGAGGGCATAGAAGCTGCCGCCGCACAATCTTACCGGACTATCGGGCAACTCTCTTACGAGGGAATGTATTGCCGGCGCGACATCGGGAAGGATTTGTTGTAGCCCGTTGCCGGGGAGTGTAAGGTGTCTTACATTTTATAGAAAACAGAAAAGGCGGCGCATGAAACAATCATGCGCCGCCTCTTTTTATATACCGCCCATTTTTATGAGCCGGGGTTAGATGTAGTTTTCGCAGTATTTACGATAGGTATTCATTACTTTGTCGACGAAGGCCACGGTTTCGTGCCCCAGAAAGCTGCCGTTGCGTATACTTTCGTCGCCGACCCATTCGTCGGTACCTTTCATGGTGACATAGTCGCGCAACGAGGCCCATGAGTTGTAGTTTGCACCTTGTTTGGCGGCCAGGCGCCGGGCATCGTAGATGTGCCCGATGCCGCCGTTGTAGCAGGCGAGGGTAATTTTCAGACGGTCGTCGGGCGAAGTCGAGGAACTGAAGCGCAGCGAAGAGTCGATATGTTTCAGCAATTTCACGGCTACGGTAATGTTGACGGCCGGGTCGTTGAGCAGGTCGGGATCGGTGTCGAATGCCCGGGCGGTCTTGGACGTGATTTGCATCAGTCCTTTGGCCCCGCGGTGCGACCGAATTTCGGGGGTGAAGCGGGATTCCTGGTACGCGATGGCGGCCAGCAGGCGCCAGTCGATGTTTTCTTTGGCCCCTATAGCCCGCATGAGCTGGTCATAGGGCGAGATGGGTCCGCACGATGCGGCGTCGATGTCTGCGACCGAAGGGCTCAGCGAAAGGTCGCCCCGCGACGAGCAGCTTACCAATACAAAGTCAGTGGCTGTGATCATGGCGAGCATGACGAGCACCTGCTTTATTCTATGTCTCATATGTTGTTTTTTAGGGCGGGTCGCAAACGCTCGAAAAGCCATCTCTCCGTCGACCCTAAAATTCAATAATGATCTTCCTTGATCAGATTTCGTGCCAATTTAATCGTAGAAGGACCACGATATGGCAAATTTCAACATAGTCCGGTTTTGCGGATAGTTGACTACCTGGAAGTAGTTGTTGTCTCCGAAGAGGTTCTGGTTCCAGTGTTGCCCCTTGATCATGAAGCGCGCGCGTTTCCATTTGGCGGAGACGAAGGCGTCGAGGTAGGGGTAGTTGCCCAGCTTTTCGTTCTGTTGGGTGTAGAATTGCCCGAGGGCGGGGTCGTAGGCGTAGGCGTAGTATTCGGTGTTGTAGCGGCAGTCCACCCCGAGCTGGATTTGCAGTACGTCGCGTACCACGGGAATGTCGAGGTAGTAGGAGAGGTAGGCTGAAAGCAAAGGCGCGGGGGCCACTTCCTGATTCGAGCTCCACTGCATCAGTATACGGTGGTTCAGGCGGAAAATGCCCAGTTTGAAGTCTTTGCGCAGGTAGATGTCGAGCATGTTGAGCGCCGAGCCGTATTGGAGCGGCACCACATTGGGCCCGTAGTAGACGCGGTTGTTGACCACCTGGTAGTTGGCTCCAAGCTCAAGCCCGCGTGAGGGCATGGTGAGCGAGGCGCTGAAGGTGGTGGATTGTTCGCGGGAGAGGTCGAGTTGCCAGGCGTAGTGGTTCGAGAAGTAGTTCTCTTGCCAGAACTCGGGAGTTTCGTTGGTGATGCGGATCGCGCCGGTCAGGGTGAGCGGCTGCTGCCGGATGTAGGCGCTTAACGAAAGTTGCCCGCCGAGTTCGAAGTCGCCCATGTGGTGGCCGGCGAAGTAGAACTGCCCGTCGGCCTCCCAGTGGACATAGCGGCTTACTGCACCCGTGGCGTTGCCGTAGAGGAAATAGGAATTGTCGGAGGTCTTGCCTCCGAAGTTGTAAGCCCCTGCATAAGCGGCGGGAATATCGATGTGGTAGTTGTTCAGTTCGGCACCTACGCCGCCGGTGACGATGCCAAGCACCCCGGTGCGACTGTAGGGCTGTACGCGGACGAAAAAGCGAATGTCGGCCAGCGCTTCGTGCACTGAATCGCGCGTGTTTAGCGGGTCGATGTAGTAGTTGTCGTAGAACGTGGAAGTAGTGTCGGTGTACGTTTTCTTGTAGGTCGTGTATTCGATTGAGTTACCGAAGAAGATCGAGGGGATCTCGGAGATAGTGAGCTCAGACTGCTTCTGGCGGCGCAGGGGTTGGGCGTACGACTGGGTCAGGTAGAAGGTGTTGCCTTTGTAGAGGTTGTTGGCCTTGGTCAGGTTGACGGGGATGTTGTTGGCTTGTTTGAAGAGGGTGTCCCGCACGTCGGCCGGATTCTGCACTCCGCCGTTTTCGTTGATGTTGCCGGTGTTGTAAATGTATCCGGCGTGGATGGCGTAGCGCTTGCCGGTGTGGGCGAAGTTGGCCGAGAAGTTTTTGTCCATCGCCTTCTGGTTGGTGTAGGAGCCTTTGGTTCCGTCGGCGTGGTAGTCGATGTTGACGCTAGTCGAGGGCGAGATGTTTTGCGAGAGGATGATGTGGAAAAGGCTCTCTTCGAAGGCGCGTTGCCCCGACATTTCATAGGATATGTTGGTATAAGGCATCCGGGCATTGTAGAACCGGATGTCCTCGGGCCTTTTTTGGTAGGCCCGCCAGGCTTTGACGAATTCGAAATTGATAATCTGCGGCCTGTCGATGTAGCGTAGCGGGATGGTGGCGCCGCCGAGGTTGCCGAGCGAGGCGCTGCCTATGTCCTGTTTCAGGAACGGGTAATCGACTTCGTAGCCGGACAGCAGGGTGTCGACATCGTGCAGGGTGACGTCGTTGGTTTCGAGGTTGACGCTCCACGAAAAGATGGGATTCTGGCGGGTGGAATCGTCGAAGTAGAAGGATTCGAGGGGTTTACGCGGTTTGCGTGGTTTTTTCGGGACGGTGTCCTGCTCCGGCGGGGCATTGGGGTCGATGAGCTGGCCGTTTTCGTCGTATTGCGGGAGGCCAAGCCCGGGCAGTTGGCCCGAGCGGTTGGTCATGCTGTTGTCGTACGGATAGCGGATGGTGCCCTGCGCCTGGGCGGCTGGGGAAAAAAAGAATAGGGCGGCCGTCAACGACAGCAGTCCTGCGAGGTTCCGCAACGATCGGCGGATGTGGCTATGTGTGGAGCGGTTGATTACCATCTGCACTGCGGCGCAAGGCCGCATTGTGAGCGCTGCAAAGGTAGTGTTTTTTGCGAAATATGCGTTCCTGTTGGCTCCGAAGATGTTAACAGGCTGTCAACAAGTCCGGCGCCGGGGATTTTACTCTGCAGTTTTTCGGCCCCCGAGGATCAGGGCCCTTACGATGGAAATCAGAATGTAGGTCGGGATAATCAATACGACGGCCCAATGGATGGTGAAGGCGATCGGACAGGCAAGAAGGCCGAAGGTAAGAAGACAAAAGATCAGGAAGCAGTAGCGCAACTCGTTGCCCTGCCATTTAAAACTCTTGAATTTCAGCGCGAACATGGGGATGTCAGACACCATTAGCAGCGAGAACACGGCAATGGCCGAGAATAGAAAAACCGGGCTGCTGAGTAATGTGGTCATGCCGAATATGCCCCCCAGCGAAACGAAAAACAGGGCGCAAGCCGGGGTCGGAAGTCCGAGGAATTCTTCGCTTTGCCGTTCGTCGATATTGAATTTGGCGAGCCTGAGGGCCGAGAACATCGCCAATACGAAAGCCAAAGCGGCCCACGTCCACTCCAGCCCCTTGCCTTGCAGCAAAGTGAACATGGCCATCGACGGAGCCACGCCGAAACTGACCATGTCGGCCAGCGAGTCGAGCTCTTTTCCCATCGGCGAATAGGCTTTCAGGGCGCGGGCGGCGAATCCGTCGGAGAAATCGAACACGGCAGCGATCACCACCATCCAGAAGGCCATGTCGAATTTTCCCCACAGGGCCATCACGGTGGCGATACAGCCCGAGGCCAGGTTCAACAAGGTAAGGAGGTTGGGTATGAATTTAATGGCTTTGTTCATGGTATGCAGTGGTTTTATAGGTCAACGAAAGGACACCTGACCATCGTCCGGGCGTGGTTTATCGGCCGGTGGGCGGCTGTTTGTGTGCCGTATCGAAAGGATGCTAAGAATTAGCAAATATAAGTAAAATCACTATCTTTGGACACCCGGGTTTTGCTTTATTGTATTCCGGGGGTTGTTTACGTACCCATTTTGCCCTTTTATGCCCAAGATATCGCATACCGGCCTTGCCGTTCCACCGTCGCCCATCCGCAAACTCGTTCCCTATGCCGATGCTGCCAAAGCCCGTGGAACCAAGGTCTATCACCTCAATATCGGACAACCCGACATCCGTACGCCGGAGGTGGCCCTTCAGGCCATCCGGTCGTTGGATACCCAAGTTATCGAGTATACGCATTCCGCAGGAATTGCCAGCTATCGTTCGCGTTTGGCTGAGTTTTACAGCGAACACGGTACGGGTCCGCTGACTCCCGAGCAGATCATCGTGACGACCGGAGGCTCCGAAGCTTTGTTGTTTGCGATGCTGGCCACGTGCGACCGCGGAGACCAGATTATCGTTCCCGAGCCGTATTACGCCAATTATAACGGATTCGCCGCTGAAGCCGGGGTCGATATCGTCCCCGTGACTTCGTATATCGAGCAGAATTTCGCCCTGCCGCCGATCGAAGATTTCGAGCGGCTGATCACTCCGCGCACCCGCGCCATCCTGATCTGCAACCCCAACAATCCGACGGGATACCTCTATAGCCGCGACGAGTTGCTGAAACTGCGCGATGTCGTTCTGCGCCACGACCTCTACCTGATCACCGACGAAGTGTACAGCGATTTCTGCTACGACGGCGCCTGCCACCAGTCGGTGCTGGCCCTCGACGGGCTCGAACGCCATGCGATCATGGCTGATTCGGTGTCGAAGCGCTACAGCATGTGCGGTGCCCGCATCGGGGCGCTCGTGAGCCGAAATCCCGACATCATTGCCGCCGCCCTGCGCATGGGGCAGGCCCGGTTGTGCGCTCCCTACCTCGGCCAAGTGGCCGCAGAAGCCGCTGTCGGCACCCCGCCGGAGTATTTCGCCGAGGTACATAACGAATACAAGGCCCGCCGCAATTTCCTGGTCGATGCGCTCAACCGGATCGAAGGTGTCCGCAGCCCGGTGCCGCAAGGGGCGTTCTATACCATTGCCGAACTGCCGGTGGACGATGCCGACCGTTTTGCCCAATGGTTGCTCGAATCGTTCGAGTTCGAGGGGAAAACCGTCATGCTGGCTCCCGCTTCGGGTTTCTATTCCGAGCCCGAACGCGGCCGGAGACAAGTGCGCCTGGCCTATGTCCTGAAGGTCGAAGACCTGCGCGAAGCCGTCCGGGTGCTCGAAGAAGCGCTCAAAGTCTATCCCGGCCGTACGGCCTGATGTTATTTGGGAGCGCCTTGCGGAGTTTCTGCTGTTTCTCGGTAGTCGCGGGAACACTCTGCGGCCTGCACTGCGGTAATGACTGATTATCCCTCCATATCCCAGTACCTTGAGAGCGTCACTAACCCTGACGCTCTTTTTCGGACACTATGGCCGTTGCGGTCTGCGCCTGCTTTTGCCTGTGATTTCCGGCAAAACGATACCGAACTTGAAGGAGAGGGGTTTCGCCGGGAGACGCTTTATGTGCCGGATGCGGATGGAAGGCCTTGTTTTTCGGCCGGAGGATTCGGCGCGGTTTTTAAGACAAACACCGGTGACGGGTATAAAGCACTGAAGTGCTTTACCCGCGCTCAGGAAGGACGCCGCGAAAGATATGCCGCGATGAAGCGGCTGTTTTGCTTTCAGGAGCCGAAAGGATTGCCCGGATGGCAGGGCGCCGGACTTACTGAAACCTGCGGGAGTAACCCTCAGGGGAATAGGTACGTGCTCGGTTTCGAGTTGCTTTCCGATGAAATGACGGTATTCAGCGACGAGGGCATTCCGGCCAGCTATGACGTGCTGCTGATGGAGTGGGCCGAGGGGCGTTCGCTGGCCATAGCCATAGGCGAGGCCGCATTGGCAGGGAATCGTCGGGAGTTGCGTGGTTTGTCGGCCCGCTTCGATGCGTTGGCTTTGTGGCTGCTCCGACAGTCTTGGGCCCACGGCGACCTGAAACCCGAGAATATCATCGTACGTTCCGACGGCACTTTGGTGCTGATCGATTACGATGACCTGTGGTTACCTTCGATGCCTTTTTCTGCTACACCGGTGCCGCCTGCCGGGAACGGGAGCGAAGGATACCGCCATCCGCTCGTTGCATCGGGCCTCTCGGTCGGAGCCTATGCCGACGACTATCCGGCGGCGGTTATTTCGCTGAGCATCCGGGCGCTGGCCGAATATCCGGAACTCTACGGGCGCTATCACGATTCGGACCGGATCATTTTCGATCCCGAAGCCCTTCTGGCCGGCCGGTGCAAAGCCTGTAATTTTCTTAAGACCACCTCATTGGTTTCTTCGCCGCTTTTGAGAATGATCGAAAGCCATACGCCGCGGCTCGGCTGGCGTCTCCGGACAGAACTGGTCGGCCGTCCGTAATCTTTCGGAATAATCCCCTTTTTAGGCTTTTTTTAGCTTTGGCTTGGTTCCCAGGACTCTTTCGGGTTATCTGGGAAAATCCGCAGCCCGGGCGCCCAGTCTGTTTTTTACGCACGCTGGACGCCCGCGCCGCCAGGTCCGAATGGATGCGGCAAGCCTGAAAGGGGATAATACGGCTACTAAATTCATCCCTCCCGCAGTTATAGGTGCGGGATCTTTATTGTACGCCATGTGCCCGGCACTAGAAGAGAGTAGGGCGTAATTGTCGGCGCGGTACTTATATATCCTTCAATACGGCTACAACTCCCATACGAAAGGGATACGGGATTTTGCATTTAGTTTTAGTCGCTGTCGATCTCGTCTTCGCCGACCGGCAGGGCATAGCGGGTGTCGATGATCTCTTTGTCGCAGAAGAAGAACGATGCCTCCCAAGCCGCGTTCTCGTTGCTGTCCGAGGCATGGATCGCGTTGCGGGTTTTGCTGGCGGCGAACATCCGGCGAATGGTGTTTTCATCGGCTTCAGCGGGGTTGGTTCTGCCGATCAGCGCACGAAAATCGGCCACGGCATTCTCTTTTTCCAGTACGGCGGCCACGATCGGCCCCGAGGTCATAAACAGATACAGGTTGCGGAAGAACGGACGCTCTTGGTGTACGTGGTAGAATTTTTCGGCGTCGCTACGGCTCAGGTAACACATTTTCAACGCGATGATGCGGAACCCGGCGGCTTCGATGCGGGCAAGTATTTTCCCGGTGTTGCCGCTTCCCACGGCGTCGGGTTTGATGATGGTGAAGGTGCGGTTGGTCATGGCACAGGATGATTTATTTTTAAAGATACGAAGAATCGGGGAAATGTACGGAATATTTCTTCTTGAGAGTAATCGCAAAACATGCCATCCCGGGCGCAACCGGGGGGCAGATGCAAATGGTGATTGAAATGATCCAGATTAACTAATCACGGTGAAGGCTCCCCGGCTGTGCCCGCGATGGAATTGGCCGGGATTTGGCCAGGGAAGTGGGCGGATTTATTCCTCGCCGCCTTCTATTTCGCGGTGTTGCACATACCCCCGCCATTTTTCGAGCACGGCGGCAAAGTCGGCCGGATATTCCGAGGTGAATTCCATCCGCTGGCGGGTCATGGGATGGGTGAAGCCAAGGCTCAGGGCGTGCAGGGCCTGGCGAGGCATCAGCGCGAAACAGTTTTCGACGAATTGTTTGTATTTGCTGAAGGTGGTGCCTTTCAGGATGCGGTCGCCGCCGTAGCGCTCGTCGTTGAACAAAGGGTGCCCGATGTGGCGCATGTGTACGCGGATCTGGTGAGTGCGGCCGGTTTCGAGACGGCACTCCACGAGGTTCACGTAGCCGAGCCGTTCCAGTACGCGGTAGTGTGTCACGGCATGTTTGCCGTTAGGGTTGTCGGTCGGCAGGACGGCCATTTGCAGGCGGTCGCTGATGCTGCGGCCGATGTTGCCTTCGATGGTGCCTTCGTCGTCGGACAGATTGCCCCACACCAATGCGTGGTAGGTGCGGCTGGTGGTGTGGTCGAAGAATTGGCGGGCGAGGAAAGCGTGCGACCGTTCGTTTTTGGCGATCACGAGCAGGCCGCTGGTGTCTTTGTCGATGCGATGTACGAGCCCGGCGCGCAGGTCGCCGCTGCTGAACATTTCGAGCCCATGCAGGTGGTAGGTCAGCGCGTTGACGAGCGTGCCGCTGTAGTTGCCGTGGCCGGGGTGGACGACCATTCCTGCGGTTTTGTTCACGACGAGCAGTTGGTCGTCTTCGTAGACGATGTCGAGCGGAATGTTTTCGGGAATGATCTCAAGGCGCCGCGGAGGATAGGGGAGGACGATAGAAATGATGTCGCCCGGCTTGACTTTGTAGCTCGATTTGACAGGCTGGCCGCCCACGAGAATGTTTCCGGCGTCGGCGGCGGCCTGGATGCGGCTGCGCGAGCGGTTTTCGAGCCGGGTGACGAGGAATTTGTCGATCCGTAGCAGCCCTTGCCCTTTGTCGGCGGTGACGCTGAAGTGTTCGTAGAGCTCCTCTTCGGCCCCTATGCTCTCGAAGTCTTCTTCGTCTCCGGGAACTGTAGAATCTTCTTCGTTTCCGAGGGATGTGAAATTTTCTTCGCTCCCGGGACTGTCAAGATTCTTGGTACGGACAGTACTTCCCGGATTGTTTGTACCGCCTGTGCTTCCGGGATTTTCTGTATTGCCCATGCTTTCAAGGTTTGCCGTGTCGCTGATGCTGCCATCTTTGCAATGGAGCAAATCTCCGGTTTCTGGCCCGACGGAGCGGCGATCCGGGGCTTGTTCCTCTATACAGGTAAACGTGGCCTCTTTTTGTTGAACCATCAGCGGGACAGGGGATCGGCGATGGTGAAAGCCTCGTCTTCGATCTCATCGGTGACGGTGCTGTCTTCGTCTTCGGCCATGGGGATGGTGCGGTTGTCGGCCTCGCGCGAGGCTTCGCCGACTTTATCCTTATCGGTGGTGAGCCACAGCGACACGCTACCGCCGAAGTCGATCCGGGTGAATTGGGCCGGGTCCTGGCGGTAGACACGTGCCTGGTCTTGCTCGTGGATTTTCACGTCGTTGTCGAACCGCACGGTGCCGAGGTTGATGCCCATCTCCCACAGGCGGCTTTTGGCTTCGCGCAGGGTAAGCCCGACGACTTTCGGAATACGGGGCAGTCCGGCGTTCGTATTCTTGCCTACGGTAAGCAGGATTTTTGAACCGAGTTCGGCCTCTATTTTATCGCCTTTGTTAATGGTTTGTCCGTTGTAGCTTTGCGAAAGTACGTTGTTGGTGGCCATGTCGGCGCGGTAGACGATGCGTTCGATCTCGAAGCCGCGGCTTTCGAGGGTGTTTTTGGCCTGCCGCAGCGAAAGACCGGTGACATAGGGAATGGGGGCCGCTTTGGGGCGGTAGGCGTTGACGGTAAGCAGAATACGCCGCCCGGACTTGACGGTGGCATCGGCTTTCGGGGTCTGGTCGATAATCAGGCCGGGAATTTTGCCGGGCATGTAGATCGAATCGACGACCACGAGTTGCAAGTCTCCTTTGCGGGCCAGCTCTTCGGCCTGCCCCATGTTGCTGCCGATGAAATCGGGCACGAAATACTTTTGTCCGTGGCGGGTGTAAATGTTAAGAAACAGGCTGACCAGGAACACGAAAACCAGTCCCAGGCACAGCGCCATCACGAGGTTGCGCAACAGGATGTGCCGGTTCAGGAAGCCTAAAGCCTTGTTGCCGTACTTCACTGCGCCGCTTTTGGCCTTTTCGTATCTTTCGTACGATGGTTTCCGCGGAGGTTGCGGTTTTTGCGGCGGTTGTGGTTGGGCCGGGCGCTGTTGCGGTCCTTTACGGGGCGGGGTGCCGTTTTTTACAGGTTGTGCTGACATGGCGCAAATATAAGCTATTTTTAGAAGCGGGGCTTAGAGTCTGTCTGAAATTTCTTGCTGAAGTTATTCGGGTGTTGTTTTGTGTTCTGTTCAACCCGGTGCCGAGGCAAATAGCGGTTCCTAATTTAACGAGCAAACGGGTTGAATAGGGAGTAAAAGAACCATAAAGGACAAAAACGGGAAATTTCAGACAGACTCTCAGATCGGGTTGTAAAAAGTGTCGCGTTCCACGGGGGTGAACCCGGCGCGGCGCACCAGCTCTTCCATGCGGGCGGTGCTAAGGCTCGGTTTTTGGTCTTCGGCGCCGGCCATCGAATAGATCTTTGTGGTATCGTCAATGGTGCCGTCGATGTCGTCGGCGCCGAAACCGAGCGCCAGTTCGGTGGCCTCGATGCCCAGCATGGGCCAGTAGGCTTTGATGTGGGCAATGTTGTCGAGGTAGAGGCGGCTGAGGGCCATCATCCGCAGGTCTTCGGGCAGCGACACCTCTCCGGCGGCGCTCATGTCGTTGCCCAGGTTGCGGTATTTGAGCGGGATGAAAGCGTCGAACCCGCCGGTTTCGTCTTGCAGTGCCCGCAAGCGGCCGAGATGGTCGATACGGTGCTCCGGGGTTTCGATGTGGCCGTAGAGGATCGTGGCGTTGGTCTTGATACCGAGCCGGTGGGCGGTGCGGTGCGTGTCGAGCCATTTCTCTGCGTCCGGTTTTTCTGGGCAGATTTTGGTCCGGATTTCCGGCGCGAAGATTTCTGCACCCCCGCCGGGAATGGCCTCCATGCCGGCCTCTTTCAGTTGCCGAAGCCCTTCTTCGAGGGTCACGCCCGCTTGGGTGATGATGTGGTGGAGTTCGACGGCGGTGTAGGCTTTGACGGCTACGCGGGGCATGGCTTTTTTCACCCGCCGGATCATTTCGCAGTAGTAGCCGAGGTCGTGGTCGGGATGCACGCCGCCCACGATGTGGATCTCGGTGATCGGCTTCCCCTGTTGTTCGTGGGCGATAGCTTCGATGCGGTCGAGGTCGTAGTACCAGGCCTCGGGGGCGCCTTCTTCGCGCCGGTAAGAGCAGAAGCGGCACCGGAAGATGCAGATGTTGGTCGGCTCGATGTGGATGTTGCGGTTATAGAAAACGGCATCGCCGCTTGCTTTGCGTTTACGCTCGACGGCCAATACTCCCAACAGGGCGAGCGGCGCCTCGTGCCAGAGCAGGAGGGCATCGTCGCCGCCGAGCCGTCCGCCTTGTTGTATGTCGGAGGCGATGTGGCGCAGTTCGGGGGATAGATTTTTCCAAAGATATTCCATCGGTATCGGTGTTCGGCAGGGGGGGCAAACAGGCACGCCCGTCAACCCTTGGGCAGGCTTGACGGGCGCGGGTTGTATCGCTTTTACGGACCTCGGCGGGTCCGGCGGCGGATTAGGCCTGGCGGAATTCGTCGGAAACGGTCAGTTTCTTGCGGCCTTTGGCGCGGCGGGCAGCCAGCACGCGGCGGCCGTTGGGGGTCGACATGCGTTCGCGGAAACCGTGTTTGTTAACTCGTTTGCGTTGCGAGGGTTGAAAAGTCCTTTTCATGGTGGTATGCTGATTGCTTAAATTATCGCTGTTTGATCGGCGGGGGATTACCCTCACCAAACGAGTCGCAAAGGTAAGGATTTTTTGGTTTGTTACAAATATTTATTTGCAAATTGAAACAACAGGATCAATCGCCTTATTTCTTCGACAGGACCAGTACTTTTTTGGTCTCAAAGAACGGCTCGGCGAACCAGTCGCTGATGGGGTACTCCTCTGTACGGCGATTGGCGGACCTGATTTCGTCGCCGAGGTCGCCGCCTTTGAGGCATATCATGCCGCGGATCGTCTTGTTCCATGCCCAGCCGACCAGCATGCGGAGTTCGGCCACGGCGCGGCTCACCACCCAGTCGTAGCGTCCGGCGACCTCTTCGCAACGGCCGTTGATTGGAGTGACATTGGCCAGTCCCACGGCCTTGGCGATCTCTTCGACTACGCGGATCTTTTTGCCGATCGAATCGATCATGGTGAATTGCACGTCGGGATAGAAAATGGCCAGCGGAATCCCGGGGAATCCGCCGCCGCACCCTATGTCGAGCACGCTTTCGCCGGGCACGATCAGCCCGGTGCGGGCGATGGCCAGCGAATGCAGGATGTGCCGCTGTCCGATCTCGTCGATGTCCTTGCGCGAAACGACGTTGATGCGGGCGTTCCACTCCTTGTAGAGAGCGGGAAGTGCTTCGAATTGTTCGCGTTGGCGCGGGGTGAGCGACGGAAAATATTTCTCGATGAGTTCCATGTGTTTTGCGGGAGCGAAGATAGTAAAAATAAGGAGATTGCGTGCTTTTATTGCCACAACACATCCTCGTCATTGCGGGGCTTGAAAAGTCGGAGCAATCTTCCCTCTCTTAGAGCCGGGAGATTGCTTTGTCGCGGGGCTCCTCGCAATGACGATAAGCGCTGGATTTGACTATCTTTGTTAACCGTAAAACTTAGAGGCAATTATATATCCATTTACACAAACTCGGGTTGCAGTGCAATCCTCGACCCGTGCGCGTAACTTGTTACATGCGTTTGGGGAATGGGTGCCGGGGCGACAGCAAAGAGTATATAATTGCCAACTTAAATTTAGTTATGAAACACATTACCGCCTCCGGTATTCTGGCTGTGGCCGCGGCCGTTCCCGCTTCGGCTTCGGGCAAAGCGCCTAAACAGCCGCAACCCGCAGAATGCCCGAATATTGTCTACATCATGTGCGATGACCACTCGTACCAGGCGATCAGCGCCTATGGGCATCCTTTGTCGCGCCAGGCACCCACGCCAAATATCGACCGGTTGGCACGGAACGGCATGCTGTTTACCCGGGCCTATGTCGAGAATTCGCTCTCCACCCCCAGCCGCGCCTGCCTGATGACGGGCCTCTACAGTCACCAAAACGGCCAGCGTATGCTTGGCCGGGGGATCGATTCGACCCGCACGTTCTTCAGCGAACTGTTGCAGGCCAGCGGCTACCAGACCGGTGTGGTGGGCAAGTGGCATTTGCAGTGTGAGCCTAAGGGGTTCGATTATTTCTGTGTGCTGAACGACCAGGGCGACTATTACAACCCCACGTTCCGCACTCCGGACAGTGGGGGAAAATACGTCCGCGAGGAAGGGTATGTGACCGAACGGATCACCGACCATTCGCTGGAGTTCCTCGAAAACCGCGACCCGTCGCGCCCATTCTGCCTGCTGGTGCACCACAAGGCACCGCACCGTAACTGGATGCCGGCCCTGCAATACCTGACGCTCTACGAAGACGTTGAGTTCCCGATGCCGGCGAACTTCTATGACGATTACGCCACGCGCGGTTCCGCGGCCCATACCCAACAGATGAGCGTCGACAAGGACATGACCATGATTTACGACCTGAAGGTGGACGAACTGAAAACCGATCCGGCCTACCGGCGCGAAAATCAGTCCGACGGCTGGAAATACATCATGAGCCGCCTGACCCCGGAGCAACAGGCGGTCTGGCATGCGGCCTACGGTCCTTCGAACCGCCGGATGCTGGACGCCGGTCTGTCGCCCGAAGAGCTGGTAAAGTGGAAATACCAGCGCTACATTCGCGACTACATGCGCTGCATCAAAAGCGTCGACGAGCAGGTGGGGCGTCTGCTCGACTACCTCGAAGCCGAGGGGCTGACGGAGAACACGATCATCGTCTACACTTCCGACCAGGGTTTCTACATGGGCGAGCACGGCTGGTTCGACAAGCGGTTCATGTACGAAGAATCGTTCCGCACGCCACTCATCGTGTGCTATCCTTCGCACATAAAAGCCGGATCGGTGAACGACGCGTTAGTACAGAACATCGACTATGCGCCCACGTTCCTCGACCTGGCCGGGATCGCCGTACCCCAGGAGATGTCCGGCCGTCCGCTGACCGCCCTGTTCGGCGGCAAAACACCAAAAGATTGGCGCGAATATCTCTACTACCACTATTACGATTATCCTGCCGTGCATTATGTGCGTCGCCACGACGGTGTGAGCGACGGGCGCTACAAGCTGATACATTTCTACGGCAAGGGCTACGACAAGGATGCCGGGCAGGATGCCGATTACAGTGAACTCTACGACCTGCGGAGCGACCTCGCCGAAATGAACAACCTCTACGGCCAACCCGGATACGGGAAGATCACCGCCCGCCTGCAACAGCAGTTGAACCAATTCCGCGACGATTTACAAGTGGACGAGTATTGATGTTTTAGATGTACCCCATAAAGATCCTGTGGTTCTTTCCGTCGAACTACATTTCATTTCTCTGTACAGAAGAAGGAGAGGTGTGGAAACCGGGTGAAATGACTGATAGTCAGGAAATAGACGGAATAGCCGAGTGGATCAATTAATAAAAGCGCTGTAATTCAGAGAATTACAGCGCTTTGTGGAGCTGGAGGGAGTTGAACCCTCGTCCAAACGAGCAGCCACGAGGCTTTCTACATGCTTATTTTTCCTTGATTTTCGTGCCGGGGCCAGGTGGAAAACAACCAAGCCGGGGCCTTATCCCGCTGAATCTCGGCCCGCGCCCACGGGCGTGCGGGGCCTATCTCTTTAGTGTTGATACCCGGTGCCTGGCGGACAAAAGAGAATACGTCCGCGCGGCTGGGTACTCGTCGGTCCGGCACCTTGGCCGGGCGGATTAAGCAATTTTACTTAGTAAAATTAGGCAGCGAGTTGATAGCTATTATTGCCATTTGTAGTTGTGAAAGTTCAGATTTACGAGGCTGCTTCCAACCCTCGGCATGCTTACTTCAAGACTTGTCCCGCTGTCAAAACCGGTCAGCCCCAAGTGTATAGGTAGATAACGTTATATGCGGCAATTTTGTTGCCATGATGCCGCAGGAACGGATTGCAAAGATATGAAAAAAGTCGGATTTGTCTGTGACATCTTCTTCGTCATTGCGAGGAGTGGGTGTAGCGAGCGAGGAGGCAACCTCTCACCCCAAGTGAAATTGAGGGTTGCTTCGGGTTAGGCCTTTGCACTGACATTCTTTTTGGGTTACTCGCGTATTTGCCCTTCGCCGCGGATGATGTATTTGTAAGTGGTCAACTCGGCGAGTCCCATGGGGCCACGGGCGTGCAGTTTCTGGGTGCTGATGCCGATTTCGGCTCCGAGGCCGAACTGCGCCCCATCGGTAAAGGCGGTCGACACGTTCACGTAGACACAGGCTGCATCGACGCTCCGGGTAAATGTTTCGGCGGCGCTCGCATCCTCGGTGATGATTGCCTCGCTGTGCCCCGAGCTGTGCCGGGCGATGTGCTGCAGGGTTTCGTCGAGGCTGCCGACGCATTTCACGGCCATCTTGTAGTCGAGGAATTCGGTACCGTAGCTTTCGGGCGTGGCCTGGGCGAGCCATCCGGAAGGGTAGTGCCCTTCCAAAGCGGCGAACGAATCCGGATCGGCATAAATCGTTACGTTTTTTTCGGCCAATTGTGAGCACAGGACAGGAAGGTCGTCCAATCGCTCATGGTGTACCAGCAGGCAGTCGAGCGCGTTGCAGACGCTCACCCGGCGGGTCTTGGCATTGAATACGATGCCCGCGCCTTTTTCTGCGTTGCCGCTGCAGTCGAAATAGGTGTGGCAAATGCCTGCCCCCGTTTCGATGACCGGGACGCGGGCGTTGTTGCGCACATGTTCGATCAGAGAGGCGCTGCCGCGCGGGATCACCAGGTCGACATAGCCGACGGCATGCAACATTGCATCGGTGGCCGCGCGGTCTGAGGGCAGCAGGATCACGCTGTCGGGATTTACTTTTTGGGCTGAGAGCACGTCCCGGATCAGTTTGACGATGGCGCGGTTAGAATTCGCGGCGCTTTGGCTGCCCTTCAGCAGCGAGGCGTTTCCGGTTTTGAAGCAGAGGGCGAAGACGTCGCAACTGACGTTCGGCCTGGCTTCGTAGATGACGCCGATCACTCCGAACGGCACGCTCACCTTGTCGATCCGCATGCCGTTGGGGCGTACGGTATGGCTCAATGTATGCCCGAGTGGTGAGGGCAGGCACGCCACATTGCGCATGTCGCCGGCCATGCCGCGGATGCGTTCCGGGGTCAATAGCAGGCGGTCGTACTGTGGGTCGTCCTGTGGCATCAGCATCAGGTCGGCGGCGTTGGCTGCGAGAATCGTTTCGGTTTCCCGCTCCAATGCATCGGCCACGGCCAGCAATACGGCGTTTATCTTATCGCCGGAGAGCAGGTTCAACTCCCGTCCGGCGAGGCGTGCAGCTTCAAAAAAGGATATGTAGTCGTTTCGCATTATTCTTTATGCTTTTGACAATGTCATCCTGAGCGCCAGCGAAGGGTGACAGTGGTTACTTAATTTTCCAGGAATAGGTAGTCATAGTGGATCAGCGGTTTGGCACCCTTGGCACCGACAAGTTCACGGGCTTTGCTGCTGTCGAAGGCCACCCGGCCGATACCGATTTCCGAACCGTCGGGGCCGAGGATGCGTACAATGTCGTCTTTTTCGAAATCCCCTTCAATGGCGGTCGCGCCGACGGGCAACAGGCTGGTAGCCAAGGGCTTCCGGAGCGCTTCGAGCGCCCCCTGGTTGATACGGATAGCTCCTTGAGCAAAGCCGTCGGAGTGGGCGATCCATTTTTTCAGACTCGACGGGCCGTGTTCCGAAGCCACAAAACGCGTACATATTACATCGGGAGAGCCCGAGGTCAGTGCGGTCAATATGTCGTCGCGTCGGCCGTTGGCGATGATCACCTCGATGCCCTGGTCGGCCACTTTGCCCGCGATGCGGCTCTTGGTGGCCATCCCACCGCGCCCGAACGATGAGCGCGAAGCCACCACATACTCCGACACGTCGCGCTTGCCGGGCACGATCTCGCGGATCACCCGCGATTCGGGGTGTGCCGGGTCTCCATCGTACAATCCGTCGACGTTGCTTAGGATGACCAGTGCGTCGGCCCCGGTCATCGAGGCGATGAGCCCCGACAGTTCGTCGTTGTCGGTGAACATCAGTTCGGTCACCGAAATGGTGTCGTTCTCGTTGATGATGGGTACCACGCCGCTGTCGAGCATGGTTTCGAGGCAGTTGCGCTGGTTGAGGTAGTGGGTGCGGGTGCCGAAACTCTCTTTGGTGGTGAGCACCTGCCCGCAGACGATGCCGTGTTCGCGGAAGAGGTCGTAGTAGCGGTTGATGAGCTTGGCCTGTCCGACGGCCGAAAAGAGCTGCCGCGAAGCCACGGCGTCCATTTTCTGAGCGGCTTTTGCGGGCAGTTCGCTGCGTCCCGAAGCAACGGCCCCGGACGAAACGACCAATAACTCGACGCCCGAACGATGCAATTCGGCAAGCTGGTCGACCAGGATCGACATGCGCGAGATGTCGAGCGTGCGGTCGGGCCGCGTGAGCACGTTGCTCCCTATTTTGACGACGATGCGTTTGTATCTCATAAGTCAGCGTATGTCGTCCCGAGCGTCAGCGAAGGATATGGGCCAAAAACAGGTTCGACCCGAGATCCCTGATGCTCAGGATGACAATTAAGAAAGTTATTTACTTGCTTCGAGCCCGGCGATGACAGCTTCCGAGAATCCTTGGTTCTCCATGGTATCGAGCCCTTGCAGGGTGATGCCTTTTGGGGTGGTGACGCGATTGATCTCGGCCTGCGGCAGGGTGCCGTTGGTATCTAGCAGGGCCAGTGCCCCCCGTACGGTTTGCCGTACCATGCGCAGCGATTCGTCGGCAGGGATGCCGATTTGGATCCCGCCGCGCATAGAGGCGTCGATGTAGCGCAGGGCATAGGCGATGCCGCACGAGGTGAGCGAGGTGACCGCCCCTATTTGCGATTCGGTGACTTCGAATACTTCGCCCTGTGAGGCGAAAAATTCAAGGATTTCACCCTTCTTCTCGGCTACAACTTCGTCGCCGAAAGCGACAGAGGTGACTCCTGATCCAAGCGCGGATGCCGTGTTGGGGATGGCCTTGAAAAGCGGGATGTCGTCGCGTCCGATGAATTGCCGCAGCTCTCCGAGGGTGATGCGTGCCGCGGCCGAGCCTACGGCCTGGCCCGGCGACAGATGAGGCCCTATGTCCCGTAATACGCTTTCCATGACCCACGGCTTGACGGCCACGAAGATCATATCGGCTCCCCGGATCGCCTCGATATTGTCGCGGGTGGGCCGTATGTGCGGGCCGCACTCTCCGACAAGCGAGGCTGACGGGTGGCTGACGGTCAGATTGTATTTTCCGGAGCGGTCGAGCAGGGCGCCTCTGACCACGGCTCCGCCGAGGTTGCCTCCTCCGATGACGGTGATGTCCATAATTGCGAAAGGTCGAATTCCGATATTTGGTGGTTCTCTAAAAGCAGGGTGCGGGCCGGAAATTGCCGGATCGTGCCGAGGTTATGGGTCGAAATGATCACCGTGCAACCTTCGTTGGCGATGTTGCAAAAGAGGTTCATTATTTCGATGGTCGATGCCGGGTCGAGGTTGGCCGTCGGTTCGTCGGCCAGGATCACGTGCGGGTTGTTGAGCAGCGCCCGGGCCACGGCCACCCGCTGGCGTTCGCCGCCCGAAAGCTGGTGGGGCATGGCGTGGGCCTTGTGGGCGGTATTTGTGGCGGTGAGTACCCGCTCGATGCGGTGCAGGATTTCGGTTTTGTCGCGCCAGCCGGTAGCCCTTAGCACAAACTCCAGATTATGATAAACCGAATAGTCCTGAAGCAATTGGGCGTCCTGGAACACGATGCCCAGATGGCGGCGCAGGTAGGGGATCTGCTTGCGGCCCAGTTTGTGGAGTTCGAACCCGGCAATGTATCCGCGCCCGACCCGTAGCGGCAGTTCGCCGTAAAGGGTGCGCAACAGCGAACTTTTCCCGCTCCCGACCCGTCCAACCAGGTAGATCAACTCGCCTGGCCAGGCCGAGAGGTTTACATCGTGCAAGACGGCGTCGTGTCCGCCCGGCTGGAAGATCACGGCGTCGGAAAGCTGTATCGAAGGTTTGAATTCCATAGGGCTCCGTAAAGTCGAAAATAATCACAAAGATAACATAATCATTGTCTCGGAGCGTATTGTTTTCCACCGCAGAATTGATTACATTTGTGCTGCAAAATATTTTAGGACAACGCATGAGCGAAGAAATCACAAAACCCACGACCAACGGAACCAATGCCGATTACTCGGCCAGCAATATACAGGTGCTTGAAGGCCTCGAAGCCGTCCGCAAGCGCCCGTCGATGTATATCGGCGACACGGGTGAGCGCGGCCTGCACCACCTGGTCTACGAAGTGGTCGACAACTCGATCGACGAAGCCCTGGCCGGCTATTGTCACAAGATCGATGTCACCATCAACGAAGACAACTCCATCACCGTGGTCGACGACGGCCGCGGGATTCCCGTCGACTTCCACCCCGTCGAGAAGAAATCGGCCCTCGAAGTGGTGCTCACCGTACTGCACGCCGGGGGTAAATTCGACAAGGATTCTTATAAAGTGTCGGGCGGCCTGCACGGCGTGGGGGTTTCCTGCGTGAATGCGCTTTCCGACATGCTTGAGGCCACTGTATACAAAGACGGGCAGGTATATCAACAAACCTACAGCAAGGGGGCTCCGCAGACCGAACTTAAGGTGATCGGCAAGACCGACCGCACGGGTACCACTATTAAATTCCATCCCGACCCCGAGATTTTCCGCCAGACCACTACGTACGACTATGAAATTCTCAGCTCGCGTCTGCGCGAACTGGCCTTTCTGAACAAAGGCGTGCACCTGACGCTCACCGACCTGCGCGAGAAAGACGACAACGGCGAATACCACAGCGAAGAGTTCTTCTCGGAAAAAGGTTTGAGCGAATTCGTCAAATACCTCGACGGTAACCGCGAACCGCTGATGGAGAACGTGATCCATATCGAAGGCGAACGCGACG
This sequence comes from Rikenella sp., assembly GCA_031551865.1. GTDB lineage: Bacteria > Bacteroidota > Bacteroidia > Bacteroidales > Rikenellaceae > Rikenella. Next base: position 60,901 of record JAVBMY010000009.1, on the reverse strand, counting down.
GCATCCCCGTCGAAATGGCCTTGTTGTATAACACCGGTTATTCCGAGAACGTACACACCTACGTCAACAACATCAACACCATCGAGGGCGGCACGCACCTGACCGGTTTCCGCCGTGGTTTGACCCGTACCCTCAAGAAATACGCCGACGAATCGGGCATGCTCACCAAACTCAAGTTCGAGATCACCGGCGACGACTTCCGCGAAGGGCTGACCGCTATCATTTCGGTGAAAGTGGGTGAGCCTCAGTTCGAAGGACAGACCAAAACCAAACTCGGCAACAGCGAGGTGACGGCCGCTGTCGACAGCGCCGTTTCGGCCGCCCTGAGCAACTACCTCGAAGAGAACCCCAAGGATGCCAAAGCCATCGTGCAGAAAGTGATCCTTGCCGCCACCGCCCGCACCGCCGCCCGCAAGGCGCGCGACCTCGTGCAACGCAAGAACGTGCTCTCGGGCAGCGGGTTGCCCGGTAAACTGGCCGACTGCTCTTCGCGTGAGCGCGACAAGACCGAGCTCTTCCTGGTCGAAGGGGACTCGGCAGGCGGTACCGCCAAATCGGGGCGCGACCGCAACTTCCAGGCGATCCTGCCCCTGCGCGGTAAAATCCTGAACGTCGAGAAAGCCATCGAACACCGCATCCTCGACAACGAAGAAATTCGCAACATCTTCACCGCCCTGGGCGTGACTATCGGCACCGAAGAGGACAGCAAAGCACTCAATCTGACCAAACTGCGCTACGGCAAAGTGATTATCATGACCGATGCCGACGTCGACGGATCGCACATCGCCACGCTGATCATGACCTTCTTCTTCCGCCGCATGCAGGACATCATCAGCAATGGACACCTCTACATCGCCACGCCGCCTTTGTATCTGGTGAAAAAAGGCAAGAACGAACGTTACTGCTGGACCGAAGAGGAGCGCCTTACCGCCATCGAAGAGTTCGGTAACAAAGGCATCCACATCCAGCGCTACAAAGGTCTAGGTGAAATGAACGACGTGCAGCTCTGGGACACTACCATGAATCCCTGCACCCGTATTCTGCGTCAGGTGACCATAGACAGCGCCGCCGAGGCCGACCGTATTTTCTCGATGCTCATGGGCGACGAAGTCCCGCCGCGCCGCGAGTTCATCGAGCGCCATGCCAAGTACGCCAACATCGACGCGTAGCCCACTGCCGTCATTGCGGGCTTTGCTCCGATGTTATCCTGAGGCGCAAGTCGAAGGATCTCGGGGGAAGTAAGTTGATTCTCGGACCAGATCCTTCGGCTTGCGCCCCAGGATGACAATAAAAGAAGCATGAAACAAACCAAAATTTTAGCAATAGCAGCCTTCGCGCTGCTATTTGCGTCTTCGGCTATACCGGCCGAGGCCCAACGGCACGAAGCTCCCGGAACGCTCAGGATCATGAGTTACAATGTGCGCAACGGTATCGGGATGGACAACAGCCCGGCCGACCTGCGGCGTACCGCTACGGTCATCGCCGCGCAAAAGCCCGACATCTGTGCCCTGCAGGAGATCGACAGCATGACCCGCCGGAGCGGACAGGTAGACGTGGCCCGTACGCTGGCGTCGTATCTTCCTGCCGACCAACCGATGCACGTGACCTATGCCCGTGCCATTCCTTACGAGGGCGGTGCTTATGGCGTTGCGCTCCTTTCGCGCGAAGTGCCGTTATCGGTGAAACGGGTACCGCTGCCCGGGCGCGAAGAGGCCCGCGTATGCCTGATCGCCGAATTCTCAGATTATGTGGTGATGGCAACCCACTTCACGCTGACTGCCCAAGACCAGATTACCTCGTTGCGGATGGTGGATAGCCTGGCCGCCCTGGCCAGTGCCGAAACCTGCGGAAAAGCAGTCTTCCTGGCAGGTGACCTCAATTTTTCGATTCGCAAGGAAGAGGCATTCAGCCTCCTGCAACAAAATTTCAGCCTGCTGACCGACCCTGCCAAACCTACATGCCCGGCCGATGTCCCCCGGCAGGCGATCGACCATATCGCCGTCTACCGCGGTGCCGCTACGGCATCGTATGCCCGTAAGGTCTCGGGTAGCGTGGTGGATGCCCCCATAGCCTCCGATCATCGTCCCGTGGAAGTGACCGTGCAATACGGCACTATTTTCCGTACGGCTCCTTATCTGGAATTACCCGTGAACAACGGCATCACCGTTTCGTGGGTGACCAATTCGCCCTCGCAGGGCTGGATCGAATACGGTACTGATACCACAAAACTGATCCGTGTGCGCCAGACGACCGACGGGCAGGCTGTAGTGGGCACCGTCAAACGCATCCGCCTCGAAGGATTGCAGCCCGGCGTGAAATACTACTACCGTGCCGTGTCGCAAGACATGATCCAGTACGGCGCCTATTTCGATAAGGTGTTCGGCGGCACGGCCTCCAGCCCGTTCTATTCGTTCGAACTGCCCACCCCCGATGCCAAAGATTTTACCGCCGTTATTTTCAACGACCTGCACCAGAAGCGCGAAACCATGGACAGACTTCAGCGGGTGCTTGCCGACAGATTCGGCAGTGGTCAGCCGGGGCCTTGGCGCGGCTATGATTTTGTGGTGCTTAACGGCGACATCATTGACGATCCCTATTCGCAGGCGCAGGCCGTGAACTCGTTGTCTTATTTCTGCGATGCGTTCGACGCATCGGAGAAACCTTTCTTCTTCCTGCGCGGCAACCACGAGATCCGCGGCCCCTATTCGGCCCACATGCGCGAGATTACCGAATACCTCGGCCCGAAGACCTACGGGGCGTTCAACTGGGGCGATACGCGCCTGGTGATGCTCGATTGCGGTGAAGACAAGCCCGACAGTGTCGCCGTTTATGCCGGCCTTAATGATTTTACGGGGTTGCGCAACGACCAGGTGGCTTTCCTGCAAACTGAACTCGCCACCAAGGCTTTCAGGAAGGCCGGAAAACGCGTGCTGATCCACCATATTCCCATCTATGGCCCGCTGACCGACCGCTACAATCCCTGTTACGATCTCTGGAGTCCGCTTCTTGCCAAAGCGCCGTTCAATATCGCCATCAACGGCCATACGCACAAACACGCATCCTACCATACGGGCGAAGTTAGAAACCCCTTCCCCGTGGTGATCGGCGGTGGTCCCGGCTACGGCGATACCAACACCGTGACGGTGCTGTGGCGCAAAGACGGCCAACTGAACCTTGTGATGCTCGGCAGCGAAGGGCAGGAGTTGGTGCGCTTCGAAGACCTGTAATGCTTATTTGCGGGTGCGGGCTGTTGAAAACACTTCGCGACCCGGGCGCCCAGGTGTTTTCTGTTTATCGGAGAAGCCGGGCCGGAATCGAGAATTAATGATGATCCGGAGCATTTAGCTCTCCGGAAAGATAAAATTATGAAACGTGTAGTCGTAGGGCTTTCCGGAGGCGTTGACTCGTCGGTTGCCGCGTGGCTCCTGCAGCAACAGGGCTACGAGGTGATCGGGATGTTCATGCGCAACTGGCACGACACGACCGGAACCCTCGCCGGCGACTGCCCGTGGAACGACGACCGCATGTTCGCCGAACTGGTGGCCAAGAAACTCGGTATCCCCTTTCGTTTCATCGATCTGAGCGACCAGTACCGGCAACGGGTAGTGGACTACATGTTCTCGGAATATGAACAGGGCCGTACCCCGAATCCCGATGTGCTTTGCAACCGCGAGATCAAGTTCGACGCCTTCCTGAAGGCCGCCCTTGAACTGGGGGCCGATTATGTGGCCACGGGACACTACTGCCAAGTGGAAAAGACTGCCGGGGCCGACGGCGCCGTGCGCTACCGTCTGCTGGCCGGGGCCGACCGCAACAAAGACCAGAGTTACTTCCTGTGCCAGCTCGATCAGGAGCAACTTTCGCGGGCGTTGTTCCCCATCGGCCACCTCGAAAAGCCCGAAGTAAGGCGCATTGCCGCCGAACAGGGGTTAGCTACCGCCGAACGCAAGGACTCGCAGGGCATCTGTTTTGTGGGCAAGGTCGATCTGCCCGTTTTCCTGCAACAGAAACTGACAGCCCGGCGGGGCGACATCATCGAAATACCGCGCGATTGGGCCGGATATTTTTCTGTAGCCGAAACCGGAACTGACACTGCCGGATCAAAACCCGAAGCCGTTGCCATGCACGATCCGGCCGAACCTTATGTCTATACGCCGCAGGACGGCACCAAAGCCGGCGAACACAACGGAGCCCATTTCTATACCATCGGACAGCGCAAGGGGCTCGGTGTCGGAGGCAAAGAAGAGCCGTTGTTCGTCGTTGCCACCGATATTCCCACCAACACAGTTTACGTGGGCATGGGCGACGACCATCCCGGCCTTTACCGCCACGCGTTGCGGGTTGCCGCCGCAGACATGCACTGGGTGCGTCCAGACCTGGCCTTGCCGCCGGGTGCGGAACGGGAATTTATGATCAGGATACGTTACCGCCAGCCGTTGCAGCACGGGACCTTGCGCATCGAACCCGACGGTTCGGGGCTGATCGTTTTTGCCGAACTCCAGCGCGGCGTCACGGCCGGGCAGTTCGCAGCCTGGTATACTGCCGACGGCGAACTGGTCGGGTCGGGTGTCATAGTACGATAACGAGATGAACATATCAAGAATCTTTGCGTATGCCACTCTTTTGCCCTGCATCGTGGTAACGGTATGGGCGCAACGAGAGCAGGCGCCATTGTCTCAGGTCCAGACACAGCAACCTGTCTCGCACATTACCAATGTGACCTTCGACGGCTATGTATGGGATTTCGGCACAATCCGCGAAGTCGACGGCGATGTCAGCCATACCTTTACTTTTACCAACCGGGGATCGGTGCCATTCGTGATCCAGTCGGTGAATGTGTCGTGTGGCTGCACCACGCCCGTCTTCTCGAAAGAACCGACGCTGCCCGGTAAGGGCGGCACGATTACCGTCACCTACGACCCCGCCAACCGCCCGGGGCCGTTCGAGAAGACCATCACGATCTATTCCAACGAACAGCGGCGAATCATTACGCTGACCGTACGCGGGAACGTCACACCCCGCCCCCGGACCATCCAGGACGACTATCCGTTTCACATCTCCGACGGCCTGCGTGCGGAATGGAAACAGATTCCGTTCGGACTCGTGCCCCGCGGGCATATGGTGCTGAAAACACTGGGAATCGCCAACAGCTCCCAGAAAAGCATACGTATCGGGTTGGCAACCAACCAGCTGCCCGCCTGTGTGACGGCGCGGGCCGCCGCCGAGGTGTTGGCTCCCGGTGAGCGCAGCGAGATCGTGGTGACCATCGACGCCCGGCAGGTCGGCCTGTGGGGGCGACAGACTTACCGCTTCGTACCCATTATCAACGGCCACCTGTGGGATGAACCGATCACGGTGACGGCCATTTTTACCGAAGATTTTTCGCTGCGGAGCGAAGCCGAACAGCGGAATGCCCCGGTCGCCGAATACTCCACGCTATTTTATCATTTCAGCGACCAGGAGGCGGGAACGCAGCTCCGCTACGAGGTAAAAGTTACCAACCGGGGTCTGGGCCCGCTTGAGATCCGCAGCCTGCAACCCTCGTCGTCGCGCATCAAAGCCCAACCCGAACGCAGGAGCATTGCCTCCGGAGACACCGTCAAACTCACTGTGACTGTCGATACCCGCGGCCTGCTCCCGGGGACCCAGCTTTCCGAGGCTGTGGGCATCGTGACCAACGATCCCGAGAAGCCGTTCCGGGAATTGCGCATCCTGGCCAATATCAAGTGATTTTTGTCCGCGCCCCTGTTTTCGGATGTGGCAGGGTGCCATAACCGACGGGTGTTACTATATGCCTACCGGGGCTGCGGCATTATTAAAATAATTTCATAAATTTGTAGCTTACGCGATTAATCCGACAAGAATAGATGTATAAGATACTGAAGAAGAAGCTTCTGGCACCCTCCATCTACCTGATGGAAGTGGAAGCGCCCCGGGTTGCGCGCTCTTCGCAGCCCGGTCAATTCCTTATTGTGATCGCCGACGAAAAGGGGGAGCGTATTCCGCTCACCGTATGCGACTACGATCCCGAGAAAGGTACCGTGACTATCGTTATACAAGCCATCGGGGCATCGACGCTTCGTATCGTGGCGCTTGAAGAGGGTGATTCGCTGGCCGATTTTGTCGGCCCGCTCGGCCACCCCTCGGAACTCGTGCACGAAACTCCGGAACAATTGGCTGCACGCCGTATCCTTTTTGTGGCCGGGGGACTCGGGGCCGCACCCGTCTATCCGCAAGTCAAATGGCTGGCCCAGCAAGGCGTGCAGGCCGATGTGATCATCGGGGCCAAAAGCAAAGAGTATGTGATCTTCGAAGAGGAATTCCGCGCGCTAACCCCGAACGTGTACGTCGCTACCGACGACGGCTCGCAGGGTTTCAAAGGCTTGGTGACCGATCTTTTGAGGAAACTCGTGAACGAAGAAGGCAAACAATACGACCTGGTGGTGGCCATCGGCCCGATGATCATGATGAAGTTCGTGGCCCTCACCACCAAAGAACTCGGTATTCCCACCATCGCCAGCCTCAATACGCTGATGGTCGACGGCACGGGAATGTGCGGGGCTTGCCGGGTGACGGTGGGCGGAAAGACCCGTTTTGCCTGCGTCGAAGGGCCCGAATTCGACGCCCACCAGGTGGATTTCGACGAGGCGATGCGCCGCCAGGGCATGTACCGCACGATCGAGGAGCGCCTCCGGGCCAAAGAGATCGAACGTGCTGCCGGGCATAAGTGTAACATCGGTTTGTAAACCTGAACCGGGGCGTGTAGCGCTACTCAATCTTATGTAATCCCAAGCTTGCCGAAGCAGGATCTAATACTATGCGATAGTCATGCTGAGATACCTCGGTGCCCCTCCCGGGGATGACATGGATAAAATCTATAGAAAACACACCATAATAACATGGCAAATAAGATAGGACGGGTACCCGTCCGGGAACAGGACCCGGCCGTGAGGGCTACCAATTTCGAAGAGGTGTGCTACGGCTACAACGTGGAAGAGGCGCAACTCGAAGCGTCACGTTGCCTGAACTGCAAAAACCCACGTTGCGTAGCCGCTTGCCCCGTCAGCATACAGATACCGCGTTTCATCATGAGTGTGCTCGAAGGGGATTTCGCCTCGGCAGCGCGTACGATTGCCGAAGACAGTTCGCTGCCCTCGGTATGCGGTCGTGTCTGCCCGCAGGAGAGCCAGTGTGAGGGATCGTGTATCCTGGGTATCAAGGGCGAACCGGTGTCGATCGGCAAGCTTGAACGCTTTGTCGGCGACTGGGGGCACGAGAATAATATTCGGCTCGTAGAGCCTGCTGCTCCGAACGGGCACAAGGTGGCCATTGTAGGCAGTGGTCCGGCAGGCCTTTCCTGCGCTTCCGACCTGGCCAAGCTGGGCTATGACGTGACGATCTTCGAGGTGCTTCACCGCCCCGGCGGTGTGCTGGAGTACGGCATCCCGGAATTCCGCCTGCCCAAGCATAAGGTGGTTGAAAAAGAGATCGAAAGCGTCCGCCGCCTCGGTGTGAAGATCGAAACCGATGTGGTGGTCGGCCGCACCATAACCATCGACCAACTGCTTGATGAAGAAGGTTTCTCGGCCGTTTTCGTCGGGAGCGGCGCCGGATTGCCCAAATTCATGGGCATCGATGGCGAGAACCTGAACGGGGTGGTGTCGGCCAATGAATTCCTGACGCGGACCAATCTGATGAAGGCTTTCGACGAAAGCTACGATACGCCCATTTTTACGGGCGATCGGGTCGTAGTGGTCGGCGGGGGCAACGTGGCGATGGATGCCGTGCGTACCGCCAAACGCCTCGGCAGCGAGGCTTTTATCGTATACCGCCGTTCCCAGCAGGAGCTTCCGGCCCGTTCCGAAGAAGTGCATCATGCAGTAGAAGAAGGTATTGATTTCCAGATGCTCACTAATCCGGTGGCCATACTTGGCGACGAGAAGGGCTGGGTGCGTGCGATCCGCTGTGTCCGCATGGAGTTGGGCGAACCCGATGAGTCGGGTCGTCGTTCGCCGATCGAGGTCCCCGGGTCGGAATTCGAGATCGAATGCGATGTGGTGATTATGGCGTTGGGGACTTCGCCCAATCCTCTGATTGCCGCTACGACGCCCGGCCTGGAAACGACTCGTCGCGGAGGCATCGTGGCCACCGATGACGGGGCGACGACCCGTCCGGGCGTGTTTGCCGGAGGCGATGCCGTCACAGGCTCGGCTACGGTGATTCTGGCGATGGGTGCAGGACGAAAGGCTGCGGCTGCGATAGATACTTACATCCGGGAGAAATAGCCCTTCTCTTGCTCTTTCGCTCCTATCGGTCATCATACTCTCTCCGGACCGACTAAAAATCAAAGTGATACTTTCCGCCGGAAAGCCGTCCCCTTGCAGGGGGCGGCTTTTTGTATGCTGTGTTCTCAATTGGTGCGGAATCTCCGGTTGGAGAGACCGGTAAAAAAGCAAGCGCCGTATCCTTTAAGGATACGGCGCTTGTAGCTTGCCGAAGGAGTCCCGTCCCTTGAGAAGATCATCCGGGGAGGGCTTTTCGGGGAGAGGTTATTGAGCTGACGCGGTTTTCTTTGCCGAGTAGCTGATGTTCAGCGCGTTGGCTTTGCGTAACTCTTGTTTGATGTCTGTGACGAGGCCCATACGTACGTTTTTGTCGATTTTCAGGCTGACGGTCATTTCGGGGCGGTCGGCTTCGCTGAGTTTGTTGCGCTCAGCAGCTACGAACTGGCCGATGTGGGTCAGGGTACTGAAATCGTCGTTGAGCTGGATACGGGGTGCTGACCCGAACTTAGCTTCTTTGGGAGCTCCCACGTAGACGTAGCTTACGAGTGATTTCTTTTCCAGTTTCTGGACTTCACTGGCATAAGGTGCGTCTACATCGACTTTCATGGTTACTTCGCGCATGGAAGTGGTGGCCATGAAGAAGAAGAGGATCATGAATACGATGTCGGGCAGCGACGATGTGCCGATTCCCGGCGTGGCTTTACTGCCGCCTTTTTTGTAAACGGACATATTATTTTCCTCCTGTCAGGTTACGCGGTTCCGCTTCGGATATCTTCACGGGGATCGCTTTGTTGATAGCTGTACGTTGGTCATCGTTCAGTTCGCCGTAGGTTCTACTGAACTTGGCCACGGCAAGGTCGTTACGAGCTTCGCTGAATGCGCGGGTCAACTCGTTCTGTACGCTGATGTACGTTTCGTAGCTGGTGGCCCGGTCGTTCTGAAGCGAAACGATACCTTTGCTTACGGGGTAGTTGCCGAGCAAGGGGAGTTCGGTCATCACTTTCTCAGGCAGGTTGGGGTCGTTGGCCGGGTTTTGTATGAACAACTTGGCCACGTCTTTGAGGCCCGAGACATCCATACGCTGTCCGGCAACGAGGAGTTGGTTGCTGCCGCTCACGAACACCTGCAACACGTTGCGTTCGTGTTCGTCGATGCCCGGGTCGTTCTCCAGATCTGCAATGGGAGGCAACTTGCGACTGATACCGCTGTCGGTATTCATCGAGGTTGTCATCAGCCAAAAGATCAAGAGAAGGAACGCGATGTCGGCCATCGAGCCTGCGTTGATTTCTTGTAATTGTCTTTTTGCCATTTTTCTTTTGGCTATTTGAATGATTTGTAGATTTCGGTGCCGATGATGGTCAGGATGGCTCCGGCAAGCGATATGTAAATGGCATAGATTCCCATGTCGCTGACGATCAGGCCTGTTTTATCATCATATATCTGGGTTCCGGCAGATACGTACACGGGGGTAGCATCGGCAAGAAGGAAGCACACCAGGAATACCAGGGCGATAATTACCAGGCCGATAAGACCTCGTTTGGCACCTTTGGGGTTCTGGGCGATTCCGATCAGGGGCAGTATGATGACCAACAGCACGGTGATACCGAGCATGACGGCGGTCCATGCGAGCATCGTATCCACATCCATAACTCCGGTCATACCGAGCGTTACGAGTACTGCCGATACAATGAGCAGGACATATTTTATTATTGAAAGGTTTTTCATCTCTCTTCTGTATCTTTATTTAGATCGCAAAATACGGTCTTATTTTTTTGTGTATTTGGTAAGCATGTCGATCAGCGAAATAGAGCTGTCTTCCATGGCGAGCGTAAGGCTGTCGATTTTTGCGATCAGGTAGTTGTAGAAAAGTTGGAGGATAACTGCCACGATAAGACCGGCTACGGTAGTCAAAAGGGCTACTTTCATACCCCCTGCCACGAGTGCGGGAGCGATGTCGCCGGCAGCTTCGATGGCGTCGAAGGCCATGATCATACCTACTACCGTACCCATGAACCCGAGCATCGGAGAGAGGGCGATGAAGAGCGAGATCCATGAAAGGCCGTTTTCGAGTTGGCCGTTTTGTACTGAACCGTAGGCAACCATTGATTTTTCAACTACGTCGATGCCTTCATCGGTACGGTCGAGACCCTGATAGAAGATCGAGGCTACGGGACCACGGGTGTTGCGGCAGATTTCTTTGGCTGCTTCGACGCCTTTGGTTTTGAGGGCTTCTTCCACGTTGGCGAGCAGTTTTTTGGTGTTGACGGTCGACATGTTAAGGAAGATCACGCGTTCGATTACGATGGCAAGACCAAGTACCAAACAGAGCAGAATGGGAGACATCCAGCCCACACCACCTTCAATGAACTTTTGCTTGAGTGCCTGGTGCATGGGTTCACCACCAAGGTCAGCTTCAGTAGCTTCGGCAGCAGTGGCGTTTTGGTCTGCGGGCTGTACTTGTTGTTCGGTCTGCGCAGTTGACGTGGTATCTTGTGCGTAGAGGTTAACGGTGCCAAAGCTCATGAGAGCGGCGATTGACACTACTGTCAGAAGTTTTTTCATAATGAAGTCTAGGTTTTTGAAATTGGTTAGAGTGTTGTTTGTTTATGTATTTGTGTTAGTGTTTCCGGTGCGGAGAAAAAGGGATTCGAACCCCCGATACCCTTGTGGGGTATACGCACTTTCCAGGCGCGCGCCTTCGACCACTCGGCCATTTCTCCATGTTGTGGGTGTGAGGCGAAGTGCCTTTTCACAGCCCTCAAAGTTATGTAAAAATTCCTTTGTACACAACTGTCCGGCTGAAAAAACAAAAAACCTGCACGGTGTAAAAGCCGTACAGGTTCTTTATGATCTTGCCCGAGAGGGGGAGGTTATTGATGGTTGTCGGGAGTGCCGACTTCTTCGTATTCAACGTATTCGCCCACGCGGCGGTTGATTGGGGTACCGGGTGTCTCGTTGTCGGTCACGGTGACTTCGCCTTCGGGGCGCGTATTGCGTGATCTCCCACGATTACCCGCAGCGCCCCCGAATGTCCACGAACCTCCTGTCGCTCCGTTCCCGTTGCGGCGTATCAGCATACGCAACCACGCCCGCCCGAGAATCCCGAGCAGCCAGAAGCCTACAATAACGATTAATACGAAGGTCAGGAAACCGTCCATCGGGAACTAGAACGCTGAAGGGTTACTCTACTTTCTTGAACATTTCTTTGGTTACGCCGCACAGCGGGCATTCCCAGTCTTCGGGGATTTGTTCGAAAGGGGTTCCGGGGGCTATGCCGCTGTCGGGATCGCCTGCGGAGGGATCATACACGTATCCGCACACTTCGCATTTGTATTTGTCCATGGTTTTTATATGGGGTTTTAGTTGGTTGATTCTATCGAATAGTGTTGGGCCGCGGCGACCCAGCGTCCATCCTCGCGCACGAGAAAGTACATGTCTTTGCCGATGAAGGTCTCGGGTTTGTGTTCTGCCACGGTTTCGGTGCGGAACTCGTAGTGGTAGCCCACCACGGCGCACAGGTTGCCGTCGTATAGCTGCACGAGCGGTTCGCTGGTAATAACTTCGTGCACTTTGGCATAGCCGGCGTATTGGTCGTAGGCGTCGAGTGCGTTCTGCCGGCCTTCGATGTGTGCATTGCCCATGCCGGGACACTGGATCACCATGTGTTCGCTGAGCAGGGGGGCGAGGCTATCGCGGTTCCGTTCGGTCAGGGCGAGCCGGTTGATGTCCATTACCGTTTGCCAGGCTTCTATTTTGAGTTGGTCGGCCTGCTTAATGGAATCTACCGGCGAAAACGCACTTTTTCCGTCGCCTGAACAACTGCAAAAGAAGAGGGCCGAAACGGCAAGGGTACACAAGGTTTGGAATTTCATTGGGTTCTGTTTGGTTTCAGAGGTCTAACAAATTGCGTGCCTTTTTCCGGAGGCTGGCATTTTGGCGCGATTTTGTCAGGTGCAGTTGGACAGGAGATGATACATGCTCTTCTTCATTGGCCGGAATACGGAATATCCAGGGAAAGCCTTTTTTCATGGGATACTTGGGGATGCGCACCCTGCAATGGCCTGTTTCTATTGCTTCCCTGCGCGGAACACTCCGGTGTAGCTTTGGGGCGACAGGGCGCGGAGTTCTTCCTTTATGTTTTCCGATACGTCGAGCCCCTCGATGAACGAGGCCATGGTTTCGCGGGTGACGGCTTCGTTCTTGCGGGTCAGGGCTTTTAGTGCTTCGTACGGGTTGGGATAATTCTCGCGTCGGAGGATGGTCTGGATACCCTCGGCCACCACGGCCCAGTTGGCTTCGAGGTCGGCGTCGATGGCGGTTTCGTTCAGCAACAGCTTATTCAGCCCTTTTTTCAGCGAGCTGAGGGCGATGATCGTGTGGGCCACAGGTACGCCGATGTTGCGCAGTACGGTGGAGTCCGTGAGATCGCGTTGCAGGCGCGATACGGGGAGCTTGGCCGACAGGTGTTCGAACAGGGCGTTGGCCAGCCCGAGGTTCCCTTCGGCATTCTCGAAGTCGATGGGATTCACTTTGTGGGGCATGGCCGAGGAGCCTACTTCTCCCGCTTTGATCTGCTGTTTGAAGTACTCCATCGAAATGTAGCTCCAGATGTCGCGGCAGAGGTCGATCAATATGGTGTTGATGCGCTTGAGGGCATCGAACGTGGCTGCCATGTTGTCGTAGTGCTCGATCTGTGTGGTGTATTGCGATCGGTCGAGTTCGAGGATTTCGTTGACGAAGCGGTTGGCGAAGTCCACCCAGTCTATCCCGGGGTATGCGGCGTTGTGGGCGTTGAAATTACCCGTGGCGCCTCCGAATTTGGCGGAGTATGGGATCTCCTGCAGTTGGGCGATCTGTTTTTCGAGCCGTTCGACGAATACGATGATCTCTTTGCCGAGCACGGTGGGTGAGGCGGGCTGGCCGTGGGTGCGGGCCAGCAGCGGAATGTGGTTCCATTCGTTGGCGCGGGCCACGAGCAGGTCGACGATTCCGTCGATGGCGGGCATGTAGACGTTTTCGAGCGCCCGTTTGAGGCTCAGCGGGGTCGCGGTGTTATTGATGTCCTGCGAGGTGAGCCCGAAATGGATGAATTCGCGGCTGCTGCCGAGGCCGAGCCCGTCCATTTTCTCTTTGATGAGGTACTCGACGGCTTTGACGTCGTGGTTGGTGGTCTTTTCGATTTCCTTGACACGTTCGGCGTCTTTCTCGCTGAAGTTTTTGTAGATGCTGCGCAGGGCGTCGAAATTCCCGGCGCCAAAATCCTTGAGTTGCGGCAGAGGAAGTTTGCAAAGCTCTATAAAATATTCGATCTCGACTTCGACCCGGTAGCGGATCAGGGCGTATTCCGAGAAGTAATCGGCCAGTTGCTCGGTGGTTTTGCGGTAGCGGCCGTCGACGGGCGATATGGCGGTGAGTTGGTTCATGTGTGTAATGCGCAAAAGGCGTTTCTTAAGTGTAGTCCGGTTCGGGGAATTATGTCGTTCGGGCCGGTGTCAGGCGACTTTGGCGGCTTCGATCTTCGATTTGGCGTAGGGCAGGGTGACCCGGAAGGTCTTGCGGTCCGAGGCGGGTACGTCGAACATGGCGTCGATCATGATGGTCTCGCAGATGGCGCGCAGGCCGCGGGCACCGAGTTTCTGCTCTACGGCCTGGTCGACGATGTAGTCGAGCGCGGCCGGGTCGAACGTGAGTTTCACACCGTCCATCTCGAACAGTTGCACGTATTGTTTGATAATTGCATTTTTAGGCTCGGTGAGGATGCGTTTGAGGGCATCGTGCGAGAGGGGTTCGAGGTAGGTCAGTACCGGGAGGCGTCCCACGAGTTCGGGAATCAGTCCGAAGCCTCGCAGGTCTTGCGGAGTGATGTATTGCAGCAGGTTGTCGCGGTCGAGCGTCGAGAGCTTTTGCTGCTGCCCGTAGCCCATCACGCGGCTGCCAAGCCGTTGGGCGATCTTGCGCTGGATGCCGTCGAAGGCTCCCCCGGCAATGAACAGGATGTTCGAGGTGTTGACCTGGATGTATTTCTGGTCGGGGTGCTTGCGGCCTCCCTGGGGCGGGACGTTGACCACGGTGCCTTCGAGGATCTTGAGCAGGGCTTGTTGCACGCCTTCGCCGCTTACGTCGCGGGTGATCGAGGGGTTGTCGCTTTTGCGGGCGATCTTGTCGATTTCGTCGATGAAGACGATCCCGCGTTCGGCGGCAGACACGTCGTAGTCGGCGGCCTGGAGCAGGCGCGAGAGGATACTCTCGACATCTTCGCCCACGTAGCCGGCTTCGGTGAGGGCCGTGGCGTCGGCGATGGCGAACGGCACGCCCAGCAGGCGGGCGATGGTGCGGGCGATGAGGGTTTTCCCGGTGCCGGTCTCGCCCACGAGCAGGATGTTCGATTTATCGAGTTCGATACCGTCTTTGTTTGTTTCGTTTGCGGCGGCGCTGTACATCAGGCGCTTGTAATGGTTATAGACTGCTACCGAGATGTAGCGTTTGGCGCGATCCTGCCCGATGACATACTGGTCGAGGAATTCTTTGATGTATTGCGGCTTTTGTATCGAAAGCGCTTCGGAAACGACCTGTTTGGTGTCGGTCGTCTGCTGACGTTGCATCTCTTCGGCCACAATGTTCCAGGCCCGTTCGGCGCAGTCGTCGCAGATGGCGGCGTCCTGCCCGTGGATCAGGAATCCTTCGGCCGGGTCGACCGGCTGGCCGCAAAAAGAGCATTGCTCGTTATTATGGTTATCGTTGTTTGCCATTATTTTGCTTCGCGTTTGGTGAGTACGCCGTCGATCAGCCCGTATTTGGTGGCTTC
Organism: Rikenella sp.; assembly: GCA_031551865.1. Taxonomy (GTDB): domain Bacteria; phylum Bacteroidota; class Bacteroidia; order Bacteroidales; family Rikenellaceae; genus Rikenella. The sequence continues at coordinate 45,811 of JAVBMY010000009.1, read as the reverse complement.
CTGCGAGGTCATCCAGAAGTCGCGGTCGGCGTCTTTTTCAATCTGTTTTTCGGTGACTCCGGTGTGGAGCGCGAGGATCGAGTAGAGTTCTTTTTTGGTTTTGAGGATCTGCTGGGCGGTGATGGCGATGTCGCTGGCCTGCCCTTCGACGCCGCCGAGCGGCTGGTGGATCATGATGCGCGAGTGCTGCAGCGCCGAGCGCTTGCCTTTGGCTCCGGCGGTCAGCAGGATGGCGCCCATCGAGGCGGCCATGCCGGTGCAGATTGTCGCCACGTCGGGGGCGATGAGCTGCATGGTGTCGTAGATGCCCAATCCTGCCGATACCGAACCGCCCGGAGTGTTTACGTACACCTGGATGTCGGCGCTCGGGTCGGTGGATTCGAGGAAAAGCATCTGGGCCTGGATGATGTTGGCCGCATCGTCGTAGATAGGGACCCCGAGGAAGATGATGCGGTCCATCATCAGGCGCGAGAAAACGTCCATCGTGGCGACGTTCATCTGGCGTTCCTCGATGATCGTGGGGGATATGTATTCGCTGGCGAACCCGGCATAGCGGTGCATCGACAGTGAGCTGATGCCGCGGGAGAGGGCGTATTTCTCAAATTCTTTCATATTGTGTGGCTCCGGTTACGGTTTGTGACAAAAAACAAAGATAGGAATTCCGGGTAGCACTCCAAAATTGTGCCATAAAATATAGGGGTACGGAGTTATTGCAAATTTTTGGAAAAATTCGTAATATTGTACCCGCAAACCCGGGGCCGGATACTCTCCCGTGCCGGCATCATTCCGCACCAACTTAAAACCAATAAAAAACAATACGTTATGTCTAAAATCAAAGTAGGTATCAACGGCTTCGGCCGTATCGGCCGCCTGGTGTTCCGCGCCGCCCTCAACAACGACAAAGTGGAGATCGTGGGTATCAATGACCTTATCTCGGTGGACTATATGGCTTATATGCTCCGCTACGACACTGTTCACGGCCAGTTCAAAGGTACCATTGAAGCCAAAGACGGTCTGCTCATCGTGAACGGCCACAAAATTCGTGTGACTGCCGAAAAAGACCCCGCCAACCTCAAATGGAACGAAGTGGATGCCGAATACGTAGTGGAATCTACCGGCTTGTTCCTGACCAAGGAAACCGCCGAAGCCCACATCAAAGCCGGTGCCAAGCGCGTGGTGATGTCAGCTCCCTCGAAAGACGACACCCCCATGTTCGTAATGGGTGTGAACAACAAAGAATACAAAGGCGAAGCCATCGTGTCGAACGCTTCTTGCACCACTAACTGTCTCGCCCCCCTCGCCAAAGTGATCAACGACAAGTTCGGTATCATCGAAGGCCTTATGACCACCGTACACGCCACCACCGCCACCCAGAAGACCGTCGATGGCCCCTCGGCCAAAGACTGGCGCGGAGGTCGTGCCGCCGCAGGCAACATTATCCCCAGCTCGACCGGTGCCGCTAAGGCCGTGGGTGTGGTGATCCCCCAGCTCAAAGGCAAACTGACCGGCATGTCGATGCGCGTTCCGACCCTCGACGTTTCGGTCGTTGACCTTACCTGCCGTCTCGAAAAATCGGCTACCTACGACGAAGTCTGCGCCGCTGTCAAAGCTGCCGCCGACGGCGACCTCAAAGGTATCCTCGGTTATACCGAAGACGAAGTGGTTTCTTCGGACTTCATCGGTGAAGCCCGCACGTCGGTATTCGACGCCAAGGCCGGTATCGCTCTCAACGGCAACTTCATGAAACTCATCTCGTGGTACGATAATGAGTGGGGTTATTCGAACAAAGTCGTTGAACTCATCGTTCACATGCGCTCTGTTAAATAGTTTTTTCATAGGAACTATTGAAACGCGGCGGCCGCGGGGAAACTTCCCCGCGGCCGCTTTGTTTATTTATGGAGAAAAGGTTATGTTTGTACTAATCTATTCAATCGGTATAACATCTTAGAAGCATAACCTGAATTGCTCTCCGGCTATGAAAAATGTAATCACTATTATGGCCCTGCTTTTAATGACCGTGTCCGCCACGTGGGGCCGCCGGTCGCCTTATTATATCGATGTCAAGGAGGGGCTCTCGTTCGGGATCAAAGGTGGCGTCAACTTTTCCAATTTCACGCATTACGATGCGAATTTCAAAGTCGGTCTGCTCGGCGGGGTATTCGGCGAATATCGCTTTTCGCGGGTGTCGCTTTCGGCTGACTTGCTCTATTCGGTGCAGGGAACGTACTGGTATCACGACGATCTTAATTACAGTGACCGTACCCTTTCTTTTTAATTATTACGTCACCGAAGGTTTAGCGCTCAAGGCCGGCTTGCAACCGGGTTTTCCGCTCCGCCAGGTGTACGATTACGAAGCTACATCAAATGTAAGTAATCTGCGTCAGGTCGATTTCTCGATCCCCGTAGGACTTTCCTATGCCTGGGAGCATTGGTTGGTGGATATTCGGTATAATATCGGGGTCAGCAATGTCTTTCGGCAAGAAGTAAAACCGAAAAACAGCGTGTTCGCGATTACATGCGGATATCGGTTCTGATCTTTACACCCCCGGAACAACAAAGTCTGATATAATACGCAATCAGCCCCCTCGCCACTTACGGTGAGGGGGCTGATTTACTGGGGTATTCAGGCGAGGATCGCGTGCGGCGACCGGGTTACGCGGGAAGTTTCTGGAAGTCTTCGATCGAGATTTTCTTTTCGTTCAGCTTGAGCTGCGGCTTGAGCAGGTCGATCACTTTGCGTTCACCGACCTTGTCGTAGATCTTGCGGGCCTCTTCTTTGTTGGAGAGCATTGATTTGGCGTAGTTTTCGAGCATGTCGTCGGCCACGGTGTGCATGCCGTAGTATTGGAACTGCATCATGGCCAGCGCTTTGGCTTCCTGCGTGGCGTCCTCGGCAGTCACTTCGACCTGGTTGGCTTCGGCCACGCTGCGTTTCACGAGGTCCCAGCGGAGCATGTCGAGGAACGAGCTGAGGTCTTTTTCGATGTCGGCCATCGTGAATTTGCCTTCGTTCACGGCAAAGAGCCAGTTCTTGATGAACTCTTCGGGCATCGGGAGCATTGCTTCGTCGAGGATCGTCTTGCGGATGTCGTAGGTCAGGCGGGCGTTGCTCTCTTTGCCGAGGTCGGCGGCGATCAGCGCGTCGATCTTGGCTTCGAACTCTTTTTCCGAGGTGATGTCGCCGGCCGGGAAGGCCATTTTGAAGAACTCTTCGTTCAGGTCGGGGTCGGCAAACTTGCGGATCTGGGTGATGTTGAACGTGTAGTTCGGGTCTTCGAGCGAGGCCAGGTCGGCTTCTTTGACCCCCAGCACCGAGGCGCGCTGCGAGGGGGTGGGGTAGAGCTCGTTGACGTTCACGGCCACTGTATCTCCCACTTTCTTGCCGATGAAGGGCTTGCGTGCGGCGTCGTCCATGCTGATCAGGCCGACGTAGGCGTCGTCGATCACGGTGTCACCCTGGGCGAGGGTGCCGGTGAGCGCTTCTTCTTTTTCGACCTTGTCGACGTCGACCAGGCGGCCGAAACGGCGCATGTAGTTGCTGCGGTAGCCTTCGCGCATCTCTTTCGATGGAGTGATGGCGTATTCGGTGACTTTGATTTTGCCGGGTTCGAGTTTCACTTCGGGGGCGAGCCCGATTTCGAAGGTGAATTCGAATTCCTTGTCGTTCTCGAAGTCGGGGGTTTTATCGCGGCCTTCGGCGGGCATCAAGTCGCCGATGGTTTCGATTTTATTATCGCGCACGTAGTCGAAGGCGCCTTCGCTGGCCAGGCGGTAGACGGTGTCGGCCACCACGCCCTTGCGGTACATCTTGTTGACGATGCCCATCGGCACCATGCCGGGACGGAAACCGGGCACATTGGCTTTGCGTTTGTAGTCGCGCAGTTGTTTGTCCACTTTTTCGGCGTAGTCGGTTTCGGTGACGGTGGCGGTCAGCAGAATGGTCTGTTGTTTTGTTTTCTCTTGGGCTACGTTCATCGGTCTATGTTGATGTTACTATGTTCATATAATATAGAGGGCTTGCCATCAGGCGGCCTCAATAAAGAAAGGGCCCGCTTTGCGTGCGGCCCCGGTGCGGATGAAGGGACTCGAACCCCCACGCCTCACGGCACCAGATCCTAAGTCTGGCGTGGCTACCAATTACACCACATCCGCATTGTCGTCTCTTTTTACCTTGTGCTTTGCAGGCTGAGCGCGGACGGCCATTGCCGCCGGAAGTCCGCCGCCGTGGAAGCCTCAAAAAAGGAGTACAAAAGTAGGCTATTTTTTCGTCTTCCGCAACTCAAAGTCGGGGCCGAGGTAGACGCGTCGCACGAATTCGTCGGCCGCCAGTTCTTCGGCCGAGCCGGTGCGGATCACTTTGCCTTCGACCAGAATGTAGGTGCGGTCGGTGATGTTGAGCGTCTCGTGGACGTTGTGGTCGGTGATGATCACCCCGATATTCCGTTCCTTGAGCGAGGCCACGATACTCTGGATCTCGTTTACGGCGATGGGGTCGACGCCTGCGAAGGGTTCGTCGAGCAGGATGAACTTCGGGTTGATGGCTACGGCGCGGGCGATCTCGGTACGGCGGCGTTCGCCTCCGCTCAATTGGATACCGAGGCTTTTGCGTACTTTCTGGAGGCTGAACTCGTTGATGAGCTCTTCGACGCGGTTGTGCTGGTACTCTTTCGAGTGGTCGGTCATCTGGAGTACCGACAGGATATTCTCTTCGACGCTCAGTTTACGGAATACCGATGCTTCCTGTGCCAGGTACCCTACGCCGAGCTGGGCACGACGGAACACGGGTTCTTTGGTGATGTCGAGGTCGTTCAGGAAGATCTGCCCGGCGTTGGGCTTGATCAGGCCCACGGTCATGTAGAATGTGGTGGTCTTGCCGGCGCCGTTGGGGCCGAGCAGGCCGACGATCTCGCCTTGCTCCACCTCGATCGACACTTCGTTGACCACGGTGCGCGTTTTGTATTTCTTGACCAGGTCTTTGGTCCAGAGCCGCATCGGCTGCTCCTGGGTCTGGTTCGGGGTATTGTCCATTGTAATGCTGTATTTTTCGTCCGGCAGGGGCTATACCACGCCTTCGCGCAGAATGTCGTGGATGTGGATGATGCCGGTGTATTTGCCGTTGCTCAGGGCCAGCAGTTGGGTTATCTTGTTCTTTTCCATCATACCGAACGCCTTGATGGCCAATTCGTCGGCATCGACGGTCTTGGGGTTGGCCGACATGATGTCCTGTGCAGTGACCGACGAGAGGTCACGTCCGCTCTGGAGCATCCGGCGCAGGTCGCCGTCGGTGATGATGCCGAGCAATGTACCGTCTGGGGTAATCACGGCGGTGGCGCCGAGGCGCTTGCCAGAGATTTCGATGATGATCTCGTTCAGGGTAGCTGTGGGCGGCACGGCGGGCGGTGCGTCGGCCGACATGATGTCGCGCACGGTGGTGTAAAGTTTTTTGCCGAGTGCCCCGCCGGGGTGAAACCGGGCGAAATCCTCGGAAGTGAAACCGCGCATCTTGAGCAGGGTCATGGCCAGTGCGTCGCCCATCACGAGTTGGGCCGTGGTCGAGCTGGTGGGGGCCAGGTTGTTGGGGCAGGCCTCTTCGGCCACCGTGGTGTTCAGCACGTAATCGCTCGACGCGGCCAGGTAAGAATCCATGTTGCCCACCATGCCGATCAGCACGTTGCCCATATTCCGGATGAACGGCACGAGGACTTTGATTTCGGGGGTATTGCCGCTTTTGGATATGCAGATCACCACGTCTTCGGGGCGGATCAGCCCCAGATCGCCATGGATGGCGTCGGCGGCGTGCATGAAGATAGCGGGCGTGCCGGTCGAGTTGAGCGTGGCCACAATCTTGTTGGCGATGATGGCACTTTTCCCGATACCTGTGATGATCAGCCGGCCGTTGCTGCTGTAGATCAGCTCGGCAATGCGCACGAACTCTTCGTTCACGTAGGCTTCGAGCGAACCAACGGCATCGCGCTCGGTGCGAATGATGCCCCGGGCAAACGATATGATGTTTTCAGGTGTCAAGGCAGTAAAGGGTTTTTAGCCGGATTGTAAACGGGGCCGTGGAAATAAAAATTGGTTTTGACCATGCAAAGTTAGTTTTTCTTTCAGAAAACCATTACCTTTAGTGAGCCGAACCAAAAACAGAAGGCTATATTTATGGCAGTCGAAAACCTCACGACCGACACCGCACAGCCCGACGGGCTCGACGAATTGCACCGCAGTCTGAAGCTGCATTTCGGGTTCTCGCAGTTCAAAGGGAACCAGGAGGCGGTTATCCGCAATGTGCTGGCCGGAAAAGATACCTTTGTGCTGATGCCCACGGGTGGCGGGAAATCGCTGTGCTACCAGTTGCCCGCCCTGCTGATGGAGGGTGTGGCCATCGTTATTTCGCCCCTGATCGCCCTGATGAAGAACCAGGTCGACGCCATGCGTACCTTCAGCATGGAAGAAGGAGTGGCGCATTTCCTCAATTCGTCGCTCAACAAAACGGCCGTGACCCAGGTGCGCGAAGACGTACTGAGCGGAAAGACCAAACTCCTCTACTTTGCCCCCGAATCGCTTACCAAAGAAGAGAACGTCGAATTCCTGCGCAAGGTGAAGGTTTCCTTCTACGCCATCGACGAGGCTCACTGCATCTCGGAATGGGGCCACGATTTCCGTCCAGAATACCGCCGCATCCGCCCCATCATATCGGAGATCAGCCCGGCGCCGCTCATTGCCCTGACGGCCACCGCCACTCCCAAAGTACAGCTCGACATCCAGAAAAACCTCGGGATGCTCGATGCTCAGGTATTCAAATCGTCGTTCAACCGTCCGAATCTCTACTACGAGGTACGTCCCAAAGTCAATGCCACCAAAGAGCTCATCAAATATATCAAAAGCCACCCTGGTAAAAGCGGCATTGTCTATTGCCTGAGCCGCAAACGGGTCGAGGAGTTGGCCGAGTTGCTCGTGGTCAACGGCATCAAGGCCTTGCCTTACCACGCGGGCATCGATTCGGCCAAAAGAGCCGAGAACCAGGACGCCTTCATCATGGAAGAGGCCGACGTGATCGTGGCCACCATCGCCTTCGGGATGGGTATCGACAAACCCGATGTGCGTTACGTCATCCACTATGACATTCCCAAAAGCCTCGAAGGCTACTATCAGGAAACCGGGCGTGCGGGCCGAGACGGCGGCGAGGGCCGGTGCATCACCTTTTACAGCTACAAGGACATCCAGAAACTCGAAAAGTTCATGCAGGGCAAACCGGTCGCCGAACAGGAGATCGGCAAACTGCTCCTGCAGGAGACCGTCTCGTACGCCGAAAGCGCCATGTGCCGCCGCCGCCAGCTGCTCCACTACTTCGGCGAGAAATACGACGAGAACAACTGTGGTAATTGCGACAACTGTGTCAACCCGCGCGAACAGTTCGAGGCCAAAGGGTATATCGTCACGATGCTCAAGGCGCTCGAAGCCATCGGGTCCGGCTTTAAGTCCGAGTACCTCGAAGGCCTGCTGATGGGCAAGGCGTCGAACCTGCTCAAATCCTATAACCACCACCAGCTCCCGTTCTTCGGGGTGGGGCGCGAAAAAGACGAACTGTTCTGGAACGCCGTGGTGCGGCAAGGACTGGTGCTCGGCCTGATCGACAAGGACATCGAGAACTACGGCCTGCTCAGCATCAGCGAGGCCGGGCGCGAATATATTACAGCGCCGTATTCCGTGAAACTTACCGCCGACCGCCGGCACGAAGACACCGACGACGACGATACCCCGATCATCGGCGCCGGAGGGCGCGGGAGCGGTGCCGCCGATCCTGTGCTTTATGCCATGCTCGACGAATTGCGCCATGAAGTTGCAAAACGTGTAGGCTTACCGTATTTTGTGATCTTCGGCGAACCGTCGCTTGAGGATATGACCATCCAGTACCCGATCACCCTCGAAGAGATGCAGAACATCACGGGCGTGGGGGCGGGCAAGGCCCAGAAGTTCGGCAAACCGTTCATCGAACTCATCGGCCGTTACGTGACCGAGAACGACATCCAGCGCCCGCAGGAGATGGTCGTCAAAAGCGTCGTCAATAAGAGCACCAACAAAGTCTACATCATCCAGGCCATCGACCGCAAGATGGATTTCGAGGACATCGCCGAAGCCAAGGGGCTCGAACCCGAAGAACTGCTCGACGAGATCGAGGCCATCGTTAACTCCGGCACGCGCCTCAACATCGGCTACTACGTCAGCCAGGCCGTCGATGAGGACAAGATCGAGGAGATCGAGGAATATTTCCGCGGAGAAGCCACTTCGGACTCGCTGGCCGAGGCCTGCGCCGCCTTGGGCCCCGACTTCACCGAAGAGGAGATTCGCGCCGTGCGCATCAAGTTCCTCAGCGAACAGGGGAATTAAAGGTTGTTTCTCGGTGAACGGAATTTCCCCGGCCCGCATAACTACCACCCCAAACTTCAAATCATGAACAAACTCAAATTTCTTTCGGTAACAGTTATCATACTGTTGTTTGTCGGTGTGTTCCAAACCGCTGAAGCGGCCAAACCCCGAAAAGAAAAGCTTGCCGGCGTAACAGCCGATATTCTTCAGGATTCTGCCGCGAGACTCTCTGTAATTGAGGGAGATCTGACGATCGAACACATCCGAAAAATATTGCTTATGCAAGGAACTTCTGTCGAAGTCCTGGATTTTAGCAACATTGCCGACCAATACCCCGACTACGAATTGCACCTGCGCGTGGATGAATATATCGGCCGCGACAGCGTAGTAAGAAAAAGGCAGTACCTGTGCCAAAAAATGGTAGACCCTGATAAAGACGAAGAAACAGGCGAAGATTACACAACACGTATATTTACCATCGCGGTTTCAGCCATACCCCAAACCGATAGCACGTTCCAGTTTATTTTCGACGGGGGCATGCAAGCAGGGCTGTATTTAACCTCGCGCTCAAAAAAATATACAATACCCACAAACCCTGTGGCCAGGTATTTGAACATAAAGAATACGGTTTCTTTAGATTCGGAGATTGTACGTTGAAACCTGAAGAATTTGTTCCCGTACTGGTGTATCTTTCGGGTTGGCCTGCCGGAGATTACGGCGGATCCGTGTTGTGTCCCGGATCGATAACCGATATGAACAGTCCGGCCTTCGAACTTAGCCCGCACTGGTATATCATAAGTTTTGCATTGCACAAACCCAATGCGAATGAATAAATAAAGGGGCGGTATCTCACTGATACCGCCCCTTCTTATTTTGAAGGGTATTTCTCTACATGAATTTCAGGAACGTCTCGATGTCCTTGTCTCCGCGGCCGGAGAGGTTGATCACCACGACGTCTTCAGGTTTGAACTTCCTCATTTTCAGGGCGGCCAGCGCGTGCGAAGATTCGAGCGCCGGGATGATCCCTTCTAACATGGTGAGTTCGAATGCGGCGTCGAGAGCCTCCTGGTCGGTGGCGGCCAGCACCTCGGCACGGCCGCAGGTGGCCAGGTGGGCGTGCAGCGGGCCGATGCCCGGGTAGTCGAGCCCCGCCGAGATGGAGTAGGGCTCGGCCAATTCACCTTTCTCATCCACCATCATCATTGTGTAACTCCCGTGGGCCACGCCCGGAATACCCACATGAAGCGTGGCGGCGGTCTTTCCGGTGTCGATGCCCAGCCCGGCCGCTTCGACGGCAATCAGGCCGGTGCGCTCCTCGTCGAGGTAGTGGTAGAAGACTCCGGCGGCGTTACTGCCCCCGCCGATGCAGGCGATGATGTAATCCGGATAGTCGCGCCCCTCCTTCTCGGCGAGTTGCGCCTTCATCTCCTCGCTGATCACCGACTGGAAACGGGTCACCATATCCGGGTAGGGGTGCGGCCCCACGGCCGATCCGATCAGGTAGTAGGTGTTCTCCGGATTCGCACACCAGTCCATCAGGGCCACGTCCACGGCATCTTTGAGTGTTCCCTCGCCGGCGGTGACAGGACGCACCTCGGCTCCGAGCATCCGCATTTTTTGTACGTTCAGCATCTGGCGCTCGATGTCCACGGCGCCCATGAAGATCACACATTCCATGCCCATCAGGGCGCAGACGGTGGCTGTGGCCACACCGTGTTGCCCGGCTCCGGTCTCGGCGATGATGCGGCGTTTGCCCATGTGGCGGGCCAGAAGGATTTGCCCGATGGCGTTGTTGATCTTATGGGCCCCAGTGTGGTTCAGGTCTTCGCGTTTGAGGTAGATGCGGGTGCCGTATTGTTCAGACAGGCGCTTGGCAAAATAGAGCGGCGAAGGACGCCCGACGTAGTCGCGCAGCAATTCGCGGAATTCTTTTTGGAACTCGGGGGTTTCGCTCACGCGCAGGTATTCGCGCTGCAGGTGTTCGATGTTGGAGCGCAGGATTTCGGGAATGTGCGCGCCGCCGAATTGGCCGTAGAGGCCTTGATTGTCGATGTGGTACGTGGTTTTCATACGTTTAGTGGTTAAGTTTATGTAAGTTGTCATTTCGGTGCTGAAGATTTCGCCGATGTGGCAGGGGTAAAAACAGAGAGGGCTGTCGTGAGTACGACAGCCCTCTTGTGGTGCATTTTCAGGAAAAACGCTAGGTCTACACAGGCATACGGCTACTCACAACCCTTGGGAATTGTGTGCGCCACCACCATGCTTGTGCGATCAGGTTTTTCATATGAATACAAATGTAAGGAAATTTTTGTTTCCTGCAATAGGGTGTTGCGATTTTTTGATGCCGGGGTCAATTCTTTCAAGGTATCGTCCCGGGCGAAGTGAAGGATTTTGGGAGAGACTGAACTTTACACGAGAGCCTTCACTTCGCTCAGGATGACATGCCGTTAGAATTTTACTTGCAACGGATTGGCAAATTTCTGCTGTTCGCCGACAATCGCGCGGCTCCAGTCGGCCGAGGTGGGGAAACCGCCTTTGCTCCAACCGGCGCCCATCAGGTAAGTGTAGGGTTGCCCTACGGGGATTCCGGTGCGGCCGATCACGTGGTTCGAGTGGTATTCGACCACCAGCGGGGTTGGGGTAATGACGGCCACGCAGATATTGCCGTTGTCGGTATTGTTGTCGTGGTTTGTGGGTTCCCAGTAGCCCATCATATATATAGGCTCTTTGGGATAATCGAGTACACGTCCGCCCTTGTCGTTGCGCATGATGATCCCGGCGGCCACCTCGATCTCCGGTTTGCTGCTGTCGGGGTTCACGTAGCTGTAGCATTCCGTGATGCGGTTGAACGAGGTGTTCGCGTCGAGCGAAATGTCTCGCGTTTCAGACACCGGTTGTCCGTTCACGTCGAATGCCGCGTAATGGAGCCGGAAGCTGACGCGAACCGGTCCGAGGTCGAGGAGTTCGGCCTTCGTGTAATTGTTGCCCGGCCATAATTTGCCGTCCGCAAACGGAGCCATTGCCCCGGCGCCGAGGGTGCGTCCCACCTTGTAGCCGTCGAAGCCTTCGCCGTGGTCGACATGGTAATCGCCAGAGGCATACCAGTTATCAATAATGAGGTTTGGGGTGCTTTTGACCCATACGTCGATGCCGTTGCTGATCTCGCCCGTGGCTTCGAGGGCCGGGCCGTACATTCGGAATGCGATCCGGTTGTTTTCCCAGGCGAAATCATCCATCCGTTCGGGCACCTGGCGGCCGAAGGTTTGTGGCGGGTATGCTTCGCGGGTGCCTTTCTTAAGGGTATAAGTGGCGCTACCTTTGGCCGGGACGGTGGCCTGGAAAATCAGCGCGAGCGGCTGCCCGCCGCCTTTGTACAATATCTGAGAGGGTATCTGCGTGCCGCCGGACTGCACGACCACTTTGTCGGGTGCGATGTCGTTGCCGAGCAGCTCCCGGATTTTCGACCATTCGACCTCTACGGTTTCGTGGGTACGGGCGATGTTGAGCGGGTTGGTGACCTTCACGCTTTTGCCGTTGCACGACAGGCAGAACAGGGCGGCAAACAAGGCTAAAGAAAGTTTTTGCATATGGAGTTGAGTTATTCGATAAACACAAATCTAAGGCTTTTTTATTACATTTGTTGTAATCGACCTGAACATCAATTGTCACCCCCACTAATCGCCCCATGATGAGCAAAACAAGACTTTTCGCCGTTTCGTTGACTATGCTGGCACTACTGGCCGCCGACATGTCTGTGGTATCGGCCGCTAAGAAGAAAAAAGATTTCGTTTCCCGAAGTGTCGAATCCGCTGTGCCCCAGATGCGCCTGCTGCTCGACACCACCGATACGGCCTGGGCATCCCGCAACCCGGCCGATGTGCCCAGTCCCCGCACGACAGACAGAAACGGACGCACCGGATTTACGAGCCTCGACGACTGGACGAGCGGATTCTTCCCCGGTTCGCTGTGGTACATGTACGAACTGACCGGCGACACCCTGTGGCGCACCAAGGCGGTGAGATACACCGAAGGCATGGAGCGCATCAAATACTACACCGGGAACCACGACATCGGTTTCATGATCTTTTGCAGCTTCGGTAACGGGCTGCGCCTGACGGGCAAAGAATCTTACAAGGATGTGATCGTAACGGCTGCCCAAACCCTGACCAAACGCTACCGCCCCGGCGCGGGGGTCATCCAGTCGTGGAATGCCAACGCCCGCTGGAGATGCCCCGTGATCATCGACAACATGATGAACCTCGAACTGCTGTTCGAGGCCACGCGGATGAGTGGCGACTCTACGTATTGGAACATCGCCGTATCGCACGCCGACAAGACGATAGCAAACCATTTCCGTCCCGATTACGGCTCGTACCACGTGATCGACTACGACCCCGAAACGGGCGAGGTGCTGCACCGCAACACCCATCAGGGCTATGCCCACGAATCAACCTGGTCGCGCGGCGAAGCCTGGGGACTGTACGGTTATGTGTTGTGTTACCGTTATACGCGCGATGAGCGCTACCTCGATCAGGCCCGTCGCATCGCGTCGTACATCATTCCGCGCCTTCCTGCCAACCGTGTGCCGCATTGGGATTACGACGCGCCTCCGCGTTCTGGAGACTCTGCCGTATTGCGCGATGCTTCGGCCGCTTCGATCATGGCTTCGGCATTCTACGAACTCTCGACCTATGCCGAAGGCAACGCTGCCCGCGAATACCGCGGACTGGCCGACCAAATACTTACCTCGCTCGCTTCGCCCGCCTATCGTGCCCCTGAGGGCCGGAACGGCAATTTCCTGATTATGCATTGCGTGGGCAACCTGCCCGGTCCCGGCGAAGTTGATGTTCCGCTCGTCTATGCCGACTACTATTTCCTTGAAGCGCTCAAGCGCAAACGTGACCTCGACAACAGATAGAAGATTATGAAAAGAATAGCCACCATAGCTCTGAGCGGCCTTTTGCTGTGGTTTGCAGGAACCATTATGCCGTCGGCGTTTGCCCCTGCCGCTTTGGCCGCCAGGAGGGCTGCGCCCGTATCCCCGCAAACCGACCGCGAGTACTGGGTGGCCACGCTCGACCGGATCGCCCGCCCCGTACTCCGTAACCTTGCAGACGGAACGCTCCATGCCAATATGCCGATCGAACAGCGCGGGCCGTCCCACCCCGAATATCCGGGCTATGGCGACCGCACGAAGTATGCCTACCTCGAAGCCCTTGGCCGTACCGTCTGCGGCATAGCGCCGTGGCTCGAATTGCCTGCCTCTGACGATGCCGAAGGCCGTATGCGCGAAGAGTTCCGGCAAATGACCATCAAGGGGCTGCAGAATGCGATGAATCCCGAGTCTCCCGACTACATCGACTTTGCCGTAGGTTATCAGGCGCTGGTCGATGCGGCGCACCTGGCCCAGGGGCTTATGCGTGCCCCGAAACGCTTGTGGGGAGGCCTCGACAGCCTGACCCAGCGGCGTATCGTCGACGAGATGATCAAAACCCGCACGGTTCGGCCGAATGTCAGCAATTGGCTGCTGTTCAGTGCAATGGTCGAGGCATTCCTGTACTCCGTGGGCGAGCCTTACGATGTGGTGAGGGTCGATTATCCCGTGCGCCAGACCGACGCGTGGTATGTGGGTGACGGTGCCTACGGCGACGGCCCGCCGTTCCATTGGGACTACTACAACAGCTTCGTGATCCAGCCGATGATGGTCGATGTGGTGCGCCGGATGTCCCACATGTATCCGGCCGATTTCGTACGGACGGTTTTGGCACGTTCCACGCGCTATGCCGCGGTGCTCGAACGGTTCATATCGCCCGAAGGTACGATTCCGCCCATCGGTCGTTCGCTCCAATACCGCAGTGCCGCATTGCAGACTTTGTCGCAAATGGCCCTGCTCGGGCAACTTCCTGCGGAACTGGACAAGGGGGCCACACGGGGGGCCATGACCGCTGTGTTCCGCAATTTTTTCGAAGCACCGGGCACATTCTCGGCCGGGGGGTGGTTGCAAATCGGGTTTGCGGGCAGCCAGCACGAACTCGGCGAGGCCTATACCTGCACCGGGAGCCTCTATTTGTGTACCACGGGATTTTTGGCATTAGGTTTGCCTGAGAATGATGAGTTCTGGACTGCACCCCCCGGGAAATGGACCTCGCAAAAAGCCTGGAGCGGCGAGAAATTTCCGCAAGACCATTCGATAAAATAGCGCGGGCAGGGTGCGGCGAAGGTGAAGGAAGTTCAAAAACGCAAACCCTATGACGAGCGCCCGATCAACCACAAAACTTCTATTGCAGGTAGTTGCAGTTTCGGTTGCAACTGCCTGTTCTGGCAATAGCCCCCAAGTGATACCGCCACCGCAGCTTGCAGTTGCGGTGGCCGAGCAGCAGCAACTGCCCACCCGGATGGAATTCGTCGGGCAGACCTACAGCAAGCATGATGTGGCGTTACAGCCCCGTGTCAGCGGTTACCTGACGGGCATACACTACAAAGAGGGTAGTGTAGTGCGCAAAGGCGACCTGCTGCTGACTATCGATCCTCAACAAACCACCGTCGACCTGCACCGTGCCGAAGCGGCGCTGGCCAATGCCCGGGCAGTGCTTGTCGATGCCCAGAACGATTACGACCGCTCGGTCCCCCTGGCGCGTATATCCGCCATCAGCCAAAGCAGCCTCGACAAGGCTACGGCCAACCTTGCTGCCGCCCGTTCGTCGGTACGCAGTGCTTCGGCCGATCTCAACCGGGCGCGCCTCAACCAATCCTATACCAAAATCTATGCGCCGGTCGACGGCGTGATCGGCGAAACCAGGGCTTCGCTCGGCGACTATGTGGGCACGGGTACCCAGATTCCCGTGCTAAACGTCCTGTCGCAGGTCGATTCGATCTATGTGAATGTTTCGTTACCGTTGTCGCGCTACCTTGAGATCGCGGCCCGTGACTCGATGGAAGGGGCTATGCACGAAAACCACTCCCTGCTGTCGAATATCAGGATGAAACTCTCCGACGGCACCATCTATTCCTACGCGGGGGCCTACGATTTCACCCAGCGGGCAATCGACAATGCCGTGGGCGCCGTGGTACTCCGGGTACTTTTTCCCAATTCGGATATGAGCCTCAAACCGGGGCAATACGTCCGCATTATGGCCGACGTGGGGCGCCCGAACCCCGTAGTCCTCGTCCCCCAGAAAGCGGTGATCCAGACGCAGGGCAACAATAGCGTGTATGTGGTGAAAAGCGACAGCACGCTCGAATTCCGTCCGGTAGGGCTGGGAGATACTTACGGAGCGCAATGGGTGATCGGCTCGGGATTGGCCGCCGGTGAGCAGGTGCTGACCGAAGGATTTGCGAAAGTCCGTGGTGGAATGAAGATCATACCGGTTGCCGCAGGGCCGCAAGAACAGGGAATTGCGACCGAACAAAAATAACTATCCACGTCATCCCGAGCCTGCCGGGGGATGGCATGAGTGATGTTAAACAGACCCAAACCATGACCGAATTCTTCATACGGCGCCCGATTTTCTCGATGGTGATCTCGATCCTCATCGTGTTGTTGGGTGTATTGTCCATATTCGGGTTGCCTATCGAGCAATATCCCGATATTTCGGCCCCCAACGTGCAGGTCACGACCGTCTACCAGGGTGCCGACGCCACCGCCGTCGATCAGGCCGTGGCTACCCCGCTGGGGCGTGCCATCATGGGCGCCAGCGACATGATCTATATCAAGAGCACCAGTGCCAACGACGGCACGATGCGTATCCAGGCCACGTTCGACGTGGGTTCCGACCACGATATGGATGCCGTGTTCACCCAGAACAATGCATCGACCGCCACTTCGCTGCTCCCGGCTTCGGTTATTCAATACGGAGTAACGACCAAAAAAGCTTCGACCGACTTTCTCGTCATCTTCTCGTTGTATAGCGACGACGGCCGGTACGACGGAAAGTTTCTCTCGAATTACGCTTACATCAATATCCAGAACGAACTGCTCAAGATACACGGTGTCGGCGAGGTCGACATTCTTGGGGCGGGCCAGTATTCGATGCGCATTTGGGTCAAGCCCGACGTGCTTGGCTACCTGAATATCGCCTTGTCGGACATCACATCGGCCATCAGCGCCCAGAGCGGCGTGTTCCCGGCCGGGCAGCTCGGCGGCGAACCCAGCGCCGAGGGCACCCAGTTCACCTATACGGTGACGATGCCTCCGCAGATCACCAAGCCCGAAGAGTACGGCAACATCGTGATCCGTACGATGCCCGACGGTTCGCAGGTCCGGCTCAAGGATGTGGCCACCATCGAACTCGGTACGCAGACCTATGGTGTGAAATCAAACTTCGAAGGTCACCCTTCCACTATGATCAACGTTTTCCAGGAGCCTGGCAGCAACGCCCTCGAAGTAGGCAACGCTGTCAAGGCCAAGATGGAGGAGTTGTCGGCCAGGTTCTACGACGGCATGAAATACACTACCGTGGTCGATGCCACCACGTCGATCGTCAGCGGCATGGACGACATCATCGTTACGCTGCTCATTGCGTTGGTGTTGGTGATTCTGATCATCTACCTGTTTATGCAGGACTTGCGGGCGATGGTCATCCCGCTGGTGGCCATTCCCGTGTCGCTGGTGGGGGCGTTCATGCTTTTTCCGCTGCTGGGCTTCACGATCAACGTCTTTTCCCTGCTGGGTATCGTGTTGGCCATCGGACTGGTGGTCGATGATGCCATTGTGGTGGTTGAGGCCGTGCAGGTCGGTATGGAAAAAGGGCTCGACGTACGACAGGCCACTATCCGGGCGATGCGGGCGGTCAGTTCGCCGATCATCGCCACGACTGTGGTGCTGGCTGCCGTGTTTATTCCCGTGTCGTTCGTGGGCGGCATCACCGGGAAACTCTACCAGCAATTTTCGATCACCATCGTGTTGTCGATGGTGATATCGGCTTTCAATGCCCTGACCCTTTCGCCGACCCTCTGCGTGTTGCTCCTGCGCCATAAGGAGAGGGCCACGCATGGTTTCTTCGGCTGGTTCAACCGCTGGTTCGGTCGCCGTACTGACCAGTATGTCGGCTTTGCAGGTACCGTGGCCCGCCACGGGGGGCGCACCCTGCTGTTTATTGCCGTGGTGGGCGCTTCGATATTTCTGATCTCGCGCACCATTCCTGCCGGATTCGTGCCGCAGGAAGATAAAGGCTACCTGATGGTCAATTACAAGCTGCCGAACGCCTCGGCGTTGAGCCGCACTGATGCGGTGGGCCGCCGGGTTGAAACCATGATCAAACAGATCCCCGAAGTAGAGCATGTGTCGTCGGTATCGGGCTATAATATGCTTTCACGTATTGCCAGCACTAACAGCGGCATCACTTTCGTAACCCTGAAACCCTATGCCGACCGGCGCCGCACGGCCAACGAGGTGCAAGACCAGATCAATAAAATGCTGTATTTGGCGGTAAACGAGGCCCAGTGCTTCGCCTTCCAGCCTCCGGCCATTCAGGGCATGGGCACCGCGTCGGGTATCTCGATGATGATGCAGGACCTGAGCGGGCAGGGGGTGACCTATCCCGGAAGTTATTTACGGGAATTTCTCGATAGCGCCCAGACGCTTCCCGAAATATCGAACATCACCTCGCAATTCGACGCGCAGGTGCCACAACGCCAACTCGTCATCGACAACGACCTCGCCTTCCAGCAGGGCGTATCGCTGGCCGAGATTCATTCGGTGTTGACCACCTACCTCGGCGGAGCCTATATCAACAACTTCAACCGTTTCGGGTCGATCTACCGGACGTATGTGCAGAGCGAGCCGCAGTACCGCCAGTCTAAAGACAACCTGATGGAATTCTTCGTCACGAACCGCGACGGTCAGAAGATTCCGCTTGCTAACTTCGTCAGTGTCAAAGATACGGTGGGCATTGAATTTGCCCTGCAGTTCAATCTCTACCCGTCGATCCCCATCAATGCCATTGCCGACAACCGCTACTCGTCGATCGAGGCGATGGATGCGCTCGAAACGCTGGCTGGCCGTATGCTTCCGCAGGACATCGGCGTGGCGTGGGCCGACATGTCGTATCAGGAACGCAACGCCTCGTCGACCGGAAGTACGGCGTTATTGATCGCCCTTGTGTTCGTGTTCCTGATCCTGGCGGCGCTGTACGAAAGCTGGTCCCTGCCCCTGTCGATCCTGTTGGGAGTTCCGTTTGCGCTTTTCGGGGCGATGGCGGTGGTGGCCGTAGTGCACCTGATCGATCCGCTGATCGTGAGCGATATTTTCATGCAGGTCTCTTTGATCCTGCTGATCGCGCTGTCGGCCAAGAATGCTATCCTGATCGTCGAATACGCCAACGACATGTTCTTCAACAGCGGCCGCACTGCCCGCGAGGCGGCCACCGAAGCCGCCCGCCTGCGCTTCCGTCCGATCCTGATGACCGCTTTCGCATTCCTGTTGGGAATCGCCCCGTTGACCATGGCTTCGGGGGCTTCGTCGATTGCCAGGCAGGTGATGGGTTTCTCGCTGCTCGGTGGCATGGGGATCGCCACGATCATCGGGGTCTTCGTCTATCCCGCCCTTTATGTGCTGATCGCCCGCCTGGGGCATTTCGACTGTATCCGCGAGCGCCGCCGCAAACATGATGCCGAGATCGCGGCCGCTTCGGCTGCTGCTTCGGCAACCGAACCGACGACTTCCGAAAGCGCTTCGGCGGCTACCCCCCCTGCTCCTGCAGCCGATCAGGAAACCCATGAAAACCCAACCGATTCCACGCTATGAAACAGCGATTTTCCATAACCCTTGCCGTAGTGGCCGTTTTTGCGGCGGTCTTCGGTGTGGCGGGATGCGTCGGGCCGCGTTTCAAATCGCCCGAGCTGCCCGTGCCCGGGACATATATGTTCGACTCGGTAGCCACGCCGGGCGATACCATCGTGACGCTCGACTGGTGGCGTAATTTCGGCGACACTGTCCTCACCGCGCTGATCGAACGCGCCGTCGACAGCAATCGGAACCTGGCCATCGCCGCTTCGAAACTCGAAGAGGCCTCGCTTATCCTTCGCCGTACCCGTGCCCAGCAGGGGCCGTCGCTGGGAGTCGAAGCCACGGGCAACCTTCAGGATAACTATAAGGCGCCGGGAACTGTTCAGGATTATGCCGTGGGACTTTCCGTTTCGTGGGAAATCGACCTGTTCGGCAAATTGCGCCGTATGTCGCAGGCCGCCCGCGCCGATTACCTGGCTTCTGAACAAAACTACCGGGCGGCCCTATTGTCGCTCACGGGGCAGGTGGCACAGGCCTATTTCATGTTGCTGCATTACGATATGGCTTACCATAAGTCGCTGGTCACCTATGAATTGCGTAAGAAAAACCAGGACATTATCGATTCGATGTTCCGCTATGGCATGTCGACGTTGCTCGACCTCGACCAGGCCCGGACACTGACCTCGGCCGCTGCCCTGATGATTACCTCTTACGAACGGGCGCGAACCCAGACTGTATTGGCGCTCAACGCGCTGTTGGGCGATAACCCCCGTCCCATTACTGTCGACGGTTCGCGCCTTCTATCGATACCTGTGCCTTCCGGGGTTCCGGCGGGGTTGCCCACGTCGCTGCTCGACAGGCGTCCCGACATCATGGCCGCTTACTATAATGTGGCGGCGGCTACCGCCCGTGTGGGTGTGGCCGTGGCCCGGCGCTATCCTTCGCTCACGTTGACCGGCGAGGGGGGCGCGATGGCTTCGACGCTCAAAGGGCTTACAGCGGGTAATCCGTTGGGATGGGTCGCTTCAGCTACTTTCCTCGAACCGATATTCAATTGGGGAGCCAACAAACGCAACGTCGAAATCGCCCGCGAACAGAATAAGCAAGCCCTGCTGGCCTACGAACAGGTTGTGATCGAGGCGTTCGGCGATGTCGAGAGAGCCCTTTCGGCGGTTGCCGCATACCGCCAGCAAAGCATGCACTATGCACAACTTGTGGCCAATACTAAAGAGGCCGCTTCGCTCACCTACGAACTCTATTGGCAAGGGATGTTACCCTATACCGACGTGCTGACTTCCCAGAACCTCCAGTTTGTTGCAGAACTCCAATACGCCGACATGCTGTCTGACCAGCTCTCGGCCTATGTTGATCTCTATCTTGCGCTGGGCGGCGGGTATTGAATTTTGCGACCTTTTTTGTATGTCATCCTGAGCGGCAGCGAAGGATCTCGTTTAGTGCTTTTGCCGAGATCCTTCGCTACCGCTCAGGATGATATTTCTTTAGGCCTGCTGCCGTTTTTGCATCAGCTTTTT
Organism: Rikenella sp.; assembly: GCA_031551865.1. Classification (GTDB taxonomy): domain Bacteria; phylum Bacteroidota; class Bacteroidia; order Bacteroidales; family Rikenellaceae; genus Rikenella. Next base: position 25,186 of record JAVBMY010000009.1, on the reverse strand, counting down.
CGGATTGCTTCGCAACCCGCGACCCGTGCGTCCAGCGCGCTAGGCGCGCCCGGGGGGGCACCGGGTCGAATCTGATACAACAAGTCTGAAAGGGATAAGTCCGTAACATTTTTTGAAAGGATTGCATGGGTTGTCGGAATTCCCGTAAAATAACGATCTTTGCACCTTCAATGATCGCTCCGGCCATCCATGAGAAACGTCAAAACCCTGCTTGCCACCTTCTGTGTCGCCCTGCTGTTCTTCGTGCTGCAGAAGCCCGTGTTTCTGTTGTACCACTGGAGCCAGACGGCCGCCGAAGGGGGCTTCTGTCAGAGCCTCTCTACTGCCTGGCACGGCCTGCCCATGGATATGTGCGTGGCCGGATATTTCACGGCGTTGCCTGCCCTTGTGTTGCTGGTGGCTACCTTCGTGAAGAGGGGGCCGTATGCGGTCATCCTGCGTGCCTATTTTGCCGTCGCTTCCCTGCTGATCGCCCTGGTGTTCGTCGCCGATCTCGAATTATATACCCACTGGGGTTTCCGGCTTGATTCCACAGTATTCGCTTATGCCGGCGATCCCAAAGGGGCCACGGCGAGCGTGTCGTTTGGGCTTTTGCTTGTACTGGTCCTCGGCGTGCTGGTGTGGGCGGCGCTGGAGTACCTTGCCTTAGATTTCGCCGCTGTTCGGCCTTTCAAAAGATCCGGGACCCCTAAAAAAATCCGCCTTGCTGAAATGATTCTGATGCCGCTGCTGATGGGGCTGATGTTCATCGCCATCCGTGGCGGAGTCGGAACCTCGACCATGAACGTCGGCCGCGCCTATTTCAGCAGCAGTACCTACCTGAACCAAGCGGCCTGCAATCCTTGTTTTACGCTGATTTATTCGCTCTCGAAACCTACTGATTTCGGGAAGCAGTACCGCTTTATGGACGATGCCGGGGCGCACGCTTTAACCGCAAGCATTCTTGACCGCCCCGATGCCGCGGCGCCGCAGGATACGCTGCTTACGACCGATCGCCCGAACATTATTTTCATTGTGCTGGAGAGTTTCGGGCATTATGTGCTCGACCGCCCCGACGTGACGCCCAACCTCAACCGGTTGGCCGCCGAAGGCGTGTTGTTCGACCGCATGTACGCCAGCAGTTTCCGTACCGACCGCGGATTGGTGGCCGCCCTGAGCGGCTATCCGGCGCAACCTACGATGTCGGTCATACGCTATCCGGCCAAGGTGCAGAAACTGCCCTCGATGGTACGTGTGTTAAATGAAGAGGCAGGTTATAGCCTGTCGTTCCTCTACGGCGGCGACGTCGATTTTGCGTCGATGCGGTCGTTCCTCGTGACGCAAGGGATTACCGATGTCTTGAGCGACAAGGATTTTCCGTCGCGGGAGAATACCGGGAAATGGGGCGTCCCCGACCATTTCGCCTTCGAGCGCTTTTACCGGGAAATCGCTGCCGCCGGGCATCGCCCTTATTTTAAAGCTATGTTGACCCTCAGCAGCCACGAGCCTTTCGAGGTTCCGTCCGAAGTGCAGCAATTTCCCGGCGACGTCTACCTGAATTCGGTGTGGTACACCGACCGTTGCATCGGCGCGTTCGTCGATTCGCTGAAAGCCTCGCCGGAGTGGGGGAATACGCTTCTGGTCTTTGTGCCCGACCACGACATGTTCTACCCGAAAGACATCAAACATTATGAACCCCGGCGCCATGACATCTTCATGATCTGGGCGGGCGGGGCAGTGCGCGGCCCGCGCAAGTTCGGCATGATCTGCTCGCAAACCGACATCGCGGCCACACTGCTCGGGCAACTGGGACTGGATTACTCGTTGCTTCCCTTCAGCCGGAATATCCTCCGCGGGTACAGGTGCGAGTCGGCATTCTACGACTTTCCTGACGGATTCGGGTTCGTCACTCCGCAAGGCTATGTCTCTTATGATTGTGCCTCGGGGCAACTATTCGGGCACGCGGGGCCTGCTCCCGCCGATTCGTTGCTGACACTCGGCAAGGCCTACCTGCAAACCTTGTACGACGACATAGCGGCCCGGTAACTAAATTCAGGCTTCCCTACCTGTTCGTCGCGCTCCGCAATTCGAGAGAATCAGATATGTATATAAACCCGTAAAATAGAACCCACCCCGAATGAGAATCCTTTTTCTGTTTATTATGCTTGCCGCAGTGTTCGGCGCGAACTTCTATGTGTTTCTGCGCGTCTGGCAACTGCTTCTGCCCAACTTAGGGGTGGCGGCAAAAACGCTGTTTGTTGCGGCCGGAGTATTCCTGGCCCTGTCGCCTTTCATTGCCGTGTTCCTCGGCGGGATGATGCCGTCGTGGCTCTCGGGACTGATCTATAAGGTCGGCACAGCGTGGTTCGTCATCCTATTGTTTGCCGTGATGGCGTTTCTGGCTGTCGATATCCTGAGGCTGTGCGGGGCGATCAAGCCTGAATCGTTCCGCGGTAATTGGGTGCTCCTGACGGTAGTTTCGCTGGTCGTGGCGCTGGTGATGACGGGCGGTTACATAAACTACCGCCATCCGCGCCGGGTCGTCCTGGATTTGGAAGTCGATAAACCCGGAACGCAACCCTTGAAGATCGTGGCTATCAGCGACCTGCACCTCGGATACGGAATCGGACGCGCCGAACTTGAACGTTGGGTGGAACGGATAAACGCCGAGAACCCCGATGCCGTGCTGATCGCAGGCGACGTGGTGGATGCCCACATACAACCGCTCTACGAAAAAGACATCGCCCGGGCGCTGGGAGAACTGAAAGCTCCCCACGGGGTCTATATCTCGCTCGGCAACCACGAATACATTGCCGGCGTGGACCAGAGCCTGCGCTTCCTTGAGAGTATTCCCCGGGCAAGGGTCGTGCAGGATTTCGCAGTCTGTGTCGACAGCCTCTTCTATGTCGTGGGGCGCGACGACCGCTCGAACCACAGTCGCCTGCCGCTGGCCGACCTGACCGACGAGCTCGACAATTCGCTGCCCATCATCGTACTCGATCACCAGCCGTACGACCTTGCGGTTACTGCCGGAGCCCCCGATTCGATGGGGCGGACTTTGAAGAATGTCGTAGATTTACAAATCTCCGGGCATACCCACCGCGGGCAGGTATGGCCCTTCTCGTGGCTGACCGATGCGATGTTCGAAAAGGCTTACGGCTATATGAAAAAGAACGGAACCCACTTCTATGTGAGCTCCGGGCTCGGTATCTGGGGCGGTAAGTTCCGCATCGGCACCCACTCCGAATACGTGGTGATCAATATCAAACCGTAATAAATAAAGAACATTTCTTCTTTCATCATTGCGAGGAGGATTTGTAAAAAAGCCGGCGAAGCCATCCTCCTGCTCAATGAAATGAATAGGAGGATGGCTTCACCGCGTTTCACGCTTCCCGCAATGACGGTTTTGCATTATTCCGAGCAAAGCCGAGGCGTCAGAGGCGCTTCTTTTGTAATATGTCATCCCGAGCCACAGCAAAGGATCCCGGTTCAGTGCCGGGATCCTTTGCTGTGGCTCGGGATGACATGTATGGAGGGTATGGCCCGGAGCGCTGACAATATTCTGGCAATCTCCAGGAATAAACTCAGGTTTTACTTCTTTTTCTTCGCCGTGCTGCCGTTGGTTTTTTCTTGAGCGGCTTCGGTCTTCACCAGGGCCTCTTTTCCTTTCCTGGCTTTGCTCTCTTCAGGCAGCATCGGTTTTTCGCGCTTAGCGGTGGCTGAGGACTTGTTGGGCAGCGCTTCGCCGATCACTTCGACACTGCGGTCGATGAAGCGGCTCAGGGCTTCGCCTTTCAGCATGCCGCCCGAGAGCAGGGCCAGATCGACGAGCTGTCCTGCAGTCACGCTTCGTTTGCCCGCATCGGAAAGGATGTTGCGGCGTTCGCGTTCCAATTCTTCGATGCGCGAGGCCAGTGTATCACGCTGGGTACGCTCTTCGGTGCTGAGTTCTTCCTCTTTCTTGTCTTTGATCAGTTCGGCCAGCGCGTGGCGCTCGTGTTCGGCAGCCGTCAGTTGTTTGTCCAGCGGTTCGAGCGATTCGCCGGCGACGGTTTCGGTTTCGCCGAGTATCTCGACGATGAGCGGATGATTGCCGTTCACCACAAGGTTGTAGCTGTCGGGCATTTCGCCGTAGAAATTCATGCCTGTGCCGCCGATACGTGCCATTTCCTTCATGCGGCGCATGAACTCGCCTTGCGTGACCACCACCGGCGCAGCCGAGGGAGACATCGCTTCGAACTGGACACGGAACAGTGCTTTGGACTCTTCGGGCGAGGGCAGGTGCGCCTCGAATACCGGGGTCAGCAGGCGTTGCTGGTCGGTGGTGAGGGCCATGGCCTCTTTGTCTTCCTTTTCGATCAGGTTCTCCAGCGTGTCGGAATCTACGCGCACGAAACGCCATTCGGGATGCCTGCTTTCGAGCAGTGCGATGAAATGCCCGTCGAGCGGAGAGTCCATCACCAATATGTCGTAGCCGCGCTTCCGGGCCTGGCTGATGGGGGTGTGCTGCGTCACCGGGTCGTTGCTGTACAGGAAGACGAGTTTGCCGTGGCGGTCGGTCTGGTCGGACTTGATCCGGGTTTCGTATTCGTCGAAGGTGAAGTACTTATCCTCGCTGTTCTTAAGCAGGGTGAACTCTCCGGCGCGCTCGCCAAACTTCTCTTCGCTCACGATACCGTATTGGATGAACACCTTCAGGTCGTCCCATTTCTCCTCGTATTCGGGGCGGGAGTTTTTGAAAAGCTCCGCCAGCCGGTCGGCCACTTTTTTGGTGATGTACCCCGAGATTTTACGTACGTTCGCGTCGCTTTGCAGGTAGCTGCGAGAGACATTCAACGGGATGTCGGGCGAATCTATCACGCCGTGCAGCAGCGTGAGGAATTCGGGCACGATGCCTTCGACCGAATCGGTCACGAATACCTGGTTGGAGTAGAGCTGTATTTTGTTTTTCTGGACTTCGATGTTGTTTCTCAGCCGCGGAAAATAGAGTATCCCCGTGAGGTTGAACGGGTAATCGACGTTCAGGTGGATGTGGAACAGCGGTTCGTCGGCCAGTGGGTAGAGTTTTTGGTAGAATTCGTCGTATTCCGGGGCGGCGATGTCGGCCGGTTTGCGTGTCCAGAGTGGGGTAGTGTCGTTGATGATTGCGCCGTCGAACTCAATCGGCACGGGCAGGAAGCGGCAGTATTTCCGCAGGAGTTCTCCGATGCGCGCCTTAGTGGCGAATTCTGCGCTGTCGTCGGCGATGTGCAGGGTGATGTCGGTGCCGCGCCCTTCTTTTTCGGCTGGTTCGAGGGTATATTCGGGGGTGCCGTCGCACGCCCAGCGTACGGCGGACTCCTCTTCGCGGTACGACCGGGTGAGAAGTTCGACTTTCGAGGCGACCATGAAGGCTGAATAGAACCCGAGCCCGAAATGGCCGATGATGCCGTTCTGGCCTTCGTATTTGGCCATGAATTCCTCGGCGCCCGAGAAGGCGATCTGGTTGATGTAACGTTCGACCTCTTCGGCGCTCATGCCGATCCCGCGATCCGATATGGTGAGCGTGCGGGCTGTTTCGTCGAGGGACACTTTGATCGTCAGGTCACCCGTTTCGCCCCGGAATTCGTCGCGGGCGGCCAGGGTTTTGAGTTTGGTCGTGGCGTCGACGGCGTTGGAGATCAACTCGCGCAGAAAAATTTCGTGGTCGGAGTAGAGGAACTTCTTGATGATGGGGAAGATATTCTCTGTCGTAACGCCGATTTTTCCTTTTTGCATGGTCACTTTCGTTTTATGTTATGGGGTTATCTGAATCTTAAGTACGATTCGTCTCTTAACAACTCCTGTGCCAAGGCTCCGGTTGTCAGCCGTGTGAGATTGCTGTCTGTCATTTTGTCAGGTCGGGCTTCTTTGCCGGGGCCGTACTTCGCGGCTATTGACTTTGTTGTGCCGGTGGCGGTTTCAGTGCCATTATTTTGCTATGCGTTTTCCAAGGATGGGTGCCGGATATCCTGTGCAGCACATGTTGTAAAGTTACTTTGCCTTCCGGGCCGGGCGTCTTCGCGGGATTATTGTCTCCGTTCCCTGAGGATAAAGGTTTGCACAGAACCGGTCATTTTCTCGAAATGCATGTAGTCTTTGGGAACCCGCCAGTCGCCGCCCCATGTCCATCCGTACTGTTTGAAAAGCCTGACAATCGGACTGCCGGCGATAATGGTGCCGGGGACTTCCGGATTGTAGCAGGCTCCTTCGGGCAGGGCGGTCCCGTCGCGCAGGATGGCCGGGTTTTGCAGTGGGTTGATGTCGATGGCGATGCCGTAGGAGTGGTTCGAAAGTTTCGGCGTCCGGTAGGTCGCTATGGGGCGGTACTGGAAGCCGTAGCTGTTGTTGTTTCCGGTCCTGTTCATCGAAGTTGTCCCGTTGGGCAGGTCGAAGGGAATGGGAGTGATGCTGGCCACCGGGAATTGTATTCGCTTTATTTCGCGGAAGATGGCTTTGATGTTGCCCGCCAGCTCTTTATGGACGATGATCTGGCCCCAGTGTAGCCGGTTGTCGAACGAGTAGTATTCCACGTTGACGAGTCTCAGGTCGCGGGTAATCTCTTCGGGGGCCGGCGTTCCGGTCAGGGCTTCTTCGAGGGTTTGGTAGGAGTCGACTGCGACGATGGTTCCCGGCCTGCTTGGAAATAAGAGAGCATCGGGATTTATTCCGGCCGTTGATTGCAGAACGGAAACCCCTAAGGTCGTTGATGAGAGCAGGGAGAGTAAGGTCATGAAGGAAGGTGTTTTGAGGATTGAATCCGGTTAGCGAAGATAGGGATATTCCCCGAATTGTTGAACGGCTTGAGATATAGCTATAGTTTTGGAGTTTAAAAGTACTTTGGTGCGGTTTTCTTCGAAAGTTTAGCGCGCGTGCTTCGCTGATCAACGGGTGGGTTGACGGGAATTTTTATGAAAGCCTCATTGGTCAACGGATGGTGAACTGAAAATTTAGCCGTGCTTTTAATAAGCGGGGGATTGTTTATTGAAGGTCTTGATGGGGGGCGCACTCCTTACGGATGGAGCGATGATGTTTATGAGAAACCGCGGATGGAATCCCGGGTTGCGCGTATGTTTTGCAGATTGGAGGGGTTACTCGGTGTATTGTTGTTTTATGAAAGTTTTATGGAAGAAGTTTTGTAAATCGATAAAATGTTGTACTTTTGTAACCGTTTTGCGCGGGGCTCCTCCCGCACGGGACAAAGAGTTACGGGGTGTAGCTCAGCCCGGTTAGAGTACTCGTCTGGGGGGCGAGTGGTCGCAAGTTCGAATCTTGTCACCCCGACCATTGATTTTCAGTCATTTACGTTAATTCGTGAGTGGCTGATTTTCTTTTACTGGAACACATTTGGAACACAAAACTTCAAGATAGCTCTTAATGAGTCTTTTGGAAGGCTTTAATCGCTGTCTTTAGGAATCTTTTTCTGGACTTGTTCCTTTCCCTACTCGTCTTCCCAAATATTCTTGTCTGCTTTTCTAAATTAGCCTAATTGCCTTTCTAAATTGGTTTAAGAGAGCTTTTTAGAAAAGATCACATAGAAAAAATGAGGGTCTTTCTTATCCAGAACCCATTGCCGGATGATCCCGTAGAAGCCCCGCGGCACCTTGCCACCGCTGCGTCCGGTCTCAAGCGCGGCGAAGGGCGCCCGCCCGTACAACCGCCCGGCCTCCGAAGTCACCTCGACCCGCAGCGACCGCGCGGTGCGGCCCGAGGCGTTGACGCCCTCGCTTTGCAGGTTCCGGATGATCCGCCCGCGGAGTTTTTCGAGCTCGTCGGCCATCACGGCCCCGGCGCTCTCCACCAGGGTCACTTCGGCAGGCATATCCCCGTCCTCTCTTTGAGTTGCACCGACAGCACGATCCCGGTGACGCAGATGTCCAACTTGTCGTATACCACCTGGTAGTGCAGCCGCCCGCCCACCGGCTCGAACAGGCCGCTCCGGTTGATTTCCGAGATGAACGCCATCGCGGCGGCCTTCATGCGGGCCACGACCGTCTCGTTCTCGGCGGCGTCGAAATCGAACTCCGTCTTGTCGAGGAACGCGAACGAGCCTTCCGGGTAGTCGCGCAGCTGGCCGTTGATCAGGTGGAAATCCCCCGAGGCCGGGAGTAGCGACAGCAGCACGGGGAAGGGCAGCGCCTCGAGGTCGGCGTTGGCCTTCGTCCAGTCGTTGTAGTGGTAGGTCAGGCCCGGTACGCTCCGGCACACCGCGGCGATCTTTTGGTCGGTCGTCATCTGTTTTTCTCGCTGTATATTTCGCGCAGGCGGCGCTGGCAGGCCTCCGTCTTCGCGTCGTTCATCATGCATTGCCATACGCGCAGCCACGGCACGCACGCCAGCACATATTCCTGGTCGGCGATGCCCATCCTTCGGGCGTAGGCGTCGGCCATGCCGAAGATGCCGAAGTTGAGCTTGTCGAGTCCGGCCCGTTTCTCCTCGGCCGAGATGGAAGAGGGGATCGCGGCGAACATGCCCGATATGCGTTTCACCTCACGGGCGACCCACACCCCGAAACCGATCACCTCGGCGGCGCGGCACTTTTCGAGTTGCCTCGGCGTGAGGCCGAGCAGCACCCGGGCCGGGCGGGTGAACACTTCGTCTTCGGGGATGTCCTGCAATTCGGCCAACTCGCCGAGCGTGAGGCCGTCGAGGCTATCCGGGACAGTTTGTCGGCCCACTTTGGCGGGCTTCGGCAGTTCCTGCATCCGTTCACTGATCTCCGGTGTGCGGTTGACCGCCGCTGCATCGCGCAACAATTGGCCGAACGTGGTATGGCGGGTGATCTTCATGGGCGGCTCGCGAAATGGAAGGTGGCTTTGGTCTTGGGCTTGCTCGCAGTCGAGAACACGGCGTAGCGCACGGCGTCGAGCGCGTGGTTCCAGACGTCCACGGGTTTGTTCAGCGCCACGCCGTGCTTGTCGGTGTCCCACTTGTAGTTGCGCAGCTCGCGGATCAGGTTGACCGAGCGTGCTGTGACGTGCAGGTTGAAGCGCTTGACGCAATGGATCCCGGCCAGTATGCTGTCGGGGCCCTTCGGCGCGGGCTTGACGTTGTATCCGTAGCGGTAGAGTTCCTCGATGCTTTTCGGGTCGGCGCTGTCGGCGTAGATGTCGTCGCTTCGTTTCCGCACGTCCGCCCCGGCCAGTATCGCGGCGATGTCGCTGTTCAACAATCCCTTTTGGTAACATACCTCGTCCAGCCAGAGATCGTCGCCCTGCAGGGCGATTCTGACGATGGCGTTGGGGTCGTTGGTGAACCCGAAGTCGAGGCCGTAGAGAAAATTCGTGATCTCCACAGGGATCGCATCGACTTGCCGGAAGTCGTAGATGACGCCTTCCAATCGCCCGGTCTCACCGAGTCCGTAGACGCGCCACCAATTCTCGTCCCTTCTGTTCGATTCGATTTCGGCCACCTGTTCCGCCGAGAGGAACCTATTGTCGAGGTAGGTCGAGTGGATCAATCGTTCGCGCCCGCTGCCGATGACATGCTGGTCGACCCAGAATTCGCCGGTGGGGTTGTAGTCGATGAACACCTGCCCGCGGGTGCGCACGAACAGGTGCCGCGCCACGTCGTAGGCGATGTTCTGCGCCTCGTTCAGGAACAGGCGGTCGCGCGACGGGCCGTGGACCTTGTCCGGCGACTCGGCCCCGAAGAATTCGATGACGGCGCTGTTGTGGGGGAAAGTGTAGATGCTGTCGGTCTTGTTCCAATGGTGGTCGCTCCAGAGGTTCTCGGCCGACAGGATTTGCTGGAAGTCGCGGATGGCGCCGCGCTTGAGGTGGGGCAGGGTCTCCGATACGACGCTGTTGATGGTCGGCCCCGTGTCGGCGGCCACCATCAGGTACCACAGCTGCAGGATCGAATAGGTTTTGCCCGAGCGGGTGCCGCCCTTGTTCACGACAAAGCGTGGCGGGCGGTAGCACACCACCGCGTCGAGGTTCCGGGAGAAGACATTACTCGTCTGCATGGCCGCCCGGGGTTTGAGGGTTCAGGGATGCTTGAGGGCTTGGGGGCTCAGGAAGTTCCTGAGGACTGGTAGGGCTTTGGAAATTTGCGGGCTCCTGCGGATTGGAACTTTGGGATTGTTGGGGTTGCGGAGAGGATTCGAGCGGCTGCGGGTGCCGGGATGGTTGCGGATTCTGGAGTTTCCGAGATTCTTCGAGACTTTGGGTATTCTGGAGTTTCCGCAGGTTCTCGGCCGTGGCCGGGTCGACCACCTCGATCTTCATCTGCGACAACCCGCGCCCGGCCGTGGTCATATCCTTCCGGTCGACCAGACCAAGATCGCGTGAAATGATGTTCGCGTTTAGCAATCCCGCTGCCGCGCCCTCGAACTTCTGCGTGAAGATCGTCTCCCTTATGCGCGTAATGACTCTGGAAAAATCTTCCGCCGTCTCCGTGTCGTCCTCTTTCAGGGCCGTCTCGAAATCGGTGAAGTACCCGGCGTTGCAGTCGAGGTACAGGCACAATCCCTGCAACGTGTACGCACGTATGCGCGGGATGTGTACCTCGTCGGCATCCTTCCCTTTGAAGTCTGTTTCGATCAACGGGTTCTCGTCGCACCACCCGAAATACTCGCACGCCGCCTCCCAAAGCAGGTCGGGCGTCTCGAACAGCCGGTCCCGCCCGTGCTTCGAGCGCATCTCCCAGAATCTATTCCCCTTCGGCGCAGCCATCGTTTCGTTTGCAGTTTCTCGTGTTTCTGCAAACATAACTACGAATGGCGGAAGGATTTATAAGTAAGTATGTGAGTAAGTCAGTGGATTCTCAATAAATACAATAAATCTTGATGCCATAATTACGATAAGAATATTATGGTTATTAATATTAAGATGACTGTCTAGGAAAGTTTGGTACGACGAAACCGAAAACTCCTACGGAGTTGAAAATGATTTCAGCTCCGTAGGAGTTCCATGCAGTACTTAGATAAGAGATTTGACTGGCTATTGTTCCAGATGTGGGTACGTCCATTTCCCCCGTTTGTACCAGACATGCTTGTCGAGGCGGCGGATGTAGGATTCTTTGTTTTTGACTCCTTCGTCCGTGAAAAACCAGGCAAACCTCAGAACCACCCGGCCCTCACGCGAGAGATACATGCGGGTGCAATGGGTGTAGATTTCGCCGTCCTTTTCCAACGGTTCGGCCATCGGGAAATCGAACAGAAACAGTGAGTCGGCATTGAAGCGACGCCCGACCTCTTTCCCCGAGACTACCGTTACGTAATCTTCAAAACGAAACGGTTGTCCGTTCGTTATGCTGAGTAGCTCGCTATATAGCGACTCCCTGGGCTCCATGTTGTAATGAAAAGCATCGCCGAATATAAACTCGTAGATAACTGCACATTGCCCATCGTCAGATTGGAGCATGGTTCCGAACACCCCGGTTTTGCCGAATTTTCGCCAATTCCATACCTGTTTGTTTTTTCTGGACCAAGCATCTCTTTTGAGTGCCGCCCAGCCCTCACTTACCAAATGAAATCCATTCGGCATTGTCCGCCGGATATGATACCGGGCCGAGATGGAATCGTCTGCGCGAGGCATAGATTGCACAGGGCGGGGTTCCCGGGCCAAGCCCTGAGCTACACAGCAGCCCGCCAATGCCAACAGACAGGCAGTCTTATACAGGAGAGTTTTCATGGCTGAATGATTGCAAATGACACATCAACTTTCTGAAAGTCTCCCTGTAAGAACAATATTACAGGGAGGTTTCATAAATATTGGCTATTTAGACACCTGATAGGCCGATATAACCTGCCCCGGATCTACGAACCTTGTACTATTCCCGTCCTGAGGATCGGACGCCATATGTGTACCATCAGTAGAAGTTCCCATATAAATAACCGAATGGCCGCCGCCTTCGTCTGTCCGATAGTTAAGTATTACTGCAGCATTCGGATTGCTATATGAGTAAAATCCGCTATGATCATTCACGGAATAAGAAGAGACGTGACTGCTCCCATAAAGTGTATTTAATAATCCACCCATCCTATTTGGATCTACTCCGTTATTCCCATAGTGCGTGGTTATATATGAATCAGCGAATGCATACGACGGCCCAAAACCTAATTTTGAGTAGATTCGTCCGATACAGCGTGCCACGCAATCACTTGGTCCTGGATCTGTACCAAAAGGATCTTCATCGACGATTATAGCTTTGGGTACCATACGCACGTTATCGGGATTAACCATCACTGATGACCTGGACGATAGTTTTCGGTTGCTATTTCCAATGATCTGATTCAAGCATTGAAGCACCTCAGGTGAGAGATTTGCTTTCCGAACTAAAGCCATGTTCATTTGCCATACACCGTTCACTTTCGATGCTTTCACTCGTCCCATAGCTTCCAAGATAACGAGCTGATCTTCGATGGATGGTTCTCCAATACCGGTATATTCAGATGTAAATGTGAGATAGGACTGATGGGCTTTGCTAGCCACATCCTTTTGATAAAAAGCGGCCTCTTCGTCGGCATCTTGCCCCTGACAAGAGATCGCTACAACGCCGGCCCCCAGGCAAAAGAGTGCCACGCCTGCAAAAATTGAGATTTTCCGGAGTAAAGTTTTGTTTGTCATACAATGGATTTTAGAAGGTTAATGATACACCTATAGTGGATTGGCAATAAGCAACCATCCACCACCTGTAACAGCAAATTTAAATAAAAATTCACTAATCGATTCCACATTGGGATATTAAATTTAATTCAAAATTGTATTATTCAGCTTATTTTAATATTCTTATGGGATAGACTCTGTCACAGTACCGTGAAGGCTTATTCCTCAGTTCCAGGATGCTCCAGCCAATCTTGTACTTCTTGTTGTATGGCCGAAACAAGGGGCGAAGGAACTTTTACTTCTTTTGCCAGAATGCGGCCCGCCATAATACGGGCTTTGTCCGTTTCTCCGGTCTCGGTATAGATCTTGAAGAGTTTATACAGGGGCATGAACCGGGCGGGGCACATGGCAGCGGCTGTTTTGAAATGTTGTTCGGCTTCCGGGTATTGTTTTGTTTTCCGGTAATCTTCGGCCATCATCAGTTCGAGGTAATAATTGGCCCATATCCGGCTGCACTCTGTGGCCACGAGAAGGCTTTTATCGTATTGCCCGGTGTTACTCAGCTCATAGGCGTAATTGTACAAGAAAAAACGGTTCTCGGCCCATCGGTCATATAAGTATTCGTATTGGGGAAGCACTATCTCTGTACGCCCTGTCGTAGATTCACGCTCAATTTTTCCCCACAGCCATTCGTAGCGTATGTGTACGGAGGCCCATATCATCACCGCCACAGCCACAAGAATACCCGCAATCCGGGTTACACGGTTTATCATTGGTCTCGTGCCGAATATGATCCAGATACTTAATCCGGCCATAACCCAAGTAAAAGGATAGGAAAACGGATAAGAGAAGAACGAAAACACCAACAGCGACAATAGGCAAAACCCGGCTGCCTGAACGGTCGGATTCCCGGCATACCGCTTCCGGTATGCACGCAGAACCACCCAACCCAAGACTATCAGCAATGCAAGCCCGAAGAAGCCGTATTGTGTCACTATCAACAAGTATTCGTTGAACGGATGCTGTACGTTGTCGGCGAGCAAAGCATAAGGGCTGCCGGGATGCGTTTCGAAATAGGCCGCCTGATAGTTCATATACTGGGCCGCGAATCCTCCGGGGCCGTGCCCAAACACAGGCTTGTCCCGGATCATATCCCAGGAACAACGCCAGATCAGCATTCTTCCGTCGGCAGAATCCTTTTTGGCGAAGTACAGCGCAGCCAACACTCCCAAGAAAAGGACAACCGTCACGAGCATAGCCCAAACTCTATTCCGGGACTTGATCCGGCTGATCAGGAAGGCTGAGGCCATGACCACCAGGCTGATCATTCCGGCCCGGGAGAAGGAAAATACAATACCTACAGCTATGATGATAGCGGCTGCAAAAGAATACCATTTTATCCATTTTCGCTTGTCCCGGGAAAGACACGTAACAAAGGGAAGCCCGGCACACAAACAGGCGGCAAACCCCGCCGGATTATTGAAAGACCCGGTTACCCGGAACGAATTGTATGCAGATAAGAATCCACAGTACTGGAGGACACCGTATATAGCTTGCCCCAGACAGCAGGTAACGACGATAAGAAAAATAAAATCCCGGTATTTCTCAAAGAGGCCCCTTTCTATTTTTCTCAATAAAATGGCACTGATGATAAGCAGAGAAACACCATAGTAAAAAGCATACCACTTGGGAACTGTCCGGCTATCGACAAACGAATCGGATACGGTAAATAGTGCCCCCAAGCACAATCCGCAGAAAAGAACAAGAAACAGATAATACTTACAACTCTTCTTTAAAAAACAGTTGATAGTAATACAGTCCGGTTTCTTCAGGGGCTTTCCAAACATTCTTGCCTGTTGTTCCAAATTAGCCTGATTGCCTTTACGAATTGGTCTAAGAGAGCTTTTTTGAAAAGATCACATAGAAAAAATGAGGGTCTTTTATCACCAGATTATTTTCTCTGCGAACTTTTCAAAAAAGCTCTCTTAGAGGCTAAATTTGATGCCAAGATAATAAATCCCCAACACAAGTAAAAATAAGCAATAAGGGGCCTTTCTGGGGCCCCTAAGTCATTCTAATGTGATTTGAATGAGGTTTATTGCTAGTATTTGATTCCACGTTTTTAAGCATTAGATAATGTTTTGGTGAGATGCTTATTATTATAAACAAAGACTTTGGCCCAATTGATTTGAAGGACTAATAGAATTCTTATCTTTGCGAATGTAATGATTGAAGGTATGACTTTTAAGATTGAAGATTACGACAACTTGATAAAAGAAGCTATTGCTTATTTCTGGGATACAAGAAATAAACAATTAGGAGATCAAATAAACCGAGAAGTTAAGGATGCTGGTAATCGAGGTGCTGTTACTGGTGGAAAACAGATGGACGGCTTTGTAGTCTTGCTGACTAAAGTTGCTCTTGACTCGGGAGTTCCGGCTTCATGTATTTATACGCGAAACAATCAACTCCCTGGATATTTCAGGCCGACAAAAGATTGGGACTTCTTGATTATTTCTCCAAGTAAGAAACTTATTGCTCTAATTGAATTCAAGTCGCAAGTTGGTTCTTTCGGAAATAATTTCAACAATAGAACAGAAGAAGCATTAGGATCTGCAGTTGATTTATGGACTGCTTTCCGAGAAAATGTGTTCCCACATCAACAGGCCCCGTGGGTTGGATATCTAATGGCTGTGGAACGTAGTGAAAAATCTACGTGTCCAGTAAGAATATCCGAACCTCATTTCGGTGTAATGGAGGAATTTAGGAATACATCATATATTGATAGATATTCCAATTTCTGCCATAAACTCATCTTGGAAAGACATTATACTTCAACAGCTTTGTTGTGGACTTCCGATGCCAGTACATTCGGGAATGTAGCGGAGGAAATATCGATTACAAATTTCTTATCCGCATTCTTCGGTTATCTTCAGGGAGTCGCCGCCGAATTTGAATAGTAATGTACGGAAACAGATCAAACGGGAAAAAACACGGGGATGTTTTCACATCTCCTGATGTTGTAAGGTATATGCTGGATATTTCAGGATATACTTCCGACTACAATTTGTCCTCTATTACAATCATAGAACCTTCATGTGGCGAAGGCGCATTTGTAATTGAGATTATATCCCGTTTGTACGAATCAGCTCAGAAATTTCATTTTGACCCTCGGGATGCGATTAAACGAAATTTAACTTGTTTCGACATAGACAGGGATAAGATTCAAATATGCACTCGAAGGGTTTTGTCATTGGGATTTGAGATTGACGATTCGATATTTCGGCATGAAGATTTTCTATTAGCTCAAGTACCGCAGGTCGATTTAATAATAGGAAATCCTCCTTATGTGCGTCACGAACAGATACCAGAGGATCAAAAGAATCAATACAGAAAAATTTTCACTACGTTTAGGCATAGGGCTGACCTGTATATTCCATTTTATGAAAAATCATTACAGTTGTTGAAACCCAGAGGTGTACATTGTTTTATATGCTCGAATCGCTGGCTGAAGAATCAATACGGTTATGGATTACGAAATATGATATCGTCCTCTTTTAATCTCAAAAAGGTAGTTAATCTTGAGAAAGTCAATCCATTTGAGGAAGATGTAATTGCATATCCGGCCATCAGCCTAATCGTAAAGGAAGTGGCAGGCCCTGTTTTTCAATATGCCGATGTCGAAGATATAAAAACTTTCCGGGATGGCAGTTTTCCATCAAGGCAGTATAGAATGCCTTACAATGGAGATTGGAATAATACCTTTAGTACTGTTTCAAACTATTTGGAGGAGCTATCTTCCATCGAAGATATGGGATTCAAGGTCGGGATTGGGATCGCTACTGGGGCCGACAAGGTTTTTATAGGTAGAGATCTAATTGAGCAAATTGAAGAGGAACTACTTCTTCCTATACTAATATCAAGGGACGTTAAGAATAACAATCTGAATTGGAGTGGAAATTACTTATTCAACCCTTTTGATGACGAGGGTAGTGTAATAGACTTATCCAAATATCCCAAAGCTCAAGTTTACTTGGAATTGCATAAAGACCAATTACAGGCTAGGCACGTGTCGAAGAAAAATCCATTGAATTGGTTCCGAACAATCGACCGAGTTTATAAAGACCTGATAACAAAGCCCAAAATACTGTTACCGGATATTTCGTCCAATAATCAGATATTGATTGACGAAGGACGATACTACCCCCATCATAATTTGTATTATATTACTGGAAAAGACCTAGTTAGTCTCAAGTTGTTGAGTGCGATTCTTATGTCTGATTTCATTGTAGATCAGTTGTCGCAATTAGCAAACAATATGAATGGGGGATATCCGCGATGGCAAAGTCAGTATGTAAGGAAACTTAAACTTCCTAATATTAATTCGATAAGATCTTCATATTCGGAAAAATTAATATCATATTACGACTCTAGAAATAACAATGCCATTAATACCCTTGTTAATCGGATTGTAAGTCTCTAAAACAATTGCCGAAAGCGTAAGCTTCCGGCAATTGTTGTTTTGTAGTATGAGATTTATCAGGAGGCCTTATGTTATCGGCCGTAAAATTGTTTGGCCGAAGGCACAAAGATAACATTGAGCTCCGGGTCCGGCATATCCGGGTCTAACGGAAAGATAGGCCGGGTAATGCGTTTGTACGGAAGGCTCTGAAAATCCTGATCAACCCCCCCGCGGGTTTGAGCCATCACCCAGTCAGCCTGCATGTTGTACCATTGATTCACCAGGTAGCCCTGTTTGACCATCACGATGTCCATTTTGCCGGGATCGATTCCGCTACCTGTCAGGTTAGGTGTGGGGGAAGAGGTGCCCACAACCACGTAAACGCTTCCGGTCTGGATAATGGCTATGTTATTGCGTATCCTGCCCTGGCTGGCAGACACCTGCCCCTGGTCTTGTTGCTGCACGGGACTGACGTACACTACCGTGCCCGATAGCCAAACAGGAGGCTCATAGGAGTTGTCCGTCATGGCGCCTACATAAGCTTCGGCATGGCCACCCACGCCGACTCTGCGCGCGGCCTCTACCATCTCGCTCCCCGGGATGGAACAGTAGAGCAGGCTCTTGCCTTTTGGGGACTGGAACTCCGGTCGTTTTAACACCCGGGCCAATGTCCAGGTCACCTCGCCGGAGCCTCCGCCACCGGGATTGTCGCCCATGTCGCTGATAAAGAACGGTTTCTTATTGCTGGCTATGGCCAGATCAAGGCATTTTTCGAGAGGATACCCGGGCGCTTCCAGGCTGAACTGGCGGCGAACATCCCAGAATCTTTGGGCGAGTTTTTTAGCGCCGGTTTCCACTTGCTCTTTGTCGTCTCCTACAACCATAACGACACCCTGGTTACGGCGCTCATCCCCCCATACATAACCGATCCAGACGCCTGCGTCCACCACGCCGGGCATCGCCTCCACTTCGGGAACCATGGCATAGAGCGATTTGGCGGGCTCGGCCCGGGTGCTGGTCCACTCTCCCGAAAGCAGAACCGGGACCGCTACCCAGGCCTTGTAGGCCGGGCGTCCTTTGCCGGAGGAGAGGCGATCGAGCAGGTTAACCACACCGCGGCGATGCGATTCCCGGCTGTCATCGTGGGGAGCTTTGCGGAATGTGGTGATCAGGTCGGAATAGAGGGCCACACGCCAAGAGACATTGCCGTGAAGGTCCATCGTCGTGGTTACGAGGACGTCATTTCCGATCACTCCGCGAACCCGTTCCATAAATTCACCCTCCGGGTCGTCGACGCCATCGACACTACATGCTCCATGGTTGAAAAACCAGAAAGCGTCGTAAGGCATATTTTGTTTGATGATTTCGATAGCGTTGTTGACAAAGGCTTCGTACGACTCACGCGTAATCGGTCCGCGACCGCTTCCGCCGCCCATCAAAGACGGGAACCATACGGCAGACTGCCCCATGGCGGAATCTTGACTCAGGTAGTCCGGCAATGCCAGTGGCCGCCCGACCATCGCTTGCCGGTTGGGCATGAAAACGCTGTTCTCGATCTGTATTCCGGCAATGCCGATACGTGGTTTTCTTTGCTGTGCGGCGGCATCGTTACCCAACGGTACGGCCAACAGGCAGAGACTCAGATGTAGTAAGACTCTCTTCATATTTGTTCGGTTTTTTAGTTTGGGTTTCTTATATATTATAGCCAGGTTCTTTGGAGGGAATGGTACCTGTCCGGAAGTTAGAACGGCGCATCTTCCTGATAGGCGTCGTTGATCCGTTCACCGGGGCCGCTGCTTGTGGCAGGAGAACTGAAATCATCGTCCCATCCGCTCGAAGTGACCGTGCTGTAGTCGCCGGCCGCCGCACGGGCCGTGGAGACATCGCCGAACCCTGTATCGTCCCAGTCGACGAACTTGGCCTGTTCGCTGCGGAAGCGCAGGCGTACCGTGTCCACCGGGCCGTTACGGTGCTTGGCCACGATGATCTCGGCCAGCCCTTGGGTCGGTTGGTTGTTCTCGTCCACCATCATGCCGTAATATTCCGGGCGGTGGATGAAGGCCACGAGGTCGGCATCCTGTTCGATGGCGCCCGATTCGCGCAGGTCGGACAGTTGGGGGCGTTTGCTGCTGCTGGCACGGGTCTCCACCGAACGGTTGAGCTGCGAAAGTGCCAGAATAGGGATCTTCAGCTCTTTGGCGATGGCTTTGAGCGAGCGCGAGATGAGCGCTACTTCCTGTTCGCGGTTACCGCGCTCGTTCGACATGCCTACGGTCATCAGCTGCAGGTAGTCGATTACGATCAGCTCGATGTTGAACTGGGTTTTCAGGCGGCGTGCCTTGGAGCGGAACTCGAAGATCGAGAGCGCCGGGGTATCGTCGATATAGAGCTGTGCGGCTGTGAGCGGTTTGATCGAGTTTTCGAGGTGTTTCCACTCGTCGGGCGACAGGCGGCCGTTCTTGATGTTGTGCGAATTGAGCCCCGACTCGCTGATAATCAGGCGTGTCATGAGTTGTTCGATGCCCATTTCGAGCGAAAAGAAGGCTACGGCCCGGTTGTAGTCGATCGAGATGTTGCGGGCCAGCGTGAGCACGAAGGCCGTTTTACCCATCGAGGGGCGGGCGGCGATGATCACCAGGTCGGAGGGCTGCCAGCCGAGGGTCAGGCGGTCGAGGTCGGTGAAGCCCGACGGAACGCCACTCATGCCGTCGGGGCGCTGGCTGGCCTCTTCGATCAGTTTGAGCGTCTTGGCCACGGCATCCTGGGCCTTAACTACGTCGCGGCGCACATTACCTTCGGCAATTTTGAAAATTTCGCTTTCGGCCAGGTTGATCAGTTCTTCGACATCGAGTTCGTCGCTGAACGAGCTTTTCTGGATCTCGGTCGAGGCCGAGATGAGTTGGCGTTGGACGTATTTCTGCGCCACGATCTTGGCGTGAAATTCAAGGTGGGCCGCCGAACCCACTTTCTGCGTGAGGCTGGCCAGGTAGGCCGGGCCGCCGACGGTGGCCAGTTGCTTCTTCTTCTGCAACTGTTGGCCGACGGTCAGGATGTCGATGGGTTCGATGCGCGCTGACAGGTCGAGGATGGCCTGGTAGATGATCTGGTGCACCTCACGGTAGAACGATTCGGGTGCCAGGATTTCCTGAATGCCGAGAATAGCATGCTTTTCGAGCATCAATGCTCCGAGCACAGCCTCTTCGAGGTCGATGGCCTGCGGAGGAGTGATACCCATCTGCTGGCTGATGGCCGTCAGCGTTTCGCTTGTGCGGCGGCGCTCGGCAGCGCGTTTATTTTCGGCGTAGGTCTTTTCGGCCATGTTTCTTATTGGGTCGGAATGTGTTGTGTACAGGTTGTTTATTGCCGGAGACGCTTGCTTTTGCTCCCGGTTTGCGCACAGTCTTCTGAGTGGACTTGTGGGGCGAAGATTTATGCCAGAAGAATTGTGATTTCTGAGCCTCTTTCTCGTCGCGGCTGAGGGCGGTGTAGAGCGGAGCGCCGGTATACGGGTCGGTCCCGGTATAGAACATGGCGGAACTGAGCGTCATGGGTGTGGGAGTAAAATCCTGTACCTGTTCGAGCCGCAGACCAAGGCGCTTCATTTTTGCGGCCAGTGCACCCATGTCATCCGGCGTGCAGCCGGGGTGCCCCGAAATGAAGTAGGGGATGATCTGGTAGGGTAGCGCCTGCAGGTTGCAAATCGCGTTGAATTCGCTTTCGAGCCGCTCGAACTGGGCGAACGACGGCTTGCGCATCAGTTTCAGCACGCCGGGTTCGGTGTGTTCCGGGGCTACTTTCAGCCGGCCTCCGGTGTGGTAGCGCACGACTTCGGGCAGGTATTCCCGCCACGCCACAGCGTCGAACAGGTCATAGCGGATGCCGCTCCCGATGTAGATATGCTTTACTCTCGGCACGCCGAGCGCCTCGCGGTACAGGGCGGCGAGCGGCCGGTGGTCGTTGCCCAAATTTAGGCAGATTTCGGGAAACAGGCAAGAGGCCCGCGCGCACTTGCGGCACCTTTCGCTGTCTTTGCCGCCCATACCCCACATATTGGCCGACGGGCCGCCGATGTCGCTGATCGTGCCGTGGAAGTTTTCCATGGCGGTAACGGCGCGGATTTCGCTAAGCACCGAGGCCGCCGAGCGGCTGGCTACGAACTTTCCCTGATGCGCCGAGATGGTGCAGAAGCTGCATCCGCCGAAACATCCCCTATGCGCCGTAACCGAATGGCGGATCATCTCGTAGGCCGGGATGCGCTTGCCCCGGTAGCGTGGGTGTGGCGTGCGTGCGAAGGGCAGGGCGTAGATGGCGTCTAACTCTTCGGTGGTCGGAATGGGGTAGGGAGGATTGACCACTACGAATTTGTCGCCGCAGGGTTCGACGATCGTGCGGGCTTCCATCTTGTTGGATTCCACCTCGATCTTGACGAAATTTTCGGCGAAGGCTTTTTTATTGGCCGCGCATTGCTCGTAGGAGTGCAGGAATATGGGATACTGCCGGCCTGCACTTTTTTCGGCGGTTGTTCCCTGGCCCCGTGTTTCTGAGGCGTTGTAAGGTGGGTTTGCCTGTGGCGTTCCGGCGACACCCGACTGCCCTGTTTCCGGAACATCGCTAATCGACTGAACTACGGGTGGAGTCGTATCGAGGTAAGCGATCTGCGGGATTTTCTTGATCAGGTTCAGGTTGTAGCCATTGTGCATCGCACGGGCGATATCGACCACGGCCTTTTCGCCCATGCCGTAGCTCAGGATGTCGGCGCCGCTCTCGATCAGGAACGAGGGGAGCAGCCTGTCCTGCCAGTAGTCGTAATGTGTCAGGCGCCGTAACGAGGCTTCGATCCCGCCGATCACTACCGGGGTGCCGGGGAACAGCTCTTTTAAGATTCGGGTGTAAACGATCGTGGGGTAGTCGGGGCGCATGTCGGCACGCCCGTCGGGCGTGTAGGCGTCTTCGGAGCGCAGGCGGCGGGTAGCGGTGTAGCGGTTGACCATCGAGTCCATCGCCCCGGCGCTCACGCCGAAAAAGAGCCGCGGCCGCCCGAGCTTGCGGAAATCGCGCAGGTCGTCACGCCAGTTGGGCTGTGGCACGATGGCCACCCGGTATCCTGCTGATTCGAGCGTGCGGCCGATGACTGCCGCGCCGAACGACGGGTGGTCGACATAGGCGTCGCCACTGAGCAGGATCACGTCCAGCTCGTCCCAGCCGCGGGCGGCCACTTCATTGGCGCTCGTTGGCAGGTGTGTCGTATGTCCGGCGATAGTGCGGTTCATTCGTGTCGGTGTGTGTCCGGTGGCGGGCTATTTTTCGAACGGGAGCAGCAGCGAACTGTCGCCGTAACTAAGGAAACGGAAATCGTGCTCCAATGCGTATGTGTAGACATCGTGCCAACGTTCGCCGATCAGTGCACTGACCAATAGCAACAGCGTGCTTTGAGGCTGGTGGAAGTTAGTGATCAGCCCGCGGATCGTGCGCCAACGGTACCCGGCGGGGGTGATCATGATGCGGGTGGAGCCGTAGAGCCTTTCCATGCTTTGTGCATGCATCCATCCGGCGAGGGCCTCCAGCGGATTACCTTCGGGGATGCCGTCGGCATAGGGTTCCCACTGGCCGACCGGGGTTTCCGGATCAGCGTTCCCGGTGCGTAGCACCCGTTCACCGAGCATGGCCAGCGATTCGAGCGTCCGGACGGTGGTGGTACCCACGGCGATGATGTTTCCTGCTTGTGTGGCGATGCGTTCGAGTTCGGCGAGGGCCACATCGAAGAACTCGGTGTGCATCGCATGGTCGCGCGCATCTTTGGATTTGACAGGCAGAAAAGTGCCCGCCCCTACATGAAGCGTTACTTTAGCTTTCTGGGTCAATCCTTCGAGCAACTCTTCGGTAAAGTGCAGCCCGGCCGTGGGAGCAGCCACCGAGCCTTCCCATTGCGAGTAGACAGTCTGGTAGCGTTCGGTGTCGATGGCTTCGCTTTCGCGGCGCAGGTAGGGCGGGATCGGAGTGCGTCCCAGTTGTTCGAGCAGTTGCCCAAAAGTCAAATCTCCACTCCAGGTGAACGATATGATGTCTTTATTTTCAGTGATTTGCTCTGCCTCAAGAGTACCTCTGCTGTATTCGATTTTCAGTTTGCCTTGTTTCCATTTCTTGGCTCCGCCGACAATGCAGCGCCACTCGCAATGCCCGACGGAAGCGAAAGCCCGCTCGTAGTCGGCAGGGGCGTGGGGTTCTAGGCAAAAGATCTCGATGCGTCCCCCGCTTTCTTTGTGGAAGATCAGGCGGGCCCGGATCACTTTGGTGTCGTTGAACGCGACCAGCGCACCGGGCGGAAGGAGCGACGGCAGGTCGCGAAACACCGACTCCGCGGGTACGGCGGAACCCCGTAACACGAGCAGTTTCGAGGCTTCGCGCTGTTCTAAAGGGAAACGGGCGATGCGCTCTTCGGGTAGCGGGTAGTTATATGTGCTGATGTCTATTGTTTGTTCGGGGCGCCCCATATCCAAATTCGCACTATCTTTGCAGGGACAAAAGTATGTAATTCGGGCGACTTTCGCGAGCTAAATCGCTCCACGCCCGATCGACAACTTATTAACAAAAGCAAGGGCGCTCTGCCGCTGTTTCCCGCCAGGGGAGCGGAGGAAAGTCCGGGCAACGCAGGGCACCGCACTTGTGAAACTGCAAGACGGGCGCGAGCTTGTGCAAACCGTAACAGAGAATAACCGCCCTCTTCGGAGGGTAAGGGTGAAAAGGTGGTGTAAGAGACCACCGGCGTCGTTGGCGACAGCGGCGGCCGTACGGACTGCGGGTTGCAAGACCATGTACACCGATGCTGTCGGCGCTCTCGGGCGTTGACTGAAGGACGGCCCGTCCGAGTCGGGGGGTAGGTTGCTGATGACCCGGCGTGGCGACACGCGGGCAAGATAAATGGCAGAGGCTCTGCGCTACGGCTTTACGGCAACGGGCGCGGAGTACAGAACCCGGCTTATAGCCCTTGCTTTTTTTATTTCGTTGTCCGCTCTTTGCGGTCTGTCGTTGCGCCTGTTCTCCGCCGGATTACGGCCCGTGTAGTTTTCACATAGCCTGTGCTTGTGTCTGTGGATGATAAGGCTTTGGATTGGCGGACAAAATAACCCTACGGATTTATGGATGAAAAAAGATATGCCCGGAATATCGCCGTGTTCGGTACCGAAGGGCAGGATAAACTCTTGGCTTCGAGGGTGCTGGTGATCGGCGCCGGAGGGCTCGGCTCTCCGGTATTGTTCTATTTGGCTGCTGCCGGAGTGGGGCATATCGGCATTGTGGACTATGATACGGTGGATGTGAGCAATCTCCAACGCCAGATTGTTCATACGACCGCCGACCTGGGGCGTCCGAAAGCGATTTCGGCGGCTGAAAAATTGCAAGCTTTAAACCCTGCCGTGACTGTTACGCAACACGCGCTGAGGCTCGATGCGGAAAATGCGCCCGGACTGATCGGGAGTTATGATTTTGTGCTGGAATGTTGCGATAACTTCGAAGCGAAGTACCTTGTCAACGATACCTGCGTGGCGTTCGGAACACCTTTTTGCCACGGGGCGGTGCTCGGCCTGCGCGGCGAAGTGATGAGCTGGGTGCCGGGGGCGGTGTCTTATCGCGATATTTTTGGCCCGCCTCCGGTGATACTCTCTGCGCAAGAAAGCCCTGAGGCAGTGGGTACGCTCGGTCCGGTAGCGGGGATTATCGGCAGTATCCAGGCCGCCGAGGCGTTGAAATACCTGACCGGAACGGGGCAGTTGATTCTGAACCGAATTTTAGTGATTGATGTGGGGGATGCTAAGTGGCACACTTTATCATTATGAACAGGCAAGATTAAATTACAAAGTAAACAGGGCATAGATTTATATCTATGCCTTTTTGTTTGGGGATTAATGATGTATATATTATATTTGTAATAGATGTTTTGTTTTATTTTTCCATCTCTCGAAGTTGATGCGTAATTTTATGAGTAAAATGTTGAGTCGTTCTTTCTGTATTCTTATGTTGTGCGGGGCCGTGTTTGTTTCTTGCCGCTACGACCGTTCGGATGGTGGTTCTTCGGAGGAGGGGGTTCGGGAATCGCTGACCGTTGAGCAGGCTCGTGCGTTTTTTGAAGAGCAGGTGGTGTTTACCAAGGGCCGGATCGGGCATTCCCATTCGGGGGGTC
>JAVBMY010000014.1:0-63922 GCA_031551865.1 Rikenella sp. | reverse complement strand
CACCTCGCAGCGTCCGCACATCAGGCAGTTGTCCGACACGTAATCGGTCAGTTTGTTATAGCGCAGATCACGTAGGAAATAGACGCTCTGCACCCCTCCCATCGCCCCGTCCGAGAGCAGCTGGCAGGGGTCGATGCAAAGGCCGCAGCGCGAGCACGCCTCCATCTGGAAACGGTCGAAGCTGCCGGCCGACTCGCGGCTCCTCACCCCGTAACGGCGCAGGAAAATGAGCGGCACTTCGGTGAAAATGTGCATGTAGCGCGAATAGGGCATCGCGATAAAGAAAGCGCCCAGGGCGAACGAGTAGGCCCACCAGGCCGGGTCTTCGAGCAGGGGCATTACGCCCGACGGAAGGATCGAGGCCAGGGCGTGCCCGCTGGTGCCGGTAAAGAAGCTGCCGCTGTCGTGCAGCCCGCTGGTGATCGACTCGGCGAGGTAGCGCAGCGGAAAGACAAACCAAAGGGTAGTGAGCGCCACGCGGTCGAAAAAGGTGTGCCGCGTGGTGCGGCGCATGCCCATGGCGCGCGAGTAAAAGCGTTTGATCCACGCCAGCGCCACGCCGACCAGCACGAAGATCAGCAGCGCATCCATGATGGCCGCGTAGTTGAAGTTACGCACGAAAGTGGCGGGCTCTTCGGGGAAAAAGTAGCGGAAGAAGACGTGCAGGTGGGGCGGGTTGACGGTGTCGCCCAGGTAGCTCGTGGTTTCGAGCTTGCCGACGATGATCAGCAGGAACCAGCCCAAGGCCAGCGACATGTGCATGTAGCCGAGCAGGGGGTTGGTTTTCCAGATTTTGTGGTGCACGAGCGATTCCATCACCACCTCTTTGGCGGCTTTCAGGCTTTTGACGGTCAGCAGGTTACTCCAGATGAGCTTGCGGTCTTCGCCGGGAAGCCGGACAAGCCACTTGATCCAGCGGTAGAGTACGAAGCCGAACAGCCACACCACGCCGATGGTGAAGGGCAGCACGAAAGGGTCGTAATAATAGGGAGCTATAGGGTACATTTTATCTTCATTCTTATGTCATTCCGAGCCTTTAGCTGCGAGGCACGAAGCAGGCGATCGAGGCGCCAGAGGCGCTTTACTCTTCCTTGAAAAACTTCCCCGGCGTCGTACACTCCGCCCGGAATGACATAATGACTAACTGTTAGAGTATATCGAGCATGGCGCGGATCACGGCGCGTGTGTTTACGCCGCGGGGGCAGGTCATGCGGCATTTACCGCAGAGCATACATTTGGTGAGTTGTTCGCGCACGTAGTCGTACTGGCCTCGGCGCAGCATGTGGTTCATCTGGCGCAGGCTCAGCGGGATGAACTGCGAGGCGGTGCAGGTGGCGGTACAGCTCCCGCAGCCGATACACAGGCGCAACGACGGTTCGCGCCGCACGACGCTTTCGAGCGGCCCGGGGGCGATACTGTCGAGTTCGATGGCGCGGGGCGCGGTGATGGTAAATCCGAAATCCATTTCTTTGCTTTGTTATGGGCGGAGGCCGTGAAGGAACGAAAGTTCCGGAGCGGCCTGATTTTCTCCGGCGTCAGCCTAATCGGGGATATCTCGCATTTCGCGCGATCGGGACAGGAACGCCCGGTTCTCTTTGCAGGTTTGTGGGTGTTACATCGCCCGGCCCCGGCCGGCCAAAGGCCAAGGAGGGGGGGCATGGGGCCGCGCGATTCTTTCTCTGTATCGGCGCACCACCGCCGAAGGCACGAGCCCGTTCGGCTTCGCTCAGGGTAAACTCCGCGGGCAGCGCCACCAACTCGCTTCAGGGGCCCGGCCGGTGGCGGCGCCCGCTTCTCCTCATCCGCACAGTGTCGTCAGACGGTACTGTTCTTACCGAACATCCGCGGCGATCTGCTGCGCCACGGCGCGGGCTTCGTTCACGCTTTCGCCGATGGTCTTGGGGCCGCCGGCGGTTCCTGCGATATAGACGCGCGGCATCGAACTGTGCAGCAAACCGAGGAACGGGTCGCGCGAGGCGAAAAAGCCGTTGGCCTGCCGCTCCAGCCCAAACGTCTCGTAGCCGCGCGGAGCGCTCATTCCGACGAGCAATACCAGCATATCGACCGTCAGGTGCAGCGGGCGGCCCGCCAGCGTGTCCTCGACTTTCAGTTTGATCTGTTTTTCCTGCGTTTCGCCGGCTTCGGAGATGCGGCCCCGGATGTAGTTTACGCCCTCTTGCTGCGAACGGAGGTAGAGTTCTTCGTAGCCGTTGCCGAACGTCCGCAGATCCATATAGAAGTTCGTGACGATGCAGTCGGGCATGGCCTCGCGGAGTTCGAGGGCTTGTTTCACGCCGGTGATGCAGCATACTTTCGAGCAGTGTTTCTGCCCTACTTTCTCGTCGCGCGAGCCGACGCAGTGCAGGAAAGCAACTTTGCGGGGCCGTTGGCCCGCGGCGGTCAGCACGCCTTCGGGACGGCGGAACATGGCTTCGAGTTCGGCGCTGGTGATCACGTTTTCGTACAGCCCGTAGCCATACTCTTCTTTGAGGCGGGCGTCGAACAGGTCGAAGCCGGTGGCCACGACGGCGGCCACGCCATCGTAAGTTTCGCCCGAGGCCGACACGACGCGGACAGCGTCGTCCTGCGGGGCCACCGAGACGATCTCCTGCCCGGTGACCACGTCGATCCCGCGCATGGCCTCGGCGGTGGCGCCGAGCACTTCGGAGGCGTGTTGCTGCGAGGGGAACAGCCTGTCCCACCCGGAGACGTGGCCGCCAGTCTGTCCGGCGCGTTCGATCACCAGGGGCGAGAAGCCTTCGGCGGCCAGCGCCGCGGCACTGTGCAGCCCGGCCACGCCGCCGCCGATCACGAGCACACGCTCGCCCTCTTGCAGATTTTGCGAACTGCCGTTGCGCCGGGTCTCCCGGGCGGCTTTACGTTCGGTGCGCCGCTCGATGCGTTCGGCTTTGCGGGGGGTGATGGTCTTTTCGGGTGTTTCCATGTTTTTCTGTATGGGGTTCTGCGATCAGGACTTTCCGGCAGGATATTGTTATTTGGGCGGCCGCGCGCAGAGCGCGGCTGGATTTCTCTGTGAAGGATGCTTGTGTAAACCAATCGGAGACCCCCAGCGCACTACGTGCGCCCAGTGGGTGGGGGTGGCCGATCGTTCCTCTGCTTCTCAGCGCAAAGGGGCACAACTGTGGGTTGAGCTTCGGCTATGCCGGGGATTAACGGGCCATTATTCATCCCTCGCGGGGATACCCTACGGATTATAACTGAACGCATTGGTATCGGCAGGCTTGCCGATGAATTTGCCGTTACCGCCGAGGTATTTGGCGGCAGGGTCGTAGTCGATGCCGAGCTTGTCGAGCAGGGGCTCGACGGGCACCTGGTGCATCTGCATGCCGAGCTGCCAGGGGTCGTAGCCCATCACCAGTCCGGCCATCTCTTCGTAAGTGACCGAGGGGATGCGGTAGCGGGTGTCGGTCATGGTATTGATGGTGTATTGCCAGCGGTCGAGGAACATGGCGCAGCCGGGACAGTTGCTCACGATGAAATCGGGCTTGAAGGGGGCCATCGACTCGAATTTCTTTTTGGAATTGGCTACCGAGTAACCGCGGTTGGCCTGCACCAGGTAGTTACGGAATCCGAAGCCGCAGCAGTGCCTCCGCTCGGGGTAGTCGACGCCCGTGCCGCCCCACGATTCGACCATCCCGGCCAGCACGTAGGGGAACTCGGCGCCGCCGATGCCCTTCTTGGGGAATACTTTGGCGTAGTGGCAACCGATGTGGTCGACGACCTTGAGGGGTTCGCCGGTGGCGGCGTTCACGAGTTGCCGTTTGGCCTTGGCGGCGATCTGTTCGCGCACATGGAAAATGAGGTCGGAGGTGTGGATCAGGCACTTGGGCTTCTCGAAGGTGCGGCCGGTGGCTTTGTAGAGGTTCTCGCGGGCTTTCTCTTCAAGCTCGGGGAAATGGTGCCACATATCGAGTACTTCGCTGTAGATGCCGAACGAGGTGATGCACGAGGCGACGTAGTTTTCGTAGCCGGCGGCGGTCATCAGCGAGAATTGCCGCGCCACGATGGCCATGGTGGTGTCGAGCGGCACCACGTCGGAGTGGTAGCCGATACCGGTGCAGGTGGTATGCTTGGGATCTTCGTGCACATCCATCCCCAGGTCGTTGCGCAATATATTCAGGAATGCCGCCTCGGAACCAGGGAAAAAATTCTGGCGGATGCAACTCCTCGCGTAATAATAATGATCATCCGCAATGTCTTTCGAATAATCCTGCCAATTCCCAAACCTGTATTTCATAGCTATTTGTTGTTTTCCCCGATCGGGAGAATACTGTCGTTTTTTAGGTCCGCTGTAGGGCCGATGTCATGCAAGGAGTTTACGACGAAGTAACTTCTTCGGAGACACCGGGAGATTGTTTCGGGCTTGCAACCCTCGCAATGACGGAAATGAGCGGAACGCGCCGCAACGAAAAATAAGAGGGCTGCGCAGCATCCGGAAAAATTCTTTTTGGTTCTTTTTCTTTAGAAAAAGAACGATACCTTCTGCCGGGCACAGCTACTTGCTGTGTGTCCCGTTGTTCTGCGTATAGACGTGGCCGAAGTATTGTTCTTCGGACATGCCGAGCTCGGCGGCCTTGCGGAGCGAGTGTTCTTTGATGTTATCGAGGAATTCGGTGCCGCCGCTGACGTCGAAAATGCGGCGGAACTCGGCGAGCGATTCGTCGTCGATCTTGCGCCCGGCGCCGGGGCCTTCGGTCATGTAGTTGCCGTCGAAGCGGGCGAACAGGTCTTTATCGTTGTTGTGGATCCATTCCCAGACCGGACCCTGCTCGCGGTGGAGCGCCGGGTCGATGCGCGTGGGATGGATGCAGTAGCCCAGCTCCATCATGTTCTTGCCGAGCACCTTACCGAGGGCGTATTGCTGGCGCCCTTTTTCGGATTCGGTAAAAAAGCCGTACTTCTGCGAGAGTTTGCGCAGCGCCTGGATCACATAGGCCGGCGTATTGCCGCGCGGACACCGCGGGCGGCACGACATGCACTCGCCGCAATACCAGATATTCTCGCTCTTGAGCAGTGCTTCGATGCTTTCGTCGTCGCGCGCCTGGACGGCATCAACGATCTGCCGCGGATCGTAGGTGTAATACTCCGCCGCCGGGCATACGGCCGTACACGCCCCGCAGTTCATGCAAGCGTTCAGGCCCTCGACGAATCGGTGGTCCTGCATCAGTTCCCGGAAATAGTTTTCAGCCATTGTTATGCACTAACCTTTACCTGCAAAGGTAGCTTGCCCTAACGGGATGCCCGAGGGTCTAACTACTCATTTTTCGGTGGGTATAAGTACCTAACCAGGGCTGTGCGTATTTTGTTGATAATACAGGCGGAGGCCACGACCGGAGGCAGCATATATAACGTTACCTTTGTCGAAATTCTTACCTGTCCCGCAACCGCAATTACCCCCATTCAGAACATGACCGACCAAAAGGCAGAACTCAACATCGAGCTCAGCGAACAGATAGCCCAGGGCACCTACGCCAACCTGGCCATCATCTCGCACTCGACATCGGAATTCGTCGTGGACTTTGTGCGCATGATGCCCGGCATGCCCAAAGCCCAGGTGAAAAGCCGGATCATACTCACCCCCGAGCACGCCAAACGCCTGATGCTTTCGCTGCAAGACAACATCAGCCGCTACGAGGCCGTGCTGGGCAAAATCGAGATGCACACCCCCGACGCTCCCCCCATCGTAGGGTTCGGCGGCGGCGAGGCTTCCTGACCCGTACGCGCGGCCGGACAGCCCCACGCTGCCGCATGCCGGAGGAGACGGCGGAACGCCAGAAACAGATTGGGAAAAGCTGCCAGAGCATTAGAAAAGACCGGTCGCCCGAATCAAACCCGGGCACCAGGGGATCTCCGGCCCTAAAATTGCACGAGAAGCAGATCACGCCCGGGGTACCCGAGACTCCCCGGCATAGTATTCACCACTTACCCCCCAACCATGAAAACACTCCGGACAACCCTCCCCGTGGTGGCCGCCCTGCTGCTGGCCTCCTGCGGGAACCGTGCCACGAAATCACCCGCCTCAAACGCCGAAACCGTAACCGTAGCTGCTGAGAAAGCCCTCGCCGCTACTGAAATGCCCGGCTATTTCCTGAAAAACAGCTATCGGTTCGCCGCCGACACGGCCGCCTACTTTGTTTTCGAAAATCAGGACGCTTTCGATGCCGTCGTCAATATCGCCCGCACGATGGGCAACGCCCCCCTCACCCCCGATTTCGACAAGACCGCCGTGGGCGCCATCGCACTCAAACCGACGAACCGCCCCGTGCGGATCAGTGTCGGCCCCGTCGAACAGACCTCGAAGACCGTCGCTACCGTGTATTTCACCGTCACGACCGGCAGCGAAACGCTGAGCTACACGCAGACCCCGTTCCGCCTGTTCAACTTCCCGAAAAGCGATAAGCTGAAAACCGTACGCTTTGTCTCCGGCGGCCGCCTGGTTCATGCGATAGCCTTAGATTAGTCCTGACGGCAACCCAGGCAAAAAAGCGGGAGGCGACAGTATTGTCGCCTCCCGCTTTTTTGCCTGGCGCCCGCCCCGGTAACCGCCCGTCCGGAATGGAACGGTGCGCAACGGCACGGAACGGAGCGCCCTCAGGGTAGGTTATTAGAAGCTGATCCCCACACGGACCCCGAAATTACTCAGATTATCGGTCTTGTAAGTCCAGAGGGTGCCGCTGTTGGTGGCGTAGCTGTAATAGGCCGCCACGTGCAGACCGAAACGGTAGGCCGGACGCGGGAAAATATTGACCCCGATCTCGGGCGAGGTATAAAATCCCCACGTGTCGATATAACTTTCGTACGGGCCGAAGAAGGTGGCGATCTCACCGTAGTTGGCGCCGAGTTTCAGGCCTACGTAAGGTTCGAAAACCCCTCCGGAATTGAGGGTAAATCGCCCGGTCAGGCCGAACGGCATCTGGAAGACCGAGTGTTGCTGGTCGGTGGTGACATCCGTTCCGGGGCCAATATGCATGGTCTGGGTGGGGATGTACTGGTTGTTGGTGTGGAACGCGAGAAATCCGCCGAGGCTCCAGCGTCCGCCACCGGGCCGCCATCCGGCTTCGAAATTCATACCCCATCCGCTGGTCACATTGGCGAACTTGGCGGTACCGCCGGCGGGGATGTTCAGTTGCCAGTCGATGTTGGCATACCCGTTAGGGATAAACTGGGCCCGGGCCGGAGTGGTGCCGAGTATCAGGGTTGCGGCGAAGGCGGCGGCGATAGTAATGTATTTTATGGTTTTCATGGTAGTTTCTCCTTTTTTCATTTAGTGTGGGCGGGGTTCGCTATTTTGTGATGTAGGGCGATTGGGCCATCGACTGGGCAGCCGCCGTCAGGG
Source organism: Rikenella sp. (assembly GCA_031551865.1). Classification (GTDB taxonomy): domain Bacteria; phylum Bacteroidota; class Bacteroidia; order Bacteroidales; family Rikenellaceae; genus Rikenella. The sequence continues at coordinate 56,565 of JAVBMY010000014.1, read as the reverse complement.
CACGCGTGAGATCGGTGGGCATGTCGCCGCTGAGTACGCCCTCCATCGAAGCGTCCCACACGACGGGCAGGCCCGAAGTGGTCGGGGCGGTGAGGTCGACCATCTGGGCCATCAGCGAACCGGTCGAATAACCGAACATGATGGGATAAGGATAGTACCAGCCCGACCATCCGCCCCACCAGAAGGGATCCCACCACCAGTACGGATCGACGGCATAATACACGGCGCTCTGGATATAGGCCAACTGCAGGCCGAGGGTAGCCTGGGCCCTGTCGCCGCTACGGACGAATCCGCGCTGGGTCAGCGTGTTCACATAGACATTGATGATCTGTTGGGCATTGGGGTTGTCCCATACCTCGACCGGATCGTTGAAGTTACCTGTCGGCACATAGATCGTGTCGGCAACGTAGAAAGTAGTAAAAGTGCTGAAGTCGGTCGAGGGGTTGTAGTCGGTCACGACTACGAAGTCGGAACTCAACTCGCCGAAATCGGGATTTTTGCGGCAGCCGGTCACTGCTACGACAACGGCTGCAAGGAGCAAGAGCTTTTTCATGGTGAATTGGTTTTATGTAAATTGTTTTTTTTGCTTGCCGGAGCCTTTGGGACAAAGGTTTCAGCCCCGGTTATTGCAACTTCCGTTCCAAACCTTGCGATACTATGTTTTACGGGGGATGAAGCTCATATTGCCCGTCCGTTATCGGGCCATAAACCCGAACCGGAAAACAAAAAAGTCATCCCGAACGGCTGAGAACACGAGTCGGCTGCAAAAAAAATTATGCTTATCCGCAATAATACCCCCCGCATTTTTCCTTTGTTTTCGGGGGATGTACATTTACCCGGGTCGCGCGAGCGATCTCGGCAGTCCGCCGACGCCCCACGCGGCGGGCTGTCACAATCGCCCGTGGCTTGTTTACGCCCGTCGCCGTCGGCGGACCGAAGGGGTGTTATTGCGGATACGTATAAAAAAACATCCGGAGGCACAGCCGAAGGAACCTGGCGAAATGTTTGCATCAAATCACTTTTTGCAATTTTCGTTTCCGATTCCTTCGGCTGTGCCTCAGGATGACCTATGGCTGAAAGGATTCCCCGCGGCTCCGTTCCTTGCAGCCCGGAACGACAGGGCCAGGGGCCTTCTTGTCCGCCGGGTTGTAATGTCCCCTTCGGTTCAGGGGGGCGCCCCGGTGACTTTAGCCGAGGCGACAGGGGCAGAGCCCCCCCCTTATCAGGCCAACTTGCTGTGCGGTATCCGCCCGGTTCAGGGGCAACCGGCCCCGAGTCTTCCCGGGGAGGCACTACCAGAACCATCGCGCACGGATATGTCCGATTATTTGACCCTCAATTTTTGGCCGAGGCGGAGAATGGCCTCGCGACTGATGTTGTTGAGTTTACATATCTTGTCGACGGTGGTGCCGTAGCGGACGGCCAGTTTGCTGAGCATGTCGCCCGAGCGGACAGTATGGTACACGGGCCCGGTGTTGCCCTGAGCCGTGGCGGCCTGCGCCGCTGGACGGGGCTGGGCGGCGCGCACGAGTGTGGAGTCGTCGGCAGCGGCCAGCAGGGCCCCGGCAGCGATGTCGTAGTCGCCCTCGCCCTCGTCGAGCATTTCCGAGGCGCGTGAATGGATGTTGAAGTAAGAACGCTCAAGGGCGAAGGTCTTATACCGCAACTGGCCGTTTTCGAAGTCGAACAGGAACTCGGGGTCGAAGGTCTGGTCTTTATAGCGGACTTCGAAGTGGAGGTGGGGTCCGCCGCTGCGGCCGGTATTGCCGCCGTAGCCGATCACCTGTCCGGCCTTGACGAATTCGTTGGCCGTGACGTTGCGCTTCGAGAGGTGGGCATACCAGGTTTCGAGGCCGTTGGGGTGGCGCAGGATGATCAGGTTGCCGAAACCGCCTTTGTTGTAGGCCGAGAAGCGCACTTTGCCGTCGAAGGCGGCCAGGATGGGTTCGCCGACTTTAAGCGGCACGTCGACGCCGTTGTGGTTGCGGGTGCGGCTGCGCGGGCCGTATTTCGAGAAGATACGCCCCTGTAGCGGGATACAGAACTGGTCCATGTCATCGACCAGCCGCAGGTCGATCACCTCGGGCAGGTCGGCGAGCTGCACGCTGCGGTAGGCGAAAACGGTGGTGGTATCCCAATGGGTCATGTAGACAGGCGCCTGCGAAATGCGGCTCATGTCGGGACGGTAGAACTCCCAAGTGTTGTTGCTGAAGATGATGACCTTGGTTTCGGGGTCGGTGGTGGGGATGGTGTCCATCGGACGGCGGGGAAGTTCTTCGATCTTGGGCGTGTTCTCGGGGGTCGTGCCCTGGCGCACGGGGGGTGCGGCCAGCGCGGCGGCCGTCAGCGCACCCGCCAGCAGGGCGGTAAACAGGAGTTTGGGGTATTTCATCGGTTTCGGTGGGATTCGGAGATTGGAAGCGCGTTGATCTTCTCTTTCTCCGGGTTTCGTGGCGGTTGACACTACAATATGACAACCGGGCCGGGGTTTTATAACAGGGCTATTCGCCAAGCAATTCGCCCAGTTTCGCTTCGAGCGCTTCGCCGCGCAGGTTACGGGCGACGATGGTGCCGTCGGTGGCGATAAGAAAGTTCGAGGGGTAAGAGGTTATGGAATAAAGCTCGTTGACTTTCATTTCCGTATCGCGTACATTGAACCATTGTCCGAGGCCATCCTTCTCCACGGCTTCGCGCCAAGATTTATCGGGATCTCTGACCGTTACGCCATATATGGTAAACCCTTTGTCTTTGAATTTATTATAAGCGGCAACCAAATGCGGGCTTTCGCCGCGGCAAGGGGGACACCACGAGCCCCAAAAGTCGAGCAACACGTATTTATTAGCGCTCACCACCGAACCCAGTGATACCGAATCGCCTTTCAGGTCGACAAGCGTGAAATCGCGGTACATGTCGCCGGGGAAAAGCTGTTTTTCAAACTGAGACATCCGTTCTTCGAGGTAGACCCACTGTTTTGACGTATGGAGCTGCGGATCGACCAGTGCCATCAGTTCGCGCATACGCACGGGCCGCATATACCCCGGGATGCAATACGTGGTGAGCGCCGCCACCGGCATCGTGCTGGAGGGGTATTGGCGGATGTATTTCGATACGGCAGCCACGGTGGAGTCTTCCACCGGATAAAGAGGAGGCTTGATTCGGAATATGCTGTCGCTCACCGAACCTGTGATAACGGCTTCGTAGAATGGTTTGTCTTTGGCAGTGGTAATAGCGATGTCGCTGTTCTCAACGAAAACTACGATGTTAACGCCGAGTTTGCGGTTGTTTATCCATAACGCCTCAGGCTCGTCGACCTGTCCGGTTAACCGGAACCTGCCGCCGGTCATCATTACGGAATCCGCGAGGTGGCTGAACGCTGCAGCTCCCGGTCCGGTATAAATATAGAGCATACCGTCGTCGGCTCCGGCCACTTGGCCGTCGACCACATAACCCTGGGGTTTCGGTGCAGCAGCGGGTTCCGGTTTCGTTTTCTTAGCCGGGGCAACGAGTGTCGTTGTCGTCAAAACAGCTAATAGGAAGAGTGCCTTTTTCATACGTTTGGGTGAATTAGGTTTAGGGCTGCCCGGGTTTGCTGGGGCATTATTCCACCAGCTTGCGGTAGCGCGTCTTTTGGACGGCGGACTCGCCCAGGCGTTTGATCTTGTTCTCTTCGTATTCCGAGTAGCCGCCCTCGAAAAAGACCACCTTGCCGTCGCCCTCGAAGGCGAGGATGTGGGTGGCCACGCGGTCGAGGAACCAGCGGTCGTGCGAGATGATCACGGCGCACCCGGCAAAGTTTTCGAGGCCTTCCTCGATGGCGCGCAGGGTGTTCACATCGATGTCGTTGGTCGGCTCGTCGAGCAGCAGCACGTTGCCCTCTTCTTTGAGCGCAAGGGCCAGGTGCAGGCGGTTGCGTTCGCCGCCCGAGAGGATGCCGCATTTCTTTTCCTGGTCGGCGCCGCTGAAGTTGAAGCGCGATACATAGGCGCGGGCGTTGATCTGGCGGCCACCCAGGGGGATCAGCTCGCTGTTCTGCGAGATCACTTCGTAGACGGTTTTGTCGGGTTCGATGGACCGGTGTTGCTGGTCGACGTAAGCGAGTTTGACGGTGTCGCCCACCTTGAAACTGCCGGCATCGATGCTCTCAAGGCCCATGATCAGGCGGAACAGGGTGGTCTTGCCGGCACCGTTGGGGCCGATCACGCCCACGATCCCGGCGGGGGGCAGGGTGAATTCGAGGTCTTCGAAAAGGACTTTGTCGCCGAAAGCCTTGGATACGTGGTGCGCTTCGATCACCACGTCGCCCAGGCGCGGGCCGTTGGGGATGAAGATTTCGAGCCGTTCTTCTTTCTGTTTGACATCCTCGTTCATCATTTTGTCGTAGGCCGAGAGGCGGGCCTTGCTCTTGGCGTGGCGGGCCTTGGGGGCCATGCGCACCCATTCGAGTTCGCGTTCGAGGGTCTTGCGGCGCTTACTCTCCTGCTTCTCTTCCATGGCCATGCGGGTAGTCTTCTGGTCGAGCCAGCTGCTGTAGTTACCTTTCCAGGGAATGCCTTCGCCGCGGTCGAGTTCGAGGATCCAGCCGGCCACGTTGTCGAGGAAGTAGCGGTCGTGGGTCACGGCGATCACGGTGCCTTTGTATTGCTGGAGGTGTTGTTCGAGCCAGTCGATGCTCTCGGCGTCGAGGTGATTGGTGGGTTCGTCGAGCAGCAGCACGTCGGGCTCCTGCAACAACAGGCGGCAGAGTGCCACCCGGCGGCGTTCGCCGCCGCTCAGGTTTTTGATCAGTGCGTCTTGCGGCGGGCAACGCAGGGCATCCATCGCCCTTTCGAGTTTGCTGTCGATCTCCCAGCCTCCGGCGTGGTCGATCTTTTCGGTCAGTTCGCCTTGTTTTTCGATCAGGACGGCCATTTCGTCGTCGGTCATCTCTTCCATGAACCGGGCGTTGACGGCTTCGTATTCCTTGAGCATCGCCACCACGTCGGCGCAACCCTCCTCGACGACTTCGCGCACGGTCTTGTCGTTGTCGAGCCGGGGCTCCTGCTCCAGGTAACCCACGGAATAACCGGGCGAAAAGACGACCTCGCCCTGGTACGATTTGTCGATCCCGGCGATGATCTTCATCAGGGTCGACTTGCCCGACCCGTTCAGCCCGATAATACCGATCTTCGCGCCGTAAAAGAACGACAGGTAAATGTCGCTCAATATCTTCTTGTTGTTCGTCGGCAGGATCTTGCTGACCCCCACCATCGAAAAAATAATCTTGTTGTCTTCTACTGCCATAGGTTTGTTTTAATTACTGATGCCCTCGCCGGGCAGGCTGGTGTTGCGCTCGCCGCGCGGGCGCGAAAGTATTGCCGCTTTTTTGTAAAAAAGCGGCGCAAAAAACTTTTGCGGAAACTACGTTTTCTACTTTATATTTTCATTGCGGCGAGAGTCACAAAGTGACTCATAAATTTCTTAGTGGAAATCTTCTCGAAAGCAAGCTTTCAGAGGAATTTCCACTAAGAAATTTATAACCACTGCCTGTGGCAGTCGCCGCAATGCAAACCGGACAGGATGCGAAGCATCCAAAGAAGTCTTTCTGGTTCTTTTTCTTCAGAAAAAGAACTACACTATCCTGTCGGTCAGGGCAATACAGATCAATACTTATACCCAGTCGCTTTGGCGGCGGCCGAGGCGGATTTGAGCGGGACGAGAGTGAATCCCCATTGGTACTCGCCCTTGGCGGGAAGCGTGTACTGGGGATAGACGGGAGCGCCCCAAGAGTCGTCACCGCCGACGCCCATCATGCGGTAGTCGAGGCACAGCTCCACGAAATTGCGGGGCTGCACGTCGTCGATGTGCGTCTGTTTTTTCATCACATTCACCGCCTTCGATTCGTCGTGCCTGAGCGCGTCGGGGCCGTAGTTCGGCCACTGGTAGGGGCGGTTGCTCTCCTGTCCGTCGAAATCCTCGACGGAGTTACGGAGCGCGTTGAACTCCATCAGCCCATCAGCTTCGACCAGCAGCCCTGCCCCTCCCTTCGGTTTCGAGAGTACCAGCCAGCGGGTATCCGTGTGGTGGCCGTTCTCCTGCGGGCGGACGTAATCGGTGCCCTGAAGCGCCGCATTGCTCGTGTAGAGGCCTACGTTGGTGCCGTAGTTGCGGTCCCAGTAGTTCTCTTCAGGGCCGCGGCCGAAGTATTGGAGCGCAGCCATGTCGGCGGGCAGGCGCATCCGCATACCCAGGCGCGGAATCAGCGTCTTGGCGGAGGCGTCGCCGCGGAAATAGTACGAAACATTCACGATGCCCGAGGCGAACACCTGGTAGGTGACCGCCAGGGTGCAACCTTCGGGGAGCGCATATTGCGCCGTCACCAGCACGGTGTTGCCCTCTTTCGAGAATGATACCGAGCTGCGCAGATTGTGGAGCACCTGTTTCCAGGGCTGGCATTTCGAGGGCATGCTCCAACCGTAGTCGTTGTCGGTGGGGCCGCGCCAAAAATTGGGTTGCAGGCCGAACCCGTCGGCGATATATTGCACGCCGCCGCTCACATACGAGCAGAGAAAGCCCGACTGGCGGTCGATCCTGACCTCGAAGCCGTTGCCCGAAACCACCACATATTGGGAGTTTTCGTTCTCTTTCACATTAAGCGTCCCGGCCGGGATCGCGTAGGGCGTTTTGGGGTTGTCGACCGGCAGGCGGAACTGCTCCGAAGCCACCACGTGCCCGGCCTTGAGCAGGCCGTCGGCCACCTTGGTGGTCACCACGAAATTCACGAAATATTCAGTGCCCGGCGTGTTGGCCGCGAAGCCGCTCATCGGTACAGTCACGGTCTGCGTGGCGCCCGGCTTGACCGCCAGAGGCAGCACCCCTTCGCGCACCTTCCGGCCGTTGGCCATCAGCTCATAGCGCACGGTGTATTTGTCGAGCGGAGTGAAGTCGTAGAGGTTGCTGACCTCGAACTTCCCGGCCTTGGCATCGATGGCCTTGAACCAGACATACTGGTACATTTTCTTGACCTCGGCGAGGCCCGGGTGCGGGGTGCGGTCGGGGCCCACGAGGCCGTTACACAGGAAATTCCCGTCAGAGGGCTGGTTGGTGCCGAAGTCACCGCCATAGGCCCAGTAGTAATCGCCGTCGGGCTTCTCGACCAGAACCGCCTGGTCGACCCAGTCCCAGATGAAGCCGCCCTGCAGGTTGGGGTACTTGTAGATCATCTCCCACTGGTCGCGGAAGTTACCCGTCGAGTTCCCCATCGCATGGGCGTACTCGCTCATGATGTAGGGACGGTCGGTGGTGCGCTTGCCCCACGTTTCGAGCAGCGCGGCGCCGGGGTATTGCGGGCAGAAGATGTCGGTGTTCCACTCGAAGATGGCACGCTCGTACTGCACGGGGCGCGTCAGGTCTTTGGATTTGAGCCAGAGGTAGGTCTGGTAGAAGTTGTAGCCGTTGCCGGCCTCGTTGCCGAGCGACCAGAACATCACGCTGGTGTAGTTTTTGGTCTGCTCGTACATGTTGCGGGTGCGGTCCATGTGGGCGTTGAGCCACACGGGATTGTTGGCCAGCGTCCGCCCTTTGCCGAGGTCGTAACCCATGCCGTGCGATTCGATGTTGGCTTCGTTGCAGAGGTAGAAGCCGTATTGGTCGGCCAGCTCGTAGAAGCGGCGCTGTTGAGGATAGTGGGCCAGGCGGATGGCGTTGACGTTGTACTGTTTCATCAGGGTGAAGTCCTGGATGATACGCTCTTCGCTCAGCACCTTGCCGGTCTTTTCGTCGATCTCGTGGTAGTTGACGCCCTTGATGTAGACGCGCTTGCCGTTGACGTAGTATTGGTTGCCTTTGATCTCCGAAGTGCGGAAACCGACCTTGGCCGAGGTATATTCGACGAACTTACCCTCTTTGCGGATCTTGATCACCAGGTTGTAGAGATAGGGGTCTTCGGCGCTCCATGGGCGGATGTTACGGTAAACGGCGTCGTTGCGGCCGTCGCGCACGAAGCTCACGGTATCGCGGCTGTTGGCGTCCATTTTCAGGATCTTGTAGGAATAGTCGACCATGGCGCCGGTGGCGTCTTCGAGTTCGAACCACACTTCCATGTCGCCGCTGGGGCGCACGAAGGTGTTGGCCATGGCCACATCGAGCTTCAGGATGCCGCCCGTGTAGGCGCTGTCGAGGGTGCCTTCAACGCGAAAGTCCTCGATACGGGTCTTAGGCTGTGAAAATATATACACTGATCGTTCTACTCCACTCATTCTCCAAAAATCCTGGCATTCGAGGTATGAACCTGTGCTCCAGCGGTAGACTTCGAGGGCGATGGTGTTGGTGCCCTGGACGATATAGTCGTTAAGTTTGAACTCGGCGGCATCCTTCGAGTCTTCGGTGTAGCCGACCTTTTTGCCGTTGACGTAGACATAGGTGCCGGACTTGATGCCGTCGAGGCGCAGGAAGACGTCGCGGTCGAGCAGCAGCATGGGGACTTCGAACGTGCGGCGGTACAGGCCCACGGGATTGGCGTCAGGCAGTTTTGGGGGCTGCGGCTTATAGGGGGCGAACTCGTAGGGCTGATTGGTGTAGATGGCGTCGCCGTAGCCGTTCATTTCCCAAGTGCCGGGGACGCTGAAGGTTTTCCAGGCACTCACGTCATACGAAGGTTTGTAGAAGTCGGCGGGGCGGTTGCGGTAGTCGTCGAACCAGGCGAACTTCCACTGGCCGTCGAGTGGAATGTAGAAATCGGATTTGGGGTAATCGTTGGCGGCAGCCGAGGCTCGATCGCCGTACGACATGAAATGGGCCCGGGGGTATTCGCGCCCCACCTGCACGACCTCGGGGATCTGCCATTCGGGGCGGCTGTCGGCCACTTGGGTGTTGCGGTCGGTGTCGCCGAATTTCAGGGGCTCGGCAGGTTGTTGCGCCCGCAGGACAGGCATCAGGGCCAGGGCAGCCACAGCGGCCAGCAGGACTTTTTTCGCGTGTTTCATTTTCGTGTGCGGATGAATATGGGGTGTTATATAAAGTGTATTGTTTGGGCTGTCGAGTGTGCCGCGGGGAAGCGCTTTATCTTTCTTTCCTCCCCCCCTTCTCCCCCTCCTTGCCTGTCAGGAGCTGTCCGGATAAGTAATTATTGGGGGGACAGACGCGAGCAAAACGAGCGTCTATATACCCGAAATTTACATATCCGGACAACGACGATTTACTTTGACAAGTGAATAATCGTTTTACAAACGATTATTCACTCTCCCGCCTTACTCTCCGAGCAGTTCGGACAATTTCTTGGCGAGCTCCTCGCCATGAAGGTTCGTGGCCACGATGGTGCCGTCGGCGGCGATCAGGTAGTTTTTGGGGATGAATTTCACGTTATAGGCCTTGGAGTAGACGTTCTCTTTGGTCTCGATCACGTTGGGCCAGAGGGTATCGATACCCTCGTCGCCCATGGCCTTGATCCAGGCGTCGCGGTCGCGGTCGACCGACACGCCGAACACGGTGAAGCCTTTGCCGCCGAAGCGCTCGACCGCCGCCTTGATGGCGGGGATGTCTTTGCGGCAGGGGCCGCACCACGAAGCCCAGAAGTCGAGCAGCACGTATTTGTGCGCGGCCAGCACGGCGCTGAGCGAAGTAGCGACGCTGTCTTTCGTGGACAGCGTAATATCCTTGTATTTGTCGCCGGCGAAGAGTTCTTTGCGCAGTTCGGGCAGGGCTTTTTCTTCGAGGAGGCGCCAATCGCGGGTGCTGTGTGCCGATTCGGGGAACAGGGCCATCAGGTTTTCGACCTGTGCGGGGGTCAGTTGCGAATACCCCGCAGCAGCGCGAACCACGTCGAGCGCGGCCAGCGATGTGGGGTTGTCGACGATAAAGTTCCGGAGGCTATCGTAGATGTGCGTGGGGTTCTGGAACAGCGGGGTCAGGCGCTCCATCTCGCTGTGAAAGCGTGTCCCCCGGATGACGAACTTCGACGAGGCGTTTTCGCGGGTGATGGTCGTCACCCCGTTCTCGACATAGAAATTCTGCACTGTGGCACCAGCCGTCCGGAGGTTGGGGCTGGTGGCGATCAGGAACATGGTGGGCTCGGCCACGCTGCCGGCAAAGCGAAACTTGCCATCTTCGACCCGTACCGAATCGCTGATCTGGCTAAGGTTGATGTTGTCGGTGCTGTCGGCCTTCCAGAGGTAGACCATGTCCGGAGCATCGGCTTTGAACTCGCCGTTGATCAGGTAGCCCGACGGGGCCTGGAGTTCGGGAGCAGGAGGCGCCGGAAGTTGTTTTTTGGACGGTTTGGCGGCGATCAGCGTAGCCGCAACAAGCGGCAGGGCGCAGAGGATAAATATCTTTTTCATGACAATTTGGGAAAGTAAGGGTTTTAGGCTATTTATTGGGGCTTCTGTATTTACTATCGGGGCCCCGCAAAGGTCGAACCGGCTGAGCAGAGATCGTGTAACCGATTTCGGCGAAGGAGCGCGCCCGCCCTACAGGGGGGGCGGGGCGGGCGCGTATTTCTCCGGGGGAGAAATGCCAGGCAGATCATCGCCTATGGAGTTTCACGCCTACTTCTGCCGGAAATAGATCTGCATCGGCACCCCCTGGAAGTCCCAGTTCTCGCGGATGCGGTTTTCGATGAAGCGGCGGTAGGGGTCCTTGATGTACTGAGGCAGGTTGGCGAACAACGCAAATTGCGGCGTGGGCGTAGGCAACATCGTGGCGAACTTGATGCGGATGTACTTGCCCTTGATGGCCGGGGGCGGGGTCTGCTCGATGAGCGGCAGCAGGTATTCGTTCAGTTCCGAGGTCGGAATGCGGCGGCGGCGGTTCTCGTACACTTTGAGCGCCACCTGCAGGGCGTCGAAGATGCGTTGCTTTTCGGTGACGCTGGTGAACACGACCGGCACGTCGTCGAACGGGGCCAGCCGTTCGCGCACGCGGGCCGTGTAGTCGCGCACGGTGTTGTTGCCCTTGTCGGGGATCGTGTCCCACTTGTTGACCACGATCACGCAACCCTTGCGGTTCTTGACCATCAGGTGGAAGATGTTCATGTCCTGGGCATCGACCCCCTGTTGGGCGTCGAGCATCAGGATGGCCACGTCGCAGCTCTCGATGGCGCGGATGGTGCGCATCACCGAGTAGAATTCGAGGTCGTCGGTGACTTTGGTCTTTTTACGGAGCCCGGCGGTGTCGATCAGGTCGAACTCCATGCCGAATTTGTTGTAGCGCGTAAGGATCGAGTCGCGCGTGGTGCCGGCGATGGGAGTGACGATATTGCGCTCCTCGCCCAGCAGGGCGTTGGCCAGCGACGATTTGCCGACGTTCGGGCGCCCCACCACGGCAATGCGCGGCACGGCGGTTTCCGAAGGGGCAAGCGCATCTTCCCCGCCGAGGGCGGCGGTTTCCGGGGCGGCGGCCAAAGGGATGTGCGAGGTAATGGCGTCTAACAATTCGCCGGTGCCGCTACCACTAAGCGAACAGAGCGTGTAGGGCTCGCCGAGGCCGAGACCGAAAAATTCATAAGTATGCAACACCCGGGCGTTGTTGTCGACCTTGTTCACTACCAGGTGGACGGGCTTCGACTGGCGGCGGAGCATCTGGGCCATCGCCTCGTCGAGGTCGGTGATGCCGGTTTCGACGTCGGTCATCAGCACGATTTGGTCGGCCTCCTCGATGGCGATGGCCACCTGGCGGCAGATTTCCTGTTCGAAGATGTCGTCGGAGTTGATGGTGAACCCGCCGGTGTCGATCACCGTAAATTCGCGGCCGTTCCATTCGGCGGTGCCGTAGTGGCGGTCGCGGGTGGTGCCTTCGGTGGCGTCGACGATGGCAGTGCGTCCCCCGACCAGGCGGTTGAAGAGTGTACTTTTACCCACGTTGGGGCGGCCTACTATGGCTATGATCTGTGACATAAATTTCGTTTCTGGGGCCGCAAGGAATTTTTCTTTTGTCTTCCCGAGCGTAGCCGGGGGAGTTCTTGAGGTACTGTGCGGGTACATTGTCTCGGCCACATCTTTCGGCCAGGCCCTTCGCCTGCTACACTCGGGATGACCAAAAGATTGCCCGGAAGGCCACTATCGGGCAAAGATACGATTTTCCGCGAAGTTTTCCGCCCCGGCCGCCCAAGGGTTCCCGGATGTTTTTACGGGGGCGGCCCTACGGTATTGTGAAGAAAATTTAATTTATTTGAAAAATAATTTTGTAATTCGAAAAAAGTGTTTACCTTTGTACTATCGATTTTAGGGGAAGAGGGTGGCCCGCAAGGTCAGGATCTTTCGGGATCAAACCTTAAAAAGTCACTTCTTTTCGTGAAAGAGTTTGGGTTAGTAACCCGGCGGGCAACCGACGGGCAAACGGAAAAGGCAGCTGCAAGGCTGCCTTTTCTTATTTTATCCGGCGCCATGGATTCCGCCCCCCCGGGGCCCGGATTGCTTCCCGGCGAATGCGGAAACCGAGCCGCCGCCCCCGATCGCCGGCAGAGCCGCGGAAAACAATAAGCCCGAAGATAGTCATCCATCTTCGGGCTTATCTTTGACTGGAATAAGGTTAACGTCCGAAGCCGCCACCGCCGCCATACCCGCCGCCGGGGCCACCGCCCGGACGCATCATCATCGGGCCGCCGGGACCGGGCGGGCGGGTCTCTTCGCTGGTGCCGTAGTTCTTCGCACTGCGGCCCTTGCGCGTGTCGAATTTATAGGTGAAACTAAGCATGAAGTAGCGTTTCAGGACGTTGGTGGTCGACAATTGGGTGTAGGTGTCGTAGCTGTTCTGGAAGATCGCGCGGTTCTGGTTGAGCAGGTCGTTGCCCGTGAGGCGGAACTCGGCCTGGCGGTTGGCCAGGAACTTGTAGCCGATCCCGGCGTTGACCATGGCGTAGTGCTGGTCGGCCGAGGCGTCGGTACCCACGTTGTTGCGCCAGGTGGCGTCGGCGTTGATGAACAGGCCGCCCACGAGGTACACGTTCAGGAAACCGCCGAGGTTGCTGGTCACGTAGCGGTTGAACGTGCCCGACGACCCCTCGTTGAAGCGGAGCGAGGCGCTGTAGCGTAAGGTAAAGTCGACTTTCTCGGAGATGTTCGAGGTGAGCGACACGAAACCGCCGAAGGTGTTGTTATTCACGCTCGAACGGATGCTGTTCTCGATCGAAGGCGAGTGAGTATAGTTGTAGTTCAGCCCGGTGTTCATGGCACTTTTGATGGCCGGGATGCGGAAGCTGTAGAAACCGCCCATGTTGGCGCTCACGTAACCGTCCATATTGACGGGAGCGGTGACCTGCGCACCTTTCGGGATGACGGTGCCGTCGGGCAGGGTCCGGTCAGCGGCGAGGAACGTACGGTCGTAGGCGATATAGTCCTGCGTAAAGTTCACATTGGCATTCAGGACAAGCATCGTCGATTTTTCGATATTGGGGCTCAGGAAACGAATGTTCAAGGCGTCGGTCGTGCTTTGGTCGAGGCCCGGGTCGCCGATGAACACCTGCAACGGGTTGCTCAGGTCGACCACTTGCTGCAATTGCTCGATCGAGGGGAGTCCGGTGCGGCGGTTATAATCGACGGTCAGGCTCTTGGTCTTGGTCGGTTTGTATTCGAAGCGCAGGCGCGGCGTCCAGGCGCGGAAATTGTATTTGTCGTCCGAGGTGAGCGGGAATTTCTCGATGTCCTGGAGGGTCGTCCACTGGTAACCCACCGAAGCATTGAGGTTGATTTTATCCTTCACGTAGTTATAGCCGAGGGTGGTTTCCTGGCGGGTGCGGTTCGAGGTGAAGACGTTCGAGGTCAGCGGGTCGGGGTTGTTCATGTCGTATACCTGCAGGGCTTGGTCCCATTCGTAACCGAGCTTGTCGGAATTGGCGCTGTTGTAGCTGTAGTTGTAGCTCAGGCTCAGGCGCGAGGTGCGCGAGAGGGGTTCGTTGTAGGTGGCGCGTCCCGACCACGAATAGCTGGCTCCGCCGAGGGTGTAATACTGATCGAGATTTTCGGGCACGAAATTACCGAAGTCGTCGAGCGAACCGTAGACCGAACTTTGGGTACGCGAGCCCCATTGGTTGCTGGCCGAGCCGTTACCGCCGACACTAAAGGTACGACCGCCGATCTTCGAGGGCAGGCGGTGGTTCCACCAGAGGTTGGCCCCGGCGTTGTAAGCGCCCATGGCGTTACCGTACTCGCTTTTCGAATTATTGGAAAGAAGCCCGTTCTGCAGGGTGGAAGCCGCAGAATATTCGTCGCCATGGTTGGTATTGTAGGTCACGCGGGGCGAGAATGTGAGACGGTTGGTGCTGTCGGGCGTCCATTCGGCGCGGGCGTAGAGGCTATGCGCGAAGTTATACCCGTTGACGTATGAGGTGTCGGAATAGACACGGGGGGTGTTCAGGAAGGTCTGCTGGCGGGTACGTTGCCGATCGGAGTTCACGTTGTTGAAGTTGTAGGCGGCGCTGAGCTTGAGTTTGTCTTTAAACTGGCCGTTGTAGTTAAGCCCGGCGGCATTGGTCTGCTGAATCCCGCCGCGCACGCTGGTGGCGAACTGGCCGCCGCCGCGGCCCGACGAGGCCTGGGCGACGTCTTGCAAGGTAAAGCCCTGGTTGTTGACGTTGTTGCTTTGGCCGGTGACCGTAAGGCGGTGGTCGCCCATGAAGATGTTGGCACCTAACCCTGCAGCGTAGCGGTCGTCGGTACCGTACCCTGCGTAAACTTTGCCGAACACGCTGTGGGCGACCCCGCTCTTAGTGACTACGTTGACGGCGCGGAGGCGGGTGCCGTCGTCAAAGCCCGAGAATTTGGATTCGTCGGTGCGCTCCTCGAAGGTCTGCATGCTCTGCACCACGTCGGCGGGCAGGTTTTTGAGGGCCATGGCAGGATCTTCGGAGAAATATTCCTTGCCATCGACGTAGACCTTGCCGATCGACTGACCATTGACCTGTACGTTGCCGTCGTCGTCGGTGGTGACGCCGGGCATTTTCTTGAGCAGGTCTTCGGTGTTGGCGTCGGGATTGGTCTTGAAGTTGGCGGCGGCGTATTGGACGGTGTCTCCTTTCAGTATGGCCAACGGAGCCTTGGCCGCTACGGTGACCGCAGCAGCTTCGATGGCCTCGGGCGACAGGCGCACGTCGCCCAGCGCTACGGTGCGCTGGCTGTTGTCGATCGTCCGGGCGATCGTTTGGTAACTAGGGTATTTGATGGTCAGCACGGGCGACGCCTCGCGGGTGGTGACCGAGAAGCGGCCTTCGCCGTCAGTGAGCGAAGTGCGCGAGGCATAGCCCGCGGCGTCGGCATTGATGATGATGTAGGCGCCGGCCAGCGGTTCGTTGGTATCGGTGGTCATCACTCGTCCGCTGACGGTCACGGTGCGGGCAGCCTGGCCGTTCTGGGCGTCGGGCCGGGCTTGCTGGGCCATAGCGGCAGGGAGTTGGGAGGATGCGGCCATCACGATGGCCAAGAGCATCAGGCAGGGGGTTTTCATGGGGTTGTTTTGCAATTTACTTTGAATATATGACGCTGCGGGGGTGAAAAGTTTAACGGCGAAGCTGCAAATGTACAAAAATATAGGGGTCGCGCTGCCGCAACCCCTATATTTTGCTTGACTTCCAGGGAATATCCCCGGAGAAGGCCATTAATCCAAATAATTTCGGATATCGATGCCGCGGGGCATGAAGTGCGAGGTGTCGGCCCCGAAGGCAAGCAGTTCGCGCACGGCCGACGACGAAATACCGGCCAGTTCGTCGCGGCAGCTCAGGTAAACTGTTTCGATGTCGGGCAGCAGGCGGCGGTTGACGCTTTCGATCAGGCGGTCGCCTTCGAAGTCGGCGGCGCTCCGCACTCCGCGCAGCAGGCGGAAGATGCCGGTCTCGCAACAAAGGTCTACGGTTAGCCCGTAGTAGGGAAGCACTTCGACGCGGGTATCGGCGCCGAAGAGGTCCTCGATGAGGCGCACACGGTTCTCGGGAGCCAGCAGCCCCTCTTTGCGGATGTTGCACCCCACCCCCACAATCACGTGATCGAACATGGTCAACGCACGCCGCACGAGGTCTTCGTGGCCTGCCGTAAAAGGGTCGAACGACCCGGGAAAAATAATGCTCTTTTCCATACTCCAAAATATTACTCTCTCTAACTGGCCTGACATCGTTCTTTTTCTGAAAAAGAACTAAAAAGAATTTTTCCGGATGCTGCGCATCCCTGCTTTGGCTTGCGCTGCGGCGAAAATAAGAAAGGAAACGAAGCTTCCATTTGGGGCGCCTTTTACAATAAAGGCGCGATGTCCTCTTTTCAATATTGATTATTACTGAAAATATAGTATCTTTGCCGTCCCGGTCGGCGACCGGGGCACAAAACACTATTAACAACCGGGGTCGTGCCTTATGAAATAAGGAAGCCAAACCCCCAAAAAACAAACGCAACTATGGCCACAAAAATCAGGCTCGCCCGCCACGGCAAGAAAGACCACGCCTTCTACCACGTAGTGGTAGCCGATAGCCGAGCTCCCCGTGACGGCAAATTTATCGAAAAACTCGGAACTTACAATCCCAACACCAATCCCGCGACCGTCGAAATCAACTTCGAACGCGCCCTCTACTGGGTAGGCGTGGGTGCCCAACCGACAGACACCACCCGTTCGATCCTTTCGGGCAAAGGCGTGATGTACATGCACCACCTGCTGGGCGGCGTAAAAAAAGGCGCCTTCAGCGAAGCCGAAGCCAAAAACCGCTTCGACAAATGGATCGCAGCCAAAGAGGCCGGCAACGAAAAATTCGTAGCTGACCTGGCCGCCGCCAAAGCCAAAGGTTCGAAAGACCGCCTGGCTGCCGAAACCGCCGCCAAAGAGAAGAAAGCCGCCGCCGTTGCTTCGAAGCTCGCCGAGGCCGCTGCCGCTGTCGAAGCCGTCGAAGAAGTAGCCGAAGCCGGAGAGACCGCCGAAGAAGCCCTCGAAGCCGTAGTGGAAGCCGTCGAAGGCGCCGCTCCCGAAGCCGCTGAAGAGGCTCCTGCTGTTGCTGAAGAAGCTCCTGCCGCCGAGTAATCCCCCTCCCGCGCGACTGACGATGGGCAAACAGGCCGATACCCCGATGCCGCAAGCCGGGGAACTCACCCCGACCGGCAAAGTACGCAAAACGTACGGGCCCGACGGCGCCCTGCTCATCGAACTTTACGACAACTTTCCCGCTGCCGTGGCAGACGAGGACAACTATACGGAACCGCTATGGGTCATCATCGACTCCCTGGCGGTTCCGCTTTTTGTGAGCACTTTCGAACTGCAAAACGGCCGAACACGTGCCGTGGTGCGCTTCGACGACTTCGGCACCCCGGCCGAAGCCGGGATGCTCACCGGGCTGAAACTTTACACCCGCCACCCCGACGAAGTCGCCAACGGCGAAACGGGCGAGTACGCCCACCTGGTCGGCTACCGGGTGACCGCTATCTCCGAAGACGACGGCACGCAACACACCGGCGCCATTACCGCTTTCCACGATTACCCGCACAACCCGTTGCTCGAAGCCGACTTCGGCAGTACCGGGCTCCACGAAGTGCTGCTTCCCGTCAACGACGCGCTGATCGAACAACTCGACCGTAAGCGCCGGACGCTCACGCTCCGCGCCGCAGGAGGACTCTTCTCGCTCTGAGTGCGCATAACCCCACCGGAAGCCCGTATCCTCAAATACAATACCCAAGTAAGAATAAAGCCGTAAAATCGTTTTTCGCGATTTTACGGCTTTTGCTTGTAGCCCCTGCCCCGAGGAGAGGCCGGGATCGCGGCTTAACGACACACAGGGGCTCGATGCGATTACAAGAGAGACAGGGGGTGCGGACTTAGTTGCGGTTAGGGATCGCAATGCGCTGTCCATCGCGGGTGGCGATCACGAAGGCATCGCGGTATTTCGTGCGGGCGCGGAGCGCATCGCAGGCCTGTTGCGCATCGTAGTAGCTTTCATAGCTGCCCACATAATAGGCAAAGGTTCCGTCGGGGCGGCGCATTTCGCGCACACCGGCCAGACCCGAAAAGGCGCCGATATTGGGGTACGACAACAGCCCCACCTGCACGTGGTAGACCACGGCACCGGCACGGGTTGCCGCCTGCCCTGCCTGCGGCGCACGGGGAGTGGCGGTATAGTCGCGGGCCGAAGGCGTGCCCTGTTGCGGAACCGGCATCTCTTCGTAGCGGATGATGCAGCCGTCACCGGGCAGCGGGGGCGTCGCGGGCTGCAAGGAAACACCGTGTTCCGGGGCATGGTTGCCGCGGACATCGGAAGAAGGGGCCGCTATGGCAGCCAGGCGGCGGTCGATGTCGCTAATCTGGGTGGCGAGCTGCCCGATCTCGTCGGTGATCTTGGCGGCTTTCTTGGCATTGGCTTTGGGAAGCTGGCGGCCAAGTTCGTCGACACGGGCCTGCAGTTCGGCGCGCTGGGCCGAAAGCGCGGCAACGGCCTGCTGCACAGCCGATGCAGCGGCCGGGGCGTTGCCCGTCACAGGCACGGCATTGAGCTGCTCGGCGGGCACTCTCATGATGTCCTTCGGGCGTTTCGGCTGGTTGTTGATATAAACACCATTGGCCAGCACTCCGGTGGGTTGTTTCCTGCCCCGTTTCTTGGGCGAGGGGGTGATCACGTCGTCGTAGCGCACTTCGGCGGTCGGGGTGGTATACTGCACGCTGCCGGCGGTCTGGTAGCTGACCTGCCTGGCGGGGGCGTCGTACTGCACGGGGGTGACGGTGGTGGTGACCACCTGTTGGTTTTTCTTCTTCGCGGCGGCGGGGCCCGCTACGGCTACAAGGGCGGCCAGCAGGGCAAAGGCGGTTTGTTTCCTGTTGAGTGGTGACATGGCGTTTTCTGGATGTCGTTATGGTGTTACAAAAGCAGGGCAGGGATCAGGATGGCGCCGGGCGCCATACAGGGCAAAGATACTATATTTTCATTTCCCGCCCTGCTCTTCCCCCAACCCACTTTCTTATCGGAGTTTTAGGAGGATGAATATTTTAGGGCCGGGCGGGAACGAAGTGTGTCTATAGATCAGAATATTTGTACCCCTAGAAAATTCCTCATAAGCAACGTAAATAATCGCATCCACAACGATTATTCATTTCCTGTCCCGCCGAAGATATGCTCCATGACGATGGCCGTGGCACCGGTACGTGAACGGACGTAGGATTCGGCCGTGGCGCCTTCGAGGCTCAGCAATCCGGGGTTGTCGGCATAGCGTTGCAGGATGGCCTTCAGTTCGGCGACCGACAAGATGGGATGGGCGGCACCGAGGGCCACCAGGTCGCAGGCCTCGGCGAATTTGCGGTAGGCGGGGCCGAAGACGAGAGGCATTGCCCAGGTGGCGGCTTCGAGAGTGTTATGGATACCGCGGCCGAATCCGCCGCCGATATAGGCCATGCCTCCGTAGCGGTAGACACCCGACAGGATACCGATGGTGTCGACGACCAGCAGGCCCGCGGAAGCGAGTTCCGGATCTCCGAACCGGGTCTGGGTATAGCATACGGCAGTCCGCTTGGTGCGTTCGGTGAAGCGCTGGACGAGCGAGGACACGCGGGCGGGATCGATCTCGTGGGGGGCGACCACGAAGCGCAGCCCGGGGAAAGCGGCGGCGATGTCGAGGAAGTGGCTTTCGTCGTCAGGCCAGGTACTGCCGAACACGGCGACGTTTCCGCGCCCGGCGGAGGCCGTAAAGGCCTCGACGACGGGCAATTCGGGAGCATTGCGGACAATGGTGGCCACGCGGTCGAAACGAGTGTCGCCACACACCGAGGCGTTGGTGAGCCCGATGCCGGCGAGCAGGTCTTTGGATTCCTGGTTCTGCACGTAGAAGTGGGTCAGCAGGCCGATGGTGCGGCGCATGAAGCCGCCCCAGCGTTTGAAGAAGGCGTCGCCGGGGCGGAAGATGGCCGACACGACGTACGAGGGGATCCCGTTGCAGCGAAGTTCGGCGAGGTAGTTCCGCCAATATTCGTATTTAACGAAAACGGCGTGGGTCGGACGGACGGCCCTGACGAAGCGCCGGGCGTTGCGCACGGTGTCGGCGGGGAGGTAAAAGACGGCGTCGGCGCCGTCGTAGTTCTTGCGCACTTCGTAGCCCGAGGGCGAGAAAAAGGTGAGCACGATCAGGCTATCGGGGAAGCGTTGCCGCAGGGCTTCGATCACGGGGCGCCCCTGTTCGAATTCGCCCAGCGACGCGCAATGGACCCAGAAGGTTTCCGGTTGCCCTTCCTGTTCCCTGCCTTTATTTAAGTGCGGGGGTATATGCGTTGCGGGGGAAGCCTTATCCGACGCGGCCCGAAGGGTCTTTCGGCCCTTGTCCGGGGGACTTCCTTTGTCCGAAGGCCAGGATATATTCGCGGCGGCGGCCTTGTCCGGCTCACCCCGGAGGGTTGTTCGTTGTTGATCCGGATCACCGCTTTGGTGCGGGGCGGCGGATGTCTCCCCGGTCTTTCCGGGTCCGTTACGCAGGTCCTCCATTCGCGCCTCGATGCGCCGGAGCAGGCCGCGGCGGCCGCGCAGCAACAACCGCGCCTTCGGAACAAAAGGCGAAGCGAGCCACAGGGCGGCGCCGTACAGGCGGGTCATCGTATTGTAGAGAAACATCATAAGGCGGGGATTCCCCTTCAGGTAAGTACTTCAGGCTGCTTTTCCGCCCGCGACCCTGAGGCCGTTCACGGCCTTTTCCTTCCCGCGTACCCCGGCAACAGTAAACTTGCATTGCCGGGGTACGGCGCCGGTCGGCGCCCCGGGAGAGGGGGGCCTGGCCGGAATTAACGGTTGACCGGACGAAGGTCTTTTTAATAACCCGCCCCGCCCGGACAAAAGCCGGACGGGGCATAATGGCGTCAGGCTATCAGAGGAACGTGCTGATCAGGGTGGCCATCGTCAGGGCGGTGGTCGAGAGGTTCATCAGGTCGGCGGCACTCATGCGGCGGGCCTGGGGTTTCTGCGGCACCACGATCTCGCAGCCGGGTTCGATGCTCAGGCTGCCCACGCTGGCCTTCGAGGCGGTGGTACCGTTGGCATACACGATGTAGATTTTCTTTTTGGCGGCGCGCTCGGCATAGCCCCCGGCGTTGGAGACGTATTTTTTCAGCGAGAGCCCGTCGACATAGGTCACGGTATTGGGGTACAGCACGGCGCCGCTGATGCTGACGGTGTTGTCAAGCCTGGGCACGACGAGGATATCGCCCTGGCTGAGGATCACGTCCTGCGAGGAGCCGGGGCGGTCGAGGGCGGCTTCGAGGTCGATGCCCACGAAATAGTAGTCGTCGGTGGTTTTGGGCTTGGTGGTGACGATGTTTTTGCCCATCAGGGTCTGGCTGCGCTCGGCCAGGTCGAGCGTGGTGTTGTGCTTCACGAGTTTATCTTCGGTGTAGCGGCGGCGGAGGTAGGCACCGCGGGCATAGGCTTCGGGGGTGAAGCCGCCGCTCTTCTCGACGAGGTCGCTCAGGCGGTAGTCGGCCTTGGTCATCGCGTATTCGCCGCCGAAGAGCACTTCGCCGTTGACGATGACGGTTTGTTGCGGGCTGTAGCCGGGCGAGCGGCGGATGTAGATTTCGTCGAAGGGCATCAGCGGCTGGGCGGCCGTTTCGGCCGAAAGGCGCATGTCGCCTTCGATGGTGAATTCGAGGATGTCGGCCAGCCGATCGGAGACTTCGGTCGAGGTCGGATTCTTGATGCGGCGGGCGATCTCGATGCGGGCGTACGAGGCCGATTCGCGCAGGCCCCCGGCCATCACGATGGCGTCTTCGATGGTCATATTCTCGCGCCACATGAGCGTGCCGGGCGTGTTGACCTCGCCTTTGACGGCCACGGTGTAGCCTTCGCGCAGGCTGCCGATCGAAGGAATCCGCACCAGGTCTTCGGGTTTGAGGGGGATGTCGGCGATGGAGCCGCTCATCAGGGCGCTCAGGTCGACGGCAATGATCTCCCACGTGAAATCTTCGCGCAGGCGATTGATCTGGGCGCGGGTAGGGAGGGCGTCGCCGCGCACGCCTTCGGCCCGGGCGATGAGTTGCCGCAGGGTCGGGATGCTGTCGCAGAGTTCGTAGTCGCCGGGACGCCACACGGCGCCCTCGATGGTCACGCGGTTGCCGTAGAGGTTGATGATGTGCCCCACCGCCACGCTGTCGCCGTCGGCCATTTCGAAAGCAGCGTAGTCGGACGATGGCACGGTGTGCATGGTGCGCTGGCGGCCTGACTTGCGGGCCACGGTCAGGTTATCTTTGTAGGCCTCGCCCATGAAGCCGCCGCAATAGGCGAGCAACTGGTCGGCGGTTTCGCCTTTTTTCAGTTCGTAGATGCGGGGGCGCTTGACGTTGCCCGTCACTTTCACGAGGTTGGCGTAGGGTTCGATGATGACCAGGTCGTTGTCGCGCAAGCCGACGTTGACCTCCTGTTTGCCTTCGACAAGGTACTCGTAGACGTCGAGCGTAGCGACCTGTTTGCCGTCGCGCACGAGTTTCACGGTACGCAGCGACCCGATGTCGTTCACGCCGCCCGCCAGGTACAGGGCGTTGAACAGGGTGGCCACCGACGGCAGGGTATAGCCGCCGGGCGAGTAGGCCTCGCCGATGATGTTCACGCGGATCGAGCTGATGTTGCCCAGCGAGAGCGACAGGTCGGCCGTGCCGCTGCCGAGCCCCGAGATGACCTGGCGCATGCGGCTGCGGATCACGCCCGTGGCCTGGGCGATGGTCATGCCGCCGACCTGCACCACCCCGGCGTCGGGGATGCGGACGGTGCCGTCGGGGCTGACCTGGAGTTTGTAGTTGGTTTCGGCCTGCCCCCAGATGTCGAGGAAGAGTTCGTCGCCGGCCGAGAGGACGTAGTTCTGGGGCGTGGGCAGGTTGTACGAGGGGGCGAAGGTGAGGTTCTTGTCGGCGAACATTTCGCGGCCGAAGACGGTGTTGCGCAGTACCGAGTCTTTGATGTGTTTTTCGGCGGTGCGGTAGGCTTCGCGTTCGGCAGGAGTGAGGGGACGCATGGTACCGTCGGGTTCGAACACCATGTCGGGGATGTTACTGTCGGAACGGGCGCCCGGCCTGGTGCCGGTCGTACCGCTTGTGCCCATGCCTGCCGGATAGCTGCCGTAACGGTAAGCAGGGACGCCCGGCTGTTCGGCGGCGTTTTTAGCGCCCGGGGCCGTAGCGGCAGATTCGATATTATTAAGGCTTTCGTAAGCCTCGCTTTCGGGGTCGGTGTACTGGCGCTGGCGGTCGGTGGCGCTTTCGGTGCGTTTGGGGGCGGTAGCGTTTTCGCCGGGGCTCAGCAGGCCGGAGACGTTGCGGTTCTCGCCGCCGGAGTTCCGCTGGGCGTTCTCGATATAGCCCTCGACATCGAACCCGGCGGCTTGCGCCTGGCGGATCATTTCGGGGGTAATGTTGGGACGGTTCTGGGCCGCAGCGGGCTGGATTCCCGCGCAAAAAAGCACTGCCACACCTGCCGAGATTAGGGTCCTGAGCTTTACCATACCTGTTCGTTTCACTGTTTACCCGCAAAGATACTCCAATTCGCCTAATATTGCTACGTCCGGCCCAAATTCCCCGGTAATGTGCTACCTTTGCGGGGTAAACATTTTGTTATGACCCGAAGATTCTTTATGCACGCGGCGCTGTGCGGCGCGCTTCTTTTCCCGGCCGCCGCGGTGGCACAGCAGGCCGACGGCACGGGATATGCCGGCAGGGCCGAAACCGCCCCGCCGCTGGTCGCCGGCGACGCTATCCTCAAGACCGACACCGTAGCAGCCCTTTCGCCGGAGCTTGCCGGAGCCCTTTCGGGGCGGCTGACCGACCCGGTTGCCCCCCGGACACGCACTACACTCAAGTGGAACGCACTCTACTGGGTGTGCGGCATCCCGAACATGTCGGTCGAGACGCGCCTCGGCCAACGGTTCACCTTCAACGCCGACCTGGTGTTCTCGCCGTGGGAGAGCATCAACGGGCGCCCCTACGTGATCGGACAGGTGATCCCGTCGGTGCGCTACTATTTCCGCGAATCGTTCCGCGGGTTTTACGTGGGCGGCTACGCGGCTTTCGATGCGTTCGAGATGAGCAAGTACAACCACCCGGCCTACGAAGTGCAGCACGGCGTGGGCATATCGCTCGGCGGGGTCGTGGGCTACCAGTTGCCGATCGGGCGCACCCGGGCGAGCCGCTGGTCGATGGACTTTTACCTGATGGGCGGCTGGCACCTGGCCTGGTACTACGGCATCGACGAGCGCACGGGTGACTTCTACGCCCGCTGGAATGCCAGCGGCGAGTGGATGCCCTACGGCGCCGGGGTGACGTTCGCCTACCGGCTGGGACGCAAATAGTGCCCGCCCGGAAACGGGGAGGTGCCCCGCAAAGGCTCCCTTTTCGTGGGAGCGGCCCCGGGCGCATTGCTGGAACTTGCAGAATACAGCTCCGGGCTCCTGGGGCGGTCATTTTTTAGCCCCCGGTTTTGCTCGGTTCGAAAAAATAGTTACTTTTGCGCTCGGTATCGCCGCAAGGCGTGCCGGTATTGACCCATGGTGTAATGGTAACACAGCAGATTTTGGTTCTGTTATTCTAGGTTCGAGTCCTGGTGGGTCAACACAGCGGGGCGGATCGGCGATTCGCCTCTTCTGCACAACCCCGGTTCCCCGGTTTGAAAAAGGGGGGCCGAGAAAACACAGCCACTTTGCTCCTGCCCGACAGGCGCCGACGCAAAGGGGGCATAATACATTAGACATATTGACCCATGGTGTAATGGTAACACTGCAGATTCTGGTTCTGCCTTTCTAGTTTCGAGTCCTGGTGGGTAAACACAGCAAGGGCCCCGGTAGTCAAACGACTGCCGGGGCCCGCTGCATTTACACTAATCGTTGGCTTTCGCCAGTCGTTTTTCACGCTCGTCGCCGTCCATCGGCGAGGGACGTACTTTCGCTAATCAAAACGTTCGGTTTTAGCGCTGAACAGCCGTCGCCGAGAACTCGTAAGGTTCTCCGTTCATGAAACTCGCCTGCGGGTCAACCACCCGGATCATAACCGGGCCTGTGTAGCCGGAAGCGACCGTAACGTCCAGTCCTCCGAACCCGCCCAATGCCGCCGACACGTTCTGCGAAGGATATACAGAACTCACATATGCCTGAAAGGTAAACATCAAGGGATGCCAGACACCACTGAATATTTCAAATTCAAGCGTGGTGGTTTCCCCACTGTATACGATACAAGGTTCTATCACAGGCTTTACCGTAAATTCAGGCACCTGGCCGGATTTTACTTGCAAGGCAGGTTCTTCGAGGGGCTGCTCTTTCTGGCAGGAAGAGAGGGTCAGGGCGGCGATGGCCGCGAAAGCGGAAAGGAAGGCAATCTTTTTCATCATTCATTGATATTTAATGTTTTTAACAGAACATATCATCAGCTGATAATGCCGATATACGCATCAAACATACGACATAAAAATTTAAATTCCAACTCATTTCTTATTTTTATCTTCCCGCGCCGGCAAAGATGAACAGCCACGACCCATTCAAGACTCTATACAGCCGGGACAAGGAGAGGAGTGCTGGCTCTTTGCCGATAGTTTATTACCTTTACGACTCTTATGGACACCAAACACAAAAACCGCCTGAAAGCGCTGGCCGGCAACGACCTGACGATCATGCTCTACCGCATCGTCCTCGTATACGGGGCACTGGGCGTGCTGCGCGCCGTGTTCTGGGCCTACAACGCCGACAAGATCGGGCACGTTTCCGCCTCGGAACTCCCCGCCCTGCTGCGCGGAGGGTTCTTGTTCGACACCGCCAACCTCTGCTACTGTTACGGCGTGTTCATCTTTTTTTCGCTGCTCCCCCTGCGCCTCCGCGACAAATCGTGGTACCAGCGGACGCTGCTCTGGCTCTGGGGCGTCGTTTCGGCGATCGTGGTACTGGTCAACACCGCCGACGCCGTCTATTTCCACTTCGCCTCGAAACGCCTGACCGCCGACGAATTCCATTTCACCGAAAACAGCAATACCGGTACCGTCGTGTGGCGCGGGATCCTCGAAAACTGGTACCTCGTGCTGTTTATGGCCGCTTTGGTCTTCGGCATGGTATGGGCCTACCGCGCCGTGAAACACCGTCCCACCCTCATCCGCAACACCTGGACGTATACCGGGGTTTGTACGGTGATTCTCGCCGCCGCCGCTCCGCTACTGATCGGCGGGATGCGCGGGGGCTTCAGCCGCGCGATTCGCCCCATCACGGTGAACAACGCCGCCCACTACTCCGCCTCGCCCTACAAGGCCGCCATCGTGCTGAGCAACCCCTTCTGCATCCTGCGCACGATGGGGAACAAACAACTGCACTACGAGAAATATTTCACGTCCGAAACCGAACTTCTGAGCCATTTCTCGCCCTACCACAACCTCGAACCGTCGCTCCGGAGCGGCCACAGTGCAGGCAAGAACATCGTGGTGTTCGTGCTCGAAAGTTTCAGCCACGAGCAGTCGGCCTACCTCAACCCGGGGCTCTACCCCGACGGGCGGGGCTACATGCCGTTCCTCGACTCGCTGATGCGCAACGGCTATGTGTTCCACCGCTGCTACGCCAACGGCCACAAGTCGATCGAGGCGCTGCCGTCGGTACTCAGTTCGATTCCCTCGCTGGGCAATCCCTTCGTGCTGATGCCCCAGTCGCTGGGGCCGATGCGCGGTCTGGGGACACTGCTCGGCGAAGAAGGCTACTCCACCTGGTTCTTCAACGGGTCCGAGGAGCGCTCGATGGGCTTCGTAGCTTACGCACGCCTGACCGGAATCGAGAACTTCCGCACCCGCGAGGATTACGAGAGCGCCAAAGGCACCGCGGATTTCGACGGCTTCTGGGGCATCTGGGACGCCCCGTTCCTGCGCTACATGGCCGAAGAGCTGGGCAAGGCCCGCGAGCCGTTCTTCGCCACCACGTTCACGCTCACCTCGCACCACCCGTTCCTGGTGCCGCCGGGCTACGAATCGCGGCTGCCGAAAGGGCACACCAAGGTGCAACAACCGACCGCCTACACCGACCTCGCGCTGCGCGGTTTCTTCGACTACGCCCGTACGCAGCCGTGGTACGAAAACACGGTGTTCGTATTCGTGGCCGACCACGTGTCGAGCGAAAAATACCTGCCCGAAACCTTCTCAGTCACCGGCGACACACACATCGTTTGCTTCTACTACACCCCCGACGGGTCGCTGCGGGGCGACAGCCAGATCGTCACCCAGCAGCTTGACATCATGCCCACGCTGCTCGGCCTGACAGGCTACACAAAGCCCTACCTGGCCTTCGGGCGCGACGCGATCGGGGGGACGCGCCCGGCGTCAGGGAGGCTTTCCGGTGCGGATGACCGCGATCCCGGGAACAGCGGATTCTCGGTGAGTTATGCGGGCGACCTCTACCACTGGGTCACCGACTCGACGGCCATGCTGTTCGACGGCCGCGACGTGCGGGCGATTTATAACATATCCGCTGACCCGACCGAATCCGACAACCTGTTGCCGAAAGGCGTAGTGCCCGACCCCACACAGTTACAGCGAATGAAAGCCTTCATTCAAAGTTACTTCCAGCACGTCGAGCGGGCGAACTACACGGTGCCGGACAGCCTGATCGTCCGGTAGCACCGGCCCTGTATCCGAAAGAAGCGCCCACCCGCACCCGGCGAGTTCGCTTCGCGAACTGCGGGTGGGCGTTATGCTCGCTACGCCGCGCCGATATAGAGAAAGGCAGGCCTGCCTGCGGCAGGCCGCCATGGAAAGAACACATTTATACCCTAATATAATGACCCAAAAATTATTTTTCTCCCTGCTCATGGCCGCCGCCAGCCTGAGCGCTACGGCCCAATCGCCCCCCAAACAAACCGCGCCCGACGGCTACCAGCCCCGCACGGCCGCCACGAACATCACCAAAGAGTGGCGCCTGGTCTGGCACGAAGAATTCGACGCGCCCGGGCTCGACACCACCAAATGGTCGAAAATCTCCCGCCCCCAGCAGGGCCGGTCGGCCAATTGGGAGAAATACCTCTCTCCGCGCGAAGAGCTCTACGAGTTCAAAAACGGCACAATCACCCTGTGGGGCCGAAACACCCCCGCCGGAGATCCCGACAGCCTGCGTTTCCAGACCGGAGGCATCACCACCCGGGGAAAATTCGCCTTCACCTACGGCAAGATCGAGGTCCGCGCCCGGTTCAGCGACGCCCGCGGCGCCTGGCCCGCCCTGTGGATGCTCTGCGCCAACAGCGTGAACGGCCCCTACCCCCGCAGCGGCGAGATCGACCTGATGGAACACCTCAACCACGACACCGTAGTCTACCAGACCATCCACAGCCATTATACGCTGCGCGTCCCGGGCGGCAAGGATATACCCAGCGGCTCGGTGCCCGCGATCCGGCCCGGCGAGTTCAACACTTACGGCATGGAGTGGTACCCCGACCGCATCGTCTTCACGGTGAACGGCCAAGCCACGCTCACCTACCTGCGCCGCGCGGATGCCGTGGCCCGGGGACAATTCCCGTTCGACCAGCCCTTCTTCCTGCACATGGACATGCAACTCGAAGGCGGATGGGTAGGCCCCGTGTCGCCCGAAGAACTGCCCGTAAGCATGGAGATCGACTGGGTGCGGGTGTGGCAATAGCATTCCCGGCAACCCGGCATAAAGCAGCGGCGGGTCTTCCTTATGAAAGGAAGACCCGCCGCGTTACGTTCCGGAATCACGCCGTTTATTCCGGCACCTCGATGATCAGCACGCCGGTATTGTCGGAGAGCGCTTTCATTTTGAACAATTCGCACTCGGTGATGCCGAGTCCGTCGCGGCGTTCGAGGCTATGTCCGGCCACCTCGACGGAACCCTCGATCACGAACAGGTAGACCCCGTAACTATCCGGCGATTTCGGGCGGTATTCGGCCTCGCGCCCCTTGTCGAGCATCGCGAGCGAGATCCACGCCCGCTGGTGGATCCAAAGCCCGTGGCCGTGGCCCGGATAAGGCGACACCAGTTCGTTGACCGCGTTGCGGTGAATGATATCGCGGATGTCGGCTTTTTCGTAGCGCGGCTTTAGCCCCTCTTTCTCGGGAATGATCCATATCTGCAACAACTCTGTCCACTGGTCGGGTGAGTGGTTGTGCTCGCTGTGGCGGAGACCCGTCCCGGCGCTCATCACCTGGAGCTCGCCCCGGCCGATCACCTGCAGGTGCCCCATCGTATCGCCGTGAGTCAGCCGCCCGTTGATCGGGATGGTGATGATCTCCATGTTCTGGTGGGGGTGGAGGTCGAAACCGTGCCTGGGGGCCACCTGGTCGTCGTTAAGTACCCTCAGGGCCCCAAAATTATTGCGCAGGGAATTGTAATACCCTCCGAAACTGAATGTATGGAATGTCTTGAGCCACCCGTGGTCGAAATGGCCCCGGCTCGCAGCCGTATGCAGTATCGTTTTCATGGTCGTGTACGTTTGTATTGGCAGGGAAAGAACCTCTCTCCGCCCAGGGGGCAGGAGCCTTTCCGACTACAGAGAAGATGCAAATAACGCGCCAGCGCCGCACATACGCGAAAAAAGATTATCTTTGCTTGCCGTTGGATATATACGGCCTTTTCAGCGTGTTTAACCTTGTAAAAAAGATTCGACTTATGAAGAAACTGATGTTCGTGGCTCTGCTGGCAACCCTGCTCACCTCATGCAGCAGTGATAAGTACAACATCTTCGGGTTTAACATCACCATTCCCGAGAAACTGGAGAAAAAGCTACCGCGGCAAATATCCGAGGAAGACTGGTCGTTCGTCGAAGCAGTGGAACTTTACGAACAAGAGGGCGCCAACAACCCCTTCAAGATACAGCTCATCGGTTTAAAATTTTTCGAAAACGCCGACTCCGCACGCATTGCAACGGTAAAAGAGTCTTTAGCCCTGGAATCTTTCATCGTGAACAACATGGATGTAGGACTACTGTATATAGAAACAACAGAGCGCGACGGGCTCACTTTTACAGAACTATACAACACAAAACAACTTTACAACCCGGGTATGGACGCTGCCGAAGAGACCATGTTCTACTCGCTGGCGGCCATAAAGAACAATATGGTCTGGGTGCTTTCAATATCCTACCCGGTCGGCAACGACGATTTTGTAACAGAGGCCCGGGAGATCGTGGCCTCGATACAGTACAAACCGCAATAAGGCGGGCTCCGTCACAACGGACGTACGCCGTGCAATGAGATACGAACATACGAAAATATCCGGAGCAGGAGGCGATGGTAAAGTCCGCGCCAAAAAACACCTGGGGCAGCACTTCCTGACCGACCTGGCCGTGGCCCGGCGGATCGCCGGAAGCCTGCCCGCAGAAGCCGGAGAAGAAGTGCTCGAAGTGGGGCCCGGCATGGGCGTGCTGACCCAATTCCTTATCGAACGGAGCGCCGCCGAAGGATTCGCACTCGCCGCCGCCGAGATCGACGCCGAAAGCGTGGCCTATCTCGCCGCAAACTACCCCTCGCTGAAGGTGACCGAAGGCGACTTCCTGCAAATGGACCTCGCCGCCGACTACCCCGCCGGGGTGAAGATCATCGGGAACTTCCCGTACAACATCAGTTCCCAAATCTTCTTTAAAATACTGGACAACCGCTCGTTGGTGTCGTGCGCCGTCGGAATGGTGCAACGCGAAGTTGCGCAACGCATCGCCGAACCACCCGGATCGAAAACCTACGGCATATTGAGCGTATTGCTGCAAGCCTGGTACGACATCGAATACCTGTTTACCGTCGGTGAAGGCGTCTTCGACCCGCCGCCCAAAGTGAAAAGCGCCGTCATCCGGCTCACCCGCAACAACGTCGAGAGCCTCGGTTGCGACGAGACGCTGTTCCGCAAAGTCGTGAAAGCCGGCTTCGGGCAGCGCCGCAAAACCTTGCGCAACTCACTCCGGGCCGGGTTTCCCGCCCTGCCGCCCGAAGCGCAGCACCCCTATTACGGCCTGCGGCCCGAGACCCTCAGCGTCGCCCAGTTCGTCGAATTGACCAACTGGATCGCCGCGCACACCCAATAGCACCCGAAGGAGGCTTTCCGGGAAAACACCGCGTGGCATCGCCCTCTTCCTGCCCGCGGAGACACAAAACGCCCCCGCAAAACAGGCACACAAAGCCCGCGGAAAGGCCCCAGATCCGAAAGCCCCGCCGTCCTTAAATGGCGCAACACTGCACCCGCCGCCAGCCCGGCTGAGGCCAGCCGGCAAGAACAACATACCATCCGGCCAATAACGCGGCTCACCCTGAAGCCCCGGTCGTCCTACGCAGCCCCGCATACCCGCAGAGGCATTAAGACTAAGGGCCCCGGGGCGGCCGCAGACCCTGACCTTCCAGGGAATAAGGAGCCCCTGCCTGCGGCTCGGCACCCGGCGAAAACACAGGGAGGCAAGGCAAGCCTCCTTTCGCATCAAGCACCGGAAACAACCACAGGAGCCGATCCGCATCGGGCAAAAGACACGAACAATGCCCCACACCGGGCAATAAGCGCGAAATTCCGCATCAGGAAATCCGCACCCAGCCAAAGACTCAACCCGCACCGCGCAAGAAGAACGTAACCATGAAGATAAAAGCAGGCATCATCGGAGGAGCCGGATACACCGGCGGCGAAGCCATACGCATCCTGCTGTGGCACCCCTCGGTCGAACTTACCTACGTACACAGCAACTCCAACGGCGGCAAAGTACTGAGCGCCGTCCATACCGACCTCGAAGGCGATACGCAGCTCACCTTCACAGACGCCCCCGTCGCCGAGCTGCCCACCGTCGACGTGCTCTTCCTGTGCGTAGGCCACGGCGACGCCCGCAAATTTTTAGAAACCAATAAGATCAGCGCCAACACCCGGATCATCGACCTCTCGCAGGACTTCCGCATCCAAGGCGCCACTCAGATCGACGGGCGCCAGTTCGTCTACGGCCTGCCCGAACAGTACCGCGACCGGATCCGCGCCGCGCGGAACATCGCCAATCCCGGTTGTTTCGCCACCTGCATCCAGCTCGGGCTGCTGCCCCTGGCCGCGGCGGGACGCGTCGAAGGTGACATCCACATCTCGGCCGTCACCGGCTCGACCGGTGCCGGACAAGCCCTCTCGGCCACCTCGCACTTCACCTGGCGGCACGCCAACCTCTCGACCTACAAAGTGTTCGAGCACCAGCACCTGCGCGAAGTCGGGCAGATGATCGCAGGCCTTGAACCGGGCTTCCGGGGCGACGTGAACTTCATCCCCTACCGGGGCGACTTCACGCGCGGCATCATCGCCTCGGTCTACACCCCGTTCGACGGCACGCTCGAAGAGGCGCAAAAGATTTACGGCGACTATTATCAGGACGCCGTCTTCACCCACCTGAGCACACAACCCGTGGCCTTGAAACAAGTGGTGAACACCAACAAATGCCTCGTTCACCTTGCAGTACACGACGGCAAGCTGCTCATCACCTCGGTGATCGACAACCTGGCCAAAGGCGCGTCGGGGCAAGCCGTACAGAACATGAACCTGATGTTCGGCCTGCCCGAAGACGAAGGCCTGCGACTCAAGCCGGTCGCTTTCTAAGTTTCGAACTTTCGGAAGGCACCGGCCCCATCGATTTTACACATGTCCCCCTTTGTCGCTCCTCGGCAGGGGGATGGCCAAGGGGGACAGCCGTCTCCCTTGGATTCGCTTTTGGACACTTTTGCCGAATAGCCAGTGTGTTGGCCGCCGCAGCCTGAGCGGTTCGGAGGATAAAGCCCAAATCCACCTAATGGATAAGAAGCCCTCTGCGAAGAAAATAGGAAGATTGCCACGTCGATTTCTGCGAAGTCTCCTCGCAATGACGTGCGTTGTGAAATTTTAGAAATAGCATACACCCCATGAAACTTTTCGAAGTATACCCCCTCTACGACATAGAAATAGTCAAGGCCCTCGGCTCCCACGTCTGGGACGCCAAAGGCACCAAATACCTCGACATGTACGGCGGTCACGCCGTCATTTCGATCGGACACACCCACCCCCACTACGTGGGCCGGGTGACCGACCAACTCGGCAAAGTCGGTTTCTACTCCAACTCGGTGCATATCGGGCCTCAGCAGGAACTGGCCGACAAGCTCGGACTGCTCTGCGGGCACCCCGACTACCAGTTCTTCATGTGCAACTCGGGCGCCGAAGCCAACGAAAACGCCATGAAGCTCGCCTCGTTCCACAACGGGCGCAAGCTGGTGATCGCCTTCAAAGGCTCGTTCCACGGGCGCACCTCGCTGGCCGTGGCCGCCACCGACGACCCCGCCATCACCGCACCGGTGAACCGCACCGACAACGTCATCTTCCTGCCCTTCAACGACGAGACCGCCCTCCAACAAGCCTTCGACACCATGGGCGACCAGATCGCCTGCGTGATCATCGAAGGGATCCAGGGCGTGGGCGGCATCCAGGTCGCCAAAGAGGAGTTCCTGCGGCTGATCCGCTCGCTGTGCGACCGGCACGGCGCCGTCTACATCGCCGACAGCGTGCAGTGCGGCTGCGGACGCACCGGAAAGTACTACTCGCACGACTGGGCCGGGGTCGACGCCGACATCTACACGATGGCCAAAGGCATCGGCAACGGATTCCCCGTGGGTGCGATCGCGATCGCACCCCACATCGCCCCGAAATACGGCATGCTGGGCACCACCTTCGGCGGCAACCACCTGGCCTGCGCCGCCGCGCTGGCCGTGGCCGAAACGATGGCCTTCGACAACCTCGCGGACAACGCCCTGAAAATGGGCGATTACCTGATGGCCGAACTGCGCAAGCTCCCCGCCTCGAAAGTGAAGGAAGTGCGCGGACGCGGACTGATGATCGGCATCGAACTGCAGGACGACAGCACCGAAGCACGCAAAAAACTGCTCTACGACCACCGCATTTTCGTGGGCTCGGCCAAAAACAAAAACATCATCCGCCTGCTACCTGCACTGAACATCACCCGCGAACACTGCGACGAAGTACTCGCCGCACTGCGCACGGTACTGGCGTAGAACTGTCCTCTGCGTAGGAAAAATCGCCCGGGCCCGGCAAAAAGAAGCGGACACCCGCATCCGGCGAAATTCGTGCCCACCCCACTGCCCGAGGCGCAGACCGACGCCCGAAGCGAGGGCAATCGGGCAAGCCCGAATTGCCGAGCAAGCAGGAGGAAGAGGCCGAAGGACTCAAACGCCCGGGGTGGGCACGCCGAGCCACTCGCTTCACGATTAACATCGCTCCGCGTAGCGGCCGGGATCTTTAAGTCCACTGCTGACCTTTTCCTCTTTGGCGCTCGGCAATTCAATGCTCTCGCTGACTGCATCGGTTCGCTACCGCTCAGGGTGACATTGCCCGGAGAAAAGCAGGCCTGCCTCGCAGGCCGCAGCTAAATTACACCCTCCCAAAAAACCATAACCCCCGTTGTTCCCCAAACCAACAACTACTATGAACAAACTCGTAAAATCCTGCCAGAAACTCAACGCGAACAAGTGGTTCGAGATCTTCATCATCGGCGTGATCCTCGCCAACTGCGTGCTGATCGGCGTCGAGACCTACGGCCACCACCACTGGATCAAAATCGTCCAAAGCGTCATCCTGGGCATTTTCACCTTCGAGATCGTCACCCGCATGATCGCCGCCCGGAGTTTCAAAGAATTCTTCGCCTCGGGGTGGAACAATTTCGACCTGCTGCTGGTGCTGATCAGCTACGTACCCGAATCGCTGTTCAGCAACGTATCGCTGGTGATGGTATTGCGCGTGTTGCGTGTGTTCCGGGTGCTGCGCCTGCTGCGCACCTCGCCCGAGATCAAACTCATCGTGTCGGTGCTCACCAAGTCGTTCAGCGCACTGTTCTACAACGGCATCTTCTTCTTCATTTTCCTCTACCTGTTCTCGATCATCGGAGTATCGGTCTTCAAACTGCCCGACCCGGCGAAACTCGACACCGAAGGCAAGGCAAAGTACGCACAACTGATGGCCGAAGCGCCGCCCGCCCCCACCTGCTCGCCCGACCCCTACGGCACGCTCGGCGAGTCGATGTTCACGCTGTTCCGCACACTCACGGGCGAAGATTGGACCGACCTGCGCTACAACCTGGTCAAAGCCCGCGAGTACAACCTGATCGCGGTCAGCCCGGTGGTCGTCACGGCGTTCCACGTGATCTGGTTCATCCTCTCGGCCTTCCTGCTGTTGAACCTTGTGGTCGGCGCCATCGTCAACAACTACCAGGTGATCATGGAGGAAACCCGCCGCAAAAAACAACTCGAAGAAGCCCTGGAATCCGAAGAATAGCTCTGGAGGTGTCGCCGTTTTAAGGCCGCTCCGTGGCCTTTCCCTCCCTATACCCCGGCAAATTCACCGCAAGTTTGATGGCGCCCGGTTACAGCGTCGGTTGTAAAAAGCGGCACCTGCAACCTTTTCCGGATGCTTCGCATCCTGGAAAAATAAGCCCTGTCATTGCGAGGGGCACAAAGCCCGAAGCGCCCCCCCTTAACAGGGGAAGATTGCCTCGCCGCCGCCGACTCCTCGCCATGACCGCCGGACACGTAAATGGATTAACGCCTGCCCGGCAAAGGCGATACCATATTATCAAGAAACAAACTATGGGACGATCGGTATTATTGATTTACACCGGCGGGACGATCGGGATGAAGACCAACCCCGCCACCGGGTCGCTGGCCCCGTTCAACTTCGCCGAGATCGAGTACGAAGTGCCCGAACTGAAAAAGTTTGGCGTCCGGATCGACGTGTTCACTTTCGATCCCGTGATCGACTCGTCGAACGTGCGCCCGGAACAGTGGGCCGAGCTGGCGCAGGTGATCCGCGACCACTACAGCCGCTACGACGGTTTTGTGGTGCTGCATGGCACCGATACCATGGCCTACACGGCTTCGGCCATCAGTTTCATGCTTGAAAACCTGGCCAAGCCCGTGATCTTCACCGGGAGCCAGATTCCCATCGGCGTGCTGCGCACCGACGGCCGCGAGAACTTGGTGAGCGCCATCGAAATCGCTGCCAGCGCCATCGTGCGCGAAGTGTGTATCTACTTTCAGAACGCCCTGCTGCGGGCCAACCGTACCATCAAATACAACGCCGAACACTTCGATGCCTTCCGCAGCCCCAACTTCCCGCCGCTGGCCGAAGCCGGCATCACCATCAAATACAATATGCCCTTCATCGGCGCCCCCTCGCCGCTCGGCGAACTCATCCTGCACACCCGGCTGGAAACACAGGTGGCTGTGGTGCGCGTTTTCCCCGGGCTGCAACCCTCCGTTTTCAAGGCCATGCTCGGTATTGAAGGGGTGCGCGGCATCGTGCTCGAAACCTACGGCTCGGGTAACGCTCCCACCGACGAATGGTTCACCGGGACCGTGGCCGACGCCATCGCGCGCGGCGTGACGGTAATCAACGTGACCCAGTGCCCTTCGGGGGCGGTGGACATGAACCTCTACGATACCGGCCGGGCGCTGCTACGCGCCGGGGTGGTGAGCGGCGGCGACATGACCACCGAGGCCGCCCTCACCAAGCTGATGTACCTGCTCGGCGCCGGGCTCACCCGCGAGCAATTGGAACACCACTTGCGCGCGCCTATCCGTGGCGAAGTCACGGCAACTTCATAGCATTTCTCCCATATTATTGGCTGCGCTTTACGCACGGCTATATTTTTCGCCAAGAATGGCTCATGCGCCCCATCTCCCCGACGCGCTTCGCGCGTGGGCTGGGGCGCCTATTTTTCCAATCGGCATAGCACATAGTGCGAGCATAGCAGTCACCCGCAGTTCACACTGTGGCTACTTCGTGCCCTTTTCCTCCTGCTCGCTCGGCAAAGTTCGCAAGCGGCTTTGCCCTCGCCTCGGGCGTAGATTGCGAACTCGCAGGGTGCGGGTGGCTGCTTCTTCCCGGGTATGCGGTTCTGCCAAGAGGCATGTCCACCCATCCTTTCCGCCTTCTTTCGACTGACAGAATGTCAGCCGCCCCACCCCATCTTTCCTAAAAAACATCCCATGACCTGCCAAAAACCGCTTTGGCATACCGCTTGCTGCACTCCAAGACAAAACAAAAAAACAAACAAAACACACTAACATGGGAAAAATCATAGGAATTGACCTCGGCACCACCAACTCGTGCGTAGCCGTCATGGAAGGCAACGAGCCCGTCGTGATCACCAACAGCGAAGGGCACCGCACCACGCCTTCGATCGTCGCGTTCACCGAAACCGGCGAGCGCAAAGTCGGCGACCCCGCCAAACGGCAGGCCATCACCAACCCCAAACGTACTATCGCCTCGATCAAACGCCTGATGGGCGAACCGTTCGATAAACTCGGCAAAGAGATCGCCCGCGTACCGTACGAAGTCGTCAAAGGCGACAACAACACCCCGCGCATCGTGATCGACGACCGCAAATACACCCCGCAGGAGATATCGGCCATGATCCTGCAAAAAATGAAACAGACCGCCGAAGAGTACCTCGGCACCAGCGTCAGCGAAGCCGTGATCACCGTTCCGGCCTATTTCTCCGACTCGCAACGCCAGGCCACCAAAGAGGCCGGCGAGATCGCCGGTCTGAAAGTGGCCCGTATCATCAACGAGCCCACCGCCGCCGCCCTGGCCTACGGCCTCGACAAAGCTAACAAGGACATGAAAATCGCCGTCTACGACCTCGGGGGCGGCACGTTCGACATCTCGATCCTCGAACTGGGCGACGGCGTGTTCGAAGTGAAATCGACCAACGGCGACACCCACCTCGGCGGCGACGATTTCGACCACGTGATCATCGACTGGCTGGCCGAAGAGTTCCTCAAAGAGCACAAAGTCGACCTGCGCAAAGACCCGATGGCCCTGCAGCGCCTCAAAGAAGCCGCCGAAAAGGCCAAGATCGAACTGTCGAGCAGCACCACCACCGAGATCAACCTGCCCTACATCATGCCCATCGACGGCATCCCGCAGCACCTGGTGACCCAGCTCACCCGCGCCAAGTTCGAGCAACTGGCCGACAAGTTGATCCAGGCCACCATCGAGCCCTGCCGCAAATCGCTGAGCGACGCCGGTTTCAGCGCCTCGCAGATCGATGAGGTGATCCTCGTGGGCGGTTCGACCCGTATCCCCGCCATCCAGAAGGTGGTCAAGGAGTTCTTCGGCAAAGAGCCCTCGAAAGGGGTGAACCCCGACGAAGTGGTGGCCATCGGCGCCGCCATCCAGGGCGGTGTGCTCACCGGCGAAGTCAAAGACGTGCTCCTGCTCGACGTGACCCCGCTCTCGCTCGGTATTGAGACCCTAGGCGGCGTGATGACCAAGCTCATCGAAGCCAACACCACGATCCCCACGCGCAAGAGCGAGACTTTCTCGACCGCTGCGGATAACCAGCCTTCGGTCGAGATCCACGTGCTACAGGGCGAACGCCCCATGGCCCGCGACAACAAGACCATCGGCCGCTTCCACCTCGACGGTATCCCATCGGCCCCGCGCGGCGTACCCCAGATCGAGGTAACGTTCGACATTGACGCCAACGGCATCCTGCACGTGTCGGCCAAAGACCGCGGCACGGGCAAGGAACAGAGCATCCGCATCGAAGCCTCGTCGGGCCTGACCGACGCCGAGATCCAGCGCATGCGCGAAGAAGCCCAGGCCAACGAAGCCAAAGACCGAGAAGAACGTGAACGCGTCGACAAGGTGAACCACGCCGACTCGCTGATCTTCTCGACCGAGAAGCAACTCGGCGAATACGGCGACAAGATCCCCGCCGACAAGAAGGCCGCCATCGAAACCGCGCTCAATGCCCTGAAGGAGGCCCACAAGGCTGCCGATCTGGCTGAGATCGAAAAACAGAGTGAAGCCCTCAACGCTGCCTGGCAGGCCGCCTCGCAGGACATCTACGCCGCAGGCAACGCCTCGGGCGCGTCGAATGCCGAACAAGGCCCCGCTGGAGGCTCCGATAACGGCTCCAACGGCGACGAAGGCCCCAAGGACGTGGACTTCGAAGAGGTGAAATAACCCGCTCTAGCGGGCCGGAACCAGTCCGGTCGGCAGAGGCCCTAATGAAAATCGGCGGGCCGCGCATAATGCGCGGCCCGCCGATTTGTTCTCTCACGAGAAGACGCAGGCATCTTACGGATCAATCCGTATCCGTAATGTCGATCAGCGTTATTTCATAATCCCTTTTATCAAACAACATCTTCGAGTGATCCCATGCCACATCGTAAAACCAGTTAGCGGCGGGGATAATTTCCGTATCGAAAGCCACCACCTCGTTGAAACGATTTTGGAACGCCTCTTCGACAAAACCGACCGCAAGCATCCACGCCCGCTCCGGTAGAGTACGTTTGTAAGCCCCCCTTGCGCAAGGATGCGGGCTAATTCCCCGGGCAGGGCAAAATATCCGTGCCGCCCCAATAACGTTGTATTTCTCCGGCCTCTTGAAAATGCAACTTATCCTCCGCGATACCGAGGTCTTTCCTGTACCGTGCGAGATCACTGTGGGTAATAACATTTTTCACAAAATCAATCTCTCGCAGTCTGTCTCGCCCGGCAAACCATTCCAAGCGTTCGGCCCCTTCAATCCGGTATTTATGAATCTGTATCCCGCCGTTACAAAACGTTCGGGACATCTCTTCATAAACGATTTCGTGGCTTCCCCGAAATCGGCCAAAGAGAGTAGCCTCACAACCTGCCATAGGTCTGCCTGTTGTTGCAAGCCCGGTTCTTCCTGTCCGGGATCTTTCATATTGTCGGATGATCAAAGGCGCGGAATTACGAATTGGCCAGCCCTTCGAGGCCTTGGCGGTCGAGGATGCGGGCCGAACGACCGTCTTTGCTTACCTCGATGAGGCGCTTCTGCTGCAACTCGCGCAACGTCTGTTCGACCACAGCACGGGTCACATCCAGTTCGCGGGCGATGGCGGCCACATCGAGCGGCGCCACATCGGCCGATCCGGCGACCACCCCGGCCGAGGCGAGCAGCACGGCGGCGATCTTCTCGGTGAGCATCAGCACCGACAGCGCGTATATCTTGCGCGAGAAGTAGTTGGCGCGGTTCGAGATGATGTCCACGAAGTTCGACAGCACAATGGTGTTCTCCTGCATCATTTCGAAGATGGCACCGCGGTGGATGGTCACCACGGTCACCCCCTCGCCGCCCGCCACCACGTCGATCGGCAGGCGGTTGTAGCCGCCGAACAAGAAGGCCGGGGCGATAAGTTGCGGGGCTTCGATACGTTCTTCGATCACACGCGTACGCCCGTCGGAGGCGGTGATCTCGCCGCGCACCCATCCTTCGAGGATGATGATCAGCCCCGAGTAGGCCGTGTCGCGGCGGGCAAGCACTTCGCCCGCTTCGAAGCGTTCGACGGAGTGCGAAGCGTTTTCGAGCATGTGCCCCACTTCGCGCGGTTCGATGCCGCGCAGCAACGGCGACCGGCTCAGTATTTCATTGACCTGTTGTGTCTGCATAGCGGTTGGGTTTCATCCGACGTGTTGAATACTCGGCACCGTCCGTGTAACGGCTGTGCCCTCGCTAATCAAAACGTCGGGATTTATTCCTCTAAGTTACGAAGTTTTCCGGAAATATTCGAAAGACCCCCTTTCTCCCGTCATGGCGAGGAGTTGCCGGCGGCGAAGCAATCGGGGACAATTCCCCGCAAGGGGCCGAATACGCGATTGCGGAGTCTGTCCCGGGCGCAGCCGGAGGTGTGCATAAACGGAGGACTAAAAAAGGGCCCCGCAAGGAGCCCTTTTTCGTTTCGGAGGAGGAAGAATGCCGCCGGAAGTCCGGCATCCCGGGCGCCGGAGTGTGCAGACCCGCCTACCGGAAGCGGTAGCTGAGGGTCAGTATCCCGCGCATGTTCCACATGCTGTAGTCGAGGTAGTTTTCGCCCGGTTTGAAAATGTCTTTGAACCCTACCGACACGCGTCCCGACATGGTGACGTTCTTCATCAGGCGCCTTTCGTAGCCGACCTGGAATCCGGCGTCCCAGTCGTCGAGGTTGTCGTCGAAGTTCTGGTAGAGCGGGTCGCTGGGGTCTACGACGGTGATCTCGCCGTTGGCGGGGTTCTCGATGCGGCCGTCGAGCGCGGTGGCTTCGAAACGGGCGTCAAGCACGCGCGAGTAGTAGCCGCCGAGCAACACGCGGTTGTTTTCATTGAACTTGAACTTGGCGTAAAGCGGGAATTCGAGCATCGTGAAAGACATCGAGGTGGTCGCCCTTCCGTAAAAGATCACGTCGAGGCCGTCGTCCTTGAATTTCTGACCGCTGGTGAGGGTGATGATCTCGGCGTCGAGGGCCACGGTTTTGTAGGTAGCTTCGAGGGTGACCGACCAACGGCGCCCGTATTTCCCGGCGCGGCCGAATTCTTTTTCGCACGAGAAGCCGATCTGGGGAGTCAGGTGGGGCGTGGCGTTCATCTTGTCGCCGTCGCCGACGGCTTTGGAGAGGGGCCACGGCACGGCACCGCCGATGTCGATTCCGGTATGCACGCCGAAGTGCCAGGTGCGCGCGGCCTGCCGGCCAGCCCTGAGCGCGGCGAGCTGCGCCTGTGCGTTCCGGTGCAGGACACCGTCAGCAGCCCGCAGGGCTTGCGCCTGTTTTATGTATTCGATGTACAGGATTCCCTCCAGGTACTCTATCTCCGGAGCCTTATAGGTCGTTGCCTCTTCATCCTGGATACGCGCCGTGTCCCGGAGCTCCGGGGTGCCGTGGGCCGCCGCGCCGAAGCAGGCGGTCGAAAGCGCGAGGGTCAATATCGTTTTTCTCATTGGATTCGGAATTAGGTTAATCTTCGTAAATGATCCGGATGTTGTCGATCTTGCATTCGCTGTCGGTATTAGCCATCAGGTAGTCGCCGTAGGCCGAGGCCGAAAACTGGACGGTGAGGTGCGTGAACGGTACGTTGCCGTTGACCGGGATGAACTGGTCTTTCACCCAGGTAGCGGCGGGGATGTAGGTCACTGCATCGCCGTGTGTGGTTTGGGCCTGCCCCTGTACGGTGGTGTACTTGAGGTGGCCTTTCGCCACGCGCACGGCCGTATTGGCCGGGTGGGGCGACACGGCGTCGCGCGGGTTCTTGCTGGCGGCCGGTTTGTCGCCGTGGTAGACGTAGCTGCCGTTGCCGTTCCACGAGATCAGCTCGATGGTGGCGGCGGCCCAGTCGCTGCCGGACGGTTTGTACCAGATGTCGAACATAATGCCCTTGATCCTGGCGGTGGGGGCGAACGGAATGCCGAAGTACGAGAGCGAAACCGGGTCGGACAGACCGGCGGTGACGTTGCTCTTGTCGAAGGTGCCGAGGTAGAGCGCCCCGGCGGCTTTGTTACCCAGTATGCTGATGGTCTTCATGTTGACGGCGTAGTCGGAACCTGCGCCCGACCATCCGGCGGTGCGGGTCGACGGGTTGCCGAAACTGTTGTTGGGCAGGGCCCAGTAGCCGGCGGGATTGATGTTGCTGGCATCAGCCCACGAGTCGAGGTTCCAGTTGCGGAGTTGCGGGCGGTAGTCGAGGCGAATGTTCCAGAGTTTGGAACCGCCGTTGGCTGCCGTCACCTCGACAGGCACGAGCGCACGCGAGTTGGCGAAGGTGAACTTGCCGGTGGGGTTGAGGCTTACCGAAGCGCCGTCGGTGAGCTGCACATTGCTGTACTCGATTTCGAGCGGGAACGTCGGGTCGTAGCCTTCGATACGGAGGGTGATAAGCCCTTCTTCGGCATTGTAGACCGGGATGGCCGTAAGGCTGAAGTCGGCCGGGGTACAGGCCCCAAAATCGATGCCGGTGATATCGGCCCCTTCGGCCTTGGGCGGCGAGAAGAGCGACACGGTGTAGACACGCTCGGCGCCGTTCTGGGCCCGGACGGTCACCTGCTGGGTGGCTTCGGCATTGGCGAAGACAAGCGGATCGGCGCCACCGTTCTGCGATACTACAGTAGCGTAATCCGACACCGTATAGCCCGCATAGATGCTCATCGGGTAGGAGCGGTCGTCGTTCTTGAGCTTGAGGGTGATGGTACTTGCGGCGTCGTCGATCACCACAGGCTCGTAGTCGTCGAAACGGGTGTAATTGGGGAGCACGCGGTTGATGGTGAAGCTGCTGATGTCGCAGGCGCCGCTTTGGGCCGTGCCCGATTTGACCAGTTCTATGGTCCAGGTGGCGGTTTCGCCTTTTTCAGAGGTCACGGTAAACGTACGGCCGCTTTTAATGACCGTCGCTCCTGGTTTCGTATACACCAGGATGACATAGGTGTCTTTCCACTCGATCGTCGGAATCGTGAACGTGGCTCCGGGGCTTACCGTAACGGCAATATTGCTGAGGGTGAGCTGCCAGGGGTTGGTATAGAGGGTGGCTTCCTGGAACGCGGTATAGGTAAGCTGGATCAGTTTCTGGTCGGGATAGATCTTCACGTTCGACTTGTCGAGGACGATGGCCGGAGTATTGGCGCTGCCGAAAAGCGTGGTCTTGATCTTGTTGGCCGTGTAGTCGTAGCTGAACGAATAGACGGTATTGCCGTCGTCTTTGAACTCGTTGAGGCGGATCGTCCAGCGGCGGGCTTTGGCGGTATAGGGATCGAGGATGTAGCAGGTCTTGACGTCGGCATAGTTCTCGAACACGTACGAGGTGTCGGTCTGCACGTAGATCGGGTCGGCCCAGTCTTTCATCGAGAGGTGGAAGGCGAGGGTCAGCGGGTCGCTGATCGGGGCGGCCTTGGTGATCACCCGGTCGGGCGATGGGGCGGGCACGCCGGGATTGGCCATCGTGACGGTAATCACACCCTGCGTGTGGTCGATCAGCAGGTCTTCGGCGATCCAGCCTTCGGGCGTCACCGACACGGTGCTTTGGCGTGGCTCGATGCCGAGGCTCGGGTAGTCGGTTTCGGCGATAGTGCCTTCGATGAGTTCGGCGTTGCGCAGCGAAA
Organism: Rikenella sp.; assembly: GCA_031551865.1. Lineage (GTDB taxonomy): Bacteria > Bacteroidota > Bacteroidia > Bacteroidales > Rikenellaceae > Rikenella. Next base: position 12,792 of record JAVBMY010000014.1, on the reverse strand, counting down.
CGACCCACTCTTTCACGAGGCCGCTCTTGGCGATTACTTTCAGGTGGTAGACGCTCTCTTCGCTGTCGAAGGTCAGGGGCGTTTCGCCGTTCACGAATTCGACGGGATCGTCGCCGGAAGCCGGGTTCCGGATAGTGCCGAAGGTGGTGGTCGGGGCTATGGTGAACTCGGGGGAGCAAGTGACGGGGTATGTGAGTCCGACGCCGAACATCTTGACGGTGTCGCCGCGCATCGAGATGTGCGTTAAGGGCGAGAGTACGGTTTCGGCGGGATCGACGTCGTTGAATTTGACACGGCTGTAGATATAGTTATCTTCGCTGAGCGGGATCTCGCGCGGTTTGATGTAGTAGGTTTGCGTCGATCCGTTCTCGGCCACCACAAAGAATTTCAGCACCGAGTTGATGTTATCGAACCGGAGCGGCTGCGAGAAATCGAGCCCGACGACTTTATTGATGGTGGGAGAGCAGCATACCTCGGCATAAAAGGTCATCGGGAACTCGTACTTCCCGAAAAGCACGGGAATGAACACCGTGTCGCCTTCGATCAGGACATTGTCGATGATGATGGTTTCGGGGGAGTAGGTTTTCACCTTGAATTCGAGGAGGTCGTTGGCATTGCTGAACTTGTCCAGCTTGGTGCAACAGCACAACAGCGCGGCGAGTACCGGCAACAGAAGAAGTTTTGTTTTCATGTGCGTTTGGAGTTGAGTGCAGCCTTAAGGCTGCCGCAAAGGTAACGATTTTCGGTTTTATGGTGCCCTTTCGGGCCAGATTCCCGGGGCCGACCGGCCCGGAAGAAGAAAGAACGCCCCGGAGAAGTAGCTCCGAGATGACGGTAACCCGCTGAAAACATTCGGTTTCCGGCCGCGTTCGCCGGATGCGAAAAAAGAGGGTACATCGGTGCATAAAATTACATAACTTTGCACTCCGTTGCCCGAACCAACGGGCAGGACAATTCCTGACGGTGCGGGTACGTTTGTTTTTCATGGCGCCGGGCCGCATTGAGGGGCGACCGCCCGTTTTCCCGCGGGAAACACCCCAGAAGAACCCGTACGGAGCCTGTTATTCAACGCTTTGATAGTGAATGGGCGTCGCACAGACGATGCCGAGCGTGAGAAACGACGGTTGTAACCCAACCTTTTTCCCAAAAAACGACGAGATGACAATCGCAGATTTCGACATTCTGGTGGCCACCGACGGCCACGTCGGGTTCGCCGAAGAGATATGCAACGAAATGGCCGAATCGGCCAAGGCGCGCGGCACGGGTATCGCCAAACGCTCGCCCGAGTACGTCGCCGCCAAAATGCGCGAAGGCAAAGCCGTTGTGGCGTTCCACAAAGACGGGCGCTGGGCCGGATTCAGCTACATCGAGAGCTGGGGCCACGACCGTTTCGTGGCCAATTCGGGCCTGATCATCAACCCCGAGTTCCGCAAAATGGGGCTGGCCAAAGCCATCAAAACCAAGACCTTTTTCCTCTCGCTCGAAAAATTCCCCGGCGCCAAACTGTTCGGGCTCACCACCGGCATGGCCGTGATGAAGATCAACTCCGAGATCGGCTACCGCCCGGTGATCTACTCGGAACTCACCGACGACGAAGCCTTCTGGAAAGGCTGCGAAAGTTGCGTCAACTTCCCCATCCTGCAAAGCAAAGAACACAAAAACTGCCTTTGCACGGCGATGCTGTTCGACCCGGCGGTCGACACGATCCGTGTGGCGCGGCCCGACGAAGACACCGGCATCAAGCACCCGACACTGTTTTAGGGGAAAGCATTAAAATCGTAAAACGATTTTAATGCTTTCTTGTCGGGGATGTCCGGTTTTTTGGGGAGTGGCCTCAAAAAAGCAGCGACGCTCCCCCCTCCTCATGCCTTCGCACCGCGCCGGGTCCTTTTTTGAGGCCACTCCCCAAAAAACCTTGAGAACAAGAAAGTGGGAGGGGAGAAGAAGGATGAAGCGTCCACTCCCCCGAGCGCCTTTGGCGCCGGGAGTGGCCGCTTTGCTTGCACTACGTGCTGCGCCGCTCCGGAGAAAAGCAGGCCTGCTGCGCAGGCTGCCGTACGGGCGATTAAATATTACTCTAAAAACAATACGATAATGAAAAAAGTAGTCCTTGCCTTCAGCGGCGGCCTCGACACCTCGTACTGCGCCATCTACCTGGCCCAGGAAATGGGCCTCGAAGTACATGCCGCCCTGGCCGACACCGGCGGATTCTCGGTCGAAGAACTCTCAACGATCGAAAAACGCGCGTGGGCGCTCGGCGTGAAAAGCTATGTGCGCCTCGACGTGTCGCAGAAATACTATCGCGACACGATCCGCTACATGATCTTCGGCAACGTGCTCAAGAATGCCACCTACCCCATCTCGGTGAGCTCCGAGCGCATCTCGCAGGCCACCGCCATCGCCCAATACGCCCGGGGGATGAAAGCCGACTACCTGTGCCACGGTTCGACCGGCGCCGGCAACGACCAGATCCGCTTCGACATGGTGTTCGGCATCATCGCTCCCGAGATCGAAGTGCTGGCGCTGATCCGCGAGAAAGCCCTCAGCCGCGAGGAAGAGATCGACTACCTGCGCGCCCACGGCGTCGATTTCGACTTCAAAAAGGCCGAATACTCGATCAACCAGGGCATCTGGGGCACCTCGGTGGGCGGCAAGGAGACGCTCACCTCGCACGACACGCTGCCCGAGGAGGCCTATCCCTCGCAGCTCGAAGCCAAAGACACGCGCCGCGTGACGCTCACCTTCACCAAGGGCGAACTGACCGCTATCGACGGCAAACCGTATGAAGACCGTGTGAAAGCGATACAAGCATTACAGAAGATCGCCGCCCCTTACGCCATCGGCCGCGACATGCATGTGGGCGACACGATCATCGGCATCAAGGGCCGCGTGGGCTTCGAAGCCGCCGCCCCGATGATCATCATCAAGGCGCACCACACCCTCGAAAAACACACCCTCGCCAAATGGCAGCTCTTCTGGAAAGACCAGATCTCGGCCTTCTACGGCAACTACCTACACGAGGGCCAGTACTACGACCCCGTGATGCGCGACATCGAGGCGATGCTCGAAAGTTCGCAGCGCACCGTCAGCGGCGACGTTTACGTCGACCTGCACCCCTACCGTTTCGTGGTGGTGGGCATCCGGTCGGAACACGACCTGCTGGGCGGCAAGTTCGGCGCCTACGGCGAGAAGATGCAAGGATGGACAGCCTCTGACGTACAGGGCTTCGGCAAGATCTTCGGCAACCAGAATGCCATCTTCTACGCCGTCAATCCCGACGAGTTGGAAAAACTGTAGCCACCTGTGTCGTTCCGGGCGAGGCCGGGGCCCCTTTTTTCAGAGATAAAAAAGAGCAGCGTCTCTGAGGCCTCGCCCGGGACGACCTGTTGACTGCCCGAGCGAGCGGCTACGCACCGTCATTGCGAGGAGGCTTTCTAAAAAGCCGACGAAGCAACCTCTTCAATCCCGCCTCGCTGTGGGCATAGAGGTTGCTTCGTCGCATTTCATGCTCCGCGCAATGACGATTGCGGAGTAGAATTTACTACTTTTGAGGAGTGCCTATCTGCACTCCTCTTTTTATACCCAAACTCTCCCCTTATGAAAAAAATTCTCGCCCTTATGCTGGCCGCAGGACTCGCCACCGCCACCCTAATCCCCGCCGAAGCGGCTAAACCCGCCCGGAAAAACATCATCGAGGCCCGCATCGACAGCCTGCCCTACGGCAAAGTAACCGTCATGGTGTGGGACGGCATCTATTTCAACATGTTCGAAACGACCGCCGTCGCCGGAAAGTTCGTCTTTGAGAACGACAGCGTCCGGGGCCCTGCCCTGCTGATGTTCAATGCGGGCGACCCCTACCGGGGCGAAAAATTGTTCCAATGCCTGCTCGATGGCAACAGGGTCAAAGTACGCGGCACCTACGGCGATATGACGGGCATTCGTGTGAAAGGCTCCCCGGCCTACGACGAATACCTGGCCATGGAGCGCCAGATCGCCGCCCTGTGCCCCCCGGACACTGCCGCACCCCAGTACGCCGAAGGGTCAGCCTGCATGCTCTACTCCGATGCCGATGTGGAGATCGCCCTCGATGTCTGTCGGGCCACCCTGCAACGTAATCCCAAAAGCCTGGCTGCCGTAGTCCAGATGCTGGCCTGGGCCAATACCCGGGCCGTATCGGGGCCCATCAGCCAAAATCCGAGCCTGCGCGAGATCATGGCACTGGCCGACCCGGCGCTTCATTCTTCTAATTTTTGGAAACAGCTCGATACAACGGTTGTTCCTGCCGAAGGCAAATCGAACCGGTAGAGTAAAAAATCCCGCCGGAAATATCGTTTTTGCACGATTTTTGCGGCATCTGAATGATAACCTGTCTGTAACCAGACGCTTTTTACTCACCTTAAACCATAAATTAATGGAAAACAACCTGTTATCTTCTGTTCAATCCGCCATCAAAAACTGGTGGATGTCCCTGATCATCGGCATCCTGTTCGTAGGGGTCGCCTTGTGGATGATGTTCGTGCCGATCGAGAGTTATGTAGTGCTCAGCGTGCTGTTCAGCGTCTGCATGTTCGTGAGCGGTCTGTTCGAGATCGCCTTTGCCGTATCCAACAGAAAAATTATCAGCGGATGGGGCTGGTACCTGACTGCCGGGATCATCGACCTGATCCTCGGTATCTTCCTGATCTGCTCGCCGGTAGTCACCATGACGATCCTGCCGCTGATCGTGGCCTTCTGGCTGATGTTCCGCGGTTTCAGCGCCATCGGGTTCTCGATGGACCTCAACACCATGGGTGTGCGCGGCTGGGGCTGGTATATGGTATTCGGCATCCTGGCTATCCTCTGCTCGCTGATGGTGCTTTGGGACCCCGCTGCCGGAGCGCTCGGCGCCGTATACATCGTGTCGTTCGCCTTCCTGTTCATCGGCGTGTTCCGGATCATGCTCTCGTTCGAATTGCAGGCACTCGGCAAACGCGCCAAGGAGCTGAAAGAGGAAATGAAAGGTATGTAATCCCCCCCCCTGCATTTTTAACCGACAACGGGTGCCGTCGTTCTTCAGAACGACGGCACCCGTTTATTTTATCCGGCCTTACCCGGCGCGGAGATTACAAGTTCTCTTTCAGGAACTCGATGCAGCGGCGCAACAGGTGGTCGCGAGAGGGGCCCATCGAGTGGTTGCGGTCGGGATAGATGAGCCACTCGAACTCTTTTCCGGTCTTTGTCAGGCGGGTGATCATCTCGTAGGCGTTCTGGATGTGCACATTGTCGTCGGCCGTGCCGTGGGCCAGCAGCAGTTTGCCGCGCAGATTACCGGCGTAGTTGACCGGGCTGTTGTCGTCGTAGCCGGCGGCGTTATCCTGCGGGCGGCCATTATAGAGTTCGGTGTAGATGGTGTCGTAGTAGCGCCACGAGGTGACGGGGGCCACCGCGATGGCACAGACGAACACGTCGGCGCCTTTGAGAATGCAGTTCAGCGCCATAAACCCGCCGTAACTCCAGCCATAGATACCGATGCGCGAGGGATCGGCCCAGGTCAGATTTTGCGGCAGCACTTCAGCGGCGGCGATCATGTCTTCGGCTTCGATGCGGCCGAGCTGGCCGTAGGTGCATTTGCGCCACTGTTCGCCGCGGAAACCGGTGCCGCGCGGGTCGATGCACACCACGGCGATCCCTTCGCGGAGCAGGGCGGTTTCCCAACCGAAGCTCCAGCGGTCGGCCACCTGTTGCGACCCGGGGCCGCTGTACTGGGTGATTAAGACAGGAAATTTGCGGGATTCGCAATCCGCCGCGGGGCTATAACCGTCGGGTTTCATCACCCAGGCGTCGAGTTTCACGCCCGGCTCGATCTCGATCCGGAAGAACTCCTTGACGGGTGTATTGGCGGGCGGTTCGGCACCGGTCGAGAGCACACGCACGAGCCGGCCCGTGGGGGCTTCATGCAAAGTAGCACTGGGAGGGGTCTGGGCGTCGGAGTAAGTGTCGGTATAGTATCTCGGGGCGACGAAGCTGCTGAACACGGCGCTATGGGTGCCGCGCGGGGTATCCGTAAGGCGTTTTTTGCCTTTGCCGTCGAAGCCCACTGTATAGAGGTCGCGCCGCAGGGGCGACTGCTCGGTCGAGGTGTACCAGATCACTCCGAGCGCCGGATCGACGGCGTCGAGCGTGGTGACCTCCCACTCGCCTTTGGTGAGCTGGCGGATCAGTTTGCCGTCGAGGTCGTAGAGGTAGAGGTGCCGCCAGCCGTCGCGCTCGCTTTTGACGATGAAGCGGTCGCAGGGCGCGGCGTGAGCGTAAGGATCGTGAGCGAATCCCCGGTTTTTCCATAAACGCTGATAAGATCGGGTGGCAGGGGGGGTATTGGCGGGAACGAATACCAGTGTATTCTCGTCGATGCGGTCGATGTATCGCGGGTCGGTCTCACGGTAGATCGCTTTGGTGGCCAGCGTTTCGGGATCGACCGTAAAGACCGTGTATTCGTTCTGCTGGCGGTTGAGGTGATGCACCACCAGTCGGTCTATGGGATAGAGGCCATCCCGGCCTACGGTCACCCATTCGATGCGGGGAATGTAATAATCCGAAGTGTCGATACCCGCGGGAAACGGCACGGTCACGGATGCCGAATCGTTCCTGGCAATATGGACGGTAACCCGGGAATTCTGCTCACCGGCACGGGGGTATTTGAAGCTTTCGGATTGCGGATAGCCGAGTCCGGCGTAGACGGGCATGTCATAGAGTTTGACTTCGCTTTCGTCGAAGCGCAGCCAGGCCAGGTAGCGATCCGAGGGCGAAGCCTCGTAGGCCCGCGTAAATGCGTATTCTTCTTCGTACACCCAGTCTGTGTGGCCGTTGATGATCTTGCCTTTTTGGCCATCGGCGGTGAGTTGGCGGATCCGCTCACCACGCTCGTCGGTGGCGAATTGCCAATAAAGATTGTTGTCACGCACAAAATACAGTTCTGCACCGGACATATGGGGTTCCTGCACGAAGCCTGAGCCACCCACCTGGGTTATCGTACCGGTCGGGATGAAATAGGCATAGGCCTCGACCAACGCCGAGTGCCGGTAGACAGGAGTGCTCGACGTGGTCAACAGGACACCCTCCCCGTCGGCGCTGAAGGAGTAATCACGGATCTCTTTAGGATTGGATAAAATGGTGTCTATGATAAGGGTATCATTGACATGCATTTTTTTGAGGTATGTGGTTACCAGTTGCCGGCGGGCGTCGAACAGCGTATCCACCGCCTTGCCGTCGGCGTAGCGGTACTTGATGATGCGGTTGTCGCGCAGCAGGGTGTAGTGCTCGCCGTCGGCCATCGGACGCATGGGCGGGAGGCCGCGCATGGAGAACATGCCCCGGGCGATGTCGTCGTAGGTGGCGGAGCGTCGTTGGGCTTGACCGCAAGGAACGTTCCACAGCAAAAGACCAAACAGCAGCAAGAGGGAAATATATTTCATAAAGAAGGTTGGGAAAAAATAATATGTTGTTCGGAAGATCGCCCGCTCCGTTCCCACCTCACGCCTACGGCGTGACGGGGCGGGCGATAGCGCTTGATTTGCAATAAGAAATCCTTAGATCACTTTCAGGCTCATGTCGAGGCTCTTGATCTGGTGCGTCAGGGCCCCCACCGAGATGAAATCGACGCCGCACTCGGCATAGGCGCGCAGGTTCTCGATGGTGATGCCGCCTGACGACTCGATCTCGGTGTGGCCGCCGCGGGCGCGGACGCGGGCCACCCCGGCGCGGGTCTGGTCGATCGAAAAGTTGTCGAACATGATGCGGTCGGCGCCCCCGGCTTCGAACACCTGGTCGATCTCGTCGACCGAACGCACCTCGATCTCGATGGGCAGCGCGAGGTTCTTCTCGGCCAGGTAGCGGCGCACGCCGCGCAGTGCCGGGCCGATACCGCCCGCAAAGTCGATGTGGTTGTCCTTGAGCAGGATCATGTCGAACAGCCCCATGCGGTGGTTCTCGCCGCCACCGATGCGCACGGCCATCTTGTCGAGCACGCGCATCCCGGGGGTGGTCTTGCGGGTGTCGAGCACTTTGGCGGGCAGCCCGTCGAGTTCGGCGGCATAACGGGCCGTTTGTGTGGCCACGCCGCTCATCCGTTGCATAATGTTGAGTACGATGCGTTCGGCCTGCAGGAGCGAAATCATCCGCCCCCCGACGTAAAACGCGACCTCGCCGGGACAGACCCGGGCGCCGTCGTCGAGTTGCTTCTCGAAACAGACGTGGTGGTCGAGGCGGCGGAACACCATCTCGGCCACTTCGACCCCGGCTAGCACACCTTCGGCCTTGACCAGCAGGCGCATGCGACCCTGCCGGTCGCGGGGGATCGACGAGAGCGAAGTGTGGTCGCCGTCGCCGATGTCTTCGGCAATGGCCAGCTCGATCAGTTTTTCGACAAACGGGCGGTATTCTTCTTTCATAACTACGGAGAGGTTTATAACTAACTTGATTTTGATTGGCATAGCGGCCGCGCTCTGCGCGCAGCCGTATTTCTCTGGGTCGGTTGCTGAGAATGTCGGGGGCATTCTAAGGCGAAAGAGCGCGCCCACCCCCGTGGGGGGGGATAGAGGTGGCGTGAATCAGAGACGGGTGCGGACATCCGCAGATTCAAGCACGTCGACCGCTTTGCCCTTGATCCGGGATAGGAGCCCCAGGCGATTTCGGCGGATAAAAGAGCCTGTGGCTCCAAAATTAACTAAATTTGCGGGTATGACCATAGCACTGATCACCGTCGGGAAAACCGTGGAGCAATATTTGCAGGAGGGAATCGCCGTCTATACGGCGCGCCTGCGGCATTACGCCCGTTTTTCGACAGCCGAGATCCCCGAGCTGAAAAACGCAAAAAACCTGCGCGAAGGGCAAATCCGCGACACCGAAGGAGAACTGATCCTCGCACGGATCGAACCCCAGGACTACGTCGTGCTGCTCGACGAACGCGGCGCACCATACACCTCCGAAGCCTTCGCCGCACAGATCGACCGCATCGCCGCCCGCGGCACCCGGCGGCTGGTGTTCGTGGTGGGCGGAGCCTACGGATTCTCAGAGGCCGTATACGCCCGCGGCAACGACCGGCTGTCGCTCTCGCCGATGACCTTTTCGCACCAGATGGTGCGGCTGATCTTCGCCGAACAACTCTACCGCGCCATGACCATACTCAAAGGTGAACCCTATCACCACAAATAAATCCCGCACACCGACGTGAAACTCAAGATCAGGCGCCTGCGCGCCGCCGTCATCACCCGAAGATACGTAGTCCCCGCCGCCCTGTTGCTGCTGGGCGTGAATGTCTATTGTTCCCGCTTCGTGGCCGGAGAGCACATCCCCATACGTCCCGAATCCATCGAGCGGGCCATCGAGCGCAAATTCGCCAAAACCCACGACATGATACAGGGCTGGCTCGATGCCTACGGGACCCGGGAGGGCTACGAGCGCCTGCCCCGCTCGAACGACAGCATCGGCAACGCCACCCGCACCCTGGTCGGGGGCGCCGGCAACGACATCCCCTATATCCGCCGCATGTGGTACGCCAACCAGCCCGACCGCTGGCACGACGAAGGGATCGCCGTGATGCTCTTCAAAGACACCTCGATGCTCTACTGGTCGACCTACGACTACCCCGAGCGTAGTGCCGACGAGTGGTGCGAATACAAAAACACCATAGAGTACGTCGGCCGCTACCAGGTACTCACCCGGGTCTACGAACGCGGCAGCCACCGGGCGGTAGCCGTGCTCGAACTGTTCGGCTCGGGGGCCGAGAAGAATTACAACCCCGGCGTCTTCCGCGACCAGCGCATCAATGTATTCCCCAGTTACGAGACCAAACGGGCGCAAAATACCCATGCCGTAAAAATCAGCGCGGGGGAAGACAGTTTCTACGTCGAGGCCCTGCCCCGGGGCAATATGCCCCTGGCCGCCGAACTGTGCGGATGGCTCGGGGCGGTGCTATTGATGATCGCCCTGCGCGACTGGCTGCTCCGGCGCACGCGCTGCCGCAATCTCTCCACGAACGTGGTGCTGGGACTGGTGATGCTGTCCGCCCTGCGGGTGGGCTTCTACCTGGCCGGAATCCCAAACCAGAACGGCCCGCTGTTCGAGCCTATCTACGGCCAGCACAACTCGATCATCGGGTCGCTCGGCGATGTGCTGCTCACAGCCCTGACGGCGCTGGTCTATTCGGCCTTTATCTATAAAGTGCGCCGCAAGGCCACCAAGCGGTGCAGCACCTCGACCAAACTCAAAAAGGGAGTCTTCATCCTGTGGCTCTACCTGTTCATCGGGGTGATCGCGGCCGGGTTCCACTACATCTTCATCCTGTCGATCTACACCCCCAAGATCAACCTGCAGATCTACGACGTGTTCAGCGTGACCTACATGACCTTCATTTTTTATATCGTCACGGGGGTCTATTTTGCCGCACGCATCCTGCTGAACCAATTTACGATGCAACTTTTCGGCAGCGGATGGCGGTCGACCCTGTGGCAGGCCCTGCTGTCGTCGGCGATCATCCTGCTGTTGCTCGGGCCCGTCGAGCACGAGATCAACGGATCGGGCTACCTGATGGCCCTGTTCCAGTTCGCCTACATGATGCTGAACCCGCTCCGCAGGCGAATGTCGAATTACACTTCGTTCCTACTCAGCATGGCTGTTTTCGCCAGCTATATCACTCTTTTCTCGTTGCGCGAGACCGCAATAGCCCAGAACAACGCCCAGAAAATATACGCCATGACACTGGCCACCTCGCCCTACGAAGGAACCGGCAGTGATAAGGAGCAACAACTGGCCGAGGAACTGGCCTCGAACGCCCGGTTCCGTTACCTGACCCACATGCGCATCGCCAACAACAAAGCCTCGATGCGCTACAACAACAGCAACGACTACCAATACATCGCCTCGCGTATTGTCCCGGGGCGCGACACCACTTTGTCGTACGGTCAGCAGAACCATTTCGTCTACAACTTCTACACCTCGCCCGACCGGCTGAGCATCATCATCGTCACGCGCCCCGAGGCTACCTTCCTGGACGCAATATCATTGTTCGTCTACAACTTTATCATCGTGCTGATCATCTCGGGATTGATCCTGCGCCTGTGCGGCTACCTGTTCAACACGCGGTTTTTCAGCGGGGGATTCACCATCCGCATCCGTACCGCCGTGTTGGGCGTGGTGCTGATCACCATGGGAGCCGTCACTTTCGTAATCGTGCGCAACACAGTGAAGAACCTGCGTACCGAACGGCAGCGATTTATGAACAACAGCATCCAGCAGATCTCCGACCAGCTCACGCAGGTGATGGCCGGAACGGCCGACAGTACCTCACAAGCCCGCGAGAAGCTATTGCACGAATGGTTCGCCCGGCAGAACAGATATTCCAACGTGGTCATTTGCATCTACACCACGGGGGGCCACATGAAATACTGCTCGCACGAGAGTCCCTCGCATTCGCACAACGCGCATTCGATCATCAGCAACGGCGCCTACCGGAGCCTTCACTATATGGGGCAGCCCATCTATAACGAAGAGCTTACCGAAGAACACCGCCTCGCGGCCTACGTGCCGATCTATTCCGGCGGCCGGGCTGTCTGCTACATGGCGCTCAGTTACTATACGTTCGACACGGGACACGACCTGGTGGGGCACGGGCTGCTGGCCGACATTCTCAACCTGTTCCTGGTGATCCTGTTCCTGTCGGTAATCCTGGCCGAGGTATTGTGCCGCGTACTGATCAAACCCTTCCGCCAGATGCGCGAGGCGATGATCAACATCAACTCCATGCAGAAAATCGACGCCGGAAGCGGGCAGCGTATCAGCGACGAAGTGGGGATGCTCGTGTGCCAGTACAACACCATGATCGACGACCTTGAGGAGAGCTACCGCCGCCTGGCCCGCTCGGAACGCGAGTCGGCATGGCGCGAGATGGCCAAACAGGTGGCCCATGAGATCAAGAACCCGCTCACCCCCATGCGGCTCAAGATCCAGATGTTGCAACGGTCTACCGCCAATGCCGTCGGGAAAACGGTGAGCGAAAAAGGGTTGGCCGAAACGCACAAAACCCTGGACTTGCTGCTCGAACAGATCGACCTGCTGAACCGCATCGCATCGGAGTTCTCGGACTTTGCGAAGATCGGCGAGGGGAAGCCCGCGCGGCTCGACCTGCTGCCGCTGCTCTGCAACATCCTGCGGCTCTATTCCGAATACGACAACATCACGGTGTCGCTGTCGACCTACGACCACGACTGCCATTCGCTGCCCGCCGATTTCCACTTCTGGGTGCGCGCCGACGGCGAACACCTCACCCGGGTGTTTGTGAATATCCTGAAGAATGCGGTCGAGGCCCTGGATGACGCCCCGAACGGAGCCATCGAAATGACCGTCAGGGCCGACGGCGAGAGAGTGCATGTGGACATCGCCGACAACGGCCCCGGTATTCCCGGCGAGATGCAGAAAAAGATCTTCCAGCCTAACTTCACGACCAAAAGCGGCGGAAGCGGGTTGGGACTTGCCCTATCGCTGAAGATCATGGAACTGATCGGCGGGAACATCAGTTTCAAGAGTTCGGCCGAAAAGGGAACGGTTTTTACCGTCACCCTGCCGTTGCTGCCCGATCCGGACAGCGCACCGAAAACCCCGCCGCACGAAGAGCCCCTATGCCCGTTGCCGCCGCGCTGATCGGAGCCTCCCTGAATGCCAGAGGGTCGGGGGGGGGGGGCCCCCCGCCCCCCGCCTGAGGTGGTGGGTGTGGGGCGGGGGGGGTTTTAAGAGACCACGCAGCGTGGGGCGACGCCCCCC
>JAVBMY010000004.1:0-341363 GCA_031551865.1 Rikenella sp. | reverse complement strand
CTTCGGACTCGGGGCCGAAGCGGTTGTGTCGGCAGGCTACGATGGCTATCGCCGCCGCGGCGGCTGCACAAAGGTAGCGGATGGTGTGTCTTTTCATAGGGTTAACCGAGTAGGTTTGGGGTCGCAGTTAATCCCACGCGTGGGGGTGGAAAAAGAACGTTCGGTACAAATATATTGTTTATGTCTTTATGTGATCCATATCAGAGTTAAAAAAATATTTCCAATTATATTTGTGTGTTTTCTTTTGAAATAGGCATCTTACGGCGGAGGTTATGATCGGGGGCTTCTTTAATGTATCTAATCATTATAGACGCTGTTATGGCTATTCGGAGAGGGGGATATTTCCGCATGCTTCGGCCTGTAGGCGAAAAATAGTTTGCAAAAAATTTGCAAAACCGAAAAAATCACTATATTTGCAGTAACACAACACCAAATAATGACCACCAGAGGTTACATAACAGCAGGGCAATTTTCGCCTTTCTTTTATTACTTCTACTTTCCCGCCGGAGAGCAGACCGTAGCCCCTGTGTAGATACTCAATACAAAGTAAACACCGAAGGAAAATCCGGTCTGCTCTGCCAAGAGGGACCGGATTTTTTGTGACCTACGGAGGCTATTGTATAAAGCGGGATTGACCTGCTTCGGCTTGGAAGATAACCTGCGCCCCGGACTCCCGCGCGCCGCAAACGCTTTCGGGGATGCACGCCGGGCCGGAACCGAAGAACGATAATCATAGTATGACAACGAAACAGAAAATAGCCATCCAGGGGTACGAAGGCTCGTTTCACCACATCGCTGCCGAAGAATTTTTCGGGGCCGGATCGGTCGGGATAGTGCCCTGCGGCACCTTCCGCGCTGTGGTTCGCGCCCTTGAGAACGGCGAGGCCGATGCCGCCGTGATGGCCATCGAGAACTCCATCGCCGGCAGTATCCTGCCCAACTACGGGCTGCTACAAAACGAACGCCTGCGCGTGGTGGGCGAACTCTACCTGCAGATCACCCAGAACCTGCTGACTCTGCCCGGTGTACGCCCCGGCGAGATCCGTGAAGTGTGGTCGCACCCGATGGCCCTGCTCCAGTGCGCCGACTACCTCGACGCCAAAGGTTGGCGCCTGGTCGAGACCGAAGATACCGCCCTCTCGGCGCAACAGATCGCGCGTGACGGTGTGCGTCATGCGGCGGCCATTGCCGGGGAACTCCCCGCACGCCTGTTTGGCCTCGAAATTGCAGCCCGCGGGATCAATACGATCACCAACAACCATACACGCTTCATGGTATTGCGCCGCACGGGCGACGTAACCCCCGAATATGCCGAGAGCCTCCGCCGCGGTGAAATTAACAAAGCCTCGCTCTGTTTCCGGGTGGGCGACCGCCAAGGTTCGCTCGTGGCCGTGCTTAATACCATGGGACACTACAACATCAATATGACCAAACTGCAGTCGTACCCCATCCCGAGCGACCCGTTTCACTACCTGTTCCACCTGGACATGGAGTTCGACAATGTGTGGGAATACCGCGAAGCCGTGGGGCACATGGCCTCGGTGAGCGACGAGCTGACTGTCTACGGCGAGTATCAAAAGGGGCGCATGACCCAGTCGTGAATTACCGGTTTAGGAAATTCAAAAACTTTTTAGCATATAATGGAACCCACCACCCCTACGCTCCTGGAAATTGTCAAGAACCGCCGTTCCACCCGGAACTTCTCAAACGGGATTCCGCCGGAGGCGCAGATCACTGATATTCTGGAATCCGCTGTGTATGCCCCCTACGGGGGAGCGACCGGTATTCCGCTCGACCGGATCAGGCGTATCTTCGTTTTCCGCCAGGGCACCGGGGCCATGGAGCAAGCCCATAGGATATTACTTGCCCAAATGCGCAGGAACGCCAAAAAACTGAACCGCGTATTGCGCCTGTTGCCGTTTTTGAAACCGAAGATGCAAACTTTTGCCAACCGGGTGAACGGAATCGCAAGAAATGGCATTCCTGCGTTAGACCATGCGGCCTATTTCATCGTGTTGGCCGAGAAGAAGGGATTTCCTCCGGTCGAGAAACAGTCGATGGCCCATGCCATGCAGAATATGTGGCTCACGGCGACCGGACTCGGGCTCGGCTTCCAACTGGTATCGGCCACAGGCACCCTCTCCGCCAACAAAGATTTTATGGCGTTGCTGGGTCTGGAAAAGGGGAGTTATGCGCTGGATGGTTGTGCGGTCGGATACCCTAAAAATCCGGCGGAACGGCAAAAAGAATTTGAGAGCGAAAGATTCGTAAAATGGATGGAGTAAACGTTGAATAGCATGGATGAAATGAAAATCGCCGAACGACTTCAGGGAGTAGGCGAGTACTACTTCTCGAAAAAACTGGCCGAGATCGACCGGCTCCGTGCCGAAGGGCGCGACATCATCAGCCTCGGGATCGGCAGCCCCGACCAGCCGCCCCATCCGGCGGTGATCGAAGAGCTGCACCGCGCCGCCCTCGACCCCCGCAATCACGGCTATGCCTCGTACAAGGGGTTGCCCGCGCTGCTCGAAGCCATTGCGGGGTGGTATGGGCGCCGCTACGGTGTCACGCTCGACCCGCTGACCGAGGTGCAGACCCTTTACGGCTCGAAAGAGGGGTTGATCTTCCTGTGTCAGGCGTACATCAATAAGGGCGACAAGGTACTGATCCCCAATCCCGGCTACCCGGCCTATGCGGCGGCGGTCAGACTTTCCGAAGGCGAATGTGTGACCTACGACCTGCGCGAAGCGGACGGCTGGATGCCCGATTTCGAGGCCATCGAACGGATGCCGGAGCTGTCGCAGGTGAAGATGATGATCCTGAACTACCCGCACATGCCCACCGGAACCCCTCCGGCCGAGAGGCTGTTCGAGCGGTTCGTGGCGTTTGCCCGCCAGCACGGCATCCTGCTTGTGCACGACAACCCGTACAGTTTCGTGCGCAACGACCGGCCACAAAGCCTGCTGGCTGTGCCCGGTGCGCGCGAGGTGGCCGTGGAGCTCAATTCGCTCAGCAAAAGCCACAACATGGCCGGATGGCGTATTGCCACGATGGTCGGCCGCCGCGACGTGCTCGACATTGTGCTGCGCTACAAGAGCAACCTGAACAATGCGCCGTTCATCCCGCTGCAACGCGCCGCCGTCGTGGCGCTTGGCCTCGGCGACGAGTGGTATGCGCAGATGAATGCCGCCTACCGCGAGCGCGAACCGCTGGCCGTTGAGTTGTTGCAGGCTCTCGGGTGCCGAGTAGCGCCCGGGCAGATGGGACTCTTCGAATGGGGGGCCTTGCCCTCCGGTGCGCCGGATTGTTACGAGTTCATCGACCGCGTGCTGTATGATAAAAACGTATTTGTGACGCCCGGCGGGATTTTCGGCTCGGGCGGCGAGCGTTACATCCGCGTATCGCTTTGTGCCGATACAGTGACGTTGGAGCAGGCGTTGGAAAGAATAAAAGTATAACACCACAGTGCTATGCCCGGAGGGGCCGCTCCCGCAGCCGGCAGAGGGATGAATCGCCACCGAAGGTGCAGACTTCAGCCTCCGTGGGGGTGGATGCGGGCTGACTTGCTTACAGGCAAGACAGGGAAACGTAAATATATAGATCAATATGAAAAATGTAACGATAATAGGCCTCGGCCTCATGGGGGGCTCTTTTGCTCTCGCCCTGCGCGACCACGGCCTGATACAGGACGGGGGCGTCATTACGGGTGTCGAATCAGACCCGGCCAATGCGGCGAAAGCCCTCGAACTGGGGTTGGTCGACCGGATCGTGCCTGCCGACGAAGCCACCGAGGGCGCCGACCTTGTGGTGCTGGCCATTCCGGTGGGAGCCATTCCGCTGGCTGCCGTGAAACTGCTGAACCGGGTCATACCCGGACAGGTCGTTATGGACATGGGCTCGACCAAACAGGAGCTTTGTGAGGTGATCGCCCGGCACCCGAACCGCGGGCGTTTCGTGCCTACGCACCCGATGTGGGGTACCGAGTATTCGGGCCCGTCGGCCGCCGTGCGAGGCGCTTTTGCGGGTCGTGCCGTGGTGATCGGCGAACAGGAGCGTTCCGATCCCGATGCCTTGGCGCAGGTCGAGGATATTTACGTCCGCATCGGGATGAACCTGATCTATATGGGCGCCGAGGAACACGACCTGCACGTGGCCTATGTGAGCCATATCTCGCACATCACCTCGTTCGCGCTGGCGCTTACGGTGCTCGAAAAAGAGCGTGAAGAAGGAAAGATATTCGATCTGGCGGGCGGCGGTTTCGAGAGCACCGTGCGTCTGGCCAAGAGTCCGGCCTCGATGTGGGTGCCGATCCTGATGAAGAACAAGTACAATGTGCTCGACGTGCTTCGCGAACACATCCACCAGCTCCAGATCATCCGCCAGATGATCGAGCGCGACGACGCCGGCGGCCTCGAAAGTTCGATCCGCAAAGCGAATAGCATAGGGCGGATCATTGGTTAGTTCTGCGAATTCGCCCCTATAACACCTGAAAAATAAACCGATTGAGAATATGAAACCGACAAATTCAAAACCACTCTCGCTGAAGGCGAAACGACCACTTATCATCTCGGGCCCGTGCAGCGCCGAGACCCAGGAACAGACCCTCGAAACCTGCCGCCAACTGGCCGCCACCGGTGTGGTCGACGTGATCCGGGCCGGCATCTGGAAACCCCGCACCAAACCCGGCTCTTTCGAGGGTTCCGGGCTGAAAGGGCTCGCGTGGCTGGCGCAGGCTAAAGCCGAAACCGGGCTTCCCGTGGCGACCGAAGTGGCCACTGCCAAACACGTCGAGAGCGCCCTCGAATTCGGCGTCGACCTGCTGTGGATCGGAGCCCGCACCACAGTCAACCCGTTCAGTGTGCAGGATATTTCGGATGCCTTGCGCGGCGTGAAAATTCCCGTGCTGGTCAAAAACCCGATGAACCCCGACATCGACCTGTGGGGCGGGGCAGTGCAGCGCCTCCAGAAAGCCGGCATCGAGGATGTGGGGCTGATCCACCGCGGATTCTCGTCCTACGGCGTTTCGCAGTACCGCAACGCGCCGCTGTGGCATCTGGCCGTCGAGATGCGGATGCGGATGCCCGACGTGCCGATGATCTGCGACCCGTCGCACATTTGCGGTAACCGCGAATGGTTGCAGGGCATCGCGCAGGAAGCGGCAGACCTGATGTACGACGGCCTGATTATCGAAAGCCACTGCGATCCCGACAAGGCCTGGAGTGATGCGGCGCAACAGGTGACCCCCGCCGCGCTCAAAGAGCTGGTCGAGAGCATTGTCTGGCGCAAGGAGGCAGTCGATAAACCGGAGTTCCAACGGGCGCTCGAAACCCTGCGCAGCCAGATCGACCAGTTCGATTCCGAGCTCTTTGCCCTGCTCAGCCGGCGCATGAATGTCGCCGAGCAGATCGGCGAAATCAAGCGTGACAACGAAGTAGCCATCCTCCAGTCGAGCCGCTGGGAAGACATCGTGAAGAGGGTGTTGGCCAACGCTCCGGCACTCGGCCTCTCGCCCGAATTTCTGAATATCATCCTGAACGCCATCCACATGGAGAGCATCGGCCACCAGAACCGCGTGATGAATGCGCCGAAAAAGTAGTTATTCTTAACATATCATCCTGAACGCAGCGAGGGATCCCGGGTAGAAATAGCTTTTCGCCCGGGATCCCTCGCTGCGTTCAGGATGATATGGTGTTTATTGCGTGGATTCCTCTGGGCTAAACGGGCAAAAATTGCTACCTTTGCCTTTTACGCCGTATATGCGGCCCAATCAGCCAGGAAAAGATGCAATTACTCGACAGAATCAAAGAACAGGCACGCTCGCGCCGGATGCGCATCGTGCTTCCCGAAAGTTTCGAACTCCGTACGCTCCGCGCCGCCGACGAGATCCTCGGCGAAGGCATTGCGGACATCATACTCATCGGCAATCCCGCCAAACTAAGCGAAATGGCCGAAGACCAGGGGCTCTCCCATATCGACAAGGCCGTGATGGTCGATCCGCTCGACAATCCCCGCCGCGGTGCCTACATCGATATGATGCTCGAACTCCGCGCCTCGAAGGGCCTGACCCGCGACGAAGCCGAACGCCTGATCGAAAACCCGCTCTGCCTGTCGGTGATGATGATCAAGGCCGGCGACGCCGACGGCGAAGTGGCCGGCGCCGACAACGCCACGGGCGACGTACTCCGTCCCGCATTCCAGTACATCAAGACCAAACCGGGCGTGAGTGTCGTTTCTGGTGCTTTTATCATGCTCCTCAAGGACAAGCACTACGGCGAGAACGGCATGATGGTCTTCGCCGACTGTGCCGTGCATCCCGATCCCACCGCCCCGGAACTGGCCGAAATCGCCGTCGAAACCGGACGTACTACCCGGGCTATCGTAGGCATCGAGCCGCGTATCGCCATGCTCAGTTTCTCGACCAAAGGCTCGGCCAAACACCCCATGGTCGACAAGGTGGTCGAAGCCACCCGCCTCGCCCAGCAGATGGCCCCCGATATGAAGATCGACGGCGAATTGCAAGCCGACGCCGCTATTGTGCCCGGGATCGGCAGCAAGAAAGCGCCCGACAGCAAGATCGCCGGCCGCGCCAACGTCCTCGTCTTCCCCACGCTCGAAGTGGGTAACATCGCCTATAAACTCGTGCAGCGACTGGCCGACGCCGAAGCCATCGGCCCGGTACTGCAAGGTATGGCCGCCCCGATCAACGACCTCTCGCGCGGATGTTCGGTGAGCGACATCGTCAGCCTCGTGGCCATCACTGCCTGCCAGGCCCAATCCCAGAAATAAACCAAACCGAACACATAGACCCGACCCGAAATGATTATCCTCGTACTGAACTGCGGAAGCTCCTCGATCAAATACCAGCTCATCCAGATGAGCGGCCCCAACGACAACCGCCTGCTCGCTAAAGGGCAGGTGGAGCGCATCGGCCTCACCGACGGCGTGCTGACCCACAAACCCGCCGATAAACCCAAATATGAATTCGTGCAAAGTATCCCCGATCACTCGGTGGGGATCAATATGGTGCTGGCGGCCCTGACCGACGAACACCACGGCGTGATCTCGTCGCTGAACGAGATCGCCGCGGCCGGACACCGTGTGGCCCACGGCGGCGAGTACTTTACCGACAGCGCCATCGTGACGCCGGCCGTGAAGCAAAAGATCGAAAACTGCTTCGAACTGGCCCCGCTCCACAACCCGGCCAACCTGAAAGGGATCCTTTCGATCGAGAAACTGCTGCCCACCATCCCGCAGGTGGCTGTGTTCGACACCTCGTTCCACCAGACCATGCCGCGCGAGGCCTACCTCTACGCCATCCCCTACAAATACTACGAAGAGCACCGCATCCGCCGCTACGGTTTCCACGGCACAAGCCACAAATACGTGGCCCAGAAGGCCTGTGAAATGACCGGTACCGATTTCCACAACTCCCGCATCATTACCTGCCACGTGGGCAATGGCGCGTCGATCACCGCCATCCGCAACGGCAAGTCGATCGACACGTCGATGGGATTCACCCCGGTCGACGGCCTGATGATGGGTACCCGCTGTGGCCAGCTCGATCCCGGCGTGCTGCTCTACATCATGGAAAAAGAGGGAATCAACACCCAGAAAGCCTCGGACATCATCAACAAACAATCGGGCCTGCTCGGCGTGAGCGGCGTGTCGTCCGATTGGCGCGACGTGCTGGCCGCCGCCGAATCCGGTAACGAGAAGGCCCAACTCGCGCAAACCATGTTCCTGACCCGCATCCGACGTTTCGTGGGTTCGTATATCGCCGAACTCGGCGGCGCCGACCTGCTGGTATTCACGGGCGGTATCATGGAGAACTCGGCCATGCCGCGCGCCGGAGCCTGCAAAGGCATGGAGCCCCTCGGGATCATTATCGACGACGAGGCCAATAATCACGCCAACGGTGTCGACCGTGTGATCTCGCGGCCCGATTCGCCCGTCAAAGTCGTGGCCGCCACCACCAACGAAGAACTGGTGATCGCTTCGGACACTTACCGCCTGCTCCGGTCGAAACCGGAATAACTCCTTCGCCTGTCCCGGCGCCTGTCATCCCGGGCGCAGGCGAGGAATTTTCTCAGAATCAGCATGATACAAATCCCGCGGTTACGCCCGGAATGACGTGGAAAGAGCCCGCTATTGACTTTTGGCAATAAAGTAAGAAATGTAAGTATGGGAGATTTCCGCGAAGTACGCCGCCAGGACCGCCTGCTCGACGAGCAAAGGGCGCAAGAACTGCTCGAAACCGCCGAGTACGGCTTCCTCTGTGCCGGGACCGACGGCAATGGTTACGCCTACGGTGTTCCGATCAACTTTGCCTATGACTGTGCGGCCGGGGAACTTTATTTCCATTGCGCACCCGAGGGGCAGAAACTCGAAGCTATGCGCCGCAATGGCGGGAAAGTGACTTTCTGCGTGGTGGGCCGTACGCAACCGCTGTCCGATAAGTTCACCACTCTGTACGAGAGCGTTATGGTATTCGGGACAGTGAACCTCGTCCCTTCCGACGACGAAAAACGCCTCGCCCTTCGGAGACTGGTGCGTAAATACAGCGCCGGGTATGCCGCCACGGGTGAGATCTACATGGAAAAATCATTCCACCGTACGCTGACCTTCACGGTAAAAGTGGAGCACATTACCGCCAAGGCCAAGAAATAATCCCGCCGCTCTTCTCCGATGTCATCCTGGGTGCCCGTGAAGGATATCGGATAGTAACTTTGAATAACTGTTTCTGCCTGAGACCCTTCGCGGGCGCTCAGGATGACATGCTAAAAAGAAGATTCATATTATGATCACCAAACTCGAACAACTGGTGGCGAAAGCCGCCACGGGGGGGCGCCGCCGGATGGCCGTGGCTTATGCGCAGGACGCCCATACGTTGCAGGCCGTACGCGATGCGGTGGAGGCGGGCCTTGTCGAGCCGGTCCTGTTCGGCGACCGCGCCGTGATCGGACAAACTGCCGCCGAATGCGGCGTGCCGCTCGGCGGAATACAGATCGTAGAGTGCGGCAGCGATACTGCCTGCGTGACCGAAGCCGTGCGCATGGTGCGTGCAGGCGAAGCCTCGATCCTGATGAAAGGCCTCGTGAGCACCGACAAATACATGCGTGGTATTCTCTCGCGCGACGGAGGGCTCGTGCCTCCCAAAGCCACGCTCAGCCACGTGACCGTGGTCGAACTGCCCCAGTACCACAAACTGCTCACCATCGCCGACGTGGCGGTGATCCCCGCCCCCGATACGGCTCAGAAGATCGCGCTGACCCGCTATGTGCTCGATGTGGCACGCCTGCTCGACATCAAAGAGCCGAAGGTCGCGATGATCGCCCCTACCGAACAGATGCTCCCCGGGATCCCGTCGTGCATCGACGCCGCCATCATTGCCAAGATGGGCGACCGGGGACAGCTCGGAAACGCCGTGGTCGACGGTCCGCTGGCCCTTGACGTGGCTCTCGATGCCGAAACCGCAGCCGTCAAGAAACTGGCAAGCTCCGTGGCCGGTGATGCCGACTGCCTCGTGTTTCCGAACATCGAAAGCGCCAACGTATTCTTCAAGAGTGCGACCAAACTGTGCGGTGCCGAACTGGCCGCCATGGTCGTGGGCGCTTCGGCCCCTTGCGTGCTCACCTCGCGCGGCGACAGCGAACGCTCGAAACTCTATTCGATCGCCCTGGCCTGCCTGGCGGCAAAGTAAAATGATAATAAAAACGCCTATTCGTCATTGCGGGGAGGCCTGTTAGGCCGACGAAGCAATCTTCCTAAAAAAGGGCGGATTGTGGAGCCTGTCCCGCGCAAAGTCGAGGGATATCTCCTTGCAATGACGGATACGTCACACGAAATAATCTTATGGCACAAACGGAAGCAAAACCCATACAGGTATATTGCGAAAACAACGGCGCGACCTTCTTTGTCGACCAAGGGTCGAAGCTCGGCCACGTGCTTGAGATGCTCTCGTTGCGCACCTGCTCGCCCGTGATTGCCTGCTTTGCCGATAACAAGCTGAAGGAACTCAACTTCCGCATCTACTCGCCCAAAAGTCTACGGTTCGTGGAGCAAACCAGTGTCGACGGTATGCGGGTCTATACCCGATCGCTCTTTTTCCTGCTCCAGAAAGCCGTACACGACCTCTATCCCGAAGGAAAGCTCAGGATACTCTATACCGCCGCCCGCGGCTATTACTGCGAGATTGAGGGCATCGGAGCCGTCACCGAGCAGACCGTCGAGGCCGTCAAGCAGCGGATGCACGTGCTGGTCGATCTCGATATTCCCCTCGTGCGCTCCAAAGTCCTGCTCTCCGAAGCCAGCGAGATGTACCATATCCAAGGTATGGACGACAAAAAATCGCTGCTGGAAACCCGCCCAGAATATTTTGTCACCGTCTATAACCTGGGCGGCCTGAACGGTTATTTCTATGGCGCGATGGTCACCTCGACGCGTTACCTCGGAGTGTTCGACCTCAGCTTTTTCGGCGGTGGTTTCGTGTTACGCACCCCGCGGCGTGACGACCATACGCAGGTCGAGCCGATGCAGCTCGAACCCAAGCTCTTCTCGGTCTTCCAGCAGAACAAGGTGTGGGCCGATATCCTCAAAGTGTCCGATGTCGGGACGCTTAACTCCCGCATTTTGAGCGGCCACACCAGCGAAATGATCAAGATCGGCGAGGCCCTACAGGAAAAGAACTTTGCGGGGATTGCCGACCGGATCCTCGAACGCCACAACCAGGGGGGCGTACGGATCATCTTCGTGGCCGGCCCTTCGTCGAGCGGCAAGACCACGCTGTCGAAGCGGCTGGCCATCCAGCTCAAGGTGCTCGGCCTTTCGCCTCACCTGATCTCGCTCGACGATTACTTCGTCGACCGTGAACACACGCCCCGCGACGAAAAAGGAGACTTCGACTTCGAGGCCATCGAGGCCATCGATGTCGAGGCTTTCAACGCCGACTTGCTCAAACTCTTTGCCGGCGAGCCCGTCGATCTTCCCCGGTTCGACTTCATTACCGGCATACGCAAACCCAGCGGAAACGTGTTGCAGATCGACGAGCGCGGGATACTCATCGTCGAGGGCATCCACGGCCTGAACCCGAAACTCACCCCACACATCGCCGACCACCTGAAATACAAAGTCTACGCTTCGGCGCTGACCACCCTCTCGCTCGACAATACGAGCGTCATATCGACCACCGATAACCGCCTGCTGCGCCGCATCGTGCGCGACCATAACTACCGCGGCCGCTCGGCCTACGACACCCTCAAGGGGTGGCTCAGCGTGCGCCGCGGCGAGGACAAGAATATCTTCCCCTACCAGGAACAGGCCGACGTGATGTTCAACACGTCGCTCTTTTTCGAGATATCGATCCTCAAGCGTTACGCCCAGCCGCTGCTGGCCCAGGTTCCTGCCAACACGCCCGAATATGCCGAGGCGCTGCGCCTGCTCAAGTTTCTCGACTACTTCGTCGAGATTCCCGACCACGAAGTGCCGCCCACCTCGATCCTGCGCGAATTCCTCGGTGGCAGCAGCTTCGTGTATTAACCGCCAGGAGTGTATTCTCATGTCATCCCAAGCCATAGCCGAGGCGTCAGAGAGGCTTTCCTTTTTCATCATTGAGAAGTTCCCTCGCCTACGCTCGGGATGACATTAAAATCGCTACCTTCGTACCTGTTATAAAATTCACAACAACCTAAGGAAATGAAAAAAGGACCTGTTTCGCAGTTTATCCGACACCACTACCGCCACTTTAACGCCGCCGCCCTCGTGGACGCGGCCCAAGGCTACGAAGCCCACCTCGAAAAGGGCGGCAAGATGATGATCACCCTGGGCGGCGCGATGAGCACCGCTGAGCTCGGCATTTCGCTGGCCGAAATGATCCGCCAGGACAAAGTGCAGATCATTACCTGCACCGGCGCCAACCTTGAGGAAGACCTGATGAACCTGGTGGCCCACTCGCACTACAAACGGGTATCGAACTACCGCGACCTGACCCCCGAACAGGAACGCGAACTGCTCGATAACCACATGAATCGCGTGACGGACACCTGTATTCCCGAGGAAGAGGCGTTCCGCCGCCTGCAGGGGCACATCGAGAAGATTTGGAAAACTGCCGACGCCAAAGGCGAACGCTACCTGCCTTACGAGTTCATGTACCAGCTGATCCGCAGCGGCTGCCTCGAACAATATTACGAGATCGACCCCAAGGACAGCTGGATGCTGGCCGCCTGCGAAAAGAATCTGCCGATCATCGTGCCGGGTTGGGAAGACAGCACGATGGGCAACATCTTCACCTCGTACGTGATCAAGGGCGAACTGAAGGCCTCGACCATCAAGAACGGTATCGAAACGATGATCTTCCTGACCGAGTGGTATCGCGCCAACAGCGGTGGTGCCGGGGTTGGGTTCTTCCAGATCGGCGGCGGCATTTCGGGCGACTTCCCGATCTGCGTGGTGCCGATGATGTACCAGGACCTCGAATGGACCGACGTGCCTTTCTGGGCCTATTTTTGCCAGATTTCGGATTCCACCACCTCGTACGGCTCGTACTCCGGCGCTGTGCCTAACGAGAAGATCACCTGGGGCAAGCTCGACATCGACACCCCGAAGTTCATCATCGAGTCCGACGCCACGATCGTCGCCCCGCTGGTGTTCGCGTGGATACTGGGTTGGTAGGTGCGTCCGCGCACCCGGTTTTGCCGCGTGGTCTGGATGGGGAAAAAGGGCCTCTGGCCCAGCCCGCGCGGCTTGAGCGCGATACCCTCGGCAATTTTACCGGTTCGCGTTACCGCGAACCGGTAAAATTGCGAAATGCTCAACCGTCGGGCGCATGCGCCCGACCGCAAAGAATGATAATCTGCCAAGATCCTTCGCTCCGCTCAGGATGACACGAATAAAAAACTGCGCCCGACCGCGCAGAAAAACAAATCCGACCCCCCCCCGGGCAACGTCTTATGTTTTAAGGGATATTCATCCGCTAAAACATAAAACACTATGAAAAAACTATTCGTCACCACATTTTTGACAGTCGCCATCGCCGTCCTGGGATTACAGGCCGCCGTGGCGCAGCAACGCTTTTCGCGCGCCGCGCTGGTCGCCGACCTCGATACATTGGTCAGTACCATCGAAGAGGTGCATCCCGATCCATATACGGTAGTCAAGAAAAAGCAGTTCTACAAAGAGGTCGCCCGAGTGAAAGCCGGGCTGCGCGACTCGATGACCCGGAGCGAATTCTATCTCGAAATAGCTCCCCTTACGGCCTCGCTCGGCGACGGGCATACGGGAGTGTATTTTATTCCGGACGACAGGCTTACGCAAAACTCGTTGTTATTTCCGTATGCTGTGATGATAGAGAAAAGGGACACTTCGGTCGTGGTCATCCTGGACGGTTCCTCCCTCGAAAATACGATCCCGGTAAAATCCCGTATATTGAGTATCAACGGGATTGCTACGCGGACGATCATAGAGCGGATGGCGAGCTATTTCAGCGGGGAACAATTCAATTTTCGCTTGGAGTCTCTTAATTATCAGCATTTTATCTTCTTGATGTATTCGCTGTATCCGGCCGATGAATTCGACATAGTGTACCGCGATCCGCAGGGGAATACCCATACGAAGACAACCCCGGCGGTTTCGTTTCTCACATTCGCCGAAATATTCCGCCAGCGAAGAGAGGCGGAACCTCCCGCGTCACCCCAACGTCAATATTACTACGAATTAGCAAAGGTGGATACGGCAGCAAATGTGGCCGTGATCGATTTCCGGAATTTTAAAGGAGAAGACCAGGTGCGTCCCTTCCTGGACAGCACTTTCACCGTGTTGAAAGAACGCAACATCGGGAACCTGGTTATCGACATCCGTAACAACGGCGGCGGGAATTCTGCCATCGGAGACGAATTTTTCCAGTATATATCGCCCGTTCCGTTCAAACAGTATGGCGAGGTCGATGTCAAAGTGAGCCGCTTTAAAGCTAAAGGCTACGAAGAGAATGTCAAGGAAGGTGAGATCATACACTACGCTGTCGAGGAGCTTAATCCTTTGCGTGATAACCCCTTGCGATATACGGGTAAGGTCTATTTGTTGACCGGTAATCGCAGCTTTTCGTCGGCCGCTGACTTTGCGTGGGCCTTCCATTATTTTAAGATGGGAACCATTGTGGGCGAAGAAACGGGAGGGCTCATAGACTCATTCGGCGACGTGTGCTATTTGAAGCTACCCAATACGAAGATAGATTACGGGGTCTCGTTTAAGAAATTTACAGGCTATGGCTCCAATGGCAAGCAGTTTCACGGCGTCTATCCCGACGTCGAAGTGTCCGCCGAACAGGCCATGACAAAAGCCTTGGAGCTGATCGCCGCCGTCGGACAATGAATAGATTCCTATTCTTCGGTTTCACACCCGGAACCGGCCGTGCAAAACGGCCGCACCTTCGCTAATCAAAACGTTCAGTTGTAATTTACATGAACCCCCACTTATGAAAAGACAAACGCTTATCTTCGCCGCAGCATCGTTTGCCGCAGTGTTTGCTTTAACGACGGTTGGCTGTGACCAAGCCAAGGCCCAACAGCTTTCAGTTCGTGCCGCATTAATCAATTATCGGGCTCCCGAAGGGACACCTCCCCCGTCGACCTCCTACGCCCTAAGTTATAGGGAACAAATCGACCGGGCTATGGATCGTGTGCGCAACGAACAGCGCCAGGCTGCGAAAACCGCAAAAAACTGGGAGACCGTAACCTCATTCACCTCCTGGATTTTTGAGGGAGGGTTGCCATCCTATACCTACAGGCCCTATGACCCCTCCACAACCCCCTATATGGATGCAGGAACTCCGGCGTATCCGCCTTTCGGACGTAACGGGCAGCAGCTCCAATACCTTTGGGGTGGCAATTCCACTACCGAGTACCACCCATACCCCAAGCCCAGGACATACAACAAAGATCGTTGGTAGATTGCCGGGTTTGAGCCGTCCGTTTTCGGGACGACAGGGGCCACCCCCGTCTCTCTGCCACATCCGCGTGGGCAGTATCGCCCTGTTCAAGGTCAATAGAATAGAAGTGCAACAAAGCGTATTACAATAAAAACCAAAATACAAAATCAACCATATACCCATGAATCACACCATCAAGATCGTGACCCCCGACGAGGCCGTCAAAGTTGTAAAAAGCGGCGACCACATCCACCTGAGCTCGGTGGCCACAGCCCCCCACACGCTGATCGAGGCGCTGATGAAGCGCGGCGACCGCGGCGAACTCAAGGACGTGCACATCCACCACCTCCACACCGAAGGCCCGGCCCCCTATGCCGACGAAAAATATGCCGGCATTTTCCAGGCCGACCAGTTCTTCGTGGGCGGCAACCTGCGCAAGCAGACCCAGGCCGGGTTCGCCGACTACATCCCCGTGTTCCTGAGCGAGACCCAGAAACTCTACCGCTGCGGCGCGCTGCCGATCAACGTGGCGATGATCCAGGTGTCTCCCCCCGATAAGCACGGTTTCGTGTCGCTCGGCACGTCGGTCGACGCCACGCTGGCCGCTGTAGAATGCGCTGACCACGTGATCGCCGTGATCAACAAATACGTGCCCCGCGCGTTCGGCGATGCAATGATCCCCGCTTCGATGATCGATATCTTCTGCGCCAACGACGAACCCCTCGAAGAGGCCCACTTCACCGAGCCCACCGACATCGAAGTGGCCATCGGCAAGCACTGCGCCGCACTGATCGAAGACGGAGCCTGCCTGCAGATGGGCATCGGCGCCATCCCCAACGCCGTGCTTGCCCAGCTCGGCAGCCACAAGAACCTCGGTATCCACACCGAAATGTTTGCCGACGGCGTGTTGCCGCTCGTCGAGAAAGGCGTGATCAACGGTGCCAACAAAAGCATCGACAAAGGTAAAATGGTGTCCACGTTCCTAATGGGTTCCCAGCGGGTATATGACTTCATCGACGATAACCCCGCCGTGCTTATGAAAGATGTGGCTTACACCAACGACCCGTTCATTATTTCCAAGAACTCCAGGGTGACGGCCATCAACTCGGCCTTGCAGGTTGACCTCACAGGCCAGATCTGCGCCGACTCGCTCGGCCCGAAACACTATTCGGGCGTGGGCGGGCAGGTCGACTTCATCTACGGGGCGTCGCTTTCGCAGGACGGCAAGGCCATTATCGCCATGCCCTCGTCTACGAACAAGGGGTTGAGCAAGATATCCCCGATGCTCTCCGAAGGCGCAGGTGTGGTGACCACGCGCGCCCACATGCACTGGTTCGTGACCGAATACGGTGCCGTCGACCTCTACGGCAAGACCCTGCAGGAGCGCGCCCGCCTGATCATCAGCGTGGCCAATCCCGCCCACCGCGAGATGCTCGACAAGGCCGCTTTCGAGCGCTTCGGCCCGCACCACCACTACATCAAGTCGTGCTACGAATGCGAATAGACCGATTCCGGGCCCTCTAACACAAAAGCCGCCCTGCATTTGCAGGGCGGCTTTTTAAATACTTATCCGCAATCATGCTCCCTGTATTTAGGGAGTGTTTGTTACCCGGATCGTGCAAGCGATTCCGGCAGTCCGCCGGCGCTCCATGCGGAGGGTTGTAACACTCGCCTGCGGTTCGTTTCCACCCGCCGCCAACGGGGGATAACAAAGGGTACTATATATAGCGGTAAGGTAAGCCTATGCCCGATTCCTTTCGGCGCAGGGCTGTTTCGGCGTACCGCTATATTTTTCTCGCCATGACGAGAGGGGTAAGGCTATTGCAACTTGAAGCAGAACCCGCCCGGCGATATACCGGCGGTGAAGGTCGACAGCAGGTTGCCTTTGCAACAGTAGTGCAGCACGGTGCCCGGCTGTTGGTAATCCGCTGCATCGCTGATGTAGATGGTGTTATCCGAAGGGTCGATACCTAACCCGTAGAAGATGCGTGTTCCTCCCGGGATCATTACCTCGGAGGGAAGCTGCGTGGCAGTAATCTCCATTTCATAGACCCCGCTGTTGCTGTCAATCCAGTTGGGGGCAGATCCGGCTGTCTTATTCAGGAAATAGAGCTTGTTGCCGTAGGCGTTGGCGCACAGTTTCGAAGGCGAAGAACCGGCCCCGAAAGCAGCCGTGATAGAAAACGTCTGCTCGATGGCCAGCGTTTCCGGATTGATTCGGGTGAGTGTGGCATCCTCGGCCCCATAAGCGCCATCGGAAAGCACCCACAGTTTACCGCTCTGGTCTACTGCCATGCTGTTGGGTTGCAGGGCTACGGTCACATTATTCACGATCTCGTCGGTGGCGGTGTCGATCTTGAATACCTGATTCCCGGTCATATAATCCCAACAGCAGGTGTAGGCGTAGTTGCCGATCACCACGATGGCCTCGGTGCCGACACCCACAGCGATCGTCCCTGTTTTCTCAAGCGTGGTCGGATTGAAGATGGTGATGTTGTTGCTGTACAGGTCGGTGACATAAGCTTTGGTGTCGTTTACGATGGCGACATAGCGCGGCGAGGTGAGCCCGTCAATTTTGCCGAGGTGGGCGTTGGTCTTGGCATCGGTTACGTAAATCTTGCCCGAGTTATTTACCACAGTAAAGCATTTGCCCTTGTGGATGACCATGCTCTGCGCCACGTCGCCCACAGGGAACGGTTGGCCATTGTAAAGGAACGAGAAGTTGGTAGCTACGGTGTCCGCTGCCGGGTCGTAGAACGAGATCGAGGCGTTGTTTTGATTGAACACGCCCTGATTGCAAACGAATACGCCGTGTCGGGCGTTCTCGCCGGGTCCGGCATGGTAGTCGTCTTTCTTGCAACCGGTGAAGGCCGCGGCGGCAAGGCCGAGGGTCAGTAATAGTTTTCCTGTTGTTTTCATAGTGGTTTATTATGTTAGGTTAATTTGTTCTTTCGATCTACCCGATATCCTTCGGCTCGCGCCTCAGGATGACATATGGGCATGAGTTAGAAGACCAGTCGCAGCCGCGCGGTGTAGTTGCGGCCCGGCATGGGGCGCCACAACACGGCCTGGTAGTCGGTGTCGAACAGGGTGTCGATCCGCAGTTCGGCCTCGGCGCGGAGCCCGTCTGAGCGGCGGGCAGGCCGGGTCAGTGGTACGCTGCCGCCGATGGCTAGCCCAAAGAGCGAATAGGCGGGGAGCCTGTATTGCGATACGTTGCTGGTGGTCGTGAAACGCTCGCTGACGTAGTTCCAGCGGTAATTGAAATAGTAATTGCCGTAGGCGATCTCGGCGGTGGCGGTGGCTTTGTGGATGGGGATGTAGGGCAATTGCTTGCCGGCCGACTGGTCGCCGGGGCTCAGGGCTTCTTGGTTGGTGGTGCGGGTGTAGGCGTAGTTGGCGGTCAGGTTGGCGTGCCAGAGACTGTGTGGCGCCTGCCATTTGGCCTTGGCGAGTGCTTCGATTCCGCGGGCGAACACCTGACGCAGGTTCTGCGCCGACCAGAAGGCGCTCTGACCCACGGGAAGCCAGAGAATCCAGTGATCGATCCGGGACATATAGCCGTTCACCGAGACGTTGAAGCTAAGCGCATTCGCCTGGCCGCTATACGCCAGTCCGAAGTCGCCCGTGACCCCCTCTTCGGGCAGCAGGTTGGGGTTTCCTCCGGGGCGCCAGTAGAGGTCGTTGAGGGTGGGGCGGTGGTAGTTGCGGGTGGCATTCAGGTGCAGGCCCAGGTAGTGCGCGCCGCGGTCGATGAGCCCGTATTCGGCCCCGGCCGAAGGAATCAGCGGAGTGAACGTGTCGTCGGCGTATTCGCCGCGCAACAGCAGGTAGGTGTTCAGCCGTTGACCGAAGCGATGGTATACCGCCGCCGTCAGGCCGAGTTCGGTGCGCCGGGCGCTGTATCCTTCGCTTCGGACACGGTCGAGCGAGCTGACGTCGTAGAAGTTGGCGTTGGCTAGTAGGCGCAGCACGGTTTTAGCCGAGAGGTCGATCTCGAAACTGTATTTGTTGTAAAAACTTTGGGCTTTGCTGTGCGAGTCGATGATGTCGCGCATGCCGGAGCCAACGTTGGTCTGTTGCCGGTAGTCCATTTGAGGGACACTCAGCCCCACGAGCAGTTCGGATTTATAGGGCTTGGCGGCAAGGCCCGCCGTACCGAACTTTTGCCATTTCAGTACGGCGTTCAGCGTGCGGTCGCGCCGCGATTCGTTGCGGCCGTTCCCTTCGTACGAGATCACGGGCGGGAACGAACGGAGGCCCTCCTGCCACCACAGGTTCAGTGTGAGGTAGTGTTCGCGAGGGGCGCGGAAATTCAGGTCGGCGGCGACTCCCTGGTTCCAGTAGAAGGCTTGTTTCTGCCGTTCGACGGCGAAAGGGGGAATGGCCGTGTTAAGGTATTCGAAATCGTTGCGCGAACTCTCGTAGAAATAGCGGCCCCGGGCATGGAACTTCTTGCCGCTGCTGCCCACCGAAGCGAAGGTGCGGTAGGTCGAGAAACTACCGATGTCTTGCGAGACCTCGCCGTATAGGGCCCGGTCCCAGCGCGGGGTAGTGCCTAACAGGATGCTGCCGCCGAGCGCCCCGGCGCCGTTCTGCAGCGAACTGCCGCCGTACAGCAGTTCCACGCGGTCGGCGAACCAAAGGGGGATGCGCGAGAAATCGGTTTCGCCGTTCATCGGGTTGTCGATGCCGATGCCGTTCCATTCGATGCGGGTGTGCGAGGCGGCGGCACCGCGGAACGATACGGTGGCCGGTGCGCCGCTGCTGCTGGTACGCACGAAAAGGGGGGAGCCGTCGCCCAGCAGATCAGCCAGCGAGCGGCCCCGTTCACGCGCCATGCTGGCAGAATCGATGGCTGTGCGTGTGACGGCGCTGTTTTTCAGCTCCCTTGCGGTGGTCACGGTCACCGCCTCGGCATTGTAAATGCGCCGGGGCGCCTCTTCTTCGCGGATGATTGCGGACTTGCCTGCCGATGCAGCAATCGCAGGTTCGCTAACGGCAGGCCGGGAAACCGATGCGAGGGCCCGCGGGCACGTTGTGGTGATGGCCGGCAGGCTTGCGAAAAACAAGAGATATGGTGACAGTCGTAACATTTTCGGTTCTGAATCGAACCACAGCGTGCAGGCAACTGCCGCGCGCAACACGACACGGGCCCGGGGAGGCCTGCCGGTCTGCAAGAACAGTAGATGATACGAGAGGAAAACGGGGAGATGTCTGCTTCTGGTCAGCGGCGCTTTGTGCTTTTCCGGGTGGTGTTGCGGGAGTTTTGCTCCGGGCGTTTCGACGGAATTTGCATCTTTGCCTTGCCAGAGCGTGGCGAGAATCACGCTTGCTCTTTGAAGGCGGCCGCTTCGTTTTGTGTGCAGAGGGAAGAACTGCCCCTTTGACCCCAACCTATTTCACCGTAGGTTGCAAAACACTGTGGTTTTTGTTGTGGTTGCAAAGGCAGGTCTTCTGACTTGTTCCTGTTTCCGGGCCTTCCCGCCGCCCCGGCAGACGGGGCAACAGTGGCAGAAATCCAAAAACCGATACGTTTTCTGGAGGGGGCTTTCGCTGGTTTTGCACTGGGGTACAGGGCAAAAAGCGGGCCTTGCCTCGTTCGTATCCGGGCTCCCTCGCGGGGCCCCGGGAACTTACAGCAGCGGGAACTGTTGCCGACTTACACGGCATTCCCTCTTCGGCAGCCGGTGTAACCATTGGGTTTTCCGGTACCTCGTCCCCTGCGACGCATTGGCGTGTTGCGGGGAACCGTTGCGGAAGCAAAGATAAAACCTTTTTCGGGTTACTGCCAAATGTCGGGGTAAAAAAGAGGGAGGAATGCCCGAAATGTAAGAGTTTGAAACGATAATGCTGAAAATTCATACCTTTGTTCCAGCTAATCGCATTTGCACGGATGCGGACTCCGAACGATCCGATGACCGGAATCCCTACCGCCTTCACCCTCTCAATCCCGACAGAGAATGATCCGAAACAGCACAAATCTTAGAAAAACAGCCGTAGTTACGGCCTTGTTCGCCCTTGTGGCCTGTATGACTTTCGAGGCCACCGCCCAGCAACGCCCCGTAGTCGATACCATGTCGAAAGCCCAGCGTCAGCGGCAATATGAAGCCTATCTGACCAACGCCTATCCCGTGTACGACGGGCAGTCCGTTCCGGTGAAAACCCGGAAGGTCAAGGGGCTGGCAGCTCCCGGCGTAGACCAATACCTTAGCGTCAAGACCAACATGCTCTATTGGCTGGCCGCCGCCCCGAACCTTGAACTTGAGTTCCATGTCGGCCGGCACTTTTCGATTGCGGCCAGCGGACTCTATTCCTACTGGTCATACACCAGCGATGACCGCTCGACAAAGTACAGCATGAACACGGTGGCCGCGCGCCCCGAATTCCGCTACTGGTTCAGCGACAGCCGCGCCAAGAAAAGCCACGTGCTCGGCGTGTACGGCACTTGGTCCGATTTCGACATGATGTTCGACGGCACGGGCTACCAGGGTACCTCGCTCGGCGGCGGCATCAGCTATGCTTACTACCTTCCCGTCAAGCGTCATTGGGCCTTTGAGTTCGGAGTGGGTGTCGGTTACCTGCGCAACGAATACGACAAGTACCAGTGGGACGAACAACAGGGGCAAAACGTATTCCAGGAATCGGTCAAAGACAATTACATCGGCCCGACCCAGTTGAAAGTCACGGCCATCTACCGCATCGGAAATAAAAAGTAACCCTGTCCCGCGGAGTCGTTGCTCCTTTCTCGACGCCTGCAAAGGTGTCGACACCATTGCCATGAAACAATTATTTTTTCTTTTAACCACTGCCTGCGCCGCACTGTGCTTTGCTTGCGGAGACGCCCCGAAACAACCGACCTCTCTTACACAACCACAGGTCAAGCGCCAGCAGGCTATGAAACATGTGGTGGATCTTTCGGCCTACGGGGATACGCTGGCTGCGCACCGCGAACTCGACTCGCTGCTGGCCCTCTACGCCGGCGACAGTACCTCGATCGCTTATGCCTACGAGTTCCTCTCCGGCCCGCTGGCCGATCCGAATTCGCCGGTGCGCAACGAGGCGCTGTTTATCTCGCTGCTGGATGCTGTGCTTGCTTCGCCCTACATCGATTCGGTAGGCAAGATCAAACCGGCCTTCCAGCTCGAAATGGCGATCAAGAACCGCGTGGGGAATCAGGCCTCCGATTTTTCGTTCCGCGTGATGCCGATCTCGCCGGATACCACCGCCATGAAAGCAGGGGTGACGGGCTACCGAACGTCGCTCTATGCCATCCGGTCGCCTTTTACCTTGCTGTATATCAATAACCCCGGGTGCCATTCCTGTGCCCAGATCCGGGCCGACATTATGTTCTCGCCTGTGGTACGCCGCTTTGTGCGCGAAGGGAAACTGAAGATCGCCGGAGTCTATCCCGATGCCGATCTGGGCGAGTTCCGCAAGGGGACGGCCGAGTTGTTTGGCGATTTGCAGGAGAGTCCCGACGGGGCGGCATTGCGCCGCGCCTGGCTCAACGGCTATGACGACAGCTTGCTGATGCGTACCCGCGACCTGTATGACATTTCGGCTATTCCATCGCTCTACCTGCTGGATGCTTCGAAAAACGTGCTGATCAAAGACGGGGTTGATATCGGGCAGATCGAAGAAGTGTTGCTCGGGTCGGAACAAAAGTAAACTTTTCAACGCTTTACGTCGTATCCGCATTCTTTAACGGTGCGTCCGAGTCCCACGGGCTATTTTTATGCCATTCCGGACAAAGCCGGGGAGCCTTTTCAGTAATTGTTTTTGAAAAGGTTCCCCGGCTTTGTCCGGGATGACATATTTTGTAGGGAAGGCTAAGAAACCTACTTGTCGATTATGCCCCGCACGACGACGCTGGCGCAGGTGCATCCGAACACGGCAGGCATATAGGAGATAGTGCCTACATTCGATTTCTTATTTTCACTCTCTTCGAGGATCATCGCCTCGCGTAGGGGCTCTTCGGCCGAAAAAACCACGTCGAACCCCGTGCGGATACCGATCTTGTGCAGCCGCTTGCGCAGCATGTGGGCGAGCGGGCAGTGGTGTGATTTTCCGATGTCGGCAACTTCGACCTTCGTGGGGTCGAACTTGGCACCCGCGCCCATCGAGCTGACCAGCGGAAGCCCGTTTTCCAGC
Source organism: Rikenella sp. (assembly GCA_031551865.1). GTDB lineage: Bacteria > Bacteroidota > Bacteroidia > Bacteroidales > Rikenellaceae > Rikenella. The sequence continues at coordinate 318,292 of JAVBMY010000004.1, read as the reverse complement.
GCGATCCTGATCAGGTTCACTTTGGGTGAAAGCGTGTCGATCGCGTCGACCACGTAATTGAACCGTGCCGAGGCGAGCAAGTCTTCGGTCAGTTCGTCTTTGAGGTAGGTTTGCAGGGCGGTAATTTGACAGGCCGGGTTGATGTCGGACAGGCGATCTTGCAGGACTTCGGCCTTGGGACGTCCGACGGTCGAGCGCAGCGCGATTACCTGGCGGTTCAGGTTGGTTTCCGACACCGCGTCGGCATCGACCAGCGTCAGGCGACCCACACCGGCCCGCGCCAGCATTTCGGCCGCCATTCCGCCCACGCCGCCGAGTCCCACGATAAGCACATGGGCTTGTTGCAGTTTGGCGATGCCTTCATCGCCGACCAATAGGGCGGTTCTTTCATTCCACATAGATTTTCGGTTTTTTTTGGGTCGATGGCCTGCGTTATACTCGGTTGTTCGAATCCTCACATATTGCCAATATGCTGCGGTTCGCTCAACCTCGCAAGCCTTCGCCATCAATCCGAAGATTCCCGAACGGATGGCATGCGTGACGTCTGGTTATTGTTGCCTGTCATCCTGAGCGACAGCGAACCGACAGCGAGAGCAATCAAATTTATTTGAATTGCCGAATGCCGGGGAGGGAAAGGCCACAAAGCGTACTTAAGGCTCTTGGCAGAGAATGGTGCTGATCGGCATCCTTCGCTGTCGTTCGGGATGACCTGTTGAAGATTATCTATTGAAAACCGTTTTGTAGTTGTCTCTGATGAGGGTGGCCAGCTCTTCGACGGTCATACCCAGCATTTCGGCCGCGAAGTCGTAGATACGCCGGATGCTCCAGATGCCGTCGTCGGTTTCGAGGAAGATCCGTTCGGGCGGGGTAGAGCGCAGGGCTTCCTGCGTCTTCTCCGAGGCCATCGTTCGGGCGCCGAACGACAGATAGCAGCCGGGCGAGATGAAGCGGGCTGCTGCTTGGGGGCTTCCCGTGAAGCCGTGAATGATCACTGGGACCCGCGATGACCGAAGCGCTTCCAACGTGTCATCAACGGCGCCCACACTATGCACGATGAGCGGCTTTTTCAGCTCGTTGGCCCATGCGATCTGCCGGGCGAACCACGCTTTTTGTTTGGCGGTTGCGGGCGATCCCTCCCGTTTATAGTCGAGTCCGCATTCGCCGATGGCAGCCAGGCGTGCGTCGGCGCTCGCCAAAGCAGATAACCACTCTTCTGTGGCCTGTAGCACATCCCACGGGTGTACTCCGGCTGAATAAAACCCTTCTTCCGGAGGAGAGGCAGGTAGCCGGACAGCATGCAGGGTCAGCACGCCTTTTTCGGGCTGAAGGCGATGCGTGTGTATGTCGATCAGCGGGGTCATTGCAAGCGATTTACTATCTTTGTTGGCGGCCGGGGCCGAAACAGGCCGACCGCTTTCCAAATCCAAACAAATGTACACAATGGTTTCCAAAAAATACCATCTTCGCCGTTTCCGTCGGCTACTCACGATTGTTGCCGGGGTTTTGCTGTTTTCAGCATGCGGTTTCGGCAGCGACAGTGGGAACGATGCCCAATCCGCAGGCAAGGAGCCGTCTTCGATTGTGTCGCTCGCCGCGGGGGCGACCCGCGAACAAACTCCGATGGTGCTGGTGTTCTCGGGTGACGTGATGCAGCACATGCCGCAGGTGGCCGCGGCGCAACAAGGCGACGGTAGCTATTCCTACGCCGACTGTTTTCGCTACATAACCCCCTTTTGGCAACAAGCCGACTACACGATCGTCAACCTCGAAACGACCCTCACCGGCAATGGACATCACAGCGGCTACCCCTGCTTTGCTTCGCCGAAAGAGCTGGCCGCCGACCTGCTGGGCGCCGGGGTCGACATCTGCGCCCTGGCCAACAACCATTGTTGTGACAAGGGACGCCAGGGACTCCTTTCTACTTTCCGAACCCTCGATTCGCTTGGGTTAAAGCATCTCGGTGTTTATGCCGACAGCGCCTCGGCCCGGGTGCCTCTCATTCTCGGCAAAGGTTCGATGAAAGTGGCGTTGCTGAACTACACCTACGGTACGAATGGGATGCCGGTGCCTGCGTCGATGGTGGTCAACCAGATCGACATGTTGGGTATTGCCCGCGATGTGGCGGCCGCCAAGATGGCCGGAGCCCGCTATGTGATCGCCTTCATGCACTGGGGCGAGGAGTACCAGAGGATGCCGAACCACGAACAGCGGGCGTTGGTTGAGTGGTGTCGTGGCCACGGTGTCGAGGCGATCGTCGGGTCGCATCCCCACGTGGTGCAGCCCATCGACTCGACCGAGAGGGTGGTCTATTCGCTCGGCAATTTCGTCTCGAACCAAAGTGACCGTTATACCGACGGCGGGATCAGCGTGCGCCTGACCATTACGCCGCGCCGGGGGCTGGTGTCGATCGAATGGTTGCCGCATTGGGTCTACACGCCTGTCGAGAATGGCGTGAAACAGTATTATGTGCTGCCGTATTGGCCGGCCTCGGATTTTGGAGCGCCGGTGCCGGCGGAGTTTTTTTCGTCCCTGAAGGATATACGTGATATTGTAGGGCGCAAGGTGCGTACCGACATGCCATTCGAAGTGAAACCGGTGGCCGTGCGCGAAATCACTGAGGTGCGATAAATGATGGAGCGCTCAGCGATTATAGCCTGCTTGAACGGTAGCGACGACGAAGCCCTGTTTGCTGAAGCCCGGCGGGTGCGCGACGAAACGCGCGGCCCGCAGGTTTACCTGCGTGGCTTGATCGAATACTCAAACATTTGCGAAAAGAATTGCCTCTATTGCGGTATCCGCTGTGCTGCCGGCGCGGTGGAGCGCTACACCCTGAGCGACGAGCAGGTACTCGACGCGGCGCGGTATGCCCTGCAAGAGGACTACGGTTCGGTGATGATCCAGGCGGGGGAACGCAGCGGCCCGTTGTTTGTGGCGCAGGTCGAAGAATTGATCGGAAAAATTACACAGATGAGTGACGGCGAGCTGGGCATCAGCCTCTCGCTGGGTGAGCAGTCGTCCGAAACGTACCGCCAGTGGCGCGAAGCGGGCGCGACCCGTTACCTGCTACGCATCGAAACCTCGTCGCCGGAGCTTTACGCCCGGCTCCATCCGCAGGATGGGCAGCATTCCTTTGAATGCCGCCTGGGCGCGCTACACGATTTGCGCAGGGCCGGTTTCCGGGTCGGAACGGGCGTGATGATCGGCCTGCCGGGCCAAAGCATCGAGAACTTGGCCGACGACTTGTTATTCATTTCCGAACTGCCCGCCGACATGTGCGGCATGGGGCCTTATATTGAAAGTCCCGGCACGCCTTTGGCCACTGAGGATAACGGGTTCGATCGTCCGGAGCGGGTCGCCCTGACACTCCGGATGATTGCGCTCTTGCGCCTGCTGATGCCCCGGATCAATATTTCGGCCACCACGGCCCTTCAAACGCTCACGCCGGACGGCCTGCAACGGGGCATTGCCGCGGGGGCCAATGTGCTGATGCCCAACATCACGCCCGCCGCCGAACGCTCGTCCTACAAACTTTACGAAGGCGTGCCGCAGGGCGACATCGACTTAAGCGGCTTCGATATAGCCTACGGCCATTGGGGCGACCCTCCGCTCGGGCCGGTTGAGCCATAGCGCCAACGCTGTCAGTGCCGCATAGATCAGCAGGCACACCCACGCGGGCATCTCCACGTGTTCGATCACCACCCACGATTGCGACGACATCCGTTCCACGAGGTTATTTTGCCACGCGGCAATGCGGTGTGTCAGGCTGTATAGCCATTCCCAGCCGCAGGCCAGGTAGGCCAGCGAGCCGATCACAATGGCCGGCACCGTGAACCAGATGACGGGGCTTAATACGATGCCCGCCAACGGCCACTGTCCGAAATGGTAGGTGGCCAGCGGTTGCGCTCCGGCCTGCGCCACCAGTCCCAGCACGGTGAGTGACCAGAGCCAGCGCAGGGGTTTCCATTTCGGGTTCCACAACTTCACGACCGGTTTGTAGAGGGTGATGATGCCCAGCATGGCCGCGAACGAAAGCTGGAAACTGTAGTCGTACAGCACCAGCGGGTTCCAAAGCAGCAGTAGCAGCGCCGCGGCACACAGCGTGTTCAACTGGTTGGTGTGGCGTGAGAGCATCAGCCCGACCTGCAACAGCGAGAACATGATTACGGCCCTTAATACCGAGGGGCTCAGTCCGGTCAGGAATGCGTAGGCGATCAGCAGCACGATCACCAACCCGCCCATCCAGTAACGCCCTCTTGGGAACAGCCGCATCCAGCCGAGCAACAGGTTCAGCACCATGAAGATGATCCCCACGTGCATGCCCGAAATGGCGAGGATATGGGCTGTGCCGGTGCGGGTGTAATCGTTGCGCAGCGAACGGTCGAAGGTGCTGCGGTCGCCGGTGGCGAGCGAGCGCATCAGGGCGCTGTGCGGGTTAGGCGTGTCTGCGTTGTGCGTGGCTCCGGCTTGGGCATTGTTGCCACCTTCTGGCCAAAGAAGCGTCCCAGTTTGATATTGGTTGCCTCTGATGCTTTCTTCTTCCTTGTTTCCTACACTGTGTCCCATACTGCTGCCCCGGCTCCGGCCCCGGTCGAAGCGGCGGCTGAGCAGGCCGCGGGCGACTCGCACGCGTTGCAGGAACGTGGTGTCGCTGCCGTGTAGTGTTTCGATCCGCCAGGTGTAGCTGCGTCCGGTGATGCCCTTGCGGGCCATGTACCGGCCGTAGGCCGAGTCGATGGGGTACATCCGGGCGCGGTATTCCACGATGTCGCCGATGGCGATGCGTTGCGAGGTGTCGACATTCAGGATGGTTTTTTCGGTAGTGGGCAGCCATTCGCCGCGCGTATTCGAGAGAGAATCGTGCAGGGCGTAGGCGTAGATGGTGCTTTCGGATTGTTGCCAGCGGCCTTTGACTATAGGCTCGTTGTCAATGCGGCTGATGAAGTGCAGGCGCTCTCCTTTCGGGATCACCTGCTCCGTGCGGCTGTGCAGGGCGAGTAGGAAACCCACGGCGGCACAGCCCAGCCATAGGGTAGGACGTTTCTGCTTGCGGAATATCCACAGCAAGGCACAGGCGATGGCACAGGCGGCGAAGATGAGGAGCCACGCCAGCCAGCCGGTTCCGGAAGAAGCTCCGGTACTTGCGTCATACCCGATTCCGAAAAAACTCTCCGCACAGACGATACCCGCCGCCAGCGGCACTACGATCTCGAACAGCGGCGTATTGGCGCGGGTGAAGGGCATGTGGGTTGGATTTGTAATAGAGGATTATTATAGATAATATTACTGCCCGTTGGCTGCAGAACGGCAGTTGGCTTAGGTCCCTGGTGAGATTAAGTAAGCCGCTGTTATTTCCAGGATGGGTTGGGTTACGGTTATAGCCCTTGTCCGCGTCCCCACGAGTCGCGGTCGAGCGAGCGGTACTGGATGGCTTCGGCGATGTGGCCCGTCGAGATATCGGCGGCGCCCGCTAAATCGGCGATTGTGCGGGCCACCTTGACGATGCGGTCGTAGGCGCGGGCCGAAAGTCCCATGTGCCGCATCGCTTCCTTGAGCAACTCGATGCTTTCGCTGTCGAGGCGGCAGTGGCGCTCCATCTGGTCGGGCGTCATCTGGGCGTTGCAGTGCACGGCGCTGCCTTCGGCGGCGAAACGGGCCGTTTGCCGTTCGCGCGCGGCCACCACGCGGGCGCGCACCGTGGCGCTGGTTTCGCCTTCGCGCTGGCGGGTGATGCTGTCGATCGCCACGGGGATCACGTCGATGTGCAGGTCGATCCGGTCCATCAGCGGGCCCGAGATTCTGTTCATGTAGCGCTCCTGCACCGCCGGGCTGCACGAGCAGGTCTTCTCGGGGTGCGTGCGGAAGCCGCAGGGGCAGGGGTTCATCGCGGCGATCAGCATGAAGTTGGCCGGGTATTCCACCGCATAGCGGGCGCGCGAGATGCAGATCCTTTTCTCTTCCAAGGGTTGGCGCATCACTTCGAGCACGCGGCGGTTGAACTCCGGCAGCTCGTCGAGAAACAGGATGCCGTTGTGCGAAAGCGATATCTCGCCGGGCTGGGGTGGGGCGCTGCCACCCACCAGGGCCACGTCCGAAATGATGTGGTGCGGGGCGCGGAACGGGCGCGAGGTCAGCAGGCCACCCTCGCTGCCCACTTTGCCGGCTACGGAGTGTATTTTAGTGGTCTCAAGCGCTTCGGTCAGGGTCATCGGCGGGGTGATGGTGGGCATACGCTTGGCGAGCATGCTTTTGCCGCTGCCCGGCGGTCCGATCATCAGCACGTTGTGCCCCCCGGCGGCGGCGATCTCAAGGGCGCGCTTGACGGCGGCTTGTCCTTTCACATCGCGGAAATCGATGTCGAAGCTGTCGAGTCGTGCGAAGTACTCCTCGCGGGTGTTGATGACGGTCGGTTTGATGTCGGAATCGCCGCTGAGTACTTCTACGGCTTGCGTGAGGTTCTCGACGCCGTATACCTTGAGGTCTTGCACCACGGCAGCCTCGCGGGCGTTGGAGGCCGGGAGGATGATTCCCTTGAAGCCTTCTTTGCGGGCTTGTATAGCAATGGGGAGCGCGCCCCGCACGGGGGCGAGTTGTCCGTCGAGCGAGAGTTCGCCCACGAGGATGTAGCGGCCGATCCGTTCGGCAGGCATTTGTTTCGAGGCGGCGAGGATACCGATGGCAATGGGCAGGTCGTAGTGCGAGCCGATCTTGCGCAGGTCGGCGGGAGCCATGTTCACGAGGATGTTGAAGCCAGGCATCCGGTATTGCGTGTTGGCGAAGGCGGCGGTGATGCGTTGCTGACTCTCGCGCACACTGTTGTCGGGTAGGCCCACCACCAGGAATTTGATGCCGGGCGAGAGGTTCACCTCGACGGTGATCGTGCGCGCGTCGATGCCCTCGACGGTGCTGGAGTAGGTCTTGACTAACATATTAAATAGGTGGATTTTATATTTCTATGTTATTCCCGTGCTTTTATAGCCCAGCCGCATGTTATCCCGAGCAGAGTGCAACGAAGCCGAAGGATCTTTTCGGCATCCGGGCTATGGATTTCATTGAAAAGTTCCCTAAATCCACTTCGTGGCTCTTTCCTCCTCGGCGTTCGGCAATTTGCAGGCGAGCTTAACCGGGGTTTTCCTCCAAGCAACCTCTGCGCCTGCTGCAAGCGTCGGTTGCATTGTACTCACTGCCAGCGTCGATTCGGCTGCACTCGGGATGATATGCGGCCTGGCTTGCGCCAAAAAATAACAGGATGAGGGTTATTTTATAGGCTTATCCAATAATATCCCCTGCATTTTAACCTTTGTTTTCGGGGGTGATTTGTGCATTTACCCGGGTTGCGTAAGCGATCCCGGCAGTCCGCCGCCACCCCATGCGGCGGGCTGTCACACTCGCCCTGGGCTCGTTTACGCCCACCGCCGACGGCGGAAAAAAGGGGTATGATTTTATTTTATGATCTCTTCGATCTCTTGGACGAAGCGTCCGGCAAGGGTGTCGGCGGCAGCCTGCGATCCGCTTTCGGAATAGACGCGGATGATGGGCTCGGTGTTGGACTTGCGCAGGTGCACCCATTCGGCGGGGAAGTCGATTTTCACGCCGTCGATGTCGGTCATCTGGCCTTCGGTGGCGCCGCCAGCAGCGTAGCGGGCTTTCATTTCGGCGAGGATGGCGTCGGTATCGGTGCCGGCGGGCAGGTCGATGCGCTTTTTCGACATGAAATAGGCCGGGTAGGAAGCGCGCAGCTCTGAGGTTTTTTTGCCGTTGCGGGCCAGCAGCGAGAGGAACAGAGCCACACCCACGAGGGCGTCGCGGCCGGAGTGCAGGGCGGGGTAAATGACGCCGCCGTTGCCTTCGCCGCCGATCACGGCTCCGGTTTCCTTCATCTTGGCCACTACGTTGACTTCGCCTACGGCTGCGGCGGCATAGCTTCCGCCATGTTTCAGGGTGATGTCGCGCAGGGCGCGCGACGAACTGAGGTTCGATACGGTGTTGCCGGGGGTATGGGCCAGCACATAGTCGGCACAGGCCACGAGGGTATACTCTTCGCCGAACATGTCGCCGTTTTCGCACACGAGGGCCAACCGGTCGACGTCGGGGTCGACGGCTATGCCGAGGTCGGCTTTTTCGCGCACGACGGCAGCCGAGAGTTCGGTCAGGTGCTCGGGCAGCGGTTCGGGATTGTGGGGGAAGTGGCCCGTCGGGTCGCAGTAGAGGCGCACGGTTTCGACGCCCAGCGCTTCGAGCAGGGCGGGGATCGCGGTGCCGCCCACCGAGTTTACGGCGTCAACGACCACCTTGAACCCGGCTTTGCGGATGGCGTCGGTGTCTACAAGCGGCAGGGCCATCACGGCGGTTATGTGTTGGTGTTCGAAGGTTTCGCGGGTGACGTGCCCGATGTCGTCGATTTCGGCGAACGCGTAGTCGCCACGGTCGGCGGCGGCGAGGATTTGCTGTCCATCGGCCGCGCTGAGGAATTCGCCGTCGGCGTTCAGCAGCTTCAGGGCGTTCCACTGCTTGGGATTGTGACTCGCGGTGAGGATGATGCCGCCGTTGGCCCGGTAGTGTGCGACGGCCATTTCGACGGTGGGGGTGGTGGCGAGCCCCAGCGCCACGACGTCGGCGCCGCAGGCCAGCAGGGTACCTTCGACAATGTCGTTGACCAGTTCGCCACTCAGGCGCGCGTCACGGCCGAGCACAATTTTCACCCGTTGGCCGGGCGATTGGGTGCGAAGCTGGCCTACGTAGCAGGCGGTGAATTTTACGAGGTCGAGGGGGGTGAGCGCATCGCCGGGACGGCCGCCGATGGTGCCGCGGATGCCGGAAATGGATTTGATCAGTGCCATAGGGTATGAATTTTACGGCCACATCGGCCGAATCGTGTGTCAATAATTGCGAATCACCCGCGAAGTTACTATTTTTAGGGCGATTTTCCGAATCGAGTTTATCTGAATGTCATTGTTCCGAAAGAATACTTTTTTTGTCGAGAACCTGCGGGTGTCGTTTTCGTCGATCTTCAGCAATAAGCTGAGGACGATCCTCACGATGGCGATGATCGCCGTGGGGATCATGGCGCTGGTGGGGATCGTGACGGCCATCGAGTCTATGAAGGCGAGTATCACCGAGTCGTTTGCGGCCTTGGGTGACAATAGCTTCACGATCAGCAGCCAACGCTTCTCGCGGCAGGGTAGCGCCGAACGTTCCCGCCAGCGGTTGCCGTATATCTCTTATTCCCAGGCGCAGGAGTTCTGTGAGCGTTTCCCGTTCCGGTCCACCATGTCGCTGTCGCTCACGGTGAGTGGCTCCGCGGTTGTCAAGTATGGATCGAACAAGACCAACCCCAATGTGCGGCTGGTGGCGACCGACGACAATGCGTTGCGGGTGGGAGGACTGAAATTGGCCGAAGGGCGCAATTTTTCGCAGAGCGAATCGAACGGAGGCCGCGCGGTGGCCATCATCGGGCAAGATGTCGTAAAGCGTCTTTTCACGGGCAGCGAATCGCCGCTCGGACGCCAGATTTACATCGGTGGCGGCCCGTATACGGTGATCGGCGTGCTCGAATCCAAAGGGGCCGGAGCGGGGATGGGCGGCAACCGCGACCGCCAGATCCTGATCCCGCTCACCAAGGCGGCGGCCACGTTCCAGATCGCCTGGCAGGGCCTGACGATCACGGTGGTGCCCGACGACCAGTCGTATTTCGACTATGCGGTGGGCGAGGCCGAAGGGCTCATGCGGTCGATCCGCCGGTTGTCGGCGGCCGATGACACGGATTTCACGCTCGAACGCAGCGACGGGATCGCCCAGATGCGCATCGAGCAGATGTCGATGGTCACTACGGCGGCTGTGGTGATCGGTATTATTACGTTGTTGGGAGCTGCGGTCGGTCTGATGAATATCATGCTGGTGTCGGTGAGTGAACGCACGCGCGAAATCGGCACGCGCATGGCGCTCGGTGCCCGGCCGAGCGTGATTCGGCAACAATTTCTGCTCGAATCGATTATCATCAGCCAGTTGGGCGGCCTGTGCGGGATCGCGCTCGGCATTATGGCCGGAAATCTGTTGTCGCTCGTGATGGACGACCCGTTCGTGATTCCGTGGTTCTGGGTGTTCGTGGGAGTGACGCTCTGTTTTATCGTGGGGATTTCGTCGGGCTATTTCCCGGCGCGACGGGCGGCCTCGCTCGATCCGGTCGAGGCGTTGCGGTACGAATAGATAAAGCGGTCGGTCGTTAAAAACGACCGACCGCTTTATCTATGGTGATGGTGGACGGTTTTGCAGGGTATATGGATATGAAAAACGCTGTTCGCGACATTGCGCGATGGCCCCGCGTTTTTCATATCCATATACCCTGCAAAACCTTGAATGACGATAAAACAGGTGGGAGGAGAGCAGGGGAAGAAAGTAAATTCAGGAGGAGCTATTATGCCCGGTTCAGGTAATCTTCGGGCATGTTCTTCAGCTCTTCTTCGCACTCCTGCATGGCGTCGTAGAAGGCTTGCCCGAAGCGCCGCACGATGGGTTCGCGCAGGGTGCGGTAGAGCGGTTCACCACGCTCGGTGCCTAGTTCTTCGGCTCCGCAGCAGACGTCCCAGCGATGGTATTGCAGCCCGGTCATTCCGTTCGACAACTGTACCAGCCGGATGGGGTAGAGGTGGCACGAAATCGGCTTGCGAAATGAGGTGAACCCTTTAGACCAGGCCTTCTCGATAGCACACCAGGTCACCCCGTTTTCTTTGATCGTATAGGCGCATTCGGCGCCGTTGACCAGTGTAGTGGTGAGGTCGCCGTCGTCGTCGGTCACTGCAAAGCCCTGCGTCGCCAATGATAACAATCCTTCGACGGTCATGAACTCCTTGTAGTTGTTGAACTCCTGTTCGAGTAGTTCCACTTCGTCGGCATCGAGCGGCGCCCCGGCATTCCCTTCGACGCAGCATTCGCCCCGGCAGGCCTTCAGGTCGCACGCGAAACGCGCGGTGAACAGTTCGATGCTGATGATCTTGTCGTCTATTTGTATCACGTCGGTAAATTCAATGAAGGTACGGAGTCTTGCCGAGAATCAACGCACAATTATCACAGTAATGTTGCCTCCGGGCAACTGTAGTTATAACAGTGGTGCTTCAATAAAACAACTACATTATCCCTTTTAGGCTTGCTCCCGTTTTGCCTCAGCTTCTTCGGGTTGCTTCGCAACCCGCGACCCGTGCGCTACACGCGCTCGGGGGGGGCGCCAGGTTGAATCTGATATACCAAGCCTGAAAGGGATAAGTCCGTAAAATAATTGCGGTTATAACAGTGCTGTGACCACAGGATGGTTATGGTTATCACACTACTGTTATAAATTAAACAGCGTAAAGATAATTCTTTTTATCTTTGTCCTAAACTGTAAGAAAACTATGATTCAGAGAATTCAATCCCTCTACCTGTTGATCGTGGCCGTGCTGATGGCGGCAATGCTGTTCTGCAATTTTGCCACCGCCAGCGTCAATGGCGGGGAATTTACCCTCGATGCGTGGGGCGTGGTAGTTCCCGCCGATGCCAAAGTAGCCGCGGACGGCACTATAGTACTTGCCGATGCCATGGTTGACTCCGACGGTATCCGGGTAGCCAATCCCTTTTTGGGTATTCTGATCGCTGTGGCGCTGCTTGGGGCCGTGGTTGTCATATTCCTTTACCGCCGGCGCTTGGCGCAACTGCGTTTTTGCCTGCCGCTGGCCATCGTGCTGATCGGTCTTCAGGTGATGCAGATCATCTACCTGCTTTGGTTCAGCGACCAGGTGCCCGGGGTAGTGTATTCAATCGCCGATGTCTTTCCCATCGTGTCGGTGATTCTGGTTTACCTGGCTTTCCGCGGCATATCGCGCGACCTGCTGTTGCTCCGCTCCGCCGACCGGATCCGGTAACCTCGCGAAACAAACGACGTGGTCTATGAAGAAAATCGTCAAATCCCCGCCCAAATCCCTGCCTGAGCGCACCATCGAGCGCCTGAGCGAATACCGCCGGATGCTGCTCGAATGCCTGGCCAGCGGACGTACGCACATCTATTCGCACGAACTGGCCTCGATGCATGGTATCACGGCGGTGCAGGTGCGCCGCGACCTGATGCTGATCGGCTTTACCAGCGACACCAAGAAAGGCTATGATGTCGGTACATTGATCTCGTTTATCGGCGAGATACTCGACAGCCCGAAACCGCTCAACGTGGCCATCATCGGGATGGGGAACCTGGCGCAGGCCGTGACCCACTATTTCAACGGTAAACGCTCGAAGCTCCGCATCGTGGCTTCGTTCGACATCGACGGCCGCAAAGTGGGGCGCAATGTGGCCGGGATTCCCTGTTACCACGCCGACGATTTCGTGGAGCGTGCCGCCGAACACAACATCCGCCTGGTGATTCTGACCCTGCCGTCGGGGGCCGCCGCCCAGATGGTCGAGCCCATCACGCGGGCCGGAGTGCGGGGTGTACTGAACTTTACGTCGACTCCGCTGAATTTTCCGCTTGATATTTACGTCGAAGATTACGACATCATTACCTTGCTCGAAAAAGTCGCCTACTTCTCGAAATAGCGCACAGCCCCTGGAGGCACGGTACAACCGCCTCCTGTCCGGCCTGCTTCCGAACTTACTCATCGGACTTCCTCCATTCGGGGAGCTTTTCGAATCATTCAAACCCCTCACATCCATTTTATAAACAGCCCCATGCAGGTCTATTACGGTTTCGAAGCGTGTCCCTCGTTGCGGCGCTCGGCGGTGGCTGTGGGCTCGTTCGATGGCGTACACTGCGGGCACAGACTATTGATGGATGTGCTGGCCGAAGAGGCTAAGGCCGCCGGGGGCGAATCGGTGGTCGTGACTTTCGAACCTCATCCGCGCCTGGTGCTCAAGGGCGAAAACCGCCTGCTGACCACGCTGCCCGAAAAACTGATGCTATTGGCCGAAACTCCGGTGCGGCATGTGGTGGTAGTGCCGTTCACGCGCGAATTCAGCCAAACACCGGCCGAGCAGTTCGTCCGTGACGATCTGGCTGGAAAGCTCGGGGCTGCCGTCGTTGTCGAAGGCGAAGGGCACCACTTCGGCCATAACCGCGGAGGTAGCGAGGGGCTGCTCGAAAGATACGGCATCCGCACCGTGAACCTCGGTCGCTACCACTCGATCAGCTCGACCGCGGTGCGTACCGCCATTGTGCAGGGCGACATGCCGAAAGCCGCCGAATTGCTCGGAGGCCCTTACCTCGTGCTGACCGCTCCGCCGCACGATCCCACCAAACTGCTCCCCCCTCCGGGCGACTACGAAGTACTGCGCGACGGGCTGAAGGCCCGGATGCGGATCGACGAGTCTCTTTTTTCCGCCCCCGAGCGGGTCTTACGCATCCTGTCCCGGATAAAATGATGGAGGGGCTATTGGAGAAGAGTCGGTTAATACATATATTTGTCATTCAGAGAGGGCGGCGGAATTTGTCGCCGGAGCGTGTGTAAAAACCCATTAAAAACCATTGAATATATGAAACCAGGAACAAAAGGAGGAATCATCGGAGGTATCGTAGGCCTGATCGTGGGCGCTGGCGTGGCGTTCGCTCTCAGCATGTGCTGCCATAAAGCCGGCTGCACGCCACAAGATGAATGCAATGCCAATGCCATATGCTGTGTCGAAGGCCAGCCTTGCAGCAAAGGCGTCCAATGCAAAGACGACGGTAGCTGTTGCACCTATTGCCCGGCCGAGAAACCCGCGGCGTGTAGCGCCTCGTGCGGCGAGATGTGCGGCGAAACATGCCCGAAAGATTCGACCTGCACCCACGGTGGTCATGGCCACCCCTGCGGTGCCCACTAAACCGGACTGACAACCGCCCCGCTCAAAGGGAGGCGGAACGCATGGAGTTTCCCACGCAAGGTGCGGAAACTCCATGTTGTTTAGTATCTTTGCACACATATCATCTGAAAAACTTCCAGTAAATCATGAGACTGATTATTCAGCCCGACTACGGCAACCTTTCGCGTTGGGCCGCCCATTACATCGCCTCGCGCATCGCGGTATTCAATCCCACGCCCGAGAAACCCTATGTGCTCGGCCTGCCCACCGGCTCAACGCCGCTCGGCACCTACCGGGAACTGATCGCCTTGCACAAGGCCGGACGCCTTTCATTCGCCAACGTCGTGACTTTCAACATGGACGAATATTGTGGTATCCCCCGCGAACATCCCCAGAGTTACCACACTTTCATGTGGACTAACTTTTTCAGCCACGTCGACATCAAGCCCGAGCACGTGAACCTGCTCGACGGCAACGCCCCCGACCCGGCGGCAGCCTGCGCTGCCTACGAGGCCAAAATGAAAGCGCTCGGCGGTATCCAACTTTTCATGGGCGGTATCGGCCCCGACGGCCACATCGCCTTCAACGAGCCCGCTTCGTCGCTCACCTCGCGCACCCGCATGAAAACCCTCACGCAGGATACTATCATCGCCAATTCACGTTTCTTCGACAACGATCCGAACCAAGTGCCCAGGACAGCCCTCACCGTCGGCGTCGGCACTATCATGGACTCCCAAGAGGTGCTGATCCTCGTGAACGGCCACGGCAAGGCCCGCGCCCTGCGCCACGGCGTCGAGGAAGGCGTCAACCACATGTGGACCATCAGTGCCCTGCAGCTCCACCCCCACGGTATCATCGTGGCTGACGAAGACGCCACTGCCGAACTCAAAGTCGGGACTTACAAATATTTCAAGGACATCGAAGCGGCCCACCTCGACCCGAAAACGCTTTTCTAAAGCCGGTAAATATACGGAAAACCAAGGCGCGGCGCTGTTCGATAACAAGCCGCGCCTTTTTTATTTCCGGGGGTTGCCGGAGCCCACAACGGAACGCAAAAATCATTACATTTGTAGTTTACTGAGGCCCCCCACCAGACCCGAGATGACCGTGAACGAATTGTTAGACCAATATCCGCTGTACGTCCTTATCCTTTTGGCAACGCTCTTTGTCGTTGCCGTTATCCAGATCGTTTACTGGCTTTCGTATTCGCGTGTGGCCCGCCACAGCCACCGCCGCCGCGAAGCCGCCACGCAACAGGCTCCTCCGCCGCCCGTATCGGTAGTGATCATCATAGCCGACGATACCGCCTATGTGCGAGAGTATCTTCCCCTGCTGCTCGCCCAGAGCCACCCCGAGTACGAAGTGATCGTGGTGGACGACGGGTCGGACGAAGATTTCGTATCGGAGCTCCAGGCGACTGCCCTCCAATACCCCCACCTGCGCTATACCACCATCAAGGCCGACCCCATCTTCCGCCATAGCCGGAAACTGGCCCTGACCGTCGGTATCAAGGCCGCCCGTTACGAAAATATCATCTTTACCGATGCCGACGCCGTGCCGGTATCGAAACACTGGCTCTCGCTGATGGCCCGCGGCTTCAACGGAGGGTCGCTGGTGATCGGCTATACCGGCATCGAGCGCCTGCCCGGAGCAGCCAACAAGATCATCCGCTGCCAACGCCTGACCACCTCGGTGCGTTACCTGTCAGCCGCCATCGCGGGCCGTCCCTACCGGGGTATATACAATAACATCGGCTATACCCGCAGCCTCTTTTTCGACACCAACTACACCCACTTGCGCATGACCCTCGGCGAAGACGACCTCTTCGTGCAGAAAGCTACCGAAGGATACGACGCGCGCCACATGACCAGCGTGATCATCAGCCCGCAGGCCACGGTACGCCAGTTCCAATGCGGTACGGGACGCGAAGCCCTCCGCTGGTGGCGCGCCGAACGAAAATACCGCGCCGCTTCCACCGACCGCTACAAGGCGGGACCCCGGATTTCGGCATTTGCCGAACTGCTGACCCGGGCCCTTACGGTGATGATCGCCGCGACGTTGGTTGTGCTTTGGCATCCCATCGTCTGGATCGCGGCACTATCTTTGTGGGGGATGCGCGAAATGGTGATGCTCGTGAGCATCAAATCCATCATGAAGCGTTTGGGCGAAAACCGCCTGGCCTGGGCTTATATCATCCACGATTTTGCGGCCCCCGTGGGTGAATTGCTTCTGTGGATCAGCCGCAAATTGAAACCGAGCCGAAGGGTATGGATCTGACCGATCAACAATTGATACAAAACGTCCTCGGAGGCGATACGGCGAGCTACGAAACGCTGCTTGCCCGCTATCGTTCCCAGCTTTATGCCGCTACCCTTCAGCGCTGTTCCGATCCGCAGGACGCCAAGGATATTTTGCAGGAAACCATCGTCAAGGCCTACCTGAACCTCGACCGCTACGATCCTTCGTATGCGTTCGGGCAGTGGATCCATACCATCGCGCGGAACCTCTTTATCGATTACACGCGCAAGAAAAAAAGCGGATCGATGCTCGTCAATGCCGGGGATACCCGCAATGTCGATGCTGCCAGCGACACTCTCAATCCCGAAGAACGCATCATTTCGAGCCAAAGCCATTCGCAGCTCTCCGAACTGCTCGAAAAACTCCCGCCCCACTATCGCGAAATGCTCGAACTGCGTTTTTGGAGCGAATATTCTTACGAAGAGATTGCCGAAAAACTCGGTAAACCCATCGGTACCGTCAAGACGCAGATCCACCGCGCCCGCGAGCGCCTTTGCCGGATGATCCTGTCGAGCCATCTGTTCTGAGCTGTGCAGGGGATGGCTTGAGTTGCGGATCAGGTACAAAAGGTAAGGAGCGAAGAAGGCGCTTGCCCTGCCGTATAAAATTTCTATCTTTGTCAAATTTTTAATCCCGTACCGCTATGTCATTCCTTGAAGATAAAGTTGTCGCCGAAGGCCTCACGTTCGACGATGTACTGCTTGTTCCCGCCTATTCCGAAGTAATTCCCCGCGACGTATGCGTCCGCTCGCGCTTTTCGCGCAATGTGGGGATCAACACCCCCATTGTGTCGGCGGCCATGGATACTGTGACCGAGGCCGAACTGGCCATCGCCATCGCCCGGGCCGGAGGGATCGGCGTGATCCACAAGAACATGACCATCGATGCACAGGCCGCCCAGGTGCGCAAAGTCAAACGCGCCGAGAACGGGATGATCTACGACCCCATCACCATCGGTCCCGACAACACGGTGGGCGAAGCGGTCAATCTGATGCGCGAGAACAAAATCGGCGGTATTCCGGTGATCGACGGTAGCAAGAAACTCATCGGTATCGTCACCAACCGCGACCTGCGCTTCCAGGCCGACTATGCGCGCCTGATCCGCGAGGTGATGACCAGCGGGAACCTTGTCACAACACACAATCCCGACCTCACCGAGGCCGCCAAGATACTCCTTGAGAACAAGATCGAAAAGTTGCCCGTAGTGGACAACGACGGTAAGCTGGTCGGCTTGCTCACCTACAAGGACATCACCAAGGTGCGCGATAACCCCAACGCCGCCAAAGACTCCAAGGGCCGCCTGCGTGTGGCTGCCGGGGTAGGCGTTACGGCCGACACCCTCGAACGTGTCGACGCCCTCTACAAAGCCGGGGTCGATGCCGTGGTGATCGATACGGCCCACGGCCATTCGCTCGGCGTGATCAATAAACTGCGCGAGGTGAAAGCCAAATACCCCTCGCTCGATGTGGTGGTGGGCAACATCGCTACTGCCGAGGCCGCGCAGATGCTCGTCAATGCGGGCGCCGACGGCGTAAAGGTGGGCATCGGCCCCGGCTCGATCTGCACCACCCGCATCATCGCCGGGATCGGCGTGCCCCAGATCCACGCTATTTACGATGTGGCTGATGCGATCAAGGGTTCGGGCGTGCCCGTGATTGCCGACGGCGGGATCCGTTACTCGGGCGACATCGTCAAGGCCATTGCCGCCGGAGCCGACTGTATCATGGCCGGCTCGATGTTCGCGGGGGTCGAGGAATCGCCCGGCGAAACGATCATCTACAACGGCCGCAAATTCAAATCTTACCGAGGCATGGGGTCGCTCGAAGCCATGCAGAAAGGGTCGAAAGACCGCTATTTTCAGGATGCCGAAGACGACATCAAAAAGTTCGTACCCGAAGGCATTGCCGCCCGGGTACCCTATAAAGGTACGCTGGCCGAGGTGGTCTACCAGATGCTCGGCGGCCTGCGGGCCGGGATGGGTTACTGCGGTGCCCCGACCATCGAGCAACTCAAGAAGGCCCGCTTCATCCGCATCACCGGAAGCGGCATGGAGGAGAGCCACCCCCACGACGTGGCCATCACCCGCGAGGCCCCGAACTACAGTCGCCAGGACTAGACATTGGATTTCATTTGTCGCTTTTCGCGATAGGCAGGTCTGGCCCATCTGCGATGGCCGTGCCTTTGCTAATCCAAACGATGAGTTTCATTTATCTTTTTCGCGGATAGGCATCGCCCGTCAAAGATGACTGTGCCTTCGTCGCTCAAACGATCCCGAATACAATCCGCCCGTTCGCTTAAGAAAGCGAACGGGCGGATGCCTTTTTCAGGCCGGGCCTGGGTCGGGAGGAATTTGCATGGAATTTGATACTAAAAAAGAAACCTGACTTACTCTTTTAACCCGAGAAATCATTATGAAAAAGAAAAACTCCATAGGCTGGCCCGAATTCTTTGTCGGCCAACCTCTCCCTAATCTTTCCCTTTTGCTGCTCCGCTGGATGGCAGGGGGGATGATGCTGACCCACGGCATTCCGAAACTGATGAATTTCAGCTCGCTGGCCGGGGTGTTTCCCGATCCGCTCGGCATCGGGCCGCGAGCCTCGTTGTTTATGATCATCCTGGCCGAGGTAGGCTGCTCGCTGTTGTTGATCGCGGGCCTGTTCACGCGGCTGGCCACGCTGCCGCTGATCTTTGCGATGAGCATTGCGGCGTTCTTTACTGCGCCGGAGTTCGCATTTTCGACGTCGGAAATGGCTTTGCTCTATATGGCGATGTTTGTGGTGATTCTGTTGGCCGGACCCGGTAAATGTTCTGTGGATTGGCTGATGGCCCGCAAGCATGACCCGCAACACATCAGGTAATAATACACCGTTCCTGCCGAAACAGCGCGCCACCGGTTGCTTACATGCAAACCGGTGGCGTGCTTGTTAAAGGGAAATGCTTATTACCCCTTCTGTCGCCCTCGGCGGGGGACGTAAACGAGCCGCGGGCGAGTGTTGCAGCCCGCCGGGCAGGAAGGTGCCCTACTCCCGGGGTCGCTTATGCGACCCGGATAAATGCACAAATCCCCCTCGAAAACAAAGGTTAAGACGCAGGAGGAATTATTACGGCTGAGCATTTAATGGGATAATGATTGATTATCCCGCCCGGAAGAACGAAAAGTGCACGCTGCCGTAAGTGCGGGTTTCCGAGAAATGGGGCGCTCCTTCGAAGTTGTAGGCGTCGGAATGCTCCAGAATGAACAGCCCCCCCTCGTTGATCAGGTGCCGGCCGAAGACCAGGGAAGGGAGCCGGTCGATGCCCTCCATGTCGTAGGGCGGGTCGGCAAAGATGATGTCGAAGGTCTCGCGTATGTGTCCGATGCAGACAAAGGCGTTGGTACGTACGCTTTCTATTTGCGTGAAGCCCAGCTCACGGGCGGTATCGGCAATGAACTTCTGGTGCAGGGGATTGAGCTCGACGCTCACCACGCGCCGGGCGCCGCGCGAGGCGAACTCGTAGCTGATCGACCCGGTGCCTGAAAAGAGGTCGAGTAGTGTGCATTCCTCGAAATCGTAGAGGTTGTTCAGGATGTTGAACAGATTCTCTTTGGCGAAATCGGTGGTGGGACGTGCGCGGAAATTGCGCGGCGGCGCGATGTTCCGTCTGCGGTGGGTACCTCCTACTATTCGCATAACCGGGTGATTCGTTGGATGTTGTATTGTTGCTCTTCATGGATGTCGACCTGGCTGAAATAGCGCAGGAAGAAGGGTTGGAGTATCGAGGCGCCGTCGCCGGCGATCCGGAGTCGGTAGGTGGCCAGGTCGGGGGTCGGGGCCAGGCGGCTGATGTAGTAGAGTAGTTCTTCGGGATTGCTGGCGGCGAGGGTTTCGGCGGCGTGGAGCGAATGATGGCAGATGACCAGGTGGATAAGCCCGCTGTCGAGGATAACGTTAATGGTGTGGGCAGGCGTGGCGTCGAGGTCGAGCAGCAGGGGGTGGTAAAAAAGGGCCGAGGGGTAGAGTTGCAACAGGTGTGAGGTGATTCCGGCGTCGGTTTGCCAGACGGCTACGGCACGCGGCGAAAGGATGCTGTTCGAGAGGGTGGTTTTTTCGGGAGAGAACATGTTGGCGGCCACGAGGTATTGCTCTGCCCGGTGGGGGTCGAACAGGGAGCGGGGGAGCAGCAGCACATGGTCGGTCGGGCAGCCGATGAATATTTTATGGAAATTATTGCCGGGGTTCCCCGGGTCGAGCATAGGTTCGCTGCCGAGGATGGTGTGGACGTCGGCGTGGGGATATTCGGCTGAGCAGAGGGTTGTCCGCTGTTGTGTGATGGCAAAGGAGAACCCGGTCGGGCTTATTTGGATGGATAGCTCACGTCTGTATGGTTGGTTTGTCGTCACGGGAGGGTTGGTCGTTCGGGGATATAGGTGTGCGAATTGGTTGTCGGCGGTTACTGTCCGCCCGGGGATGCCTGTTGCATGTGCTCGTCCGGGATGCGGTTGCAAGTGGGTTTTTCCGGGGAGTTTTCGGTCGTACTCGCGCTTCTGAGGCTGGCCGGGATACGCACAAGGACTCCCCTTGCACAGGTTGCTCGGGCGGGAGAGCGGAATGTTGTTTCCGCATGCCGGAGGTTAAACGGACGAGGCGGCGCTGGGTGCGCCGCCTCGTGTTTGTTTCAGGCTATGGGAATACTTCCTTTTGTTTGGCTGAAAAACCCGGTGTGCGGTTCGGGCTCGTCAAAACCGTGCGGGGCGTATAGTTTTGGCGGAGTTATTCCCAGTTGCCGGCTTCGTTGTTGGTGGCGGTCAGCGAACCCACTTTCAGACCGTCGTCGCGTTTCATCGAGTTCACGCGATAGTCGCGGAAGTTGATGAGCTCCTGTTCGTTGAGGTCGCCAAGGAACCAGGCGTAGGGGGCCAGGGCTTGGAAAACGGGCACCACAACGGTCGATTCGGTTTGGATCGAGGTGGTGTCCATCTGGAATTCTTTGAGCGAACCGGTCGATTCCTCCGAGAAGGGGATGTAACGCATTTGTGCGGCTACGAACCCGGGGTTGAATTTAATGGTGTCTTTCACGGCCATCATGAATTTTTCACGGCGCACGAGACCCTGGGCTACAGCTACCGAGTCGTCTTCTGAACCTATGGCGCGTTCGAGTTGAAGCGAGTCGCGTTCAACGAAGGCGATCAGTTCGTCGAAACTGGGGGTGAAATGCATGTATTTCGAGCGGTAGGCACGTTGCGCGGTGCGGATGTCTTCGAGTTTCCGGACGACCACCACTTCGCGTTCTTTACGTTGTTCCTCGAATTTCAGCGGGGTCGTGAACAAACTTACCAGCCACCAGGCCAGTGCTCCGATTACGACGATGAGTCCTACGATCAGTAATGTTTTTTTCATAATTTTTCGATGCCGCCCGATTTGCCGGCCTTGGGGATTTGTGTAAATTTGCTGACTATGTTACGTGAGCATATTGCGACCCAAATATACGGCAATTTTCGGTTTGAACCAACTGACCGGCAAAAAAAGTTGATCGAATCGCTGTCGGAGTTCCTGGCTTCGGGTTCGGAGGAGGATATTTTCATTATCAACGGTTATGCCGGAACGGGGAAAACGACGATCATCGCGGCGTTGGTGGGGATGCTCCGCCCGGCGGAGATCGATTTCGTGCTGATGGCCCCCACGGGCCGGGCCGCCAAGGTGATGGGCCGCTATGCGGCTACTTCTGCGTTTACGATCCACAAAAAAATATACCGCGAACGCAAGGCGGGAAGCGGCCATTTCGACCTGAACCACAACAAAGCGCACGACACGGTCTATATTGTGGACGAGGCTTCGATGCTGACCTACGGCGGCGGGACGGATTTCGGGGGTGCGGTGTTCGGCAGCGGTGACTTGATCGAGGACATGCTCGATTACATCCGGATGGGGCGCAACAACCGCATCATCATTGTCGGCGACAGCGCCCAGTTGCCGCCGGTGGGCTACGACTATTCGCCGGCTCTGAGTCCCGAATACATGGGCGCTTACGGGCGGGTGATCTACAATACGCTCGACGAGGTGGTGCGCCAGCAACAGGACTCGGGCATCCTGCACGACGCCACGATCGTGCGCGAGCTGATCGAAGACGGCTGTGTCGATTTTCCGCGGTTCGCACGTGATGCGTTCCGCGACGTCAGGCCGATCGGCGGCGGTGAGTTGATCGAGGAGCTCGAAACGTGCTATTCGCGCTACGGGCAGTCCGAGGTGGCGGTGATCACGCGCTCGAACAAACGGGCGAACCACTATAACCAGGGCATCCGGCGTGCGGTGCTTTACCGCGAAGAGGAGCTTGATCCGGGCGATGTGCTGATGGTGGTGAAAAATAATTACCACTGGGTAGAACGCGATCCCGATGCCAAAATGGCCTTCATCGCCAACGGCGATACGGCGCGTGTGCGGCGCATCGTCCGCACGCGCGAACGCTACGGCTTTCGGTTCGCCTGGGCCGAACTGGTGTTCGGCGATTACGATGACTATACGATGGAGTGCTGGATCATCCTTGATACGCTCTATTCCGAGTCTCCCGCGCTGACGCGCGACCAGAGCGAGGCGTTGTTCCGCTCGGTCGAGTTGGATTACGCACACATTGCCCAGAAGAACAAGCGCTACAAGGCAGTGCTCGAAGACGAGTTCTATTGCGCCCTGCAGGTGAAGTTCGCCTATGCGGCCACGTGCCATAAGGCGCAGGGCGGCCAGTGGTCGGCGATTTTCGTGGATTCGATGATCTTCGGCTCCGAGGAGATGACGATCGATCTGTTGCGCTGGCTCTACACGGCGATCACCCGCGCCACCGAGCGCCTGTACCTCGTGAACTTCGACGAGCGGTTTTTCGGAGAATAAATAGGCTGAATGATTTTCTTGGTTATTGCCGGTTTATTCTTCACTTTCTTGTTAAAGGTTGCTCCCGGGATGTGAGTGTTTGTAGCCAGGCGCGAAGCATCTACATATACCTTAAAACCTGATAAAACGGTAAGGAGCGTGAAGCGCATTGCGCTTCACGCTCCTTACCGTTAAATATACTATTCCCACTCGATCGTGGCCGGTGGTTTCGAACTGATGTCGTACACCACGCGGTTGATGCCGCGCACCTTGTTGATGATCTCGTTCGACACGCGGGCCATGAATTCGTAGGGCAGGTGGTACCAGTCGGCGGTCATGGCGTCGGTCGAGGTGACGGCGCGTAGCGCCACGCACCACTCGTAGGTGCGCTCATCGCCCATCACACCCACGCTCTGCACGGGCAAGAGCATCACGCCGGCTTGCCATATCTTGTCGTAGAGGCCTTCGGCGCGCAGGGCGTCGATGAAGATCTTGTCGGCCTCGCGCAGGATGTCGAGCTTCGGTTTGGTGACCTCGCCGAGCAGGCGGATGCCAAGCCCGGGTCCCGGGAAAGGGTGGCGGCCTAGCAGTATCGGGTCGATGCCCAGTTCGCGGCCGATGCGGCGCACTTCGTCTTTGAAGAGCAGGCGGAGCGGCTCGACGATCTTCAGGTTCATCTTTTCGGGCAAGCCGCCCACGTTGTGGTGCGACTTGATGGTGGCCGACGGGCCGTTTACCGAGATGGATTCGATCACGTCGGGGTAGATGGTACCCTGGCCGAGCCATTTGACGTCCTGGATCTTGTGGGCTTCGACGTCGAACACCTCGATGAAGTCGCGGCCGATCACTTTGCGTTTGGCTTCAGGGTCGGTCACGCCTGCCAGGTCGGCCAGGAACTTGTCGCTGGCGTCGATACCCTTGACGTTCAGTCCCATGTGTTTGTAGGATTCGAGTACGCCTTCGAATTCGCCTTTGCGTAGCAGGCCGTGGTCGACGAAGATGCAGGTCAGGCGGTCGCCGATGGCACGCTGGAGAAGCACGGCGCAGACGGTCGAATCCACACCCCCGGAGAGGGCGAGCACCACTTTGTCGTTGCCGAGTTGTTCGCGGAGCTCCTGAATGGTATTTTCGACGTACGAGGCGGGAGTCCAGTCCTGCTTGCAGCCGCAGATGTCCACGACGAAGTGGCGCAACAGGGTCATGCCTTCTTCGCTGTGGTAGACTTCGGGGTGGAACTGGATGCCCCAGGTGTTCTCGCCGGCGATATGGAAGGCGGCCACCTTCACATCGGCGGTGCTGGCGATGATCTCGCTGTTTTCGGGGGCTTTGACGATGGTGTCGCCGTGCGACATCCACACGGCGGTGGTTTCGCGCAATTCTTTGATGAGCGCGTTTTCGGGAATGATCTTCGAGAGCAGGGCCCGGCCATACTCACGCACTTTCGAGGCTTTTACCTCGCCGCCGAAGTTGTGGGCCAGATATTGGGCGCCGTAGCAGACGCCGAGCAGCGGCATTTTGCCTTTGATGGCGTTCAGGTCGATCTGGGGGGCTTCGGTGTCGCGCACCGAGTAGGGGCTGCCGCTCAGGATGACGCCTTTCACGGATGCGTCGATTTTGGGCGGGTGGTTGTAGGGGTGTATTTCGCAGTAGACGTTCAGTTCGCGGATGCGGCGCGCGATAAGCTGCGTGTACTGCGAACCGAAGTCGAGGACGAGGATTTTTTCCATAGGGATAGAGCGCTTAAAAGAATTTTTAGAAAGGATGCGTGCTTTGAGGTTGCTACAATTTTTCGGCAGAGGCACCAGTACTTATGCATTGACTTGCATGGCAAGCGGCATGTTGAAGGATACAAATTTACGTTTTCCGCTCCGGTTTTCGGCGGGCGGGCGCAAAATTATTTCACATTTGTTCCACAGTGATGCGGTGGTCGCGGGCGATGCTGATCCGCAGGCCGTCGGAGGCGAGGATCACATTCGAAAACTCTGCGCCGGCCTCTTCCTGTAACGGTTCGAGTTCTTTGTAACGCGACGAGTAGTGCCCGATCAGCAGCGTACCGGCCTGGGCTTTGGCGGCGATCTGTCCGGCCTGGCGGGCGGTACTGTGTCCGGTTTTGACAGCCAGCGCACGGTCGGCATACAAGTAGGTGGTTTCGTGGTAGAGCAGGTCGACCCCCTGCACGATTCCTGCGACTTTGGCCGAGGCGGTGGTGTCGCTGCAAAAGGCGTAGCTGCGCGGGGTTTCGCCGAGGCCGCCCTCTTCGACGGGTTTAAAGCGGCGGGTGCCGGTCTTTTCGCGGAACAGGTAGCCGCTCGCGGGGACACGGTGCCGCAAGGGGATGCTCCACACCTCGATGGCGCGGTTTTCAAACACCAGTTGGTATTTGCGGGTATCGACCTCGCGGAATTCGATGGGGAAGGGCGGCTCTTTTTCGGGGCCGTAGAATTCGAACATGCAACGTATCATCTCGTGCACCGCGCGGGGGGCGAAGAGTTCGAGCGCACGCGTGCGGCCGTTCATGGCCATACTCGACAGCAGGCCGACCAGGCCCAGCGTATGGTCGCCGTGGATGTGCGAGATGAAGATCTGGTTGATCTTCATGAGCCCGATGCCGTAGCGCAGGAGCTGGTATTGGGTGCCTTCGCCACAGTCCACGAGGAAATACTGCTCGTGCACGTTGATGGCGTGGGCGGTATGGTGGCGGCTGGGCGAGGGCATCGCCGAACTGCAGCCCAGGACAGTGATTTCGAATTGCATAGGTTACAAAGATACGTAGTCGCCGGAATAAATTATATCATCCCGAGCGGAGCCGAGGGAACTTTTTATTTTTCCAGTAGAGGAGAGACTTGTTATGATGACAGTCTTTAAAAAGTTCCCTCAGCTCTGCTCGGGATGACAAAGCAAATGGCTGATATAGGGTGAAAATTACGTTTATTGCACGGGCAGCGCCGCAAAGTCAATGGCCGGGGCTATGCCGTTGGTTGTGCGGGTGAAAGCGACACCCCGGATAGTATAGTCGCTGAAGAAACCGCAGTTTTGCAGGAAGAACCGGTCGCCTTCCGAGCCGCCTTTGTAGTCCATACGTTGTTTTGTAGCGGCAGTGGCGTCGTAGCTGAAGCTCGCTTTCGTGACTTCGGCCCATTGTCCCTGGGTGTTGCAAGCCCAAAGGTTACCGAAGTATACTTTGCGTGTAATGTAACCGCAGGCGGGGTTGAAGTTTTCGAGAAAGGAGTGGGCTCGTGTATAATAGGTAGTCGTTTTGGGGCGTGAGTTACTGGCGATCAGCATCCAGCGCGACGCTTCGGAGTCGTAGAAGTAGCAGGTGTATTTCGTGTAGTTCGCGCGGTCGGGGTCGGGGGCGATCTGGGTCAGGAATCCGTAGGTCACGCCGGTCTTCCAGTTGAATACCATGAAGTTCTGGCGGCCGGAGCCTTCGCCGCCGAAGGGCTGCGAGGTCACGGTGCTGCCTTTGTAATTGAGCAAGACCCGTTCGTCGTCGGGGATGGCGTCGGGATCGTCGGTGGCGTAAGGGCTCCAGACCGAGAAAAGGATCCGGCGTTCGGTGGCGCTGTTCACCTGCATTCCGAAATAGCCGTCCGAGAATCCATTAGCCATGAAATAACTGCCGATGGGGTCGGAACCTTCGGGCACGGTCACTTCGTTGTAGACCCATTCGATGTCACTTGCGGGAAGCGTATAGTTCATATGCACCGACGGCCCGCGGCGGCCCCAGTAATAATAATCCGTGTTGTTGACAGAGATCACCTCGCCCTGAGCGGCCACTCCGCCCAGCAGGAGGCTGTGGATGTTTCCGAAGATAGCACCGAAGCGGCTGATGCCTTGCAAGTCGACACGGATGTATCCGGCCGTCACGCCAGCAATGTCACCGAGCTTGAGGGTTTTGTCGGCGCCGGGCACGAGGCGGGCTTCGAAAATGGTTCCCTGACAGGCCACTCGTACGGTGTTTGCCTGCGTGGCCGAGTATTTCAAGCCCAGGGTCAGGCTTCCCGAAGCGGGCACCCGGAAGTAGGCGCTCAGTACGGTTGACGGTGAACTCCAGCCGGTGATCGTTCCGTTGCCGCCGTTCACGATGTCGTTGCCCGAGGTGGTGTAGGTGTTGCCTTGCAACGATACTTCCGCGGTGGGGTTGTCGAAGGGTTGCGGGCTGACGGGGTCGCCGCTCTCTTGGCCGCAGGCGGTGAGGGTCAGGACAGAGAGCAATAGGGCATTCAGGCGTTTCATCTCGTGTGTGTATTTGACCTTCAGGAAGTTTGCCGGGCGATGGCAGATCGGACAAGGGGTGATGAAGAGACCGCGGGACCGAAAGCGACAACCGTTTGACCGGGCAAATATACGGAAATACAGGGTACGAAAAAAGGGCGCACCGGCAGCGTGGGGCGGGGGAGGGCTCGGGGGAGCCCGGGTGCTGCCGGTAACGCCCTACTAAAGGGTATTGTGGGGAAAAATGCCGGGGCTGAGGTGCTGTTGCGTGTTTGGAACGGTGTGGCACGCAGCCCCGGCAGAGGGTGAGCCGCCGGAGTATGCGAATTATGACGCGACTCCGATATGGCGCGAGGTTATTTACCTTCTTCCATTTTGGCCTTGAGTTCGGCCAGACCGGACAGGTCGCCCAGCGTGGTTTTTTCCATCGATGACGAAAGTTTTTTCACGGCGTCCTGGGTCGTGGCTTCTTTCACTGCTTCTTCAGCGTGTTTGGCCTCTTCGAAGGTGCGGGTGTGCGAGAGGGTCAGCTTGCGGTTGTTCTTGTTGAACTCAAGCACGCGGAATTCGAGGGTCTCGCCTTTACCGACTACCGATCCATCGGCTTTGCTCATGCCGCGGGTGGGGCAGAAGCCTTCGCCGCCTTCGGCCATCGAAACCACAGCGCCGCGTTCGGTTACTTCGCTGATGGTACCGGTGTGTACCGAGTCGGGGGTGTAGATACTTTCGTAGGTGTCCCAGGGGTTCTCTTCGACTTGCTTGTGGCCGAGGCTGAGGCGGCGGTTGTCCTTGTCGATTTCGAGTACTTGAACTTCGATGGGTTCGCCGATCTGGGTGAATTCCGACGGGTGTTTGATTTTCTTGGTCCAGCTGAGGTCTGAGATGTGGATCAGGCCGTCGACGCCTTCTTCGATCTCTACGAATACGCCGAAGTTTGTGAAGTTACGCACTTTGGCGGTGTGGCGCGAGCCCACGGGGTATTTGGTCTCGATATTTTCCCACGGGTCGGGGGTGAGTTGTTTGATCCCGAGCGACATTTTGTGGTCGTCGCGGTCGAGGGTGAGGATCACGGCTTCGACGGTGTCGCCCACTTTCAGGAAGTCCTGAGCCGAACGCAGGTGCTGAGACCAGCTCATTTCGCTCACGTGGATCAGGCCTTCAATGCCGGGGGCTACTTCGACGAAAGCGCCGTAGTCAGCCATAACGACTACTTTGCCTTTCACTTTATCGCCTACTTTGAGGTCAGCGGCAAGGGCTTCCCACGGGTGCGGGGTGAGCTGCTTGAGGCCGAGGGCGATGCGTTTCTTGGCGTCGTCGAAATCGAGGATCACGACGTTGAGTTTCTGGTCGAGCTGTACGACTTCTTCGGGATGATTCACGCGGCCCCAGCTGAGGTCGGTGATGTGGATCAGGCCGTCGACGCCGCCCAGGTCGATGAACACGCCGTACGAGGTGATGTTTTTGACCACGCCTTCGAGGATCTGGCCTTTTTCGAGTTTACCGATGATCTCTTTCTTTTGGGCTTCGAGTTCGGCTTCGATAAGGGCTTTGTGCGAAACGACGACGTTGCGGAATTCCTGGTTGATCTTAACGACTTTGAATTCCATGGTCTTGTCGACGTAGATGTCGTAGTCGCGGATGGGTTTCACGTCGATCTGCGAGCCGGGCAGGAAGGCCTCGATGCCGAACACGTCGACGATCATACCGCCTTTGGTGCGGCATTTCACGTAACCTTTGATGATTTCGTCTTTTTCGAGGGCCTCGTTCACGCGGTCCCAAGAGCGGAGCTGGCGGGCTTTCTTGTGCGAAAGGATGAGCTGTCCGCGTTTGTCTTCCGATGACTCCACGTAGACTTCGACTTTGTCGCCCACGGCGAGGTCGGGGTTGTAGCGGAATTCGGTGGCGGCGATCACGCCTTCGGATTTGAAACCGATGTTTACGAGCACTTCGCGTTTGTCGATCGAGGTCACGGTGCCTTCGAGGACTTCGCCGGACTGGATGTTGGAAAGGGTCTGGTCGTAGCTTTCGGCAATCGATTCTTTTGATTTGCCACCGTAAAGGGCTGCTTCGCCTTCGAAGGCGTCCCAGTCGAACGAGTCGTTTTCGGGGGAACCGGCCGAGCCGCTTTTGGCGGATTTGGCGGCGGGTTTGGCAGCTTTGGGCTCGGCTTTAGGAGCCTCGGCTGCGGCTGCGGCAGCTTCGGCGGCGGCCATGGCATCGGGAGCGGCTACCTCTTCGGCAGCAACGATTACCTCTTCTTCGGTAGCTTTGGCTTTGCTGGCTTTAGCGGCTACGGGTTTTGCGGCAGCGGTGGTTTTGGGCGCTGTAGTCTTTTTTGCAGCTGCGGTGGTTTTGGGAGCAGCGGCTTTGGCGGCTGCGGGCTTTTTGGCAGCAGCGGCTTTGGTGGTGGTCGCCTTAGCGGCGGTGGTCTTTTTTGCTGCGGGCTTTTCGGCGGCAGCGGTTTCGGTTGTTTTTGCCATTTTCGTTTGGTACCGGTGTTAAGCGGTGTGTGCGAGATTAATGGGTTGGACGGTATGTATTGAGCTTCGCGTTCTGCCCGCGGGCGAAACGGAGCGCCCGCAAAGGTACTCCTTTTATTTGAAAAATAAAATCCATGGCATCCTGAGCGAAGTGTTGGTGCATGCCAACCCTCTTAATATATGTCATCCCAAGCGCAGCCGAGGGAACTTTTCAAAAAACATCGCTGATTGTGACCTCAGTCGAGTCTTGCATTGAAAAGTTCCCTCGGCTGCGCTCGGGATGACAGGGTCAGAGACTCTTTTTTAGCCGGGACTGTACGGGGCTTTTGAACGGTTCAAGGACCTGGATATCTATTCCGTTTCGGAAAAAAGTTCGCAGCTGAGTTTCATGGCGCAGAAATCGGGGCCGCACATGGTGCAGAATTCCGAATCTTCGCGGTGGGCGCCCTCGCCGGCGATGTGCCCGCCGTGCCGTGCTTTGAAATATTCCAGTGCCCGCGCGGGGTCGAGCGACAGGTTGAACTGGTCGCGCCAGCGGAACTCGAACCGCGCTTTGCTCAGCGCATTGTCGCGTACTTGGGCCCCGGGATGCCCTTTGGCGAGATCGGCAGCGTGTGCGGCGATCTTGTAGGTGATCACGCCCGTGCGCACGTCTTCGCGGTCGGGCAGGCCGAGGTGCTCTTTCGGCGTCACGTAGCAGAGCATGGCCGTGCCCTGCCAGCCGATGATGGCGGCGCCGATGCCCGAGGTGATGTGGTCGTAGCCGGGGGCGATGTCGGTGACGAGCGGCCCGAGGGTGTAGAACGGGGCTCCGTGGCATTCTTTAAGCTGACGCTCGGTGTTCTCGGCGATTTTGTGCATCGGCACGTGGCCGGGGCCTTCGATCAGCACCTGTACGCCGCAGTCCCAGGCCTGCAGGGTCAATTCGCCCAACACGGCCAGCTCGCCGAACTGCGCCGGGTCGTTGGCATCGTCGATACAGCCGGGGCGGAGGCCGTCGCCGAGTGACACGGCCACGTCGTAGCGGGCCAGGATGTCGCAAATTTCCTCGAAACGAGTATACAGGAAGCTTTCCTGCCGGTGGTGGGTCATCCATTTGGCCATGATCGAACCACCGCGCGACACGATGCCGGTGCGGCGCCGGGCGGCCAGCGGGATGTGTTGTTGCAGCAGCCCGGCGTGGATGGTGAAGTAGTCGACGCCTTGTTCGCATTGCTCGATGAGTGTGTCGCGGTAGACTTCCCAGGTCAGTGCTTCGGCCTTGCCGCCGACCTTTTCGAGGGCCTGGTAGATGGGTACGGTGCCTACAGGAACGGGGCAGTTGCGCAGGATCCATTCGCGCGTGCGGTGGATGTCGTTACCGGTCGAGAGGTCCATCAGGGTATCGCCGCCCCAGTAACAGCTCCAGACGGCTTTTTCAACCTCTTCTTCTATACCTGACGAGGTGGCCGAGTTGCCGATGTTGGTGTTGATCTTGACCAGGAACTCTCGGCCGATGATCATCGGTTCGGCCTCGGGGTGGTTGCGGTTGGCAGGGATGATAGCGCGCCCTTCGGCGATCTCGCGGCGGATGAATTCGGGGGTAATCCGGCTCTCTGCGGCGCCCTGATTTTCGCGGATGGCCACGAATTCCATCTCGGGAGTGATGATTCCGCGCCGGGCGGCCTGGAACTGGGTGAGCCCTGCTTCGGCTTCGCTGCGGGGCCATTTGGCGCGTAGTTTCGGTAACCCTTTTTCAAGGTCGATGGCGATGCCCGGGTCGGTGTAGGGGCCGCTGGTGTCGTAGATGATGACGGGATCGTTGGGGGTCGTGAGTTTTTCGCCGTTTACGGTTTTCACTGTGTCGGTCAGCATCACGCGGCGCATAGGCACGTTGATTTCGGGGAACAGGGTGCCGGGGATGTGGATTTTCTCGGAGGCGGGGTAGCTGATTTTATAGGATTGGTCAAACATAAGAATGCTTACAACTGGGGGGAATATGAATGGGACGCGCTTCACGTCATTGCGGGGAGCGTGAAGCGCGACGAAGCAATCGGGAAATTCCCCGTAAATCAGAATTACGCGATTCGGGCTTATGGCCCTTGCAATGACGGGGTCAGGGGTTCCTTTGGACGCCAAAACCAAGCGGGATTATCGCATGGTTTAGGGGCGGAGTTATGCCGTGCGCACGGTGGCACCGGCCTTTTCGAGGGCGGCGGCGATCTGGCCCATGATAGCCTCGATCTCGGGGTCGGTGAGGGTTTTGGTGCGGTCTTCGATCACGAAGCTGAGGGCATAGGACTTCTTACCTTGGGGCAGCCTGTCGCCTTCGTAGACGTCGAACAGCGATACCGACTTGAGCATTTTTTTGCCGGCCTTAGAGGAGGCTTCCCGGAGCCGGGTGAAGGTGACACCTTTGTCGACCAACAGGGCCAGGTCTCGGTGCACGAGCGGGAATTTCGACAGCTCTTCGACGCGCACTTTCACCGTGGCGGCAAAAGCGGCCAGGTGCTCGACGTTCATCTCCATGTAGTAGACCGGGTTCTTGAGGTCGAATGCGGCGGTGATCTTTTTGCTTACCGTGCCCAGTTCGAACAACTGTTTGCCCCGCATGGTGTACCCGACGGCTTCGCCGTAGAGGTCGCTTTCAAGGGTGTCCCACTGCCCTTCGTAGGGGTTCAGGCCCAGTCGCACGAGGATGCGCTCGGCGGCCGATTTGACGGTGAAGAAGTCCGAGGACTTTGGCTTGGGCGATTGCCATATGGGCTGTGTTTCCAATCCGGTGGCGGCAAAGGCGAGCATTTGGCGTTCGCCGTAGGGTTTGAGCCCTTCGCCTTGTTTTGCGGGGTCGAAGCGGTAGCAGTTACCCACCTCGAACAGGCGCAGGTCTCCGCGGCGGTGGTTGGTGTTGAGTTGCATAGCTTCGAGCATGCCGAACAGCAGGGTCTGCCGCATGACGTTCAGTTCGTTGCTGAGCGGGTTGAGGATGCGCACGCAGTTCCCGGCAGGATACGACAACAGTCCTTCGTAATACGAAGCCTGGGTGAGCGAGTTGGACATGATCTCGGTGGCGCCGTTGCTCACGAGCAGCTCGGAGATCATCCCCACCAGGCGGTCGGTGGTGGGCGGCACGCCTTGGGTCATGGTGTTCTTGATGTAGGCCGGGTCGTCGATGTTGTTGAAGCCGTAGATGCGCAGGATCTCTTCGATCACGTCGGCCTCGCGCGTGACATCGACGCGGTAGGGGGGGACGGTGGCGGTGAATCCGGCGTGGCCTTCGTGGCTGATGCCGATTTCGAGCCCTTCGAGGATGGCTTTAACGGTCGGCTCGGGGATTTCTTTGCCGATCAGGCGGTTGATACGGTCGTAGCTGACTTCGAACACGTAGGGCTCGATCCGTACGGGGTAGTGGTCGAACACCGATGAGCTGATCTCACCGCCGGCCAGTTCGGCGATGAGCAGGGCGGCGCGCTTGAGCGCATAGGGCGCCATGTCGGGGTCGGCGCCGCGTTCGAAGCGGAACGACGAATCGGTGTTCAGCCCGTGCCGGCGGGCGCTTTTGCGCACGCTTACGGGGTTGAAATAGGCGCTTTCGATAAAAATGTCGGTGGTGGTGTCGCTCACGCCGCTGTCAAGGCCGCCGAACACGCCAGCCAGGCACATCGGGCGCGTGGCGCTACAGATCATCAGGTCTTCAGACGAGAGTTTGCGTTCCGTGCCGTCGAGGGTCACGAAGGGCGTGCCTTCGGGGCAATTCTTGACGACGATTTCGGCCCCCCCGACTTTTCCTAAATCAAAGGCGTGCAGGGGTTGCCCGCATTCGAACATCACGTAGTTGGTGATGTCTACGACGTTGTTTTTGGGGTTGAGGCCCACGGCAAGCAGGCGCTCCTGCAGCCATTCGGGCGACGGGGCGATCTTGATGCCGCGCATCGTGACGCCCATGTAGCGGGGGGCCGCCGCATCGTTTTCGATGCGGACTTTCGGGGCGGCCGCGGAGGCTTGGAAGGCTTCGATAGAAGGCAGGGCGGCAGTGGCGGCGGTGCCGTTGGCTCGGAGCCAGGCAGCCAGGTCGCGCGCCACGCCGTAGTGCGACGCACCGTCGATGCGGTTGGGCGTAAGGCCGATCTCGAAAGTGGTGTCCCCGGCGGCTTCAGCCCGGAACGCTTCGATGGCCGGCGTGCCATTGGCGAAGGCAGCCTGTGTGTCCTTGAGTACGATGATGCCGTCGTGCGAGGCGCCGACACCGATTTCGTCTTCGGCACAGATCATCCCGAAGGATTCCACGCCGCGGATCTTGGATTTCTTGATTTTGAATTCCGTGCCGTCGGGAGAGTAGAGGGTAGTGCCGACGGTAGCGAGGATCACTTTCTGACCGGCGGCCACATTCGGGGCGCCGCACACGACTTGCAGCGGTCCTTCGGCAACCGATCCGGCGTCGACGGTGGTCACGTGCAGGTGGTCGGAATCAGGATGGTCGGTGCAGGTCAATACCTCGGCCACGACGAGCCCCGCAAGGCCGCCTTTGACTTTCTCGGTCTGTTCGATGGCTTCGACTTCGAGGCCGATGGAGGTGAGTATTTCGGCAATGCGCGCGGGCGAGAGGTCGCAGTGAATGTAGTCGTGCAGCCAGTTGCAGGAGATTTTCATCTTCGGGTGTTTTCGGAATTACGAACCCCAAAGATAGCTTTTTTCCCGGAATTATTTAAGCCGAGCTTTGAGCCTCGGCAGCAGGCGGTCGCCGAGGGGGTGTTCGATGCGGTCGATGATCTTGACGGCCGCCGAACGTATGCTTTTGTCGGGATCGCCGGCCACGGCATTGAGCGATAGTGCGAGCGGGAACACGAGGTGTTCGGGCACGACGTCGACGAGGATCCCGATACCGGTTACGAACCGGGAGTAGTTGCCTTCGGCGCGGGCACGGGCGGTGTGCTCCATCTCGCGGTAGACCAGCGAGTCGGGCAGGTTGAGTTTGCGGGCGATCAGGCCGATGCTTTCGAACGTCGGGGCCGAATATTCGGCGGCACCGACTACTTCGGGCATGGCGCCTTCGTAGAGCCGCATGCGGATGAGTTCGTCTACTTTACGGCGTCCGATGTTTTCGCGCATCAGATCGATATGGGCGATCAGGTAATCGAACGCGGGGGTGTAGAAATGGGTGATGGCCTGGTTTTCGAACAGGGGCCACGATACGGGAGTGGCGATAACCTCAGGGAGTTCCGAGGTGAGGTAACGCATCGAATATTCTTCGAGCATATCGTCGTAGCCGGGGCCGTACTCGGTGGCACCCAGCAGGTTCCCGAGCAGGGTACTACTGCGTCGCGACGAAAGCACGATACCTAAGAGATATTTTGAAAAATCTTCGCGGTCGAACGATTCGGTGGTTTTGTCGATCACGTTGCCGTCGTAGGTGAAGATGACCACGGCGGGGTAGTTCGTGACCTGATAGTCGGCGGCCAGCGAGGCACCGTCGGGGGTGTCGGTTTCGACGCGCACGACTACGAAGTTTTCGGAAAGGAATTGCCGCAGGTCGGGATGGCCGATCACGTGCTCGCTGGTCCAGCGGCTGGCGGTGCTCCACGGGGCGTAGAATTCCACGAGGAGCATTTTTCGCTGGACTTGCGCCTGCCGGAGACCTTCGTAAGGGTCGCCGGTGGCGTAATAACGCACAGTGTCACCCTGCCGGGCCCGGGCACTAAAGAGGCTCAGGCACAGGAGTGACACTGTGGCTATGAGGATTCGCTTGTTCATCCGGATTCGTATCGCAGGATGTTCGTGGAATGATGTCCGACTTTGGTTTGGCGCCCACCTCTCTGTAAATGCCTGATCGTGTGGGTTATAGCCTTATGGAGTATGGCCGCCGAGACATCTGGGATGCAAGGTCTACGGACACTGCCAGGGCAATCCGGAATAAAACCGAAGGGATGCCGAAAGATGGAGCTGCCGCGGATTAGCAGCCGCAGCCGCAACCACCTTTGGGGTCTTCGGCGCAGTTGCAGTCGTCTCCGCAGTCGCAGGCTTCGTCGCCGCAACCGCAACCGCCGCCCATCATAGGCATCATGTCTTCGGGGGTGGCTTCGCGCACGCCCACGACCGAACCATTGAAATTCAGTGTCTTACCGGCCATCGGGTGGTTGAAGTCCATGGTGACGCTCGCTTCTCCGATGGCTTTGATAGTGCCCTTCAGGCGGTTGCCGCTCTGGTCGCTCATGGGGAGCACGTTGCCCACCACAAGGATCTCGTCGGCGGGAATGCCTTCGACCGAGAAGATCTCTTTGGGGAGTTCGACCACGGCCTGGGGATTGATGTCGCCGTAGCCGTTCTCGGGCGAGAGGGTGAACTGGAACTGGTCGCCCAGGCCTTTGCCGGCTACGTTCTTTTCGAATTCGGGCAGGAGCTGTCCGATGCCGAACACGAAGCCGAGGGGTTTTTCGGCACCCACGTTTTCTACGATTTCCCCGTCTACGGTCAGTGTATATGCGAGGGATACGAATTTGTTTTCTGAAATTTTCATTGGTTGTGTGTTATGATGTAGTGTTAATTAATGGTAACGAGAATGGGAGGGTGCTTATTGCGGTCTTTTCTAAATGTCAGCCCGGGCGCAGTCGAGGGAATTTTGCGAATATTCATTTTTGCCTTGTGGCTGAGCAGTGCCCTCGACTGCGCCCGGGCTGACAGGGCCCAAAGCCCTTTTGTAACGTGGGGGCTTTGAACGGTTCAAGGGCGAAATGATTGCCCGCGTGGGTACATACATCTATTGCCTCGACCAACTGCTGCCGAAGACGAGGTAATAGGTAAATCCCTCTGGGCCCATGGCCAGGTCGACACCGGTACGCAGACCCAGTTTGCGGGCGATCAGGTAACGGAAGCCGGTACCGTAGCTCCAAGCCCATGAGGCCGATCCGAATTCGCTGTATTTTTCGAATCCTTTGCCGGCCCCGCCGAACAGCAGCGCGCTCCAGCGGCGGGTGAAGTCCCAGCGTTGTTCGACCTCGGCCAGGATTGTGTTGGTGCCCTGGTAGCGCTCGGCCGGTACGCCGCGCATGTCGACGAAAGGCTTGAGGTAGAACGCGGTGGTTCCCAGTACGCGCTGTGCGTCGAGCCGGAATCCGGTCACGAATTGCTGCCGGCCGCCGTAGTTCAGGAATCCGTAGAAGGCGCCCTCAAGGTTGCCGTAGTTGTAGTCGCTGCCGATGATTTTGTTGCTCCAGCGGCCGTGGATGTAGGCTTTTACTCCTTTGTCCGGGGTGAAAAAGTTGTCGCGCGAGTCGTAACTGACCTGCAGTCCGAGGTTCGAGATGCGGCTGTCCATCTCTTTGTCGGTGACGAAGGCCGGAAGCGCACCGCTACCGTGCAGCTTCAGTTTGGCGTACATGAACAGGTAGTCGACGCCGATCTCCCAGCGGGGGTTGGGCAGTATCTTGCCCAGATAACCATACACCGGGATGGCCTTGATGTTGAACCCGAATTTCTGTTCTCCGATGTCCTCGAAGGTGTGGTAGAAATCCATGTTCCCGTCCATGTATGCGGCTCCGATCTTGTAGCGCATGTTCCATCTGCGGATCGACCCGAACCGTCCGCCGCCCGCGAACCAGGAACCGTTGAGCGTGTAGCCCGCCCCGGCTGCCGTGATGGTCGGCATAGTGGGATAGAGTTTTCCTTTCACTTCGCGTGGCGGTTTGGGCGAGATGAAAATCGGGGCCAGCCCGCCGCCGAAGCCGCCCACTGCGGGCTCGGTGATGATGATCGGCATGGGGAAGAACCCTTTTTTGGTGATCAGCCAGTCGCTGATGTCGAATGCGTGGTCGAGCGAGTCGCGCAGGCTGATCTTAGGTTTGTCCTTTTTCTCTCCGGCCTGTGCCGTGGTGGCGCAGAGGCAAGGGATGGTGAGCAGGAATAGGCTGATGGCGGTGAGTCTTCGGCACATAACGGGCATGGTTTAGGTGTTAGCCGTTCTCGCAATAACTGTGCCTAAATGTGCTACGCAGCTTTATCGTTACATTTTGCGGTGCAATTCAGGTTGAGAAGCAACCTGCAATCTGCGCTCCCAGGCGTTGAAGATGCCCGCGGGGGCGGGCACCGGGCCGGGATATTACGAAAGCTGTTGTCTGTCGTTCGCGGATCCGGAGGGCTACAGGTACTCGTCCATCGACTCGCAGGTGCAGACCAGGTTGCGGTCGCCGAATCCGGCGTCGATCTTGGTGACGTAGGGCCAGAACTTGTTTTCGGCGACCCAGGGCAGCGGGAAGGCGGCCTGTTCACGCCCGTAGGGGTGGCTCCAGTTGTCTCCTGCCGTTTCGGCGGCAGTGTGCGGGGCCATTTTCACCACATTGTCCGCTGGATCGGCGGCCCCGCTAAGGATGGCTTCACATTCGGCTTTGATCTTCACGAGGGCTTCGACAAAACGGTCAAGCTCAGCCTTGGGTTCGCTTTCGGTGGGTTCGACCATCAGCGTGTCATGCACGGGGAACGAGAGTGTGGGGGCGTGGAAGCCGTAGTCCATCAGGCGGCGGGCGATGTCGCCGGTTTCGATGCCGTATTTGGCGCGCCAGTCGCGGAAGTCGACGATCATTTCGTGGCCCACGCGGCCCGTTTCGCCGCTGTATACGATCTCGTAGTGCCCCTTAAGCGCGGCGACCATATAATTGGCGCCGAGGATGGCCATTTCCGAGGCGCGTTTCAGCCCTTCGGCGCCCATCATGCGGATGTAGGCGTAGGTGATGGGGCATACGTAGGCGCTGCCCCACGGGGCACCGCTCACGGCGGTGATGGCTTCGCTGCCTCCTCCGGTGGCCACGATGGGGTGCGAGGGCAGGAAGGGGGTCAGGTGCGGGGCGGTGCAGATGGGGCCAACGCCGGGGCCGCCACCACCGTGCGGGATGGCGAAGGTCTTATGCAGGTTGAGGTGGCAGACATCGGCACCGATATAACCGGGCGACGAGAGACCCACCAGGGCGTTCATGTTGGCGCCGTCGAAATAGACCTGTCCGCCGTTTTCGTGAATGATCTCCATGATTTCGGACACGCGGCTCTCGAAGATACCGTGGGTCGACGGGTAGGTGATCATCAGGCAGCTCAGGCGATCATTGTTTTCCTGGGCTTTGGTGCGCAAGTCGTCGACGTCGATGTTGCCTTTGGCGTCGGTGGCCACCACCAGTATCTCCATACCGGCCATCGCAGCCGAAGCGGGGTTGGTGCCGTGGGCCGAGGCGGGGATCAGCACGAGGTTGCGTTTGAAGTCGCCTTTCGAATGGTGGAAGGCGCGGATCACCATCAGACCGGCGTATTCACCGGCGGCGCCGCTGTTGGGCTGGAGCGAGCAGCCGTCGAATCCGGTGATCACGGCGAGGTCCTGCTCAAGTTTAGCGAGAAGTTCGGTCCATCCGGCGGCCTGTTCGAGCGGCACGAAGGGGTGCACGTTGGCCAGCGCGCCCAGGCTGAGCGGCATCATCGAGGCGGCCGAGTTAAGTTTCATGGTGCACGAGCCGAGCGAGATCATGCTGTTGGCCAGCGAGATGTCGCGGTGTTCGAGTTTTTTGATGTAGCGCATCAACTCGGTTTCGTTGCGGTAGCGGTTGAAGACCTGCTGGGTGAGGAACGCGCTGCTGCGGGCGAATTTGCCGTCGAACACGGGGGTGATGTCGTCGACGTTGACTGTTACGGGGGCTTTGGCCCCTTCGACGGCTTCGGCGAAGATTTCGATCACGGTTTGTACTTCTGTGGCGTTCGAAAGTTCATCGAAGCTGAGACGCACGCGGGCGTCGGTGGGATAGTAAAAATTCAGGCCGCGGCGCTCGGCGATTCCGCGGATGCGTTCGGCGTTGGCACCCACTTCGACGGTGTCGAAGATGTTGGCGGTTTCGACCACTTCGTAGCCGAGGGTACTGATAGCTCGGGCGGCGGCCACGGCATGTCCGTGGGCGTTGAGGGCGATGCGGCGCAGGCCCTCGGCGCCGTGGTATACGGCGTAGAATCCGGCCATGGTGGCCAGCAGGGCCTGGGCGGTACAGATGTTCGAGGTGGCTTTTTCGCGTTTGATGTGTTGTTCGCGGGTCTGAAGCGCCATGCGCAGGGCTTTGTTGCCGAGGCGGTCGACCGAGATGCCGATGATGCGGCCGGGCATGTGGCGCTTGCTGGCCTCGTGTGTGGCGAGGTAACCTGCATGCGGGCCGCCAAAGCCCATCGGGATGCCGAAGCGCTGGGTCGAGCCGACGGCGATGTCGGCGCCCCAGGCGGCAGGCTCTTTCAGCAGCGCCAACGAAAGAAGGTCGCAGGCGGCGGCCACCATCGCGCCCCGTTCGTGGCACGCGGCGGCGAAGGCGGTGTAGTCGTTGATCACACCGTTGGCGGCCGGATACTGGAGTATGGCCCCGAATTCTTGTCCGCTAAATTCGTACTCAGAAAAATTGTCGACGGCGAGTTCGATGCCGAGCGGTTCGGCGCGGGTGAACAGCACGTCGAGGGTTTGCGGGAAGATGTTTTCGTCGACGAACAGCAAATTGCGCCCCTCTTTGACGGCGTCGCGCGAACGGAGCGAGTGCATCATGATCATGGCTTCGGCGGCGGCGGTGGCCTCGTCGAGCAGCGAGCAGTTGCTCATCTCCATGCCCGTGAGGCTGGTGATCATGGTCTGAAAGTTGAGCAGTGCTTCGAGGCGGCCCTGCGATATCTCGGCCTGATAGGGGGTGTACGAGGTGTACCAGGCGGGGTTTTCGAACACGTTGCGCAGGATGGCGGCGGGACTGGCGGTGCCGTAGTAGCCCATGCCGATCAGGGTGCGCAGGGGACGGTTTTTGGCGGCCAGCTCGGTGATGTGGGCGGTGTATTCGGCTTCGCTCATGGCGGGGCCGAGGTCGAACAGTTGGGGCAGGTGGATATTTTTCGGGACGACTTGCTCGACGAGCTCTCCGATGGTTTTGACGCCGATGGCGGTGAGCATTTCGGCTTCTTCGGCGGGGCCGTTTCCGAGGTGGCGGGTGACGAATTTATCCTGTGACATGGTTGTGAATTGGATCTATAGGGGGATTGTTTGAATTTGTCAATGTTGTCGGGTCGCAACTCGACCTTAAAAACATGTTATTCTGAGCGTAGCGAAGGATCTATTTTTTTGTGCCCGTTGTCATCCGGTCAACACAGCTTGCAAGGAAGATCCTTCGCTACGCTCAGGATGACATGTTTTTATACCGGCTCCGGCCGGAGCCGGTAGCGGGCTGAAAGAAAAGCCAAAGGTACGTTTTTTATTCCTATATTTGTAGTGTTAGAATCCTTGGGATTATAGCAAATCTTATCGTGTCCTCACCCCCTTACAGCGACTTAATCAGGACAATAACAAGCAGAACTTGCGCGTTCAACCCACATACGGGCACACGCGCGGGCTATCTGCTTGTAGGCTCGTCGCTGTGCCTGGGGTGAGTAGCTTCGTTGCGTGTGCCTTTTTATACTTATCCGGTATCCAAGAAAGGTATGCGTCTTACCAAACCGTTTCCCGCACTTCTTTTTTCGCTGGCTTTTTGGGTGTTGGGCTTTTCCGCCGCCCGGGGGCA
This sequence comes from Rikenella sp., assembly GCA_031551865.1. Classification (GTDB taxonomy): domain Bacteria; phylum Bacteroidota; class Bacteroidia; order Bacteroidales; family Rikenellaceae; genus Rikenella. Next base: position 277,141 of record JAVBMY010000004.1, on the reverse strand, counting down.
GGTGCATACGCGCACGATCTATGCGCGCCCCACGGCGGTCTTCAGCTTCGATCCTGTGACTAACCGCCCTACGGCCGCTTCGGTGCAGGCGTTGGCTGCATATGCCGACCGCTGGCGTACCGAACTGGGGCCCGGGAATATAACAGTAGTCTGCCTGACCCGGCCCGAAGAACTCGGTATCGGTTGGCACATTTACCATACGTTGGCCGACAGCATGCTGCTTCAACACGCTATGGCAGAAGTCGGGGCGGTGTCGCCCCTTCCCGCGGTTCTTTCAGCGGAGATGGCGGGCGGGTTACCGCTCGACTCAGTGCGTGGCGAACAGATACTGGTCGCCGATTCGTACCGCATCGGTTCCGAAGTGGCGTCTCAACGCAAGTTCGACAAGCTGTACATGACTTCGCGCGACTTCCTGCCGGAGCTTGCCGCCGAGGCTTTCAAAGTGCGTGCGTTCTTCGCGCAACCCATCGCCACGCTTGCACGGTCATTGAGTACTCGCGGCTGCTACTTCGGGCCGTCGGCGTTTTCGACGCTCTTCCACACGTTCCAGCGGCAGGCCACGGGCGCGCAGTTGTCGCTGTTTGCGCCGCCGCAATTCGATGCGACGCTGGATTCCGGCGCGGTGCGCATTGCCGATGTGCTCAGGCTGTTCACCCACGAGAACGCACTGGTCACGGTGCGTCTCACGGGCGCTGAACTCGATGGGTTCCTTGAACAAATCTACGGGATGTCGTATTTCACGATTGCCGGGACGCAGTCCGATCTGGTGCGCACGCGGGTTCCTTATTTCCTGCACGACGACCTGGCGGGGGCGCGCTACCGGGTCGACCTGTCGCAGCGCTCGGGCCGTCGGGTGACGATCTATTACGTGGGTGATGGGGCGTTTTCCGAGAAGACGGCATACACACTAGCTCTGAGTTCGTTCCGGGCGGCGGACTTGAAGCGCAAATATCCGCATCTGGTTGTGAGGATGGTCGAGCCGGACTACCGATTGGCGCTGATCCGGTGGCTGATGGCCCGTGGCCCGGAATCGCCTCTGAACCCCGTCGCACCGGACAATTATTCGCTGGCGCCGGAGCGCTGGGTGTCGGTCATCGCCGCCCGCGAACGACGTGCGATTTTCGAGTAAATTCGGCCTGTAAATAAAGTGCGGCCCCACACGGTTCAACCGTGTGGGGCTGTGTTGTTGTTTACCACGAATCGGGCGCCCCCAAAGAGCGGCAGTAGCCCGGTGTGGGGTTGTTTTGTTGTTAACCCCGAAGCGCCCGCCCACACGGCGGTGAACGCGCTTTGGGGGCGGCCGATAGGCTGACGCACGAAAAAGAAGTGGACAGCACACCAGCCGAGGAGCTTCGTTGTGTATTATTTCTGTCATTGCGAGGAATGTAATGACGAAGAAATCGCGTGGGGAACCTGAACCAGTTGTTTTGTCGCACGTTGTGTCCTCCGCAATGGCGGAAAAGATAATTATTTCAACACCACTTCCACGCGCCGCGACCGTTCGATGAAGTTGTAGCGCTCCTGTTCGGTGGCGGCCCCGATCCGGCCGAAGGTGATGCGCTTGGGGTCGATGCCGTGGGCCACCAGGTAATTGTACATCGCCACGCAGTGGTCGACTCGTTCCGAAACAGCACCCTCGCCGGTGTGATAGGTGTAGCCGTTGATCACGATCTGCCGTTCGGGCCGGGCTTTGGCTGTGTTCACAATGATACTGAGCTCGTTGCAGTATTTCACCGAGTCGATCGAGATCGGGGCGTCGTCGTCGAAATAAATGGCCGGGAGTGATTTCGGAAAGTCCGGCGTCTCGGGTCCTGAAACGGTCTCGGCCTGTACATTTTGCCATGCAGGCCGGTAGGGGTAGGGTTCGTTTTCGATACCCTCGCCGCTTTTCGGTTGTTGCCACGGCGAATCCCGAAGGCCATCCGACGGACCGCTTTTGGCCGGGGTTTTACGGCCGCTTTTGCCTGGTTTCCGCGGGCCGTCGATGCGGTAAATCAGCCCGACGGAGTTGGTCCATGACATATTCGAACCGGGGAACGAGAAGCAGTCGATGCCGTCGAAATAGGGGTTCGATATCCAGATGAATTCCATCCGGTACTGCAGGTCGATTCGCGGCGTGATCCGGTAGCGGATACCTGCGCCGCCGCCGAGACCGAGGTTTATCCTGCGGGGCAGGCTGCCGTCGGTATATTGTGTGTGGTCGGCTTTGTAATAAATGGTCGGGGAGTAGTGCTGCAGATAGATGGCGGGGCTGAGGTCGAGGCGCCATCTGGCGGGGTTGAGACCGGGCAGCAGGAGGCGCCCGATGTTCAGGTCGAGGTGTACCCCGGCGCTGAAAAACCGGATGTTGCCGTAAAGTTGGTCGTAGGTGACGGCGGGGCCGTTTCCGGGCGGATAGTAGCTGGTAACGCCTTGGGTGTTGAGGTAGAAACCGGACGAGTAACTGTAACTGCCGATCTTACTGTGCCCGTATTCGAGGGTGAGGCTCACGCCTGCCAGCCGGTTCAGGCGGTATTCGCCTTGTGCCCCGGCGATGAAACCGAGGTAGATGTCGCCTTTGGAGAATGAACTCATATCACCCCACAGGACCGGGATGCCGGTATTGACGCCTGCGCCCCACTTGTAGTCGTCTTCGGTGATTCGGGGAGGTTGTCCGTGGGCGGTGCCGTGCGTGGATGTGATATACACGAGCAATGCGAACAGCCTGACCTGCATGGGTAGCCGGCGGAGTGGCCGTTTGTATAAGAAGTGTCCGGGTGTCCACTTCCGGAGCTTTCTCATCGGATCTGTGTGCATTCAGGGGAGGGCGTTCAGGGGCGGTGCAAGGTAGTGAATTTTGGATAAATATGGATTGCTCCCCGGGATGTTCCGATGGCAGGGTTCAGTTAGCCGTTGGTTGCGGGCCTTTTACGGAAAAAAGCGTTCCGTTGTGCGGAACGCTTTTCGAGTGAGTGGTTATCAGGTGTTAGGATGTCGTTACCTTAGGCGGAGAGTCTTGCTTTCTCGCAGGACAACATTGACTGCTCTGGCTGCGGATTAGTCGCCGAAGCTGATGCCGGTACCGCGGGCGGTGCGTACGATGTCGCTTTCGGGGTCGACGAAGTTCATCCGGCCGACGGCTTCTTCGAACGGTACGGCGATAATGTCGGGATGGCGGTACGACACCATGTGCCCGAACTTGCCTTCAAGGACGTAGTCGAACGCTTTTACGCCGAACTGGGTGGCCAGCACGCGGTCGTAGGCGATGGGCACCCCTCCGCGCTGGATGTGGCCGAGTACGGTTTCGCGGATGTCGGGGGTGAAGCCTGCGGCTTTGAGCTGGCGGCTCAGGTCGTAGGCCACGCCGCCGAGGCGGACGTTCTCGTAACCGACTTCGGTGGCGGCGGCAGCATGTACGGTGCCGTCTTTGGGCTTGGCGCCCTCGGCCATCACAATAATCGCCGAGCCCCGGTTGTTGCCGCGATAGCGTTTTTTGAGTTTCTCGACAACTTTCTCGATGTCGTAGGGGATCTCGGGGATCAGGCAGACGTCGGCGCCACCGGCTACGGCGGCGTGAAGGGCGATCCAACCGGTGTCGCGGCCCATCACTTCGAGAATGAAGGTGCGGTTGTGCGAGGCAGCGGTGGTGACGAGTTTGTCGACGGCGTCGGTGGCGATCTGTACGGCGGTCTGGAACCCGAAGGTGAAGTCGGTGGCCGAGAGGTCGTTGTCGATGGTTTTGGGCACCCCGACGATGTCGAGGCCTTGTTTCTGGAGTTGTTGCGAGATGCGCTGGCTACCATCGCCGCCGATGCTGATAACGGCTTCGACGCCCATATACTGGAGCTTGCGGATCATCTCGTCGGAACGGTCGACGTATTCCCATTCGCCGGTTTGTTTGTTAAAGATCGGCCAGGCGAAGGGGCCGCCTTTATTGGTGGTCTCTATAATGGTGCCGCCGCGGTAGTGGATACCGGCCACGGCTGCTTCGTCGAGGATCTTGATTTCGGTGGGTTCCCAGAGGATGCCGTTGTAGGCCTGGATACTGCCAAGGACTTCCCAGTCCCCTTCCTGTGCGGCGCGTTTGACGATGCCGCGGATCACTGCGTTCAAGCCGGGGCAGTCGCCGCCGCTTGTGGCTACTAAAACTCTTCTCATCTTGTTTGCTTCTTGCGAGTTTGATTACACGTTTTTTGAAGTCACAAATGTAGTGAATTTTTTGATGAAAGCTGCGCAAATCGTTTGAAAACGATTTACGCAGCTTTCTTGTGAGAGTTTGATTTAGGGTTGCGGCTTCAAAAAAGCATTGACGCTCTCTCTCACATATCTCCCCGCGCCGCGTCAGGTCCTTTTTTGAAGCCATAATCCTAAATCTTAAAGAAAGCTGGGAGGGGAGAAGGGAGAAGAATGAAAAAGAGCGGGGGTGCGCGAACGCACTTATTTGTGCCGGGCGGCGAGTTCCTGTTCCAGATCGGCAATGCTCAAGCCGCTGGCTTCGAGCAACACGAGCAGGTGATAGATCAGGTCGGAGGCTTCGTACACCAGCCGTTCTCGGTTGCCGGCCATCGCTTCGATCACGGTTTCAACAGCTTCTTCGCCCACTTTTTGGGCGATCTTCGGGATTCCTTTTTCGAACAGTTTGGTGGTGTAGGAACCTTCGGGCATCGTGGCGTGACGGCCCTGAATGACCTGTTCGAGTCGGCGGATAAAGCCTTCGTTCGTGAATTCCGCGCTACCGTTGTCCTCGGAGTTCTCTTCGCGGTTGTCGAAGCAGCTGGTGGCGCCGGTGTGGCAGGTGGGGCCGGCGGCTTCGGCGCGGATGAGCAGGGTGTCGCGGTCGCAGTCGGCACTCACGGATACGATGCGCAGAGTGTTACCGCTGGTCTCGCCTTTGGTCCACAGGCGGTTCTTGGTACGGCTGTAGAAGGTGACGATGCCGTCGGCAAGGCTTTTGTCCAGGGCTTCGCGGTTCATGTAGCCGAGCATCAGCACGCGAAGCGTGGCCGCGTCCTGAATGACAACGGGCAGCAGGCCGTCGCTGTTCTTGTTGAAGTCGAGCGAATTGGTATCGATGGTTGTTCTCATATCTTTTTATGATGTGTGGTGGTGTTGAAGAAATTAAAATATCATTCAGGCTGTGGGTTACGAAACAGGAAGATTTTCCGGGGCGGGGGGAGTTAAAGCCTCACCGGAATTCCTTGCTCGTGGAGCGCCTGTTTCAGCGTGGGGATTGGGATCTCGTTGTAGTGGAAGATCGAGGCGGCCAGCGCGGCGTCGGCCCGTCCGGCGGTTAGCACTTCGGCGATATGGCCGATGGTGCCCGCGCCGCCCGAGGCGATGATGGGGATGCTCAGTTGCGCGGCCAGTGCGGCGAATGTGTCGCAGGGGTAACCGTTTTTGGTGCCGTCGTGGTTCATCGAGGTGAAGAGTATCTCGCCGGCGCCGCGCTCCTGGGCTTCGCGGGCCCACGAGAACAGTTCTTTTTCGGTGGGGGTACGGCCGCCGTGGGTCGTTACGACCCAGCGCGAACCGTCGAATCGGGCGTCGATGGCCACCACGAGGAATTGTGAGCCGTGCAGTGCGGCGATCTCGTCGATGAGCTCCGGGCGGCGTACGGCGGCGCTGTTGACCGACACTTTGTCGGCTCCGGCGAGCAGCAGGCGCGAGGCGTCTTCTGCCGTGGCGATGCCGCCGCCCACAGTGAACGGGATGTTCAACTCGCGCGCTATGCGTTCGACGAGGTTCGTAAAAGTCTGTCGCGCTTCGACCGTGGCACTGATGTCGAGGTAGACCAGTTCGTCGGCCCCGTCGTCGGCGTATTTACGGCCCAGGGCTACGGGATCGCCCACGGCCTGTATTTGCTCGAAGTTGATGCCTTTGACGGTTTGCCCGTCGCGGATGTCGAGGCAGGGGATTATGCGTTTTGCAACCATTGTCCGAGTTCTTTGAGGGTGATGCCGCCTTCGTAGATGGCTTTGCCGATGATGATGCTCCGCAGTCCCAGTTCCTGCGCCTTTTCCACGTCGAAAATGTTGGCTACGCCGCCGCTGACGGTGATGTCGATTTGCGGGAATTGCGATTGCAGCGACTCGTAGAGGGCGAAGTTGGGGCCGCTGAGCATACCGTCGCGCGAGATGTCGGTACAGATGCTTTGCGACAATCCGGTGGCGGCGAAACGTGTGAGCAGCGTTTCGACTTTGTCGTCGGATTCTTCGAGCCAGCCGTTGATGGCCACGCGCCCTGCGCGGGTGTCGGCGCCGAGGATGAGCCGGGCAGGGGTATGGGTTTCGAGCCACGCGGCGAACGTATCGGGTTCGCGGACGGCGAGGCTGCCGATGATGGCGCGCACGGCTCCGGCGTCAAACACCCGTTGCAGCGCTTCGGGGCTTTTGATCCCGCCGCCATACTGGATTTCCAATCCGGTACGGGTGGCGATGCTTTCGAGTATGCCCAGGTTTTGCGGCCCGTCGGCTTTGGCCCCGTCGAGGTCGACCAGGTGCAGGCGCCGGATGCCGATGTCTTCGTAGCTTTTGGCCACTTCTACAGGGTCGGACGAGTAGACGCTTTTTTGCGTGTAATCGCCCTGGGTCAGGCGCACGCAGTGGCCGTCGATCAGGTCGATGGCGGGGATGATCTCTATTCTTTTGTGTTTCATAATTCTTTGGATTGGCCGTGGAGCGATTCAGCCAAGTTTATAGCTTCAAAAAGTTGGACAGGATTTGCTCGCCGACCGGACCGCTTTTTTCAGGATGGAACTGGCAACCGAAATAATTGTCCCGGCCCAAAGCCCCGCTGAACGGCAGGGTGTGCTCGGTCACGGCGAGGGTGTGTTCGTCGGCTTCGGCAAAATAGGAATGGACGTAGTAAACGTAGCTGTCTCCAGCCACGCCGTCAAATAATGGGGATCGAAGTCTGGCAATAGTGTTCCAGCCCATGTGCGGCACCTTGATGCCCTGCGAAGGGTCGGCCTCGAAACGCCGTACCCGGTTCGGAAAGATACCCAGGCAAGGGGTATCACCTTCTTCGCTGTGGCTGCACAGCAATTGCAGTCCGAGGCAGATACCCAGCACGGGCTGTCTCAGGTGTTGCAATGTGTCGGCCAGGCCGTATTCTCTGAGCCGGGCCATGGCGGGAGCTGCCGCACCGACCCCGGGAAGCAGCACCCGTTCGGCCTGTGAAATTTCCGCGGCGTTGCGGCTCAGCCGGTAGCCGGCCCCGAGTCTGTCGAGCGCGTTCATTACCGAGCGCAGGTTGCCGGTGTCGTAATCTACTATGGTGACCATGCTTATCAGGTTCTTAATTATGTCATCCCGAGCCTGCCAAGGGATCTTACCAACAGGGCTATCAAACGAGTCTTTACAAAGATCCCTTGGCAGGCTCGGGATGACATTGAAAAGAGTTTTGGAATAATGAAAGTAAATTGCTTGGGTTTCCCTGCAATGACATTGAAAAAACTACAATATTCCTTTGCTACTGGGCAGGTTCATGTCGAGCGGGCGTTGCTCCACGGCCATCCTCAGGGCGCGGGCGAAGGCCTTGAAGATCGCCTCGATCTTGTGGTGCTCGTTCTTGCCCCGGGCCGAGATTTGCAGGTTGCAACGGGCGGCCTGTGCGAAGCTGTCGAAAAAGTGTTCGAACATTTCGGTGGGGACGTCGCCGATCTTTTCGCGTTTGAACTTCGTGTCCCAGCGTACAGCGATCCGGCCGCCGAAGTCAAGCAACACCAGCGCGCGGCTTTCGTCCATCGGCAGCGCGAATCCGTAGCGGCCGATGCCTCGCTTGTCGCCGAGCGCCCGAAGGAATGCCTCGCCCAGCACCAGTGCCGTGTCTTCGATGGTGTGGTGCTCGTCGGTGTGCAGGTCGCCCGTGGCTTTGAGCGTGACTGACATGCCGCCGTGGTGTACGAGTTGTTCGAGCATGTGGTCGAAGAAACCCAGCCCGGTGGATATTTCCGCCCGCCCGCCACCGTTCAGGTCGACCGTGGCTGTGATGTCCGTTTCGCGGCTTCGGCGCGTCACAGTGGCGCGGCGGTAGCCCTCGCCTTCGGAGGGGCGCGCTGTGACAGCTTCGGGATTCTTCAGCGCTTCGACAAGGCGGATATTCTCGCCGGGCGTACCCACCGTAAGGCGCAGGCAGCCCTCGCAGCCGGGGATGCGTGAGCGGTCGCGCACGATGATGCCTCGTTTGAGCAGCAGGTCGTAGATGCCGCGCGGGTCATCGAACCGGGCCAGCACGAAGTTGGCGTCCGACGGGTAGACGCGTTTGACCAGCGGGAGCTGTTGCAGGGCTTCGGTCAACTTGCGGCGCTCTTCTTTCAGCGTGGCGATCTGTTCGCGGCGCTGCGGCTCTTTTCCGAGTTCGCCGAGCACCAGCCGTTCGGTGATGCTGTTCACCGAATAGGGGTACTTGATACGGTTCATCGTTTCGATGATTTCGGGAGTGCCGAACGCAAAGCCGATGCGGATACCCGCCATGCCCCACGCTTTCGAAAGAGTCTGCAAGACCACAAGATTCGGGAACTCGCCGAGCCTGCCGAGGAATCCCTCGCTTTCGGCAAAGTCGATATAGGCTTCGTCGATGGCCACAATGCCGCCGAACCCGCGGAGTATTTTTTCTACTTCGCGGGTGTCGAGCAGGTTGCCCGAGGGATTGTTCGGCGAGCAGAGGAAGACGAGTTTCGTGCTAGGGGTTGCGGCACTGAGTAGTTTTTCGGAATCGAGCGTGAAATTATCGTTCAGGGCGATTTCGGTTAACCGGACATCGTTGGTCTCGGCGGCCACGCGGTACATGCCGTAGCTCGGGGCGATGGCCAGCGCTTGGTCTCGGCCCGGCTCACAGAAAATACGCAGCAGCAGGTCGATGGCTTCGTCGCTGCCGTTGCCGGCCACGAAGACTTGTTCCGGGCTAAGGCCGCGCATTTGGGCGATGCGTTCGCGGATGCGGCGGTTGTGCGGGTCGGGGTAGCGGTTCATGCCGTTGTCGAACGGGTTCTCGTTGGCATCGAGGAAGATGCCGAGCGGGTCGCCCTGGTATTCGTCGCGGGCAGTCGAGTAGGGAGCCATCCGGCGTATGTTGGGACGCATCAGGTCGGTGATATTCATAGCATTGAGGTTTTCCACGGTCGGGGTTATTTTTCGAGGGTTTCAAGGCGGAATGCGACGGCCTGCCGGTGGGCTTCGAGTCCTTCGGCGGCGGCCATGGCCTCGACTGTGGAGCCGAGGGCCTGCAAGCCTTCGGGGGTAAGTTGTTGGATGGTGATCTTTTTGTAGAAACTGTCGAGGTTCACGCCGCTGAACGAGCGGGCCCAGCCTGCCGTGGGCAGTGTGTGGTTGGTGCCGCTGGCGTAGTCGCCGACGCTTTCGGGGGTGAAGTTACCCAAGAAAATGCTCCCGGCATTCTCGATCGCGGCGGCAGCTTTTTCCGGTGCTTCGACCGAAAGGATCAGGTGCTCGGGGGCGTAGGCGTTGGCGATCGTCAACGCTTCGTCCAGCGTGCGGACAACGATGATGCGGCTGTGTTCGAGGGCCTGCCGGGCGGTTTCGGCGCGCGGGAGCCGGTTGAGTTGCCGGGCGGTTTCCGTTTCGGCGGCGGCGGCCAGCGCGGGCGAAGTGGTGAGCAGGATTGCCTGGCTGTCGGCACCGTGTTCGGCCTGCGACAACAGGTCGGCGGCTACGAACGCCGGGTCGGCGCTCCCGTCGGCCACCACCATCACTTCCGAAGGGCCGGCGGGCATGTCAATAGCGACTTTGCGGAGCCCCAACAATTGCTTGGCGGCGGTGACGTAGCGGTTGCCGGGGCCGAAGATCTTGTCGACGCAGGGGACGCTTTCGGTGCCGTAGGCCATGGCAGCCACGGCCTGTGCCCCGCCGACCTTGAATATTTCGGTGACTCCGCATAACCCGGCCGTCCACAGGATTTCCGGAGCGATGCCGCCGTCTTTTCTCGGCGGGGTGCAAAGCACAACCCGGCGGCACCCGGCAATACGGGCCGGGATGGCCAGCATCAATACGGTCGAGAATAGCGGTGCGCTTCCGCCGGGAATATAGAGTCCTACGCTTCCGATGGGCACGGGACGCTGGCGGCATTCCACGCCGGACTGGGTTTCCACGACGATTTCGCGCGGTATCTGGGCTCGGTGGAATTGCTCGATATTGGCGTAGGCTGTGCGGATGGCGGTTTTCAGCGCTTCGGGCACCTGTCCGGCAGCCCGGTCGATCTCTTCCGGGCTGACCCGGAGTTCCCCGAGCGTGGCCCGGTCGATCTCTTGTGCCAGTGCCCGAAGGGCATCGTCCCCCCCGGTACGGACGCGGTCGATGATAGCCTCGACCCGCTTCAGCAGTTCGCCGCTTTCGCTCGCTACTGCCCGCTTCAACAAAGGTTGTAGCTCTTCGGCAGTAGGGTAGGTGTAGGTTTTCATAAGATCATTTTTTCGAGGGCCAGCACCAGGATGTCTTCGGCACCAACGGATTTCAGTTGTTCGATCTTCGACCAAAGGGTCTGTTCGCCGACCACGGCGTGCAGCGAACTCCACCCTTCTTCGGCCAGCGGCAGGACGGTGGGGCTTTTCACGCCGGGCAGGATGGCCACGGCGTCGGCCAGGCGGGCCGTGGGAATGTTCATCAGAATGTATTTCTTGCCGCGGCTGCGCTCGATCGATTCGAAGCGGAACAACAACTGTTGCAGCAATTGTTGTTTATCGGCATCGAGCGAGGGGCTGGTGATCAGCACGGCTTCGGATTTCATTACGGTCTCTACCTCGCGCAAGCCATTGACAATTAGGGTACTGCCGCTGCTCACGATGTCAAAGATGGCGTCGGACAACCCCACGGCAGGCGCGATCTCGACCGATCCGGCGATCTCTTCGATCTCGGCGGTGATGCCCTGCTCCTTGAAGAAACTGTTCAGGATCACGGGGTACGAAGTGGCTACGCGCTTGCCGTCGAACCACTGGATGCTGTCGTAACTCTCGCTTTTGGGCAGGGCCAGCGACAGGCGGCAGCGACCGAACCCGAGGCGATGGGCGATCTCGACGCGGGCTTCTTTCTCAAGGACTTCGTTCAGTCCCACGATGCCGATGTCGGCCACGCCGCGTTCGACGGCATGCGGGATGTCGTCGTCGCGCAGGTAGAGTACTTCGAGCGGAAAGTCGTCGGTGCGCGACAGCAGGCTGCGCTTGCTGGGTTCGATCGAGATGCCGGCGTCGGCCAGCAGGGCGAGGCTGTCTTCGTTCAGCCTCCCCTTGGATTGTAGGGCAATGCGTATCATGGTTGTGTAATTGATTTCAAACTTATTCCGTTAATCTTGTTGAGTTTTCGTCCCCCCCCCTAGCCCGACCGCCGCTGTAATCGAGCACAATCAGGCTCACTTGAGCCGAGCAGTGTATCGAGAGCAGAAACCACTTGCGGGTTATGCCGAGACAGCGCGAGGAAGCCAAGGGCAATTGCCAAGGTACGAGGAGGAAGAGTCCATTCATGGACTCAGGGTCGCGGGTTTTGCCGGAGCCTGTCCTGAGCGTAGCCGAAGGGGCTGCAACCCGATCTCTATTTCGGAGGAGTCCGCTCTTCCGGTCACAAAAAAACCTGCCTTTCGGAGGGGAAAGGCAGGTTCGGTGTATCTATTTCGGCTTGTTACAAGCGTTTGGTTACAGACATACAAAACGGCCTCCCTTCGCGGTGGAATGGTGGTGATGGCCGTGGATATGTGCAAAATTGCAATTCATTATTTCAATGGTAACGGGAACAAAGGTAAAATTATTTTTTGAATTTCTTCGGTTTCGGGCCCGAGGTTTTTTTCAGCTTCGGAAACATTTCGTGGATCCGGGCTGCGTCTTCGGGGGTGTTGCAGGCGATAATCATTTTGTCGCCTTCCCGCAATACGGTCTGCCCGTTGACGATGATACTCTCGCCGTTGCGCCGCAGGGCGTTGATGCGGGCGCCGTCGGGAAAGGGGGCTTCGGTCAGTGTCATGCCGGCGTAGGGGTTCGGCGAAAAGATCTTGACCTCGATCAGACGCTGGATCTCTTCGGGACGTAACTCGGGCGTCTTGCCGAGCGGCTCGGCCACGGGCTGGGATACCCCCAGCCACTTGGCGATCATCGGGATCGAGGTGCCTTGCACCAGAATCGAGGTCAGCGAAATGAAGAATACGATATCGAAGATGATCCCGGCTTTATCGATCCCGGCGATCAGCGGATAAGTGGCGAACACGATGGGCACGGCGCCGCGCAGACCTACCCACGACACGAACCAGCGGTCGCGCGTCGGCATTCTGAAGGGCAGCAGGGCCAGGAATACGCTCATCGGCCGGGCGGCAAAGATGGCGAAGGCCGAGATCAGCAGTCCGATGCCGATCACGGGGATGATGTCCGACGGGTTGACCAGCAGCCCGAGGGTCAGGAAGAGGATGATCTGCATCAGCCAGGCGAATCCGTCGTATACGCTGAGGGTCGTGAGGCGGTGGGGGATTTTGTGGTTGCCGAGCCACAGGGCTGCGACGTAAACGGCCAGGTAACCGTTACCGTACAGGCGGTCGGTGGCGGCGAAAGTGAAGAACATCAGGGCGATGATCATTACGGGATAGAGCCCCACGTAGCCCATCTTCACGTGGCGCACAAGCCATACGGTCATCATCCCGAACAGGATGCCCAGTCCCACGCCCACGATCATCTGCACGAAGAACATCACGATCGAAATGCCTACGGAGCCTTCAGGATTGGTGATCAGCCCCAGGAAAAGGATGGTGAGCAGGTAGGCCATCGGGTCGTTGCTCCCGCTCTCGAATTCGAGCATCGGGCGCAGGTTGTTCTTGAGCGATAACGATTTGGAACGCAGGATCGAGAATACCGCCGCGGCATCGGTCGAGGAAAAGATCGAACCGAGCAACAGGCTCTCGTAGATCGTCCAGTCGGTGATCAGCCAGATGAAGGTACCGCAGAATCCGGCGGTAAACAGCACTCCGAGGGTCGATAGGGCGACGCCTTGGCCCAATACAGGTTTTACGCTTTTCCAGTCGGTGTCGAGCCCTCCGGAAAAGAGGATGAAGTTCAGGGCGATGATGCCGATGAATTGGGCGATCTTCGGGTTGTCGAAATGAATCCCGAGAATGCCTTCGGAGCCGGCAAGCATCCCCGTGATCAGGAAGAGCACGAGGGTCGGGATACCGAAACGGTAGGCGCTCTGCCCGAGGATGATGCTGACGAACAGCAGGACGGCGCCGATGAGGATGATGTATTCGGGAGAGGCTGCTGCGTGCATAGGCCTTTAGGGTTTTTTACCGGTGTTCGGTTCGCCGCGGGTTCCGGGATCCGGAGCGGGGGCTGAAGAATCGTCTTGTACCGAAGTTCCGGTGGCGATCGGGCCTCCGGGAGGACTGAAGCGGCTGCCGATCATGGTGCGCATGTCGTTCATCATGCGCAGGCTGCGCATCAGGCTCAGGCGGCGGCCGGAGGGGCGGATGGCGAATATGGCCACGAGGGCGATCAGCACCCCGAACAGCATCGTGAGGACCCATTCGTTGTGCAGGCGGACGTTGGTCATCAGGTTGGCCAGCGGGTCGTTTGCACTTTGCCCGGTTGATTCGTTCCAGCGGGGCAGGTCGTTCATGGCCCATTTGGCGATGATGGTGCCGTGGTCGACCATCAGTGCGCCGCCGGTGCGGTGTTGCACTATGGTGCGCAGGATGGTGTGGTCGCTGCCCAGGCATTCGATGCCCGCGGCTTCGAGTGACGGGGGAAGCGGGGTCGAGCTCAGGGCCACCACGCGGGTGTCGTGGCGCAGGGCGTAACGGGCCAGCGAGATCATATCGGCTTCGAGTTGCGGGTCGTAGTCGTTTACCACATAGAGCAGGGTGTAGCCTGTGCGGGCGAGGATATCGCCGCTCAGGTCGCTCTGGCTGCCGTCGCTCCCGGCGACAAACATCGGGATGCTCTTGATGGCGGCTTCGGCGGCGGGTTCGCCGGTTACGCGGGTGTCGACGTATTCCCAGCGGGTGTTGTCGTACCAGGTGGTGTCGTTGATGGCGAATTCGTGCAGTGTGCCGTCGTTCAGGTTGCGGTAGACGAGGGTCGTTTCCGTTTCTGTGGCCGTTTCGGGTTGCATGGCCTGCGGGATGTTCACGCCGGTCTTGAAGGGGGTGGGGTCGATCGGGGGCAGATAGGTGTAACTGTATACGGCAGTGGCCAACGCAAGCGGAACAAGTGCCGCGTAGGTGATGCGCGTGCGCCGCTTCGAGGGGTTTTTGCTGGCTTCGATGTGGCGCCCGGCCATCAGGAAGATGGCGAAGGGCAGGAAGAAGAGGTTCTTGGTGAAGGTCGCCCAGTTGTTCATTTTCACGAAATCGCCGAAGCACCCGCAATCTTCCACGGGATTGGCGATGGCCAGCCACAGGGTGAAGGCCGTGAATCCGGTCATGAAAATGCACGAAGCCCATGCGCTGAAGCGGCGCGCTATGCCGGACAGGAGCATCAGCCCCAGCAACAGTTCGGCGGCGGGCATCAGGATGCCGCCCAAGGTACTTAGGGGGGCCAGGAAATCCATTCCCATGGCCGACAGGTGTTCTCCGATTTTGATCGAGAATCCGTAGGGGTTGAGGGATTTCGAGATGCCCGAGATAATGAACAGCCCGGCCAGGTGGTAACGGCCTACGGTCGCTGCTCCTCCGCTGAGCATATGCCCGATGCGTGAGGTTTGGATGTGTCGGATCAGCCGGGCGTAGCGGCTCCGGGGTTCGTTAGAGGAGGGTGCTGAGCTCATGGGCAATCTTTTTGAATATCTCGTCGGGCGGAAGCATGGCTCCGTCGGGAGTGCCGCATTCCACCACACGGAAGTCGGGGTCTTGGGCCGCACAGTCGATATAGACGTTTCGGACTTGTTCCTGCAGGGTGAGCGAGGCTTCGTGGATATCCTGTTTGCCTTGCAGGTATTCGCGTTCGCTGCCGGTGCGCTCTTCGTTGAGTTTGGCGGCGGTGAAGGCGAAGGGGACATCGAGAAACAGCGAAAGGTCGGGGCGCGGGATGCCGTTGTATTTGTATTCGAGGTCAAGGATCCACTCGCGCAACGCGTTGCGCCGGGCGGGATCGGCAATTTTGGCGCACTGGTAGGCGATGTTCGAGTATACGTAGCGGTCGACGATCACGATACGACCCGCATCAAGCCATTCTTGTATGATTTGAGCGGCTTCGGCGCGGTCGCCGGCATAGAGCAGGGCCACCAGATAGGGGTCGACGCTGTCGGCGGTGCCGAATTCGCCGCGCAGGAACCGGGCGATCAATTCGCCGTAGACCGGCGCGTCGAACCGTGGAAAGTGCAGGTACTCGACCAGGCGGCCCTGCCGTTCGGCGAATTCGCGAATGCGGGCCACTTGGGTCGATTTTCCGGCTCCGTCGAGCCCTTCGATGACGATGAACAGGTTTTCGAGCATTCTGTATAATGGATTCTAAGTCAGCATTTTGGTTGCGCGGGCGATAGCCTCGGCGGCGATCTCCATCTCGCTGCGGGTGTTGTAGAGGCCGATCGACAGGCGGCACACCGACTCGACACCGTAGTGGCGCATCACGGGTTCGGCGCAGTGGCTTCCGGTACGGATCGCCACGCCCATTTTGTCGATGATTTGGGCGATGTCGAGCGGGTGGGTGCCTGCGATGTGAAAGGCGATGATGGGGCATTTGCCTTCGGTGGTGCCATAGATCCGCAAGCCTTTGATGTCTTGCAGCAACGCGGTGACATATTTTAGCAGTTCGTCTTCGTGTTCGCCGATTTGTTCGAGCCCGAGCCCTTGTACGTAGTCGATGGCGGCCCCGAGTCCGATGGCCCCGATATAGTTGGAAGTGCCAGCTTCGAATTTCAGGGGCAATTCAGCCCAGCGGGTACCGGTGGGCAGAGTGACGCTGCCGGGGGCGATCATGTCGCCGCCACCCAGGAAGGGCGGCATCTCGGCGAGCCATCGTTCCTTGCCGTAGAGCACGCCGATGCCGGTGGGGCCATAGAGTTTGTGCCCCGAGAAGACATAAAAGTCGCAGTCGAGTGCCGTCACGTCGACGGGGTAGTGGGCCACACCCTGGCAACCGTCCACGAGTACGGGTATGCCTGCCGCATGAGCGGTTTCAATGATGGTGCGCAGGTCGGGGTTGGTGCCGAGCACGTTCGAGGTCTGGGTCACGGCCACGATGCGGGTACGGGCGTCGATGAGCGTTTCGAGTTTTTCGATTTGCAACCGGCCGTCGTCGTCGAAGGGGATGACGCGGATCTCGGCCTCTTTGCGTGCGGCAAGCAGTTGCCACGGCACAATATTCGAATGGTGCTCCATTTCGGAGAGCACGATGTTGTCGCCCTTATGTACCCATTGCTCGCCGAAGGCATAGGCCACGGTGTTGACCGAGGCGGTGGCTCCGGCGGTGAAGACGACTTCGCCCGTACGGCCCGCTCCGATAAAGGACCGGACAGTTTCGCGGGCTTCTTCGTAGCGCCGGGTGGTCTGCTCAGCCATGGTGTGTACACCGCGGTGGATGTTGCCGTTGCTGTGGCGGTAGACGTTTTCGACGGCTTCGATCACAGTTAAGGGTTTCTGGGCGGTGGCGGCGTTATCGAGGTATACCAGCGGCTTGCCGTTGACTGTTTCGCCCAGGATGGGGAAGTCGGCGCGTATGTCATCTATGTTTTTCATTCGGCAGGGTATGCCCGCAGGGCTTTCGTTCGGCAAACGGATAGGGCTTCGGTGGTCGTCTTTTGGAGAGGGTACGGAAGATTTTAGATGTTGATCGAGTTTGTATTTATCTCGAATTTTCAGGAACGCCGGCGGTTTTGTTTTCCAGCCGTTGGGCGATTTTTTTTCGGAGCAGGCGCGGCAGGTCGTCGATCTCGATGGTGTCTACGACCTCTGCGGCAAAACCTTCGGTCTGCAAACGGCGTGCCGCTTCGAGGCTGATGCCCCGCTGGCGCATGTAGTATACGGCCTGTTCGTCGAGGCGCCCGACGGTGGCGCCGTGGCTACACTGTACGTCGTCGGCGTAGATTTCGAGTTGTGGGCGGGTGTCCACCGTGGCGTCGCCGCCGCGTAGCAGGTTGTGGTTTTGGAGTGTGGCGTCACTCTTCTGGGCATCCGGGGCCACGAGGATGTGCCCGGTGAAGGCACCCGATGCCGCACCGCCCACAATACCTTTGAAGAGTTGGTGGCTGGTGCAGTGGGGTGCCAGGTGGAGCATTTCGACATGGTTGTCGGTGTGTTGCTCGCCATCGGCGATATACAGTCCGCTCAGCGTACATTCGCATTCAGGTTCGTGCAACAAGATCAGGGTATTGCGCCTCAGCAGATCGTTATCGAGGTCTGCTGTGGTGTATTTGAGCTGGCTTTTTTCCTCTTGGCCGATAAGGACGGTGCTGAACAGCGTGGCCCGGGTTTCGCACACTTCGGCCAGTTGCAGCGAGCTTCCGTTCCCGGCTTCGATCCGCAGCAAGTGGTTGATGACGGAATGGCGGTTGGAGGCCGGGCGGTGCCGGAGTACGATCCGGGCTTCGGCCTGGTTTTCGATCCGGATGCTGCTGCGCAGGAAGATTTTGGCGGCGCTGTCATACGAGGCGGGGTAATCGAAGTCGATCTCGATGATGCCCGAGGCATCGGTGCCTTGCGGTACGGTGAGTCGGAACCCTTGTGCAGACCTGGCGCCGAGGTTGTCTGCCAGCAACGGGTCGTTTTCCCACTCCTTTGGCACAGGGGTCTCGGCGGGAGCGGGGGCGTTGCCTTCGAACAGGCAGGCGACCGCTTCGATGCGCACTTCCGCCGCTGCAACCTGTGCCGGGGCTTCGAGCCGGTCGAGCGGCGTGTAGAGGTATCTTTCTTTTAGTTTGCGCTCCATGTTAGCTTAGCGTCTGTGAAATCTTCTTGTCGAAGGCTCTTTATTCTTCGCCGTGTGCTGCGATGATCCAGTCGTAGCCTTTCTCTTCGAGTTCGAGAGCAAGGTTTTTGTCGCCGGAATAGATGATGCGGCCGTTGTAGAGCACGTGCACCCTGTCGGGAACGATGTAGTCCAGCAAGCGCTGGTAGTGGGTGATGACGATTGTGGCGTTGTCGGGGCGCTTGAGTTGCGTTACCCCGGTGGCCACGATGCGCAGGGCGTCGATGTCGAGGCCGCTGTCGGTTTCGTCGAGCACGGCCAGGCGCGGTTCGAGCATCGCCATCTGGAAGATTTCGTTGCGTTTCTTTTCGCCGCCCGAGAAGCCTTCGTTCACGGCGCGGTTCATCAGACTGTCGCCGAGTTCGACTATGGCACTCCGCTCTCGCATCAGCCGCAGGAAATCGCCGGCCGAAATGGGCTCTTCGCCGCGGAAGGCGCGCTGCTCGTTCATCGCCAGGCGCAGGAAACTGGCCATGCTGACGCCGGGAATCTCGACCGGATACTGGAAGCCGAGGAAGAGGCCGCGGGCAGCACGCTCTTCGATGCTCATGGACAGCAGGTCGTGCCCGTCGAAGGCGATACTGCCCCCGGTGACGGCGAAACGCTCGTTACCGGCCAGTACCGAGGCGAGGGTCGATTTACCGCTGCCGTTGGGGCCCATGATGGCGTGCACTTCGCCGGCATCGACCGTGAGGTTGATACCACGGAGAATCTCGCGTTCCTCGACTGTGGCGTGCAGGTCTTTGATCTCTAACAACATACTGTTTTATTCTTCTTTACTCTTTTTTTCCGGGCTATGTGTGGCGGCTGTGTTGCTTTCACCGCAAGCAATGCTGCTTTTACCTGCGCTGTTCTTTCCGGTGGCAGTGCTGGTTCTGCCTGCGGTGGCACTACCGCCCGGTTTCCCGCTGCCGCGACCGGATTTGCGCAAGGCCTGCTCTATGATATAGAGCAACTGGCCGTTGACGCTCCGGAATTCGTCAGCGGCCCAGCGCTCCAGGGCTTCCATCCGTTCAGGGTCGATCCGCAGGACGAACGGTTTTATTTTCTTCTCGTTTTCCACGGTTACCGTTATTGGTACAACGTTCCTGTATTGAGCACAGGCTGGGCTTGTTCGTCGGAGCAGAGCACCACGAGCAGGTTGCTCACCATGGCGGCCTTGCGTTCTTCATCGAGGTCGATGATCCCGTCGGTCTTGAGCTTTTCGAGGGCGATTTGAACCATGCCCACGGCGCCTTCGACGATCTTTTCGCGGGCCGAAACGATGGCGGCGGCCTGCTGGCGGCGGAGCATCACGGCGGCGATTTCGGGGGCGTAAGCCAGATAGTTGATGCGGGCTTCGACAATTTCGATGCCGGCGATCTCAAGGCGCGAATTGAGCTCTTCTTCAAGGCGGTTGTTGATCTCTTCGCCGCCCGAACGGAGGGTCACGGTGTCGTGGATCTCGTTGTTGTCGTAAGCGTACTGTCCGGCGATGTTACGCAGGGCGGCATCGCTCTGTACCTGTACGAAGTTTTTGTACGAGTTCATGCGGGCGGTCTGCGATATGGAGCCTTTATTGTCGATGTCGAACATGGCGCGGTAGGTATCCTGCACACGCCACACGAGTACCAGGCCGATCATGATGGGGTTACCGGCTTTGTCATTCACTTTGATGGGAGCGACGTCCAGATTCGAGGCTTTCAGTGTGAGTTTGCTTTTCGAGTAGAAGGGGTTCACCCAAAAGAAGCCGTTGTCACGGATCGTACCTTTGTATTTGCCGAAGAAGAGCATGACGCGGGCATCGTTGGGTTCGATGGTCATCAGCCCTGGGAAGCAGAGCAGAGAGATGATGAAAACCAGCGTGCCGGACAGGATGCTCCAGCCCTCTTCGAGGGTCATCAGGTAGATACCGAGGCCCATGGCGGCCAATAGCAGGAAGATCATCGGGATGCCGGAAATTTTAGCGCCTTTGAATTTTTTCTCTTTCAGTTCCATATTTCGTTTGTTGTTGGTTTGGTTTGTAATGTGTTTTGTGCTTCAATATTGTTTTGATATCACAAATATAAAAGCAGGTTTTTAATTAACCAAATTCATCTTCGTCATGGCGACCGCGAGGTGCAAAGCGGTAAACAATCTCCCCCTTTTCTAGAGTGGGGGATTAAATCCACTGTGTGGCTTTTTTCTCCTCGTGCCCCGGCAATTTGTACGCAAGCTTAACATTGCGATCGTCAACGGCTTCGGTTGCCGCCTCGCGTTCCCCGCTCCCCGCAATGACGATATAAAAAATCGCTATGTGCCGCGGCTGCTTATCCTACCGATCCTTCGAGGTTGATGGCAAGTAGTTTCTGCGCTTCGACGGCGAACTCCATGGGTAGTTGCAGCAGTACTTCTTTGGCGTATCCGTTGACGATCAGCCCTACGGCCTGTTCGGCCGGGATGCCGCGCTGGCGGCAGTACATGAGCTGCTCCTCGCCGATGCGCGAGGTGGTGGCTTCGTGCTCGACGGTACTGCCGGGGTTGCGTACTTCGACGTAGGGGAAGGTGTGGGCGCCGCATTTCGAGCCGATCAGTAGCGAGTCGCACTGCGAATAATTGCGCGACCCTTCGGCTTTGGGAGCCACTTTGACGAGCCCGCGGTAGCTGTTCTGGCTCTCACCCGCCGAGATGCCTTTCGACACGATCCGCGAACGGGTGTTGCGCCCCAGGTGGATCATCTTGGTACCGGTATCGGCCTGTTGCTTGCCGTTGATCATGGCCACGGAGTAGAACTCGCCGATGCTTTCGTCGCCCTGCAGCACGCAGCTGGGGTATTTCCAGGTGACGGCCGAGCCGGTCTCGACCTGGGTCCACGAGAGTTTCGAGCGGAAGCCGCGGCACAGGCCGCGCTTGGTCACGTAGTTCAGCACGCCGCCTTTACCGGTCGTGCGGTCGCCGGGGTACCAGTTCTGGACGGTGGAGTATTTGACTTCGGCTTCTCGTTCGACGATGATTTCGACCACGGCGGCGTGCAGTTGGTTCTCGTCGCGGATGGGGGCCGTGCAACCTTCGAGGTAGCTTACGTAGGCACCTTCGTCGGCCACGATCAGCGTACGTTCGAACTGGCCGGTGCCGGCAGCGTTGATGCGGAAATAGGTCGACAGTTCCATCGGACAGCGAATGCCCGGAGGGATATAGCAGAACGATCCGTCGGAGAATACGGCGGAGTTCAGCGCTGCATAGAAGTTATCGGTGTGGGGGACGACGCTGCCGAGGTATTTTTGCACGAGTTCGGGATGCTCGCGCACAGCTTCGGAGAACGAACAGAAGATAATTCCTCGTTCGGCCAGCTCTTTGCTGAAGGTGGTTTTGACTGATACGGAGTCGATCACGGCGTCGATGGCGACTCCGGTGGTTTCGTGGTTGTCCTTGACGTTGGCGAGGATCTTTTGCTCGTCGAGCGGGATGCCGAGTTTGTCGAAGGTGGCCTTGAGTTCGGGGTCGATATCGTCGACGGATTCGAGTTCGGGCTTGGCCTTCGGGGCGGCGTAGTAGATGATCTTCTGGAAGTCGACTTCGGGCAGGTCGAGGTGGGCCCAGTCGGGCTGTTCCATTTGTTGCCAACGGGCGAAAGCGCGCAGGCGGAAGTCGAGCATCCACTCGGGCTCGCTTTTGAGGGCCGAGATGTCGCGCACGGTCTGCTCGGTGAGGCCGGGTGCCAGGGTATCGGTGGCGATGTCGCTGGTGAATCCGTATTGGTAGTCGCTGTCGACGTGGGTCAGTATGTCGTCCTGCTCTTTCATATCTGGTGCGTAAAGATACAAAAACGGGACCACTCCCCAAAGGTACTAATACCTATTTGCGTTTTCGGGCGCCGGCTTCCGGCTGCAAAACGTGTAAATAAAATGTCATCCTGACTGCGAGATGCCTCGCAGTCAGGATGACATAAGGGGGAAGCCTGTTTCGACCGCCCGTAAACCTAACCTGATGTTACTTCTTCTTGCCGAGCATCTGCTCCAGGATGAAAGAGGCCAGGAGTCCAAGACCGCCGAACAGCAGTATACATGAACCGATAACCAGGGCGGTCATATCACGATTATCCAGATAAGTGTCGATGCTGGAGAGATTGGTGTTTATGGAGATCAGAAAGCCCACTAACAAGCCTGCGCCCAGACCCAACAGCAGGCAGGCAAATTTGAGCGAGTTGAATTTGTCTCTTCCCCCGAGGTTCAGATCGATCGGGCTTTGGAGACCGCCTTTGGAAAAATCCAGTTTTTCGATGATCGCCATGCGCTCCTTGCGTCGTGCGAAAAGTTCAAAAAGTTTGTAAACGCCGTAAGTGATAATACCCAGTATGGCGGGCACCATGATAAATTCCATCATAATTGAAAAGTTTTTAAGGGTTATTATTTGTGTTGTCTTTTTTCTTGCGTTTGCCCCTTTTGACGAGAGGGCCGGCTAAAGGTTACACAAAAAAATAAAAATTTGTTTTTGTGGAAATATATGTAACTTAGACTCTTACGCTGCGTCTATACATGAAAAGCAGGTTGGACAGGACTACATGGACGAACAACGGATCATCGAGGGCATACGCAAGGGCGGGACGCAATACTACCCGCTCGTGGTGGAGCGTTACGGCGGGGCTGTCTTTTCGAGCATCGTGCGCATCGTAGGTAGCCGCGAGGACGCCGAAGAACTGACGCAGGACGTCTTCATGAAGGTGTTCGATAATATCCACCGCTACAGGGGCGACAGTTCTCTTTCGACCTGGATCTACCGCATAGCCTACAACGTGGCCGTTTCGAAAGTGCGTCGTCCGAAAAGGGAGTTTGCATCGGGCGATGAAGGCGCGATGGCGCGGCTGCCCGACACCACCGACGATACCGATCCCCACCAGCGCCTGGATTTGCTGGAGAAAGCGCTGAAGGAACTACCCCCGGACGAGGCGATGCTCATTACGCTATTCTACTACCGGGACAAAAGCGTCGCCGAACTCGCTCTCATCACAGGCCTCAGCGAGGCCAATGTAAAGGTCAAACTGCACAGGATACGCAAAAAACTATATATTTATATGCAGGGAAGATGAAACAGACAGAAGATCATACACATGAAGACACCCGCCTGAAGGCACTGTTCCATGCGCTCCCCGCAGAAGAGATGCCCGAAAGGCTACGGATCAGAATCGTGCAGCAGGCCGCCGCGCGCCACGATGCACGTCGTGCCCGCCGCAGCGATGTGCGGGGTATGGTGTGGGCCGGTGTAACGATGGCAGCAGGGATTGTGGGAATTGCGATTTTCCTGATCATCTATTTCGATATAAAAATATCACTGCCCGCGATCACCATGCCCGAAATCCAAACCGATACCGTAACTCCGATATGGCTGATCACATCAGCAGGGGCCATAGCCCTGCTGGTGGCCGACACGCTGCTTCGCCGGCGTATCCGCAATAAAGAGCATAAAACTGATTTGTAACTTGGCGTATTAGAAAGCGGACTATCTACACTTTTTTTCGTATTTTCACATAACTCGCCGTATGGTTTTACGGCATAATATATAAAACAAACGCTTACGGCATTTCTGTCGTAAGCGTTCTAAAAAAGGGCGCTCCGCAATGCGGGCGGTGTTTATTTTTTTGCCTTGTCTGCTTTTTCGGCCGACTTGGAGGGCAGGGGAAGCACGCCGGACATTTCGCCGATCACGTTGACCAGTTCGGAGTCGGACGGCACGATGATCTTGGCGTTGTTGCGGAGTGAGGATTCGAGCGTTTCGAGTTTGCGCATCAGTTGGGCGTTGCCGACGAAATATTTGTCGGCAGCGTCGTTCACCAGGCGGATGGCTTCGGCTTCGCCTTCGGCGTGTAGTATCTTGGCCTGTTTTACGCCTTCGGCTTCTTTGATTTTGGCGCGCTTCACCCCGTCGGCCTCGGTTTCGGCGGCGGTGGCATAATCTACGGCAGCGATCTTTTCGTTTTCGGCCTTCACCACTTTGTTCATGGTGTCCTGCACGTCTTTTGGCGGGTCGATCTCTTTGAGCTCGGTACGCACGATGTCGATACCCCAGTCGTGGGTCTCTTCGCTCAGGGTGTTGTGGAGTTCCTGATTGATCTTACCGCGCTCGCTATTGGCCGATTTGAGGGTCATCGTGCCAATGATGTTGCGCAAGGTGGTGCGGGCAAGGTTGACGATTTGCCAGCGGTAGTTATCGACGTTATACATCGAGTTCTTGACGGCTTCTTCGTTGGGTTTCACGCGGAAGTAGACCTGGGCGTCGACGCGGGCGTTCAGGTTGTCGTTGGTGATGATCTCCTGGGGCTCGGCGTCGACCATCTGTTCGGTGGTATTCACGCGGTAGAGTTTGTCGATGCCGGGGATGATCCAGTGAAAGCCGGGATTGGCGAATTTGCGGTACCGCCCGAGTCGCTCGATAAGGCCGCGGTGGGTGGGGCGGATAATCTTGATGCCTGACAGAAACAGCAGCAAGACGATGCCGCCGATGATGTAATAGAGCGTGTTTTCGTCCATGGTGTCTTTGAGGGGTTTTTAGAATATTCTCAAATGTAAGGATAATTCTTCATCATACAAAAGCCGGTGTTTCCCATTCGGGAAACACCGGCTTTTGTATGATGCGGTCTTGGATTAGGGGATTATAAGGCAGCCTCTTGTTGCAGTTTGTCGTAGAGTTGGTCGAAGTATTCGAAACGTGCCTTTTTCTCGGGTGACTCGTCTTTTTGCGGGTAGTAAATGGCACGCAGTTGGTTCACGATGTCGAGGTCTTTGGGAGAGGCGGTATGGGCCTTTTCGAGGTATTCGGTGGCGGTGTCGAATTCTACGACGGCTTTTTCGATCATTGCGTTGTAGCCTTTGATGTCGTTCACGTCAAGAGCCTCGGCTTGTTTAGAAATTTCATTGCCTTTATCGATGTATATAACGGCAATGGTATAGAGGGCTGTGACGTTGGCGGGCTCGATTTCAAGAACTCGTTTGTAGGCTTCGAGGGATTTGTCGTTGTTACCGAGATCCATCCACATACTGCCTTCTACCAGCGAAAGGGAAACGTTTTTGGGGTCGAGTGCCCGGGCTTTGGCCAGCAGTTCCACGATAGCATCGGGTTCTTGCTTGGTATCGATGCAGATTTTTACGAGTTGGGTCATCAAACGGCTGCTTTCGGGATTTTTAGCAATAGCTTGTTCCAGAATGGGGATGGCATCGGCGGGTTTGCCCAGTTCGCCAAGGATAAGGGCCAGGTAGAACGATACGTTGCCCTCGTCGTCGTAACCGGCATCGAGGTCTTTCTTCATGTATTCGTAGGCTTTTTCGAAGTTTTGGGCTTCGTAGTAGGCGATACCGGTGTAGTAGATCATCACGGAGTCGACATCACCGGCCATCTCGCTGATCGATATCGAGCGGGAAAAGTCTTCGGCTGCACCGGCGATGTCGCCGATGTTGTAGAGGTTCATCCCATTGGTCTTATATTGGTTGTTGATTTTATCGGCAACCAGGAACCCTTTCGACATAAAGGCATTGGCATCGAGTTTGTGGGCTTTCACCAAGGCCTGATAGGCTTCGTCAAGGGCGTTGGGGCGTACCTCTTTGGTGGCTTCCCACGAGGCGATTTCGTCGTTCGAATCTACGTATACGATGAAGTTGTCGTAGGTGAGCTTCTGGAAAGTTGAGCCTTCGATTTCTACTTCCTGAGTAGATTTGGGCTCGCCGATCATCATTTTGGTCTGGTCGATGCCGTAACCGGCTACGAGTTTGCCCAGGTAGAAGTTACTGACGGAGTACATCACATCGGCGCGGTCGAGCCATGTTACGGCAAGGTTGGCTTTCTTGGCATCGGCTACGGTAGCGTCGCTTTTCACCAGGCGTTTGTTGAGGATCTCAAGGTCTTTGGCGCTCTGTGCGCTTGCCGAGAAGCTGATCAGGCCGGCAGCAAGCAGTAATAGTGCTTTTTTCATTGTGTTAAGGTTTTTTGGTCCTTGGTTTAGGTTGGACGGTGATTGTACGTTTGGGTTTATTCTTGGGGTGTAGTAACCTTGCTGTCAGTGTTCTCCGCGACTGTTCCTTCGCCCTCGGTTGTTTCTTCGTCTTCGCTTTTGGGAACGGCGATCACGCTGGCGATGGAGTCGCTCTCGCGCAGGTTGATGATCCTTACGCCCTGGGCGGCACGGCCGGTTTGGCGGATGTCTTCGACGGGAGTGCGGATGGTGAGGCCCGAGCGGTTGATAATCATCAGGTCGTTGTCGTCTTTGACGGCCTGGATGGAGATCAGGGCGCCGGTCTTTTCGGTGATCTGGATGGTTTTCACGCCTTTGCCGCCGCGGCCGGTAATGCGGTAGTCGTCGATGTCGGTGCGTTTACCGTAGCCGTTTTCGGATACGACGAGGATCTCGGCCTTTTGGTCTGGCTCGATGGTGAGCATGCCGATCACCGAATCACCTTCGTCGAGGTTCATCCCGCGCACACCGGCGGCTGTACGGCCGATGGCGCGTACTTTCTCTTCTTCAAAACGGATGGCTTTGCCTTCGCGGGCGGCGATCACGACCTGCGATTTGCCGCTGGTGAGGCAGGCGTCGATCAGTTCGTCGCCTTCGCGGATGGTGATGGCGTTGACTCCCGTGCTGCGCGGGCGCGAGTAGGCTTCGAGGCTGGTCTTTTTGATCACGCCGTCGCGGGTGCACATGATGATGTAGTTGTTGTCGACGTACTCTTTGTCGGTGAGGTTTTGTACGTTGATGTAGGCGCGCACTTTGTCGTCGGGTTCGATCTGGATGACGTTCTGGATCGCACGGCCTTTCGAGGCGCGGGTGCCTTCGGGGATCTCGTACACTTTGAGCCAGTAACAGCGCCCTTTCTCGGTGAAGAAGAGGATGGTGTTGTGCATGGTGGCGGTGTAGAGGTGTTCGATGAAATCTTCGTCGCGGGTCGAGCTGCCTTTGCTGCCGATGCCGCCGCGGCTTTGGGTGCGGTATTCGGCCAGCGGGGTACGTTTGATGTAGCCCATGTGTGAAATGGTGATCACCACGTCGTCGTCGGCGTAGAAGTCTTCGGGGTTGAATTCCGACGAGCTGAATACGATGTCGGTGCGGCGCTCGTCGCCGTATTTTTGTTTGATCTCAGCGAGTTCATCTTTGATGAGGGCCATTTGCATGGCTTCGCTGGCGAGGAGTTCTTTGTAATGGGCGATGAGTTTGGTCAGTTCGTCGAATTCGGCTTGCAACTTGCCGCGTTCGAGACCGGTAAGGGCGCGCAGGCGCATGTCGACGATGGCCTGGGCCTGGAGGTCGCTGAAGCCGAAGCGGGCGATGAGGTTCTCTTTGGCTTCGTCGACGCTTTTGGCGGCGCGGATGATGCGGATCACTTCGTCGATGTTCTCCTGCGCGATGAGCAGCCCTTCGAGGATATGGGCGCGCTCTTCGGCTTTACGCAGGTCGAAGCGGGTGCGGCGCAGGATCACGTCGTGGCGGTGCTCGACGAAGTATTTAATCAGCTCCTTGAGGTGCAGCGCGCGCGGGCGGCCGTCGACCAGGGCGATGTTGTTGACCGAGAATGAGGATTGCAGCGGGGTGTATTTGAACAGGTTGTTCAGTACGACGCTGGCTACGGCGTCCTGCTTGAGGATGATGACGATGCGCATGCCGTGGCGGTCGCTTTCGTCGTTGATGTACGAGATGCCTTCGATTTTTTTGTCGTTGATCAGGTCGGCGATTTTTTTGATCGTTTCGGCCTTGTTGACCATGTAGGGGATCTCGTTGACGATGATGCACTCGCGGCCGCTGGGGGTGTGTTCGATTTCGGTTTTTGAACGGATCACGACGCGGCCCCGACCGGTACGGTAGGCTTCTTTGACGCCTTCGTAGCCGTAGATGGTGCCGCCGGTGGGGAAGTCGGGGGCTTTGATGATATCGATCAGTTCGTCAATCTCGATGTCGGGGTTGTCGATGTAGGCGATGGTGGCGTCGATGGTGTCGCTCAGGTTATGGGGCGGCATGTTGGTGGCCATACCGACGGCGATACCTGCCGTACCGTTGACCAGCAGCAGGGGAATGCGCGTGGGCAGGACGGTTGGCTCGGGAATGGTGTCGTCGAAGTTGAGCACATGGTCGACGGTCTCTTTCTCGATGTCGGCCATCACTTCGTCGGTGATCTTGCGCATGCGGGCCTCGGTGTAACGCATGGCGGCGGCGCCGTCGCCGTCGACCGAACCGAAGTTCCCCTGTCCGTCGACCAGCGGGTAGCGCAACGACCAGGGCTGCGCCATGCGCACCATGGTGTCGTAGATCGAAGAGTCGCCGTGGGGGTGGAATTTACCCATCACGTCGCCCACGATACGGGCCGATTTCTTATAGGGGCGGTCGGAGTAGAGGTTGAGTTCGTTAGCCATCCCGTAGAGTACGCGGCGGTGTACGGGTTTGAGCCCGTCGCGGACATCGGGCAGGGCGCGCGACACGATCACCGACATCGAGTAGTCGATGTAGGCGCTCTTCATCTGCTCTTCGATGTTGACTTTTATGATGCGTTCTTCGTTGTCGCCTCCGTCACCCGAAGCCAGGGCGGCGTTTATGTTGTCGTTGTTCTCGATTCCTGCTATCTCTTCTTTTTCTTGCATTGCGGGGGTGGGGTGTATTCGTGCACTGAATTAAAATGCTAAGGTAGTGTTTTTTCGTTGATCCGGCAAGAAAAAACACGCCTTTCGAATATGGGGAGAACTATGTCATCCCGGGCGTAGCCGGGGAAACTGGTCAGGTACTTTATTGCGTGCAACCAGTACGATTGGTATCTGAATAGCTCCCCCGGGCTACGCTCGGGAGGACACATAAGGAACGGGCTCTCAGCCCGGGGTGTGTCATGGCGATGCGGCTTTATAAAAACTGACGAAGCAACCGGGTAAGTCGCCTTTGTGTGGCTATTACGCGATTGCTTCGCCGTGCTTTGCACTCCTCGCAATGACGGGGGGAGGATTCTATCCGAAGTTGTCGAACAGGATATTTTCTGGCGGTACGCCGAGAGAGTCGAGCATCTTGACCACGGCGTCGATCATCATCGGCGGGCCGCAGAGGTAGTACTCAATATCTTCGGGAGCCTCGTGTTTGCTCAGGTACTGGTCGTAGATCACCTGGTGGATGAAGCCGGTAGGGCCGGTCCAGTGGTCTTCGGCCTTAGGTTCCGAAAGCGCTATAGTGTATTTGAAGTTGGGGTGCTCTTTTTCGATGCCGTCGAAATCTTTCTGATAGAACACTTCGCGCAGCGAACGGGCACCGTACCAGAAGGTGACGGGCTTGTCCCAGCGTTTGGTGAGCATCAGGTCGAAGATGTGCGAGCGCATGGGGGCCATACCGGCGCCGCCGCCGATGAACATCTTTTCGGTGGGGGTGTCGCGCATGAAGAACTCGCCGTAGGGGCCCGAGATGGTGACTTTGTCGCCGGGCTTGCGCGAGAAGATGTACGATGAGCAAATGCCCGGAGATACATTCATGAAGCCCCCGGCAGCGCGGTCCCACGGCGGGGTGGCGATACGGATGTTGAGCATGATGATGTTGCCCTCGGCCGGGTGGTTGGCCATGGAATAGGCGCGGAAGGTCTCTTCCTTGTTCACGGTCTTGAGCGACCAGATGTTCATCTTGTCCCAGTCTTCGCGGTATTCGGGTTCGATGTCGATGTCTTTGGCGAAATCGACTTCGTATTTCGGGACGTCGATCTGGATGTAGCCCCCGGCGCGGAAGTTGAGTTTCTCACCTTCGGGGAGTTTTACCACGAATTCTTTGATGAAGGTGGCCACGTTCCGGTTCGAAACCACTTCGCATTCCCATTTGCGCACGCCTAACACCTCTTCGGGGACGGCAATTTTCAGGTCTTCCTTGACTTTAACCTGGCATCCGAGGCGCCATTTTTCGGCCCGTTCGCGGCGGGTGAAGAAGTTGGTTTCGGTGGGGAGAATCTCGCCGCCGCCTTCGAGCACCTGGCATTTGCACATGCCGCACGATCCGCCGCCGCCGCAGGCCGAAGGCAGGTAGACGCCGTTTTCGCTGAGGGTGGTGAGCAGGGTTCCGCCCGAGGGGGTGACAATCTCCTTTTCGCCGTTGATGGTGATTTTAACGTCGCCCGACGAGGTTAGTTTGGCTTTCGCATAGAGCAGCAGGGCCACAAGGAGCAGCGTGAGGACGCCGAACACGATGATGGCCGTGGTCATGGAGACGCTTAGGCCGGCGGTCAGGTATTGTATCATCTTTACTGGAAAAATTCAGGTTGTGTATGGAGGGAAGCGGAGGGTTACAGTTGGATGCCGAGGAAAATCATGAAGGCGATCCCCATCAGGCCGGTGATGATGAAGGTGATCCCGACGCCTTGCAGCGGCTTGGGTACATTCGAATAGGCGAGCTTTTCGCGGATGGCGGCCATACCGATGATGGCGAGCCACCAGCCGATTCCGCTGCCGAAGGCGAAGGCGCTGGCTTCGCCGACGTTGGCGTAGGCGCGTTCCTGCATAAAGAGCGACCCCCCCATGATGGCGCAGTTCACGGCGATCAGCGGCAGGAATATTCCCAGCGAACCGTAGAGGGCGGGGGCGAATTTCTCGACGACCATCTCGACAAGCTGGACGATGGCGGCGATCACAGCAATGAAGACGATAAAACTCAGGTAGCTCAGGTCGACGTCGGCCATCGAGGGCGACAGCCAGCTCATGGCGCCGGGTTCGAGCATGTATTTGTTGAGCAGGTAGTTCAGCGGCACGGTGATCACCATTACGAAGATCACGGCGATGCCGAGTCCCATGGCGGTTTTGACGGTCTTCGACACGGCGATGTACGAGCACATCCCGAAGAAGAAGGCAAAGACCATGTTGTCGATGAAGACTGATTTGACGAAAATACTGAGTATGTTTTCCATATAGGGGTAGTTTTCCTATTTGTGTTGTTTGTTGTTATTGCCGTTCTTGCCCCGTGTCATCCCGAGCGTAGCCGATGGGCCTGCTCAGACAGAGGGCAAAGAATGGTATTTGAAAGGTCCCTTGGTTACACCCGGGATGACAGGGTCAGAGACCCTTCTGTACGCTGCAATTTCGGGTTTTTTTGGGTTGGTTCATGGGCTAAGGAGCCGGGTGCGCGGGCGCACTATTTTTCCTGCAGTTCTTTGTTGCGGCTGCGGTGCACCCAGATGATGATGCCGACGGTGATCAGGGCCATCGGGGGCAGGATCATCAGGCCGTTGTTCTGGTAACCGTGTTCGTAGCACCACTGGGGGATCACCTGGTAGCCCCAGAGGGTGCCGCTGCCGAGAAGCTCGCGAAAGAAAGCCACGATAATCAGGATCAGTCCGTAGCCCAGCCCGTTACCGATACCGTCGAGCAGCGAAGGCCAGGGCTTATTGGTCATGGCGAAGGCTTCGAGGCGGCCCATGATGATGCAGTTGGTGATGATCAACCCTACGAATACCGAGAGCTGTTTGCTGATGTCGTATACGAAGGCTTTCAGCACCTGGTCGACCAGGATCACCAGGGCGGCCACTACCACCAGTTGCACGATGATGCGGATGCGCGAGGGGATGCCTTTGCGCATGGCCGAGATGATGAAGTTCGACAACCCGGTCACAACGGTCACCGACAACGCCATCACGAATGCAGGCTGCATTTTGGCGGTCACGGCCAGGGCCGAACAGATCCCGAGGATCTGCACCAATATGGGATTGTTGGCACCGAAGGGCGAAGTCAGTACCTTGAGGTTCTTGGCCGAAAACAGCGGTTCTTTTTCCTGATTGCTCATAATACGTCTTGTATTGTTCTTGCGGGCATTTGCGGTGTGGGGACACAGAGCTCGCTACTGCTCATGCGCCTGTAATTTTTTGCAAGCTATCGGAGAAGTATGCGCTCCCGACTGCTCATCTTTAGTTTTTTGAGAGCCTCTCCTGGCTGTGTTTGCCGCTTTTACCGGCCGACAATAGAGAGTCCCTTACTCTTATTCTACGGTTTCTACCGTAGGGTTCTGGATACTGTCGGCGGCTTCGCCTTCCACCATCACAGGTTCCTGGGCACGGAGCGAGTCGAAGAAGCCGACGTATTTGTCGAGGCAGTCGAAGAGCATGGCTTTCACGCCGTTACTGGTGAGCGTGCCGCCCGAGATGGCATCTACGGCGTGGTCGTTACCGGCCGACGATCCGCGGCCTTTAGTCAAATCGATCGATACGAATTCCCGGCCGTCAAAGATGGTCTTGCTAATGAATTGCGACCCGAAAACCGGAGTGGCGATCTCGGCACCGAGCCCCGGGGTCTCGCCTTTGTGGTCGAATACGGCCCCCCTGATGGTGTTTCCGTCGTTATCCATGGCCAGGTATCCCCACACGGGGCCCCAGAGGCCTTTCCCGGTCATCGGCACTACGAAGAGTTTCTCGCCGTTATCCATTGTGGCCTCGAACACGGGGAAGGCGTTGTTTCCGTCGGCGAATACGGCGGGCAGATCGCCGAGCGAGGCAAAGGCATCGCCTTCGACCTTAGCGCCGGTGCTGTCGACCATGTAGGAGCCGGTGATGTAACGTTTGTACTGGTCCCGGATGTAGGCGTCCTTGTCTTTGGCCGTAGCGATGCCGTCGCTCTGCCCGATGGTGGTCAGGATGGCGCTCATCTTTTCGACTTCGATGTTGCGGTCCTGGCGCGGTTTGAGCTGGATGGCGGCAAAGGTGAGGGCGATGGCCACAATCACCACGATGACTGTGGCGTATAGTACGGTGTAGGAATTGCTTTGCTTGTTCATATCGGCGGATGTGAGGCGTGGGGCGGAGGGTTAGGCTTTGGCGCGTTTGAGGCGGCGTTTGATGTTGCCTTGTACGACGTAGTAGTCGATCAGGGGCACCATGGCGTTCATGAAGAGGATGGCGAGCATCATACCTTCGGGGTAGCCGGGGTTGAGCACGCGCACCATGATGGCGAGGGCGCCGATCAGGAAGCCGTAGATCCATTTTCCGCGGTTGGTCTGGGCGGCGGTCACGGGGTCGGTGGCCATGAACACGGTGCCGAAGGCGAAGCCACCGATGATCAGGTGGTACCAGGCAGGGATGTCCATGTAGACGTTCGAGCCGATGGCGTTGAACAGCAGGGCGGTCAGGAACCCGCCGGCGGTGCACGAGAGCATGATGCGCCAGCTCCCCACGCCGGTGAATAGGAGTATGGCGGCCCCGATCAGGATGGCGAGTGTCGATACTTCGCCTATCGAGCCGGGCACGAATCCGTAGAACCAGTCGATGGGAGCGAGGCCCATCGACCAGTCGATCTTGTCGGCATGTTCGCTCAGGGCGGTGGCGGCATCGGAGAGGGGGGTGGCGCCCGAATATCCGTCGACCAAGTGCATGCCGTTGTTGGCGGCGTTTTTCAGGCCGTGGACCCACACTTCATTGCCGGATATGCTGGTGGGGTAGGCGAAGAAGATGAAGGCGCGGGCCAGCAGGGCGGGGTTGAAGATGTTCATGCCGGTTCCGCCGAAGACCTCTTTGCCAATGATCACGGCGAAAGCGGTGGCTACGCCGACGATCCACAGGGGGCAATCCACGGGCACGATCATCGGGATCAGCATACCGCTCACGAGGAACCCTTCGTTCACTTCGTGGCCGCGGATCTGGGCGGCGATGAATTCGATGCCAAGTCCGACGACGTACGATACAACGATGATCGGCAGCACGCGCAGGAATCCGTACCAGAAGTCCGCCATCACGGTGTTGGTCTCGCCGATGGCCAGCGAGTGCTGGTAGCCGACGTTGAACATGCCGAACAGCAATGCAGGCATCAAGGCGAGGATCACGACGGTCATCGTGCGTTTGAGGTCCATCGCGTCGCGGATATGGCTGCCTTTGAGTGTCACGGTTTTGGGCACGTACAGGAAGCTCTCGAAAGCGTCGAACGTCGAGTGCAGTTTACCGAATTTGCCTCCTTTCTCGAATTTGGGCTTGATACGGTCGAGATAATTGCGTAGAAATTTCATTGAGTTCAATGTTGTCATCGTGCGGTCGGGATTGGTGCCTCGGCCGGATGCTTTTTATGATGATTTTGCGGTGCCCGCCGGGGGCTCCTTTTTCTGCGTGCTGTTTTTACCGGAGGGCTTTTTACTGTTAGCCAGTTGGAGTAAGTTTTTACCGTGTGCTGTTTTTGATGCTTGGAGGGGGGCGGGTCAGGCCTCTTTGATCATCAGGTCGATGCCTTTGCTGACTTCGGCCTGCCATTCGATCTTCGAGGGGTCGATGAATTCGCACAGAGCGAAATCTTCTTCGATTACTTCGTAAATCCCGAGGTTTTCCATTTTGTCGACGTCGCTGGCCAGGATGGCTTTCATCAGGTAGACGGGGTAGATGTCGAGGGGGAATACTTTTTCGTAGATGCCGGTCATTACGAAGGCGCGTTCGCCGCCGCACAGGTTGGTGTCGAGACGGTATTTTTTCCGGGGACTGAGCCACGAGAAGTAGCTGTGTGACACCGAGAAGCGTTTGAAACGGGGCATGGCCCAGCCGAACATCTCGCTGTGGTCGCCTTCGGGGAGTATGGTCACCTGGTTGTGGCAGAAGCCGAGGAATTCGTCGACGCTGACTTTACGGCCCGTCAAAGGGTTGCCGCTGATGATACGCACGCTGTCACCGGGTTTCTGGGTGCGGATATTGCCGTCGGTGATGCTGCCGATCTGTACGCCGCTGATCACTTTATAGTAGTGGGGTTTCGTCACTTCGGAACCGGCCAGGGCGATGATTTTGGTCATGTCGAGTTTGCCGGTCAGGAACAGGCGCCCGATCATCACTACGTGTTGCAGGTCGACGCTCCACACGGTTTCACCTTTGCCGATCGGATCGATCTGGGCAATCTGGGTACCTACGTTACCGGCGGGGTGGGGGCCTTCGATCAGGTGCACTTCGACCTGTTTGATGCGGCTCAGTACGCCGGCGGTAGTGTCGGTGCTGACGCAGAGGTGCACTTTACCGTCGGTCAGTTTCTTGAGTATTTCGAGCCCGGCGATGATGTTGTCGCCCTGGTCTTGTACCAGGAAGTTCAGGTCGGGGGCCAGCGGGGCGGTATCGAGGCCCGATACGAAGATGGCTTTGGGCCTGGCATCGCTTTGGGCGACAATGCCGTAGGGGCGTTGTACGAGGCAGGGCCACAGACCTGATTTGAGCAGGGTCTCACAGGCTTGTTCGCGGGTGATTTTTTCGATGGGGGCGGTATCAAAACCGAGGCTGTTGTGCTTGCCGTCGGGTTTGACAGTCACGCTCAGGATGCGCCGTTTTTCGCCGCGCAGGATGCTGTTTACGGTGCCACTCACGGGCGAGGTGAACATCACCTCGGGCTGCTCTTTCGAGAAGAACAGGGGGGTGCCGGCTTTCACGCTGTCGCCTTCTTTGACGAGCATCTTGGGTACGAGCCCGCGGAAATCGGACGGGGTGATGGCGTAGAGCGCATCGTCGTTGCCTTTGGTCAGCACGCGTTCGGCAGTGCCCAACAGGCGGATGTCGAGGCCACGGCGTATTTTGATTACTTTCGACATAATCGGTATAGTGGTTTGCTGTATTTTATCGTTGTCGGGTTTGTGGGGCGGAAATTTACCGGGTAGAACTCCGGACTTATCGGGCAAATAAATGGGGTGAGGTACCCAGAGGTTTCGTTTATATAGGGTATTCGTAGGTGCCTTCGCTATCTTTGATGGTGAGTCGGGCGGGGGCGATTTCCGAGAATCGTTCGGTGCGGCCGATGACTTGCGCATCAACCCCGAACGAGCGGCTGATGTCGATGATCTCTTGTGCGGCTTCGGGCTTCACGTAGAGCTCCATTCGGTGCCCCATGTTGAACACCTGGTACATTTCGCGGCGCGAAGTGCCCGATTGTTCTTCGATGAGGCGGAAGAGCGGGGGGATCGGCAGCAGGTTGTCCTTTATAATATGTATGCCTACGGGGGCGAAATGCAGGATCTTGGTCTGCGCACCGCCGGTACAGTGGATCATGCCGCGGATACCCGTACGGCACTCTTTCAGGGCGCGAACGATGATGGGAGCGTAGGTGCGGGTGGGGGAGAGCACCAGACGGCCCATATCCACCGGAACCCCGTCCACGAGGTCGGTCAGTTTGTATCGCCCGGTATAGGTGAGGTCGGCGGGGATGGCAGGGTCGTAGGTTTCGGGGTATTTGCGGGCCACGTCGTCGCTGAACATGTCGTGGCGGGCCGAGGTGAGGCCGTTCGATCCCATACCTCCGTTGTATTGTGTCTCGTAGGTGGCCTGGCCGTACGACGACAACCCGACGATGAGCAGCTCTTCGCCGAGCCCTTCGCCGGTGATTATTTTGCTGCGTTCGAGGCGGGCGGTCACGGTACTGTCGATAATAATGGTACGCACGAGGTCGCCCACGTCGGCGGTTTCGCCGCCGGTGGAGTAGATGCCGACGCCGTGGTCGCGCATGGTGTCGAGGAAAGCCTCGGTACCGTTGATGATTTCGGAAATGACTTCGGCGGGGATGAGGCGCTTGTTGCGCCCGATGGTCGAAGAAAGCAGGATGTTGTCCACGGCGCCGATGCAGAGCAGGTCGTCGGTGTTCATCACCACGGCGTCTTGCGCTACGCCCCGCCAGACGTCGAGTTGGCCGGTTTCTTGCCAATAAGCGTAAGCGAGCGACGATTTGGTCCCGGCCCCGTCGGCGTGCATCACCAGGCAGTGCTGTTCGCTGCCTGTGAAGTGGTCGGGGGTCACTTTGCAGAAAGCGCGCGGAAACAGACCTTTGTCTATCTTCGCAATCGCTTTGTGCACATCTCCCTTGTTGGACGAAACGCCGCGGCCGGCATAACGGGAACCGTCGTTGTTGGACATAGTTTTTCAGAGGTCGGGGAAAACGCTGACAAAGTTATGAATAATTGTTAATTAATTCACACAAAATCAAAACAAAAAAATCGGTATTTTTGAAGATTATTTGAATCACTGAAATAGGAGAGTAAGCACCGTGAGCATTACCCATAAAAACGAACCGGTATTCGACCTTGTGAAGTCGATGAGCAAGGCCGAGAAACGGAATTTCAAGCTATATGCATCGCGCAGCGCGGCCAACCAGGACGCCAAGTTCCTGGCGCTGTTCGAGGTCATGGACGCTACCGAAGAGTACGACGAACAGCGGATATTGAAGAAAACAGGCATCAAGAAAGAGCAGTTACCCAATATGAAGTCGTACCTCTACCGTCAGATGCTGGTGAGTATTCGTCTGCTCAATGTGCAGCACGTGGGGGTGATGGAGATCCGCGAGATGATCGACTTTGCCCGTATCCTCTACGATAAGAGCATGTTCCGGCAGGCGCTGGTCATCCTCGACAAGGCGAAAACCATGGTGCTTGAGGCTGAAAATTTCACGATAGCCCTTGAGATCGTGGAGTTCGAGAAGCGCATCGAAGTGTTGCATATGACCCGCAGCGCCAATGACCGCGCCGAAATGCTGAGCGTCCAGACCGAAAGCCTTACCCGCCGCATCGACAACATCAACGACCTGTCGAACCTTTCGGTGCAGCTTTACAACCTGAACCTGAAGCTGGGATACGTGCGCGGCGAGAAAGACCGCAAAATGGTGACCAAATTCTTCGGGCCCAAGTTAGCGTCATACAGCGATACGGGGATGAGTTTCCACGAACGGTTATTCTTTTACCAGGCGAGGATGTGGTACTACTACATCCGCCACGATTTCGCGATGTGTTACCGCTATGCCAGCAAATGGGTGGGATTGTTCGACGAGCGGCCCGACCTTCGCCCGGTATATTACGACCATTATATAAGGTCTGTGTCCCGTTTGTTGGATGTGATGTTCATGACCCGCCAGCACGACAACCTGCGGGCGTTGATCGACCGGTTCGAAAAGGATCTGCCTGCCATCACCCCGCAGTCGGCCAACGTGGCCATTATGTCGCAGCTCTGCCTGTTGCAGGGCAAGATCAACCTTCATTTCCTCGAAGGCACTTTCGCTCAGGGGGTGTCGCTGGCCTCGCAGGTCGATGCATTCCTGGGCCACTACGGCAAGTACGTCGACGAGCACTACCGCATGCTGCTCAATTACAAGATCGCCTGCATGTATTTCGGTAACGGCGATTACAAGCGCTGTATGGCCTATCTGCAGGTCATCATAAATATCCCGAATCCGTTGTTCCGGCGCGATTTACAGGTATTTTCGCGTATCCTGCATCTGATCGCCTCGTACGAAGCGGGCGACGATTACACGCTCGATTCGCAGATCAAAAGCGTCTACGGCTTCGTAGTCAAGATGAACGACATGCACGCCGTGCAGCACGAAATCATCACCTTCCTCAAACGCATCCCGCACACCTACGCGTCGGACTTCAAGGGTGAACTGCAACGTTTCTACGAGCACCTGAAACCGCTCGAAAACCACCCCGACGAGCGCCGTCCGTTCTTCTACCTCGACATCATCTCGTGGCTTGAGAGCAAGATACAAAACCGCCCGATCGCCGAAATCATTCAACAGAAATACAAAGTGCCGCATGACCGCAAGGGCAGGGAATAAACGTCTGGTCGTCGTGCAGGGGCCGACGGGCGTGGGTAAGACCGCCGTGGCGGTCGAGCTGGCCCGTCGGCTCGGCGGCGTGCCGGTCGTGTCGGCCGATTCGCGGCAGTTCTACCGCGAAATGACCATCGGCACGGCGGTGCCTTCGCCTTCGGAATTGGCCGCCGCCCGGCATTATTTCATTCAGGACCGGAGCGTTACCGAACCCTTGTCGGCCGGTCAGTACGAGGTGGAAGCGCTGGCGCTTTTGTCACACTTGTTCGGTCTCGGAAGCGGGGAGGACGAGTCCGGTGGCGAGGGATTCGCCGATGTAGTGCTGGTCGGCGGTTCGGGGTTATATGTAGACGCTTTGCTGCACGGGTTCGACGAATTACCGCCCGTGCCCGACGAACTGCGCGAAGCCATTACCGCACAGCCGTTGAATACGCTACTCGAAGAGCTCCGCGAAAAAGATCCCGTGTATTATGAGCAAGTAGACCGGGCAAACTTCCGGCGAGTGGCGCGGGCCGTCGAGGTGTGCCGCCAGTCGGGCCAGCCCTATTCGTCGCGGCGGAGCGGCATGCGGAGAGAGCGTCAGTTCGGGGTGGTGCGCATCGCCTTGGATATGCCCCGCGCCGAGCTCTATGAACGTATCGACCTGAGGGTGGACGCCATGATTGCTGCCGGGCTCGAAGCCGAAGCCTGCACTTTACTTCCGATGCGCCACCTGCAAGCCTTGCAGACGGTAGGGTACAGCGAACTGTTCGATTACTTCGACGGTTTGATCACGCGCGACGAGGCTATCGAACTGATCAAACGCAACTCGCGGCGCTACGCCAAGCGCCAGCTCACCTGGCTTCGCCGCGAAGGTTCCGGCATGCGGTGGTTTGACCCTTCGGATATAAATGCTATGACGGAGTGGTTGAACCGTGATATTTAAAAATGTGACTCTACTTAGCTTCGACCCGGCGCCTCCCCCCGAATGAAACCATGAGCCTGTTCTCCAAAATACTGAACCGCCCGACGCCCGTGTCGCCCCACGTGCGGCGCACGTTCCTGTTTCTGGGGCGAGAATACGTGGTCGAACTCAGTCCGGGCCCCCGCAACGCCATCAAGATCGACGAGGCGAATGCTATCCTGCACGTATCGCTCCATCCGATGACCCGCGAGAATTTCATTGCCTATTTCGAAGGGTGGTACCGCCGCACGGCGCGGAAGGAGTTCGACCGGGCGGTGGCGTTTTGGTTGCCGCGGCTGGCTGCCCTCGGTCACGTGATCCCGCCACCGCAACTTAAAATATTCCGCATGCGCCGCGCGTGGGGACGCTGCTACTACACCAAAGGGCTGATCACCCTGAACCTGCATCTGGCCAAAGCGCCCCGCGAGGCGATTTCCTATATCCTGATGCACGAGCTTTGCCACTTCGTGGTACAAAACCACTCGGCGCAATTCAAGGCGCTCGAAACGCAGCTCATGCCCCACTGGCGCGAGGTCGACCAGAAACTCAAAACCTTTGCCCGGGAGTGGAGGATCATCACCTGAAATCAATACATCCCAGAGCCCCGTCTTTCCGGAGAGTTCCCTCCCGCTCTCTTCATGGATGATTTGCACGGGAGCGGTCGTTCCGCTCCGGGAGTATAGCTTGGCATATGCCGCGCTTTGGATAACTTTCCGAATGTACCTTGGTGTTGTTATTAAATTGTCGATAATACCTACCTCTTGGGGTTGCCCGGCGGCCCCAAATTTGCTAATTTTACGGTTGTTTAATTTTTAAGAAGAAAGATGAAAAAGATCAGAGCAGCCGTTGTAGGCTATGGAAACATTGGTAAATACGTGATCGAAGCCCTCGAAATGGCTCCGGATTTCGAGATCGCCGGCGTGGTGCGCCGCGACAGCTCGAACCCTCCGGCCGAACTGGCGAAATATCAGGTGGTAAGTTCCCTTGAGGAGTTGCCCGACCTGACCGTCGTCATCCTGTGTACCCCCACCCGCAAAGTAGAGGAGCAGGCGCTCAAGGCGCTCGCCCTCGGTATCAATACAGTAGACAGCTACGACATCCACGGCGGTATCGTCGATCTGCGCCGCACGCTCGGCGAGGCGGCCCGCAAAAGCGGCGCGGTGTCGGTCATCTCGGCCGGCTGGGATCCCGGCAGCGACTCGGTGGTGCGTGCACTGCTCGAAGCCTGCGCCCCGCAAGGCGTTACTTACACCAATTTCGGCCCCGGCATGAGTATGGGACATACTGTGGCCGTGAA
This sequence comes from Rikenella sp., assembly GCA_031551865.1. Lineage (GTDB taxonomy): Bacteria > Bacteroidota > Bacteroidia > Bacteroidales > Rikenellaceae > Rikenella. The sequence continues at coordinate 236,569 of JAVBMY010000004.1, read as the reverse complement.
AGCCATCGACGGCGTGCAGGCCGCGCTCTCGATGACCATCCCCACCGGCACGGGCATTCACCGCCGCATGGTCTACGTGGAGGTCTCCCCCGGCCACAAGATCGAAAAAGTGGCCGCCGACATCAAGGCCGACCCCTATTTCGCCAGCGACGAAACGCACGTCACCCAGGTCGACAGCGTGGCCGCCCTGCTCGATATGGGGCACGGGGTGAGCCTCGTGCGCAAAGGCGTGAGCGGCAAGACGCAGAACCAGCGCTTCGAATTCTCGATGAGCATCAACAACCCGGCCCTTACGGCCCAGATCATGGTCGGTGCGGCACGCGCCACGCTGCTCCAAAAACCCGGCGCTTACACAATGATCGAGATCCCGGTGATCGACCTCCTGCCCGGCGACCGCGAAGAGCATATCCGCCATCTCGTATAATCCCGAGAGTCTGCCTCTGAATTTTTCCGAAGTTATTTCACGTCTCTTTTTGGCCTCTTTTTTCCGCCGGTTTTTGAACCATATTCCCGATATGCCTCGACAAACCGGCGGAAAAAAGAGGCCAAAAAGAGACGTGGAAGGACGAGAGGAAAATATAGAGACAGACTCAGTGTATTGCACCGTTTCCGGCGGCGGGCCAGCATTTCATTGCAGGCCCGCCGCTCCTTGCGGCCGCCCTTTCCCGGATGCCTGAATAATGCTATCTTTGTAACCCCTGCAGGTTTGTTTAATTCTTTCTCCGAAGAAAAATCCAAACAACCTTTGAATCCCGACCACTGTGGCCTTTACCCATCTTCACGTACATACGCAATACTCGATCCTCGACGGCGCGGCAGCCATCAAAAAACTCATCGCACGCGCTGGGGAGCTCGGTATGGATGCGCTGGCGATCACCGACCACGGCAACATGTTCGGGGTCAAAGAATTCCATGCAGCAGCCACTAAAGCGGGCCTGAAACCCATCCTCGGCTGCGAGGTGTACGTGGCCGCGTCGAGCCGTTTCGACAAAGAGGGTAAGGAAGACCGGGGCGGCGACCACTTGATCCTATTGGCCAAAAATCTGACCGGTTATCACAACCTGATCAAGCTCGTGTCCTATGCCTGGACGGAAGGTTTCTACTATAATCCCCGCATCGACAAAGAGTTGCTGGAGCAACACCACGAAGGGCTGATCTGCTGTTCGGCCTGCTTGGGCGGCGAGATTCCCCAGCGCATCATGGAGGGAAATATCGAAGGCGCCAGCCGCGCCGTGGAGTGGTTCAAGAACCTGTTCGGCGAGGACTACTACCTCGAATTGCAACTGCACCGTAGCGGCGATCCGGCGATCGACGGCAAGGTCTACCAGCACCAGGTGATGGTGAACAAGCACTTGCTTGAGCTGGCCGCCCGCCACGGCGTGAAATACATCGCCACGAACGACGTCCACTATATCGAGGCCGAAGACGCCGAGGCCCACGACCGCCTGATCTGCCTGAGCACGGGCAAAGACCTCGACGACCCGGTGCGCATGCGCTACACCACGCAGGAATACCTCAAGAGCGAGGACGAGATGGCGATGCTCTTCGCCGAAACGCCCGAGGCGCTCGAAACCACGCAGGAGATCGTAGCCAAAATCGAAGCGTACGACCTCGCCCATGACCCTTACATGCCCAACTTCCTGCCACCCGACGACTTCGCGATCGACCTCGCGTCGCTCAAAAAGTCGCTGATGGTGAGCGTGAACAAGAAATACGAGAAACAACCCGAAACGCTCCGGGAGATCACGTCAGCCGTAGAAAAGGCCCAGTCGCTCGGGGATATTGAGTCGTGGGGTGCAAAAACCGGGCATGCCGGAGCATTGGACAAAGCGCTGATCGTATCGCGGCAGCAACTCTACCTGGCCGACATCGTTTGGCAAGGGGCCGGAAACCGCTATCCCGGCGAGGCGCTGACCCCCGGGATTCGCGAACGCATCCAGTTCGAGTTGGATACCATCGAATGGATGGGATACCCCGGCTATTTCCTGATCGTGTGGGATATGATCCGGGCCGCCCGCGAAATGGGCGTGGCCGTGGGTCCGGGCCGCGGTTCGGCGGCGGGATCGGTGGTGGCCTATGCGCTCGGCATCACCAACATGGACCCGATCAAGTACGGCCTCCTGTTCGAACGTTTCCTTAATCCCGAACGCATCTCGCTGCCCGATATAGACATTGACTTCGACGACGAGCGGCGCGACAAAGTGTTGAAATACGTGGTCGAAAAATACGGCCGCAAACGTGTGGCTCACATCATCACTTTCGGTACGATGGGTGCCAAATCGTCGGTCAAAGACGTGGCGCGTGTCCAGAAACTGCCGCTCAGCGAGAGCGACCGCATCTCGAAGATGATCCCCGAGCGCCCCAAGATCACACTGGCCGATGCCTACAAAGAGGTCGGCGAGTTGGCGGCCCTGCGCGAAAGCGAAAACCCGCTGGTGCGCGATACGATGCGCTACGCCGAACGGCTCGAAGGCTCGGTGCGCCAGACGGGTATCCACGCCTGCGGCATCATCATCGGGCAGGACGACCTCGAAAACTTCGCCCCCCTGTCGACCTCGAAAGAGTCCGACCTCTACGTGGTGCAGTTCGAAGGTGGATTGGTCGAGGAGATCGGCCTCATTAAAATGGATTTGCTCGGTCTGAGCAACTTGTCGGTGATCCGCAATGCCGTCGAGAATGTCAGGGAGTCGCGCGGTATCGACATTGACATCGACAATATCCCGCTCGACGACAAACTCACTTTCGAATTATACAGCCGGGGAGATACCACAGGCCTGTTCCAGTTCGAATCTCCGGGCATGAAAAAGCACCTGCGATCGCTGAAACCCAACCGGTTCGAAGACCTGATCGCGATGAACGCACTCTACCGGCCGGGGCCGATGGAGTACATTCCCAACTATGTCGCCCGCAAACACGGTCTCGAAAAGATCAGCTACGACCTGCCCGAAATGGCCGAATACCTCGAAGATACTTACGGGATCACGGTCTACCAGGAACAAGTGATGCTCCTCTCGCAGAAGCTCGCCGGGTTTACCAAGGGCGAAGCCGACACCCTGCGCAAGGCGATGGGTAAGAAACAGGCCTCGGTGCTGGCCAAGATGAAAGACAGTTTCCTCGACGGGGCGGCCCGCAACGGTCACGACCGTACTGTCTGCGAAAAAATATGGAAAGACTGGGAAGCCTTCGCCCAGTACGCCTTCAACAAGTCGCACTCGACATGCTACGCCTACGTGTCGTACCAGACGGCCTATCTCAAGGCGCATTATCCGGCTGAATTCATGGCGGCCCTGCTGAGTTGCAACCTCTCGGACATCAAGAAGATCAGTTTCTTCATGGACGAGTGCAAGCGCATGGGTACACCCGTCAAAGGGCCCGATGTCAACGCCAGCCGCCTGCGCTTCTCGGTTGATGCCGAGGGCAATTTACGCTTCGGCATGGGCGGCATCAAGGACGTCGGCGCCGGGGCGGTCGAATCCATCATCGAAGAGCGCAAGGCCAACGGCCCGTTCCTGGACATCTTCGATTTTGTAGAGCGCGTCAATCTGCAGGCCGTCAACAAGAAAAATATAGAGAGCCTGGCGCTGGCGGGGGCATTCGACTCCATTATCCCGTTCCACCGCAGCCAGTTCTTCGCGGCCGACAGCAAAGGGACTTCATTCACCGAGACCCTGATCCGCTACGGCAACCTGGTGCAGGCCGAGCGCAACACTTCGCAAAACAGCCTGTTCGGCGATATGCTTTCGACCACCATGGTGCAGCGCCCCGCCCCCCCCTCGGGCGAGGAGTGGGGTAAACTCGAAACATTAAACCGCGAACGCGAGAAAGTAGGGATCTACCTTTCGTCGCACCCGCTCGATGATTACCGCATTATTATCGAGAATTACTGCACCCAGAAGGTTTCTGATCTCGACGAAATGTTGGCCGAGAGGCGCGAACGCGATTTCTGCGTAGCCGGCATGATCACCTCGGTACAACACCTATCGACCAAGGCCGGGAAACCTTACGGACGTTTCACGATCGAGGATTTCTCGGGCAGCCACACCTTCACGCTCTGGAGCCGCGACTGGGAAACCCTCCGACAGTTCTGTTTCGAGCAGAGCGCCATGATGGTGCGCGGGCGCATACAAGAAAGCCGCTTCCGCCCGGGCGAAATGGAGATTTCGATCAAAAGTATGAAGAGCCTGCGCGAGGTCTCGGAGAAGGACATACACGAAATCTCGGTCACTATTCCCATCGACGAGCTCAACGACGCGTTCATCGCCGACATATCGGGTTTGAGCGGCGACGAGGCTGCCAAGATCATCCTGAGGGTGCATGTGTTCGACCCCGATACGGGTATCCGCGTATCGCTCCACACCCGCGCCCCGCGGGTCGAACTGAACGCCGATCTGGTCGAACTTTTGGACGAATACCAGTTTAAATATCGGATAAGTTAAACTACCTTTGTACACCGGGGTATGGATTTTGCAGTACCCGGTCAACGTATAGGTTCTCAGCTCAACAGAAAAACATAAAAAACTAATTATCATGGCCTTAGAGATTAATTCAGCCAATTTTGACCAACTTATGCAGGACAGCAAACCGCTCGTGATCGACTTCTGGGCGGAGTGGTGCGGCCCCTGCCGCATGATCGGTCCCATCGTCGAGGAGATCGCCGCCGAATACGACGGACGCGCCAACGTCGGCAAATGCGACGTCGACAACAACAACGATATCGCCGCCAAATTCATGATCCGCAACATCCCGACCGTGCTGTTCATCAAAGGCGGGGTCGTGGTCGACAAACAGGTGGGTGCCACCACCAAAGCGGCGCTGGTCGAAAAGCTCAACAAACTGTTGTAGTTTTTACAACCATGTTTTGCCCTTGAACCGCATGAAAATGTCATGAGGGTAAAGGTTAGGGCGCTTCTGCCCCAGTCATCCTGAGCGTCAGCGAAGGATCTCGTTCGGGAAATATACTCCCCCGGTCAGAGATCCTTCGCTGCTGTTTTCGGGGTGACATTTTTATTTTTGTGATTCCCGCAGGAATACATTGAAATCCACAACACCAGGAAACGAAGACCAACGAAACGCGCACCCCGCCCGCGCCTTTTTATTTACAGCTATTTTATGGCCCCGGGCTTAATATTTGCTATATTTGAAACCGTTATGGAAAATATAAAAGCAGTTATTTTCGACCTCGACGGCGTGATCGTTGATACGGCGCGCTACCATTTTATGGCGTGGCAACGCCTGGCGCGCGAACTGGGGTTCGAATTTACCGAAATCGACAACGAGCGCCTGAAAGGGGTGAGCCGTATGGACTCGCTTGCCATATTGCTTGAAATCGGCGGGCTCTTCGAGGCCCTGACGCCCGAAGATCGTGGACAACTCGCCTCTCGCAAGAATTGCTGGTACCTCGAATACATCGCCCGGATGACCCCGGCCGACATACTGCCGGGCGTTCGGGAGTTCCTGCACCAAGTTCGCGAAGACGGCATGCACGCCGCACTCGGCTCGTCGAGCCGCAACGCCCGGACGATTCTCGAAAGGATAGGGCTCACCTCGGAATTCGACGTGGTGGTCGACGGCAACATGATCGTCCACGCCAAACCGCACCCCGAAGTGTTCCTGCAATGCGCCTATTATCTGGGCATCAGCCCGCACGACTGCGTGGTGTTCGAAGATGCCGAAGCTGGTATCGAGGCAGCCCGCCGGGGCGAGATGCGCGTTGTCGGCGTGGGCTCCCCGGTCATATTGCGCGATGCCGAAATAGTGATCCCCGACTTGAAAACCACCGGCTGGCCCGACCTCAAAAAACGATTGATGGATAAACATTAAAGTGTCATCCTGAACGCCGGCAAAGGGGAGATCCTTCGCTGGTGCTCAGGATGACATTATGGATGATAAAAATGCATAGAAAATTAGAAATAGACCCCTGGAAAATCATCGAACGAGGCTTCGCCCCTTCGGCCCGCCGCGCTTCGGAGAGCCTGTTCAGCATTGGTAACGGTGCCATGGGCGGGCGGGCCAACTTCGAGGAGCGGTACAGTGGCGACACTCTGCCCGGCAACTATATCGGCGGCATATATTATCCCGACAAAACGCGCGTCGGCTGGTGGAAAAACGGCTATCCCGAATATTTCGCCAAGGTGCTCAATTCCGCTTGTTGGATTGGGATAAATGTGACGGTCGACGGCGAGCCGCTCGACCTGGCCCGTTGCGAGGTGAGCGATTACAGTCTCGAACTCGACATGCAATGCGGCCTGTTGACCCGTCGCTTTACGGCGCAGATGCCGTGCAGCAGCCGGCGGGTGGCGGTCGAAGCGAGGCGTTTCGTATCGCTTGCGCGGGTCGAACTCGGTGCGGTCGAATACAAGATCAAAGCCCTCGACGGCGATATTCAACAGCTTGACATCGACGCGTATGTCGAAGGCGACGTGCGGAATGAAGACGCCAATTATGCCGAGAAGTTCTGGGAACCCGCCGGTCTGAGCGAAGACTCGTTGACGATGCGGACGCTGAAAACCGGCTTCGAAGTATGCTGGGCGCAACGCTCGTCGTTGGCGAAAACCGCGCCGTCCGACGACAGTTCTGGTCATAGGCAATCCCCTCCGGTCGCAAACCCTGCCGGGTCTGCGGCTTTGGCACCGGCTTCGGTCACCGGTGCAGGCGAGCGGCTATCAGTCAAATACAGCTTGCCGCTTGCTGCGGGCGAAGAAGCTACGTTGCATAAATACGTGGGCGTCACATCATCGCTCAACCACTATTCCGAAAAGCTCCGGGCCGCCGCTTCGACCGTGGCTGCGGAAGCCGCAGCGACAGGATTTTCCGCCCTGCTGGAAGAGCACGCCTCTGCATGGGCAACCAAGTGGCAGACCGCCGACATTCAAATCGAAGGCGACCACAAGGCCCAGCAGGGCATCCGGTTTTGCATCTTCCAGCTGCTCCAGACTTATACCGGCCACGACAGCCGCCTGAACGTCGGCCCCAAAGGATTTACGGGCGAGAAATACGGCGGCAGCACCTATTGGGACACCGAAGCCTACTGTCTTCCGTTCTACCTGGCCACTTGCGGCGAGGCTGTCGCCCGGCAACTGCTCATTTACCGCCACACGCAACTCGGTAAAGCCATTGAGAACGCCGCCAGGCTCGGATTTACAGGCGGTGCAGCGCTCTATCCGATGGTTACCATGACTGGCGAGGAGTGTCACAACGAGTGGGAGATCACCTTCGAGGAGATCCACCGCAACGGGGCCATCGCCTATGCCATCCACAACTTCTGCCGCTATACCGGGACAGACGATTACCTGGCTTCGCACGGACTTGAAGTGCTGATCGCTATTGCCCGCTTCTGGGCGCAACGTGCCACCTGGTCGGAGCCGCGAGGGAAATACGTGATCCTCGGCGTGACGGGCCCCAACGAGTACGAGAACAACGTCAACAACAACTGGTACACCAACTATATCGCCCGGTGGTGCCTGCGATATGCGGCCGAAAGCCTCGAACGCGTGAAAGAACGCTACGTCAGGGACTATCACCGCATTCATGAACTCACCAGGCTGCATTCCGATGAGCCACGACACTGGCTTTGTATCGCTGATGAGATGTATCTTACTGAGAACGAATTGGATACACAAGGATTGTTTATGCAGCAAGACGGTTATATGGATAAAGAACAACTCCGTGCCGACTCCATCCACGCTTCGCAACGCCCCATCAACCAGCACTGGTCGTGGGACCGGATCCTGCGTTCCTGCTTCATTAAGCAGGCCGATGTGTTGCAAGGACTTTACTTTTTCAGGGAACACTTCGATCCGGCGACAATCCGGCGCAACTACGAATTCTACGAACCGCGCACCGTCCACGAGTCGTCGCTTTCGCCCTGCGTACACTCGATTCTGGCTTCGTTCCTCGGCATGGACGACAAGGCCTACGAACTCTATCTTCGTACCGCGCGTCTCGATCTCGATGACTACAATCGCGAGGTGCACGAAGGCTTGCACGTGACCAGCATGGCCGGGTCGTGGCTTTCGGTGGTCGAAGGGTTCGGTGGTGTCAGAGTAGGCAAGGACGGCAGGCTGGACGTGTCGCCGCGCTTGCCCGAGCATTGGAACGCTTTGGCATTCAAACTGGATTACCGGGGGGCCCGGCTTGCATTCCGGGTTTCGGAATCTGGCGTGGAAGCCGTTTCGGAGAACGGTATCGGTGCTGAAATCTCCATTTATGGACAAACAGTTAAAGTGGGTGACCAACCTGTCGAAGTAAAAAGATAGGCATTTATCTTGCCAAAGTTAAGAAGCGGGCGATCGTCAGTTTGTCGAGATAAAGAAGCAGGCGATCAACCAGTCAACATAAAAATCATGGGAGAATTGTTGTATCGCTGCGCCCAGCAGCCCTGTAAAAGCCACCCTGGGTGGAGCTATAATACGGTGGTTTACGAACTCAACACCCGGCAATTCTCGCCTTCGGGCGACTTTGCGGGCGTGCTGGCCGAACTGCCGCGCCTGCATGCGTTGGGCGTGGGCGTGATCTGGATGATGCCCGTTCATCCGATCGGCCAGGAGCGCCGCAAGGGGCCGCTTGGCAGCTACTATTCTGTGCGCGACTACACGGGCGTGAATCCCGAGTTCGGCACGCTCGAACAGTTTCGCGATATCGTCGATACGGCGCACCGGCTGGGCATGCAACTGATCATCGACTGGGTGCCGAACCACACCTCGCGCGATGCCGTATGGATAGCCGAGCATCCCGAATGGTACAAACACGACCCGGCTACGGGCGAAATCGCCACGCCTTTCGACTGGACGGATACCGCGCAGCTCGACTATTCGAACCGCGAGATGCGCGCCGCGATGATCGGTGCAATGCAATATTGGCTGCAAGAAACGGGAATCGACGGCTTCCGCGTCGATATGGCAATGCTCGAACCGATTGATTTCTGGAACGAAGCTATCGTGGCGCTGCAACAGACAAAACCCGACATATTCATGCTGGCCGAGGCCGAGGGCGCGGAGTTCCACGCCGCGGCATTCGACGCCACTTATGCCTGGGAACGCTGCCATCTGCTTGAAGCCGTGGCCCGGGGAGAAGCAGGCCCGGCGGCCTTGTGCGATAAACTCCGGCAAGAGTCGGCAGCCTACCCGCCCGATGCGTTCCGGCTCAATTTTACCTCGAATCACGATGAAAACTCTTGGAATGGCTCGGAGTTCGAGCGGTTCGGTACTGCGGCCTGTTCGATGGCAGCGCTGTGCTACGTGCTGCCGGGCATGCCGCTGATCTATAACGGACAAGAGGTGGGGTCGGCCACAAAGTTGGAGTTCTTCGACCGCCATCCGATCGAATGGTCCTCGAACGAGACCGCACTCCGGTATACGTTGTTTTACCAGGAGTTGAACGCCCTGCGCCGCGATCATCCGGCGCTGGCAGGCGGCACACAAGGCGGCGACCTCCGCACGATCGACAGCTCGCGGCCCGATAAAGTCTTTGCAGTGAAAAGGGCAGTGGACGGCAGGGTAGTGCTGGGATTGTTCAATTTCTCGGGCGATCATGTCGATCTGACGTTCGACGACCCCGACTTTGCGGGCGAATATGCGCAGGTGGGTTCGCCGGAGAAAGCCCGCTTAGCCTCGGGGGCCCATTTCTACCTGCCGCCGTGGGGATTTTTTGTGTATTATAAATAAAATATACTGCCACGCTGACAAAATAGACCTTGTGGCACGGGATTTGTATTTTAATTGTATGAGTTTCAACTCACGGGTTTGGCGGTCCCAAAGTCCGCTCACCGGTGGTAAGTAAGCTCATCAAGTACTTGTCAGATGCCCGCCCTTCGAAAAGAGGGGGTCACGGGCACGATGAAAGCCAAAAGGGGACACCGTCCCCTTTTTTTATTTGTGTATCCCTCGGTAAAACGTACCGGTAATTATTAATATGTCATCCTGAATGCAGTGAAGGATCTCGACCTTAAAATGGGGGTCGAGATCCTTCACTGCATTCAGGATGACATGTTTTGGAGATCGCTCTTTAGCGCAGGCGACGTTCGATGGTCTCGACTTGCCCGCGGACGATCTTGTCGGTTTCGATCAGGTTGCTGATCGTCTTGCAGGCGTGCAGTACCGTAGCGTGGTTTTTGCCACCGAGGGCCGCGCCAATCGACGAGAGCGGGGCCTTGGTGTGTTGCTTGCACAGGTACATGGCGATCTGCCGGGCCTGGGCCACTTCGCGCGTGCGTTTCTGGGAGATCAACAGGCTGCGGTCGAGCTTGAGCATTTCGCACACGAGCGAGATGATGTAATCGACAGTGATTTCGCGGGTCTCCATCTTCACGATGTCGCGCATCACGCTTTTGGTCAGCTCAAGGGTGAGCTGTTTGCCCAGCAGGTGGGCGTGGGCGCCCAACGAGGTGAGAGCGCCTTCGATCTCGCGCACGTTGGCCCGGATGTTGTGGGCCAGCAGGTTCACGATGTCATCGTTCATCTCTAGGCCGAGCCTGCGGCATTTGTGGCGGATGATCTGCGTGCGTGTTTCGAGGTCGGGCGGCAACAACTCGGCCGACAGGCCCCATTTGAAACGGGTGATGAGCCGCTCTTCGATGTCAGTCAGTTCCACCGGCGGCCGGTCGCTTGTCAATATCAGTTGTTTACCCAGCAGGCGCAGGTGGTTGAAGATATTGAAGAACACGTTCTGGGTTCCGGGCTTTCCGGCCAGCTCCTGAATGTCGTCGATAATGAGGACGTCGATGGTCTGGTAGAATTGGATAAAGTCGTTGAGTTCGCTGCGGTGTACCGAGGTTTGGAACTGGCGCTGGAAGTGGTTCGACGAGATGTAGAGCACCCGGCATTCGGGGTCGCGCTCTTTGATGGCGAGACCGATGGCCTGGGCAATGTGGGTCTTGCCGAGTCCCGAGCCTCCGTAGATGAACAGCGGGTTGAACGGCGTTTTGCCGGGCGATACGCTCACCGCCAGACCCGCCGAACGCGCCATGCGGTTGCATTCGCCCTCGATGTGGTTGGCAAAACTCAGCTCGGCGTCGAGTTGGGGATCGAAAGTCACCTTTTTGATCCCGGGGATCACGAACGGGTTTTTGATGGTGCCCGTATCGGTCTGGTGGTAGATGTTCGCGGCAGCGCTGGCCGGTTGGGCGTTGGGGATCGCGTAGTGCAGGCGGGTTTTGACACCGAACTCTTCGCGGATGATGTGGCGCAGCATCGGGATGTAGTGCTGCTCGATGTATTGGACGTGCTTTTGGTCGGGAACGCGCACACGAAGATTCTCGCCGTCGAACCCGAGCGGGACCATAGGCTTGAACCATTTGACAAACTCATCGTCCGAGGTCTGATCTTTGATCAGGCTCAGGCAATGTTGCCAAATGGCGTGGTATTTTTCTTCTGTTCCCGCATTCATGGGTTTCTTTCGGGGGCAAAGAATGACGCAAGAGCGTGGGGGCTCCTGTGTCTTTCGTTGGTATACTAAGGGGCTTTTTGAGGCCGATCCGGGAGTGGCCGGGCAGACGAAGGAACCTTCCCTGTCCGACTCCTGTGGTGCAAAATTGGTCGATAAAAAGGTGGAAAAAAAATTATTTCGGGTTGTTTATTATGAATGTTTGTTTATAGGATTCCGGAGGGTGGTTCGGGGTAGGATGGACCTTCAATCGGTTACCTTTCAGAATGTATAGTTGGCCTTCAGGTAAACAGCGTGAGGTGCTGATGATGAGTATCTTGCGTTGGAATGATCCGGGTACGAACTTGCCTCTCAGAGAGTTGAGATTTCGGGTTCGCGCACTCTCCGGCAGCGGTCCGGATGACGGTCGTAATTTTCACTAAAGGTAAGTTAATTTTTGCGTTAGAACAACCCTGCCGGGACGCAAAATCCGTGCAAATTTTCACTTGGCCGGAATGCCTGAGAAGAGAAGCGGGATTGTGCGGAAAAAATGTTAAATTTGTGGATATGTTCACCTGCCCCGGAAGTAAAAAATCGGGCCGAAAAGGACGCAAGATTATGGAAGTGAAGATTGATCCTATAGTAGCCGAACGCGCCCAACAGTGGCTCGACGGCCCGTATGACGAAGCCACCAGGGCCGCCGTGCGCGACATGATGGAAAATAATCCCAAGGAGCTCAACGAATCGTTCTACCGGACACTTGAATTCGGCACGGGCGGCCTGCGCGGGATCATGGGTCCCGGCACCAACCGGATGAACATCTATACGGTGGGTATGGCCACGCAGGGCCTGGCCAACTGCCTGGTACAATCGTTTCCCGGCCAGCAGGTCAAAGTGGCCGTGGCACACGACTGCCGTAATAACAGCCGCCTGTTCGCCGAAACTGTGGCCGGCATCTTTGCCGCCAACGGCTTCGTGGCCTACCTGTTCGACTCGCTACGCCCCACGCCCGAACTCAGTTTTGCCATCCGCCAGCTCGGCTGCATGAGCGGCGTGGTGATCACCGCCAGCCATAACCCCAAGGAGTACAACGGCTACAAGGCCTATTGGAGCGACGGCGCCCAGGTCATCGAGCCACACGATACCAATATAATAGACGAAGTCAACAAAATCTCCGACCCTTCGCAGGTTCGCTTCAGCCCCGAAGCGGCTAACGCCCTGCCCGGTGGCCGTGTCGAGATCATAGGCCCTGAGATCGACAGGCAATACCTCGATATGGTCTGCCGCCTGTCGCTTTCGCCCGAAGCCGTGAAAGCTCATGCCGGCATGAAGATCGTCTATACCCCTATTCACGGGACGGGTGTAAAACTGATGCCTGCCGCGCTGGCCGCCTACGGCTTCAAAAACATTATCCATGTGCCGGAGCAGGATATGAACGACGGCAATTTTCCCACGGTCGTGTCGCCGAACCCCGAAGAGCCCGCCGCCATGAAGATGGCCACGGACAAAGCGTGCGAAACCGGAGCCGACCTGGTGATCGCCACCGATCCCGATGCCGACCGCATCGGCGTGGCCGTGCCCGACGGCAGTGGCGGTTACCGCCTGCTGAACGGTAACCAGACCGCTACGTTACTCACCTATTACCTGTTGGAACGCTGGAAAGAACTCGGGCGACTCGACGGCAAGCAATACATTGTCAAAACCATCGTCACCACCGAACTGATCGCTTACATCGCCCGCTCATACGGCGTGGAATATTATGATGTGCTGACCGGCTTCAAGTACATTGCCGCCGTGATCCGCGAGAACGAAGGCCGCAAGCAGTTCATCGGCGGCGGCGAGGAGAGTTACGGCTACATGGTGGGCGACGCCGTGCGCGATAAAGACGCCATATCGAGTGCCGCCATGTTCGCCGAATGCACCGCCTGGGCCGCCACACAGGGAAAAAGCCTGCTCAATGTCCTCGAAGACATCTATTTGAAATACGGCTTCTTCAAAGAAGGGCTGCTCTCGATCACCCGCAAGGGACAGGAAGGGCAGGCCGAAATCAAGGCCATGATGGCCGACCTGAGATCCAATCCCCCGCGTGAGTTGTGCGGTTCGCCCGTGACCGAGGTACGCGACTATCTCTCTCGCGAACGGAACCTCGGCGGTGTGATCGCCCCGATCGACCTGCCGGTGTCCGACGTGCTGCAATACGTCACCGCAGACCATACGATCGTGTCTGTGCGCCCCTCGGGCACCGAGCCCAAGATCAAATTCTACTTCGGCGTGCGCGCCGAGTTGCCTTCGTTGGCCGAATACGGCAAAGTACAGCAACAGCTCGACGCCAAAATCGAACAAATCAAAAAAGAACTGAACCTCGCCTGACCCACGGCCCCCTTTCGGATGCGCGCTAAAAAGACCGTACGACTGACTTTCCTCGGCAGCGGCACCTCGCAAGGGGTGCCGATGATCGGTTGCCGGTGTGCTGTCTGCCGCTCAAGCGACCCGCACGACAAACGGTTGCGTTCGTCGGTGATGTTCGAAGTGGGCGAAATGAGCGTGAGCAGTCCTGTGAAAACAGATGAAAGCGATACGGCAGCCAGAATAGGCGAGAGTGCTGCCCTAATAAGGATCGTGGTCGATACGGGGCCTGATTTCCGCACACAGATGCTGCGCGAAAATGTCGGCAGCCTCGACGCCATCCTCTACACCCACGGCCACAAAGACCACACGGGCGGTATGGACGACCTGCGTGCCCTGAACTATATCATGCAAAGGCCGGTGGACGTATATTGCGAGCCTTCGGTAGAAAAAGTATTGCGCAAGGACTACGACTACGCTTTCAACAGCGACCGCTATACCGGCGTGCCTGAGGTGGTGATGCACACCATCGGCGAGAAACCTTTCTTCGTGAAAGGCCTGTCGGGCGTACGCGTGAAGATCGAACCCATCCGCGGACTGCACTTTAAGTTGCCCGTGCTGGGGTTCCGTATCGGCGGGATCGCCTACCTGACTGACATGAACTCGCTGCCTCCCGAATCGCTCGAAAAACTGAAAGGCGTGGATACACTGGTAATCAATGCCCTGCGCCGCAAGGCCCACATATCGCACTTCACGCTCGACGAAGCGCTGGCGCTCATCCGTCAGATCGGCCCCCGGAAAGCATACATCACCCACATCTCTCACGAGATGCCGCCGTACGCCGAACTGCTGCACGAACTGCCGGAAGAGGTCTACCCGGCCTACGACGGCCTGAAGATAGAAGTTCGGCAGTGATTCTACCCTTGAACAGAATCGGAACCTTACGCCATTTTTTGCTGATAAAGAGGTCTCTGCCCCTCTCGGGCCTGCCGGGGAATCTTTGTAAAAGTTGTCTAGTATTTACCTTTGATAAGGTCCTTCGACTTCGCTCGGGATGACATAAATTAAGATGAAAAATAAGTTTAAAGGAAAAACAGTCGTCATCACCGGGGCTTCATCGGGCATCGGGCATGCTTTGGCACGCGAATTCTCGTCGTTGGGTGCGAACGTCGTGCTTGGGGCGCGGTCGGTCGAAAAGCTCGAAGAGCTGGCGGCCACACTGCCGTCGCCATCGGCCATTTCCCTGTGCGACGTGACGAAAGAACAGGATTGCCGCGAGTTGATCGAATTGGCCGTAGAGCGTTTCGGCGGGGTCGACGTGCTGATCAACAACGCCGGTATCTCGATGCGCGCCGCTTTCGACACGGTCGACCTCGACGTGCTACGTCGCCTGATGGACGTCAACTTTTGGGGTACGGTCTACTGCACCAAATACGCACTACCTTATATACAAAAGTCAAAAGGCTCGATTGTCGGTGTATCGTCGGTGGCCGGATTCCATGGCTTGCCGGGCCGTACGGGCTATTCGGCCTCGAAATACGCCATGCACGGCCTGCTGGAGACCATCCGTGTCGAAAACCTCAAAAAAGGCGTCCACGTGATGATCGTGGCACCCGGTTTTACGTCCACCAACGTGCGGCTGTCGGCCCTCACGGCCGACGGTTCGTCGCAGGGCGAAACTCCGCGCGACGAGGGCAAGATGATGACCGCCGAGGAATGCGCCCGCCGCATAGCCCGTGCGATCGCCAAACGCAAACGCACGCTGCTGATGGATTTCGACGGCAAAGGAACGGTGCTGATCAAAAAAATCTGCCCCTCGTTGCTCGACCGCATATATTATAACCATATGTCGAAAGAACCCGATTCGCCATTCTAACATTCAACATGTTATCCTGAGTGCCAGCGAAGGATCTTGTCCGAGAAACGTCCTACCTGAGATCCTTCACTGGCGCTCAGAATGACATCGAAAAAGAGACAATAAAAAGAAAATTATGCTCAACATAGGAGATCCCGCGCCCGTTTTCACGGCGCACGACCAGAATGAGAACACCGTATCGCTTGCCGACTTTAAGGGGCGTAAAGTGATCCTTTACTTCTATCCCAAAGACAGTACCCCCGGATGCACCGCCGAGGCTTGCTCGCTGCGCGACGGCTATTCCGAACTGCTTCGGCAGGGGTTCACCGTGCTTGGCGTGAGCGCCGACAGCGCCGCCTCGCATCGCAAGTTCATCGAGAAGCAAAATTTGCCCTTCACCCTGCTGGCCGATACCGACCATAAGATTGCCGAGGCTTACGGCACGTGGGGCCTCAAGAAATTCATGGGCCGGGAATACATGGGTATGCTCCGCAAAACATTTGTCATCAACGGCGAGGGCCGCATCGAAAAGATTTTTGATAAGGTGGATACTAAGAATCATTTTGAACAGATCGTTGATTCCTACAAATAGAATATCGGATCAATCGCAGGCTTATACCAAACGCCTTTCAAATAAACAGTTCTTCGCGTCAATCGCAAATTCCTGCATAAATAGCTTCTCGGATAATTCGCACACCCCAATAGATAGCAATAAATCAAATAGTTATAAACAAAATACCCCCAACCAACCCCATGGCAAAAGAGAAAGAAACTCCCGAAACCGACACCGCCACCGAGCCCAAGACCAAAACCGCTCCGGCCGTAGCACCCCTCAAAAAAGAGATCCCCGCCGAAAAGCTCAAAGTGCTTCAGGCCGCAATGGATAAACTCGAAAAAGACTTCGGTAAAGGCTCCATCATGCGCATGAGCGACCGCCCAGTCGAAGACGTGAGCGTCATCTCGTCCGGTTCCATAGCCCTTGACTCCGCCCTCGGTGTGGGCGGATACCCGCGCGGCCGTATCGTCGAAATCTACGGCCCCGAATCGTCGGGTAAAACCACGCTGGCGATTCATGCCATCGCCGAGGCCCAGAAGCTCGGCGGTATCGCCGCTTTTATCGATGCCGAACACGCCTTCGACAGCACCTATGCCGAGAAACTCGGTGTCGACATCAACAACCTGCTCATCTCGCAGCCCGACAACGGCGAACAGGCCCTCGAAATCGCCGATCACCTGATCCGTTCGAGCGCCGTGGACATCGTGGTGATTGACTCGGTGGCCGCCCTCACGCCGCGCGCCGAAATCGAAGGCGAGATGGGTGAAAACAAGGTCGGCCTCCAGGCCCGACTGATGTCGCAGGCTCTGCGTAAGCTCACGGCCAGCGTCAGCAAGACCAGAACCCTCTGCATCTTCATCAACCAGTTGCGTGAGAAGATCGGCGTCATGTTCGGAAACCCCGAAACAACCACCGGCGGCAATGCCCTTAAGTTTTACGCTTCGATCCGCGTCGACGTGCGCAAAGGTACCGCCATCAAAGACAAGGACGATGACGCTACGGGTAACCGCACCAAGGTGAAGATCGTTAAGAACAAAGTGGCTCCGCCGTTCCGTAAAGCCGAGTTCGACATCGTGTTTGGCGAGGGTATCTCGAAGATCGGCGAGATCATCGACCTCGGTACCGAACACGATATCGTGAAAAAGAGCGGTTCCTGGTTCTCGTACGGCGACCGTAAACTGGGACAAGGCCGCGAAGCCGTAGTAGCGCTCCTGAAAGAAGATCCCGCCCTGGCCGAAGAACTCGAAGCCAAGGTGCGCGCCGCTCTCGCAGTACGTAACGCTTAATAAATCAGCCGATTGATACAGCGCCGTAAGAGCCGGAAGGTTCCTACGGTCGCTGTACAATCTGTATATCCCAAACCTGTCTGGCGGGCCGATGCCCGGCCAAAGCATACGCTTATTCTTGTGACCGATACGATCAAACATACTCCGGCCGAAGACGAACAGATCATCAAAACCTATTACGACGACCTGATCGCCAGTTGCGCTTCCATCTGCCACAGCGAAGAGGATTACGACCGGGTGCGCAAGGCATTCCACTTTGCCAACGAAGCCCACCGTGGCGTGCGCCGACGCAACGGCGACCCGTACATCACGCACCCGCTGGCCGTGGCCAAGATCGTCGTGACCGAGATCGGCCTGGGAATCAAGTCCGTACAGGCTGCCCTGCTGCACGACGTGGTCGAGGATACCGACTATACTGTCGAGGACATCGAACACCATTTCGGGCCTAAAGTCGCCTCGATGGTCGACGGGTTGACGAAACTGAGCGGCGTTATCGCCAAAGACACCGCCTCGGAACAGGCCGAAAATTTCAAAAAAATGATCCTCACCCTGTCCGACGACGTTAGGGTGTGCCTGGTGAAAATTGCCGACCGCCTGCACAACATGCGGACGCTCGGTTTCATGCCCAAAGAGAAGCAAATGAAGATCGCCAGCGAAACGGTCTACCTGTTCGCTCCGCTGGCCCATCGTCTTGGCCTTTACGCCATCAAAACCGAATTCGAGGATTACAGCCTGAAATACCGCTTCCCCGAAGAGTATAACGAAATAGTGGCCAAGCTGGCCGCCACCGAAGAAAAGCGCCAGCATTTCCTCAAACAGTTCACTCCCCCGATCGTCAACGTATTGAACGAGGGTAACATCCGGTTTACGATTTCGGAACGGGTCAAATCCGTTTATTCCATCTGGAAAAAAATGAAACGCAAACAGATCGCCTTCGAGGAGATCTATGACCTGTTCGCCGTTCGGATCGTGTTCAAACCCGTGCCGCACATTCCCGAGAAATCGCAGTGCTGGCACATCTATTCCCAGATCACCGACATTTATACGCCCAAGCCCGACCGTATCCGCGACTGGGTGAGCATCCCGAAAGCCAACGGCTACGAGGCTCTGCATTGCACGGTGATGGGGCCCGGCGGTGTCTGGGCCGAGGTGCAGATCCGCTCGGAACGCATGGACGACATTGCCGAGCGCGGATTTGCCGCCCATTGGAAATACAAGTCCAAGGCGCAGGACGAAAACGGAGAATCGGAACTCGACCAATGGCTTTCGAAACTCCGCGAGGCGCTGTCGAATCCCAGCGAGGATGCCGTGGAATTCATCGATAATTTCCAGATGGGTTTGCAGGTATCTGAAATTGTGGTATTTACTCCGAAGGGCGAAGCCAAAACGATGCCCAAGGGAGCCACCGTCCTTGACTTTGCTTACGAGATTCACTCCAAGATCGGCGACAAAGCCATCGGAGCCAAAGTGAACTATAAGATCACACCGCTCTACCAGGAGCTGCACACCGGCGACCAAATCGAGATACTCACTTCGCACAATGCCCAGCCGCAGGTCGGGTGGCTCGATCACGTCACTACCGCCAAAGCCCGTTCGCACATCAAGCAATATCTCAAGAAAGAGAATGCGAACAATATTCAGCGCGGACAGGAACTCTTCGAAGCGGCTATGAAGGAACAGGGCATCACCCTGCAGGCCCGTGTTTTCCAGAAGGTCTTACCGGCCTACCATTGCAAGAACAAGGACGAATTTTACAGCAAACTCGGCACCGGTATTATCAACCTCGACGGTATCGAGAAGATCCTTAAGCAAAATGCCGCCAGCAAGGTCATCAAGTATTGGACTTTGCAATTCAGCAAGATATTGCCCGGCGGGGGCGCTGGCAGTCCGGTCGATCCTGTGGATGCCGATCCCGAAGCGGATAAGGCCGAGTTCGCTACCGACAGTGTGCAGACGAAAAATAAAAAAAGCCACACGGATGCTTCGGAAGAGCCTGCATATGATTATGTCATGGCCACCTGTTGCAACCCTATTCCCGGTGACGAAGTGACCGGCTTTCTCGGAGCCGACGGCCAGGTAGAGGTACACAAGAAAAACTGCCCCAACGCCGTGAAGCTCTCGGCACAACAGGGTAACCGCATTGTCGCCACCCAGTGGTCGAATGAAAAGGTGATGTCTTATCTGGCGATAGTCGAGCTCCGCGGCATCGATCGCATGGGCATCCTTTACGACCTGACCCGTATCATCACCTCAGAACTCCAGGTCAACATCCGTGAGCTGCACATCCACAGCCATGACGGGATTTTCGAAGGAACCGTCACGGTTTATGTCCCCGGCAGCGACGAATTGAAGAACATCATGGAGCGCATACGCTCAATCAAAGGAATCGAGCGGGTACACCGCCGCGAGGCAACTTCGCAAATCGACGCCGACCGGACGATCTGATCCGCCCTCTGCTCGTTACAGTTCGTAGCCAGCCCGTTTGGTGGGGGGCTCCGTTTGTTACTTATAATAGGGGCATTGTGAATTTTCATCAAATTTCATTTGTCCGATTTATCGCTTGAGATTGGAGCCGCCTGATCGGAATTTTGTGATTTTTCATTAAAGGTTACCGCCTGAAGTTAAGTTGCGTGATGGTAAGCCTTGTGATTTCCCGGAAATTCCCGTCCGCTTTTGGTCTACCGTTCACGCATTCGATCTTCGGTTTGATTTGCTGCCCTCATTTGCCACCCTCGATCATTTAACATAACTAAACAAGAAAATGGCAACGATTTTCACCCGCATCATAGAGGGGGAGATTCCCTGCTACAAAGTAGCCGAGGATTCCGCCCACATCGCGTTTCTGGACATCAATCCCATCGCGCCCGGACATACATTAGTAGTGCCGAAACGCGAGGTCGATTACCTGTTCGATCTGGAACCGGACGAACTGTCGGCACTGTGGGTTTTTGCCCGCCGGGTGGCACGCCGCATAGGGGCCAAAATACCATGCAACCGCGTAGGCGTGGCCGTAGTGGGGCTCGATGTGCCGCATGCCCACATTCACCTGATCCCCATTGACAAGGGAAGCGATCTCGACCTCGGTCGCCCGAAGCTCAAACTGACTTCCGAAGAATTTGAGCAGATTAGAAGTAAGCTATTTTCGGATTAACAGTTTTAGGTCAGGTGCCATAAAGGTATCGCTTTCTGATCGCCGGGTCGAGGAGTTAATTTTTCCGTCTCAGTAGAATTTTGTACTTCGCAAATTTTGCGGCCGCCCTTTCCGGGGCGGCCGTTTTTTATTTTGCGCCGAAGGAGAGGGTGGAATAGCGTTCGAGAGACCCCCCAAGGGATTACATCGGTAATAATCACGCTGAATTACAAATATATACACATAAGCGCAATAATCAAAAGCAAACAAATCTATGATATAAATATCTGACAATCAAATTGTTTATAGTTTGTAGTTGTACTGTTGCTAAATATGAAATTGGCGCAATTTATGAACTATTAATATACGGTAGATATATAAAATATAATACTATTTAATAAAGTACTGATTATCAATGAATTCAATTGTTTATATTTTGTAAATATTCATATAAATATTATTCTCTATGTTTGTTGATCATGACTATAGATAAGCTGTCCTCTCTCTCTGAATGATCCCACCGCCTTTAATTTACAAATGTAAGAGAAAATGAAATTTGCAAAAAAAGGAATGATTGATTAGATTTGTAACTCAAATATTTGAATGTTACAATCATGAACAGTGACGGAGATAGTCTTGTAAATAACCCCGGGGAGACAGGCAAAAACGCTGCAACAACCGATTTGCGGGAAGGGGTTCGCCTGCGATTGGCCGAATTGATGAGAAAAGAGGGCCTTACAGCCGTTAAATTCGCCGAAATCATGGAAGTCCAGCCATCAGGTATTTCCCATTTGCTATCGGGGCGTAATCTGCCTAATTTCGAGTTCATATCGAGAATACCGCAACGATTCCCCACTGTCAATATAGAATGGCTCATTAACGGAACAGGGGAAATTTACAAGAACACCCACCCCAAGGCCCCACCGAGAGTTACAAACGTAACTTGTGAAAGTTCAGCAGAAAAGAATACGGATGTAACACCTTCTCTGTTCTCTGAAAATACGCCTGTAAAGTCTTCGGTTTTTTCCTCCGAGCGGGATGAATCAATGAAAAAAAATGTTCCACATACGCTTGAAGAATCTTTAAATTACTCGGATGTAGGCAAACATACACTGTCTGCTGCGGAACAAGATTCTCTAATTACAAACGTAACTACCATGCCCGAAACCGCCTTGCCGATGCCCAAGGCGTCCGGCGTGTCGAAAAACCGAAAAATCGACCGGGTGATCATTTTCTATCAGGACGGGTCGTTTGACGAATATCAAAATTAACTTTCTTGCCGGGTAGGCATTGCGCGGTGTCGTCCTCGCACCCACCTATGGTATGGCGTGCTGAACCTAAATCAGGGGCGTTGTACTGTTTAGGGGTAAGTCCGTAGATAAATGGGTATATGACCGCCCACAAAAACATCCGGCCGTGATTCTTCGAAAGAATCACGGCCGGATGTGCATTGGTTTTCCGATCACCCACGAATGCCTTTTTGAGGGACGCCTGCTGTGAAGTCTTGGTTTCGCGCGGGATAGGCGCGTTACAAGGTGTAGATGTCGAAATGGCGGAAATTAAGGATCGCTTCGGTCATATCCTTCATTTGCCGGGCCTGGGTATGGGACGGGTCAAGTTCGAGCACACGGTTGAAATCGTTGATAGCCTTGCCGAACTCGTTGTTTCGGTAGTGTATGCGCCCTCTTTCGAAGTAATTTTGCGGTACTTCGGGCTGGGCTTTGATCAGGTCGCAGAGCTGCCTCAGGGTTTTCATCTGGTACAAGTTTTGGGATTTCACGTATTCGCATACCCTGCGCGGAATCTTTGCGCTTTCGGTTTCGCAGTCGAGGTCTCCTCGGACGGCCTGTGCGCGCAATTCAGTGGAACTGACGTCCAATTGCGGCGCCTCGGCCATTTCAGGAGAACAAGTACCTCTCTTACGTGGATATATCAAAAAACGTACCAGCTCGGTCAGTGTCGCACTTTCGTGCCATCGCGGCAGTTCGTCGGCCACATCGCTGCCCACGAGCAGGGAGAATTCGTGTTCGGGATAGCGTAACTGTAGCTTCCGGACAGTATGGATAGTATAGGAAGGCCGGGGCATCCGCTCCTCGATGTCGCAAACCGCGAAGGGAAGGGGGGCTTCGGATGGCGACGTCACAGCGGTTGTCGGAGTAATGGTTTGATCGACGCCCGATATGTTGACTCCGCGCCAGCTGCTACCATCGCTCCCGGTGCAGGTATTTTCGGGAATATATCCCATGGATTGCGCCAACGCCTCGATGCCGAGGCGCACCATGGCCAGCCGGTCTTCGAAAGGGGCGAGTTCCGACTGCTCTTTGAACGGGTTCTGGGGCGAAACGACGAACCATACCCGATCGGCGAGCCGCCGCTCGATCACGTAACGTGCTATGGCCAGGTGACCGTTATGTACGGGGTTGAAAGAACCCATCAATAAAGCTATTTTCATGAGGTGTTAGCTTTACGGTTGACGGTTGAAAAACGGATGGAGCGGCAAGGTGGAGGCATTCCGATTGGTCAGGATGCGGGAGTCGGTATTGGTCAGGCGTAACGATCTGCGTCATGCGCGGTGGTACCATACAAGGGCAAGTACAAGAGCTGTAAAGGGCGCAGGTTTAGCGAAGAATAAAGGCTTTTCTCCGCGTGTGGTGTGGGTGGGGCTTAATTCGGTTAATCGTTGCTTAAAAACGTGCCTATGGCCGCAGTGGCTTTGGAGATCGCCTCGGACAGGTTGTCGTTTACGATGATGGTGTCGAAGTTCGGGGCATGGCTGATCTCTTTTTCGGCTTTCCCGAGACGGTAGGAGATGGCCTCGGGGCTATCGGTGGCGCGGGTTTCGAGCCTGCGCCGCAATTCTTCCAGCGAGGGGGGCATGATGAAGAGGGCCAAAGCCTGGTCGCCGAACAATTTCTTCAGGTTCATTCCGCCCACCACATCGACGTCGAATACCACAGTGTGCTCTTTATCCCAGATACGGGCGATTTCGGTGCGCAGCGTGCCGTAGCGGATGCCGGAGTAGACCTCTTCCCATTCGACGAACTCGCCGTTGTCGGCGCGCGAAGCGAACTCGTCACTGCTCATGAAGTAGTAGTCGCGACCGTTTTGTTCTTCGCCGCGCGGGGCGCGCGAGGTGGCCGATATCGAAAACTCCAGCGAGGGGAATTGCTTGAGCAATTCTTTGACTATGGTGGTCTTGCCGGAGCCCGAGGGGGCCGAAAAAATGATGACTTTTCCCGTGGTCATAATAGCGGTTCGGAAAATAAGGCAGTTATGTGAAAAGATAGCGAAGTTCTTAGTGAAAACGGCGAAATCTGAAAAAGTGCTTGGGCGCAAGGCCGGAGGCCTGCTATTATGCTCTTCAACGGGCGTGGTGGCCAGGTCAGCGTTGGACTTCCCGCGCACTTCCCGTCCGGGCCGGAAAAAAAGAGTGATGCACTTCGGGGTATGCCACACTATGCATTTAGCCCCTGCACCTATAAGGCGCACTTTTTCTTTTTCGGATTGCCAGTCAAAGATACCTTTTTTTCTTAAGACAAAGGGGAGGGAATCTGGGGTTCTGATAGAGAAACCGTTTTTTCCGCTTTGCGGTTCCCGGCTTTATACGGCTGCAAACAGCATTGTATCAGGCGGTTCTGTAAACAGAAGAGCAACAAGTAGAGGGGAGTGCCCGGTGAAGATAGTGCGGTTTGATGGATAAGAAGTTTCTGATTCCAGAGACGGCGTCAAACTAAGGATAGGTGTCAATAAAAAAACCTGCGGGTTCGCGTCGATCCCGCAGGTTGTTGGCGATTCCGGCAGCAGCACCCGTTCATTTCTCAACCGTTTTCAGACTTTTTTAACCCGGTATCTGTCAAAACATGGAACGAGTGCTGCCGGAATAGCCGGTCTTGTAAGGTATGTGCCCGCTCATTTCAGCATACAGGCACGGCCGCGATTTCCCCGCTGAAAGAACGCCCGCTTAGGTCACATGCTACGCGAAAAAACGCGTCAAAAGCCCAAAGCGAAAGCCCAAGAGATATAAATGTGGCCCGTACGAAACGGCGCGGCACGACAAGAATGCCGACTGCCTCGATATTGCCCTTTACAGATATAGTCACAAAGACCTGCGCGCGGCATGGACAACCTGCGGTGCTGAAAGTTTAGGGGTTGTTGCCGTTATTCCAGTCGCCGGGCCTCAGTCCGACTTCGAGGGTATTCTCGTCGAAGAAGATGATGTAGCGGCTGTTGGCCTCAATGCGCTTGTTGACGATCTGGGTGGCATCGAGTTCGAAGAGTGCCGTTGTCACGGGATTCTGGGCCAGGTTCGCCACTTCGAGCACGATGGTCGTCGTAGCCAGGTCGGTCGGGTAGAGGTAGAACACGCACGGGGCGATCTTATCCGCGCCGTATTGCCCGGCATTAGGGCCGTAGATCTCTTCGAGGCTGCGGGTGGCGATACCGCTGTGGTCGGCCGAAGAGGCGGCGAACAGCGAGGCCTGCACACGCGCTCCCGACACGTAGATCATATTGATGGCATAGGTGGACGGGGCGGGGTTCTCGATGTCGAAACGGGCCATGCGGCGCTTGAGGACGATGTTTTCGGTGTGTTTTCCGGCGATCAGGATTTCGGCGCTGCGGGCCGTCATCAGCAGGCCGTGCGTGTCGCCCGAGAAGTCGTCCACGGTGCAGATCAGCTCGGCTTTGGTGCCGGGGGCGTACCACGGGCTGTCGCCGAGGGGCGAGGTGCGCGTATCCTCGAACAGCTGCTGCGTTCCGGCGAACGAGGCAATGTGCTTGCCCCCCACCGACGAGGCGTTGTTGGCCACGAAATAGAACGTGAGCCGTTGGCCTGCGAACTCGCCGATGAAAGCGGGGGTCATTTCAAGGGTGGTCACCTCGCCTGCGACGGTCTCGGTGTAGTCGGTTCCGGCGACGAGAGCCCGGACGAAGCGGCCGTCCGAGCAAGCGAATATATCCATGTCGTAGACCGCTTTTTCGGCGGCGAGGGCCGGAACGGTTGCGGCGTATGTCGCCGCACCCCGGTAGTTCTTGTACGAGAACGACAGGGCGGCGCGGTTCTCCTGTCCGGCGTCCGGCGTGGCGGGCTCTTTCGAGCATCCCGCAAGCAGCAGGGCAGCCGCGGCGAACATGTAAAGGTGTCGTATCATAAGCATCAAATAAAAAACGTGTAAACCCGTTGAGAATATCGGTTTACACATTTTTGCGGTGAATCCGCCGTAATAAATTCAGCACATCATTACGTGTAAACCGATATTTCAAAGAGTGCGGGTTGTTTCGTCATTGCGAACCCCGTCGGTGAAGCAATCCAGCGTGTTCATTTTTCTGGATTGCAGGGTCGGAACTGCGTTCCCCCTTGCAATGACGCCTTTTGTGACCGGAGGCAGGTATCAGCCGCCTCCGGTCTGGGGTATTATCTGCCGGATTACAAATCTGGCTGTGTTTCCAAGCGGCGTGACAAATGCCGCTTAACGAGATGCGCTTTAATTGCGAACGATGGTTACAGCGGTAGAGTTAACGATCTGGTAAGCAGTAGTGAATTGCTCAGCAGGGTTCTGAGGGAAGTCGTTCCAAACTTTAACTGTAACCTCAAACGGCACATATGCACACCTGAAAGTCGTGATCTTCTTATTGTTCGAAATATCGACCGAATTTATGACTGCGTTAAAGGTACCTGCAAATCCTCCGATACAAAAGCTTAGCAGGTTAACATTTTTGGATAAATCGATACTTGCTATCTGAGTATTCCTTATGTCCAAGTATTCAAGATTCGTATTATTTGATACATCGAGAGTTGTCAATGCTCCATTTTCTGTTTGAAGTCGTTTCAGACCAGTTAATGCTGAAACATTTAATGAGGTCAAAGACTGGCACCCCTGTATGTGAATTTCGGACAACTTCTGATTTTTTGCGCCAAAAATAACATTTGTTAGGTTAGGTATGTCTTGAAGTGCAATTATCGAGATTTCTGCATTCTGGCTAAAGTCAACTTCTGTAAGTGCAGTTTTACTCATAAGGGCTTTAGTCAGCTTCTCATTTTTGCTCAAATCTATCTCTGAGATACCTGTTCCCGAAAGATTTATAACTGATAACTCATTATTTTTGCTCAAATCAACTTCGGTGATAGTATTGTTATCTTTCGCATTAATTTCTGTCAAGTTGGGGAGATTTTCGATGCCTTCAAGCGATGTAACATCAGTTTCGCCAGAGAGGTCAAGGATAGTGATACCACTCAAATCTTCGGCAGTTACGTCGTCATGGCCGATAATTTCTTTTACCTTTTCGGTTACTTGGGGGTCTACGAAGACGTCTTCAACCTCGACAGTGCCTTTCTGGAACAGGATAACCTGCTGGCCTGTGCCGCCGATGGATTTGATGATCACGCGGATGCCGAAGCCGTCATGGGTCGAGGCGGGAACGTTGATCGTGTAGCTGTCGACCACGTTGTAGCCCGAGTAGGTGGCTACGCTGCTCTTGTTCACGACAATGTCGGCTACGTCCAGGTCGGCCTGCTGGCCGAAAGCGTAAACCACTTCGAAGTCGGTGCCGTATTTGGTGGTGGCGTCGAAAGCGAGGGTAGCGCCTGCGGTGGCGTCGAAGGTGTATACCTGGCTGGCTTCCGTCCAGTTGGCGGGAACGCTTGCAGCGAAGTTTGTGAGTGCGAAAGCGTCGTCGCCACCAAGCTGTGCGGGAAGTTTGCCGCCTTCGTTGTAGTCGGCCACGGTGATAGTGAACGTAACGGTGGTCGGGTCGAGCACGAGGATATAGCGGGTGTTGGCTTCGATCTTGTTGCCGATGCTCGATGCGTCAACCGGGTAAGCCTTGGCGGCTCCGCCGGCTACCGAACCCATGACGGTGATCTCGGTCTTGCCCGAGCCCATTTCGGTCGGGTAGAGGTAGAACACGCTCTTGGCAAGGTTCTGGGCGTCGTATTCGGTCGATGCGATGGCACCCACGGCTACGTGGCTCTTCTTGTTGATGGTCACGCTGGGGTCGCCGCAGGGGAAGATCAGGCCGCTGGTGCTGGCGCCCGATACGAGGATGTCGGTGACCTTGAAGGCGTCGCCTGCGTAGAGGGGATTTTCCACATCGAAACGGGCTTCGCGGCGGGTCAGCACGGCGTTCTTGTTCACTTTGCCTTCGACCTTCACGTTCTCGATGATGGTCGAGAAGAGCAGGTTCTGGGTCGAGCCGTTGGGCTTGACGATCAGGCTTGCCTTGCCGCTGACGTCGGTCAGCTCGTTGGTCAGGGCGTTGCGGAAGTCAGCCTCGGTGGTTTGGCCCAGCGAGGTGTGCGCGCCAAGGGTCGAGGTGGCATCGTTGCCGACGAAGTAGAAGTTGGCGGTCTTGCCTGCGTTGGTGCCTACCCAGGCGCGGTTCATGGCGATGGTGTAGGTTTTGGCGCTTTCGGTGAGCGTGTAGTCGGTGGTGGCCAGTTTGGTCACGGTGCCGTCGACGGCGGCATACACGTCGATGGCCGCGATGTTCCATTCGGCGGTCGATGCGATGTCGGCGTAGGTCACGAAGCTGCCCTGAGGCTTGTTGAACGAGAAGGCAAGCGCGGTGTTGCCTTCGGGGCCGTTGAGCCCGAGGTCGGTGTCTTTCGAGCAGGAGGCAAACAGGGTGGAGAGTGCCAGGGCTGCAATTCCAAGTGTTCTTTTTTTCATGGGATTTTTGTTTTGGTTAAAAATGGTTTTTTTGTTGGTTTTTGTGGGGTTGTGTATTGGGTTGTTTATGGAGTGTTTCGGTGTAGGTTTATACGGTTGTTTATGGTATGCCTGTGCGGGTTTATCCGCTTGTTTATGGTATGCAGGTGCGGTGGTTATGCGCTTGTTCTCGGACTGACCCGGGTGGATCTTCGTGGGTGGTTATCCGGACGTTTTGTGGCGTGCCGTCAGAGCTTTCCCCCTTCGTACCAGTCGGCCACGTCGAGCGGGGTAATGGTCATTTTGTTGCCGTCGATGATGATGTCGAGCGTGTATTCCTGTTTCAACTCGTAGTCGAGCTCGTAGTGGTACCAGTCGAAATACGCCTGTAGGTCGATGGCGTTGGGCAGTACCAT
Source organism: Rikenella sp. (assembly GCA_031551865.1). Taxonomy (GTDB): domain Bacteria; phylum Bacteroidota; class Bacteroidia; order Bacteroidales; family Rikenellaceae; genus Rikenella. The sequence goes on along the minus strand of JAVBMY010000004.1, from coordinate 207,976 downwards.
TTCGTCGGTGCCGCCGGGGGTATCTGCCGCCCGGAACAACCGTAGCATGGGTTTCGTGGCGGTCTTGATGCGGTAGTTCACAAATTCGCCCCATACCTCGTTGTCGGCGTTCAGGTAAGTGTCGTGGCGGTGGGTAAGCTGGTTGCGCAGCTGGTGGCAGGTGTAGGGGATGTGGTGGATCACGTTGTTGCACTGCGATGGGTAGAGGTCGTGCGCGTCGCAGTCGTGCTGTTCGCAGTCGAAACTCGCCGCCGGGTAGATATACTGCGGCATCAGGGCGTATTCCGAGGGCACGTTGCCGAGGGTGGCGTAGTAGCTGCCCCGCTCGGGCGAGGCGCCGTTCTTCCACTTGACACGAAACGTGAGTACGAAGTGGGCGTTGACCATATCCACCCGCACGCGGCTTATGCCATGCTCCTTGACGGTGAAGGTCTTGTAGCCGTGGTAGAGTCTTTCGCTTTGGCTTTTGCTGCCGTTGGCCAACGTTTCGGCGTTGTCGAGGTTCAGGCGCATGTCGTTGCGATGGGTTTGCCCCGCTACCGGCGCCTGCCCCGTTCGGGCATCCCACGCCATGCTACGCTCGTCCTGGTTGCCTATTGCGATCACGCTGTAACGCCCGGGCTGGAGCATCAGTTCGGAGTTCATGGGAGCGGTGCACTTGTCGGCTTCGAAACGGCGGTGCTGGAGCAGGATGCCGTCTTCGCGGAATATGTACTCGTCGATGGTGTAGACGTAGTATTCGATCATATTCTCGGCCGTGGTGTTCTCCTCGTTGTAGTCGTATCTGAGCTGCACTTTGTAGTCGCAGATGTCTCGGTAGTTGTCCACGTGGCAGGATACCGCGCCCAGCATGATCCCGGTGAGCAGGAGCAGCAGTTTTACCGGTCTTGAGATATGCGTGTTATTCATTCGCGTTGTACTTTGGATGGGCCAGGCGGAGGTTGTGTTCGCCTTGGGCGATGCCCGCTGCTTTTGCCCGGTTGAAGTACTCGATCGCCTTGTCGAGGTCTTCCATGAGGTACCAGTAGGCCCCGTAGTTGATGAGGCTGATGTTGCTGCCTTTGGTTTTTTCCAGATAGGGCAGGGCTTCTGCGGCATTGCCTTCCTGCAACAGGGCGGCAGCGGCGTTGTTGTTCGCGATCACGTCGTTCGGATATTGTTTCGCGGCGATTTCGTAGACTTCCCTGTACTGGCGGCTGCCCGGTTCGTAGTAGCGGGCCACCCGGTAGATCTCGTCCAGCGAAAGCATGTCCGGATTGGTGTAGAGCAGTTCGCGGGCTTTGCTGTCGTCGAGTTTGTGTACCGTGTAATCTACGCGAAGCACGATGCGGCGGAGTTTGGGGTATATGTCCTTGAGGATGATCTTGTAGTTGTACGACCACCACTGGACGAGCTGAAGCATTACGTCTTTCCTGTCGGGAGCTATCGTATTGTCGTAAATTATCGCAAGTACATCCTGTTTTTGCGTGATGGTGTTGTTTGCTTCGACCAGACGCCCCACGCCTTCCCAGTCTTCCGCTACCCAGCTCGTCTGCGCGTTTCTGATGTACGGGTTATTGTGGTAATTGTTCACCAGGTATTGCTTGAAGCTTTCGCTGCGTCCGCGGGCCAGTTTTTCATTGACCGCATACGCGCCTTCCGGCGAAGCGTAACCGCAGATGCTCACGCCCCGGATGTCGAGCAGCTCGCTCCTCTGTTCGAGGGCAATAATCAGGGAGTCCGCGCGTGAAAGTTCATAGGCGTTGTTCCCGAATGACGGGCGCACCTCGGTCACATTGACCGGGAAACCGATATTTAGCGAGATCATCGACGCTCGGGCCTTGACTTCTTCGACTTCCGGCACGAGGAAACTCACAAGATTCGGGAGCAGGCTTGGGTCGGGTTTCCATATCTCGGGCTCGACGTAGACCGGAGCGGGATTGAGGTCGAACAGAAGCACTCCTCTGCCGGAAACACGGTCGCCCGAACAGTCGTGGGTATACTCCCGGAAGGTAATCCCGGCGTGTTCCATCCACGAGTAATACGGAACCGAGAGGTGGTAGTCAAGCTTATAAGCCTTGTTTTTTCTGACTTTCTTGTAGATATGGTAAGGTTCGGCATGGTAGCCGTCGGAGAGTAACGCCCGGCGTTGCTCGTAATGGTAGCGCTGCCTGCCCGAATAAACCACCGCCGGCATGACGAGCCTGCGGTCGCTGTTCTCCACGGCGAATTCCAGAACGAGTTGCCCGCAGGATTTGATCCGGAGGCCCCGGGCTATCAGGTCGAAATCGATGTCGAGCGTTTCGCCGGTGAGGTTCGTGGTGAAGTTTCTTACGGAGATACCCTTGTCTGCCTGCTGTGCTTTGGTATTCACGCAAAGGCATAGCAATAACAGTGTGTATAGTATTTTTTTCATATATCGTCAGGTTTACTTAATCATATATATCAGGGATATACCTGCTTTGGTCGGTCCGAAATAGTGTTTGCCTTTCTTGCCGAGGTATTCGTCGCACTCGTAGCAGCGGTATTTATCGTATTGCAGGTAGACGTAACCCATTCCGACCGTAAACTCCCATGCCCAGCGTTTTGCCATGGGCAGGTGGTAGCCATAGGAGATGCCCGCTCCGGCGCCCCAGCCTTTGTAACGATAATCCTGGAAAGTGGTCGTGAGGAAATCCACGTCGCCGATATTGTACTGCCCGTAGATGCCGTGCAGGCCAATAAAATGCTTTTCGAATCGCTGGCAAAACCAGTAGCGTAACTCAGGTTGGACGTACCACAGGAGGTTGATGCCGCCTGCTTCCAACTGGAAGGGGTTGTAAGCGGCCGTGATGTCTAACGTCCACTTTTTGGCCAAAGAGAACTCCAGTGCCGCGTTGGGCGTAGTGGTAGCCCAGGTGAGCAGATTGGTCTTTATGCCGAACTTCGGCATATACAGCTTGTTCATTCTGTCGTACGGGATAAAACTGTACTCTGTTTTCGGCTCATCCGAGAATGCACGTACGGTGTTGTCGGCCCTGTTGGGTACAAAATAGGCCGTGGTCTTAGTCGCTGCTGCAGTGTTCTCGGCCTCTGCCACGTAGTAACTACGTTCTACCAGCTCTCCGCTCATCACCAGCTCCACGTCGGCATCTTTGCCGGTCGCGACTTTGACTTCGCGGAACCTGACCGTTTCTCCGTCTGCCGAGGTTAGTTTCAGGATATGGTTGCCGGAGGGTACGCCCGTTATTTGAAAGCGGCCGTTCACAAAAGTCATTGCGGTTTTGCCGTTCGTGCCCATGAGTTGCACGGTCACGCCTTCTATCGGGTTACCGTCGGCGCCGGTTACCGTTCCGGCAATGTTGCGGTCGGTATTGACCGTCACTACTGAATTGATTGTGCGGGCTGCAGCGTTCTGGGTAATGATGATGAATCTGCCGTCAGCAAGATAGCTGAGGTTACTGCCTGCGAGCAACTGGTCAAGCGCCGCTTTTACCGTCACCGGCGATTTTTTCACATGAACGGATAAACTTTCGGTCAGGCTGCTGTTCACGGCTACCTTGTATCCGGTTTGCCGCTGGATGTTTTCAAACACTTCCAGAGCGCTTATCTTCCTGTCTGGCAGTGTGATGCTGCCTGTCTGGGCCGCTACCGGAAAGGCAATAAGAGTGGCTGTCACCGCAAGTATCAGCATCTTCAGCTTAGACTTGCGGATCAGATTTTTCTGTTCTCGCATATGTGATGGATTAGTTTATTTTACGTATGGAAAGACCGTAAAATGGGCTTACAGGGTTTTTAATGTATTTTTATCGTATCGTTCCGTATCTCATACCCGAAACCGGTGCTTGCTTTCGAGAGCGCTTCCAGTACTTCTTCGACCGGATCCGTCTTGTCGAATCCCATGGTGTAGTGCTGCCCGGCCGGGAACGATGCCGCGTCTAAATCGACAGTCACGTCGTAGTAGTTACCGATCATGCGCAGGATGTCGGGAAGGGATTTTTGGCTGGCGAAGATGTAATCGGTGCGCCAGTCGCCGCTGTTCCGGGCAACAAGGTGTTCGACTTCCATTGCCCCGCTTTCGTGCAGGTAGGTCAGTTGCTCGCCCGGACGGAGCTTTTTGCTGTGTCCTTGGGCGGTGACTTCCACCGATCCTTCAAGCAGGGTGACCACGGTCATGTGTCCGGATTCCTGCTCGGCTACGTTGAACCTGGTTCCGAGTACCTTTACGTCCAGATGCCTGGTATGCACCGTAAAGGGTTTATTTTCATCATGCTCCACCTCGAAGAACGCCTCGCCCCGGAGGGTAACGCGCCTCTCGCCGGCCACAAATTCTTCGGGATAACTGAGTGTACTGCCCGAGTTGATCCACACATGGGTGCCGTCTGCAAGCCGAAGGTCTTTCTGCACCCCTTCGATGGCTTCGACACGCCGTTCAGGCACCTGCGGGGCTGTTCCCCTCTGCACTCCCGGGCTTTCGTCGGAGCTGTAATACTCTGTCACAGGGGCCTGATGCTGTTTGTCAAGTACCCAGAACAATGCGCCGCAGACCAGGGCTAAAGGCAACAAAACTGCCGCGATGCGGAGCAAAGGCCTGGAGCGGTAGAAAGGAATGCGGCGAATGGCGGAACGCGTGATGCCTGCTTTCTTGTGGAATTTTTCAAGCATTCTGTAAGACCATTCTGCGGGGCGCGCGTCGTAATTAACCGATCTGTCGAAAATATCCCTGAGGGCGGCGTCTTTTTCCTCTTCGTTTTTGTGAGAAGAGAGCCAGTCCTGAACCATATGGCGAATTCGGGCCGGATATTCCCATGTGAAATACAGGTGAAGAATCTCCTCAAATTTATTCCGTTCTTTTTTTACCATTGTGTATTCTCAAATCGAACTACGCATCGTCATCCGACTTTCTGCCTCTGTTAATACAGCGTCAAGAGGGGATGATTCTTCGGGTTGGGTTCTCGTTTTTTCTAAAATTTCCCCAATGGCCTGAAATACAGCTTGTCCAGAGTGAAGATTCCGCTGTACCTCAGGTTGTGTTGAACGCTTTCTATAATATAGCGTCAAAGGGGTATGGTTCTTAGGGTTTTATCCGGTTATTTTATTCCGGAAGGCTTAGTATGCTGCTGTATAACCGCTTTGTGGATTTTCAGAGTTTTGCCGGAAAGTGTGCTGTGATTGCAACCCGGAGCTAAATTTGTAGAAAAAAAGCCGCCAGTTGGAGGATTTGCTTTATATCGTTTTTTGCTGCGCTCAGGTGTTCCGATACGGTCGATTCGGCGATGCCGAGCTCAAGGGCGATTTCTTTGTTTGATTTTCCCTCTCTTCGTTGTATTTCGAAAATTTGCCGCCGCTTCGGGGGCATAGTGGCAATGGCCATCTCGATCAGCAGGGCTGTTTCTTCGGCTATGACCGTTTCCTCGTGGGCCGCCACCGTGTATGAATCGTAGAACGGTTCGGATTGGTATCTTCTTTCGCGTTTGCGCTTGCGAAAGAAATCAATCGCATAGTTTTTGGAACAGGTGTACAGAAATCCTTTGATGCTTTTGGAAAAGTCTATGCTGTCGCGCTTTTCGAGAATATACATAAACGTGTTGTGCATGATATTCTCGGCCTCCGTTTCATCGCGCACCAGCGCGTTCAGAAAATCAAAAAGGGGCCTTGAGAAATGTACATACAGCCTGTCGAAGGCTGCATCTTCATTTCGTATCAATGCCTCCACCAGATCGGCCGGAACATCTTTTGCCTGGTGGTATTTGTGTTTAGCGACGGGTAAATACTTTTTGATCTTCGAGGCGACTTCCTCTCGCGGGTCGATTTTTGTCATAATACAGTTGCTAATAGATGGAACGTCTTGTCACGTTCTTTTATTACAATAATTGATTCGCATTTGTTTTTTTCGCACCCGGCGCCTGCCTTCGAAGGCCGTGCCTTCGCCGATTGCCGTATCCGGAGTTGGTACGATACGACCTAAAGAAAAAAGCGTGGCGATCAATCTGACCTTGTGTGGCTCTGGCGGAACCATGTGCGAACAGACGATACCACGCTATACAAAGTATAGAGTACTATCATAGAGTCTGCCGATACCGCACTTCTAAATCTGCCAGATTTTCACAAGGAATCGGTCTATATATGTTAGCCAAGGATATAGAATCCCCGGTTTTGCAAAGGTAGTGGATTTTTTCTTTCCGGACAGGCGTCTTGCGTTTTCCTGTTTGCGGCTGTCCGGACCGCTCTATGCGCTTCGGTGTCGGCCTGAATACCTACGCTCCGGCAAACAGTACCGGGGCATGGAACGGGTAAAAAAGATGATCCCGCCGTGTGGGTATCCAACACGGCGGGATCATCTTTCTTCTGCTACGGTTTACAGCAGGTTGAGCAGTTGTTCCTTGATTTTTTCGAGCTCATCTTTCATGCGCACGACGATCTTCTGGATCTCGGCATGGTTGGCCTTGGAGCCCATGGTGTTGATCTCGCGCCCCATCTCCTGGGCGACGAAACCGAGTTTGCGGCCCACGCCCTCGTCGGTGCCGGTCGCGGATACGGTACGGAAATAGTCGCAGTGCTGTTTCAGGCGCACTTTCTCTTCGGTGATGTCGAATTTTTCGAGGTAGAAGATCACTTCCTGTTCGAAACGGTTTTGGTCGACCTTCAGGCCGAGGGCTTCGATGTTTTCGGCGAGCCGCTTGCGGACAGTGGCGATGCGTTCGGGTTCGAACGGCACCACTTCGCCCATCAGGCTTTCAATGGTCGCGACCCGGGCCAACAGGTCGGCGATCAATACAGCGCCTTCCTGTTCGCGGAAGGCGTTGATGTTGGCGAGCGCCTCGGCCACTGCGGCGTCGAGCGCATCCCATTCGGGCTGGCCGATCGCCGGCGCTTCGGTTTGCAGCACGTCGGGCATCTTGAGGATGGTCTGTACCAGCGGTTCGGCATCGGCGTCATGGCCGACCGAGGCGGCCAATTGCCGGATCTGTTCGTAGTAGGAGCGGAAGGCGTCGGGATTGATGGTGCCGCCCGTACACTTGGGGCTTCCGTCGGCGTTTTCGAACGAGATGAAAAGGTCGACCTTGCCCCGCACCAGAGTCCGGGAGGCCGCACCGCGGATTTCGTATTCTTTCTCGCGGTAGATGGCGGGAATGCGTGCCGAGAGGTCGAGTTGCTTGCTGTTCAGGCTTTTCACCTCGACGATGATTTTGCGGCCCGCGGTTTCGCCGGTCACGTATTTTTCGGCCCGGCCGAAACCGGTCATGGAGCGTATCATAAGTCTGTTTGTTTATTCTTGGCAAAGATAGAGCGATTCTGCCATTTGCCGGTTTTATAGTAAATGAAAGCCACGCAGAGCCCGATGGTCCAGCCGACGGGGATCGACCACCAGATACCCCGCTCGCCGATCGAATCCGAGAGGATCATGGCCACCGGAATGCGTACGATCCAAAGTGAGAAGATGGTCGAGAACATGGGGACGATCACCGCCCCGGCTCCGCGCAACATCCCGTTGATCACGAACATGGTGCTGAATATCAGATAGAACGAGCTGACGATCACCATGTACTCCTGCCCGATGCGGACCACCTCTTCGTCGGTCGAGAAAAGCCTCAGGATGTCTTCTCCCCAAAGGATGATGACCAGGGTGATGATGGCGCAGGTGATCGACGAGAAGAGCAGGGTTTTTCGAAGCCCTTTGTGTACCCGGTCCAGGCATCCGGCCCCGATGTTCTGGCCTGTGAAACTGGTGAGCGCCATGGCGAAATTCATCGCGGGGATCATGGCCAGGCTGTCGATGCGCATTCCGGCCGAATAGCCCGCGATGGCATCTGTGCCGAAACCGTTGACGATACCGACCAATGCGACGCCTCCCACGGCCACGAAGGCTTGCTGGATTCCGGTCGGCAGGCCGTAATTGAGGCACTGGCGGAAGATTTTTCCGTTATACTTGAGTTTCAGGAAGTTGACGTGGAAGATCGAGCTGCTACGGTTCACATAGATCAAAGCCCACACGTAAACAATGGCCTGCGAAAGTACCGTGGCCCATGCAGCCCCGGCCACTCCCCATCCCAAAACGGGGATGAACAGCAGGTCGAACCCGACGTTGAGCAGCGCCGACAGGATCAGGAAATAGAGCGGGGTTTTCGAATCGCCTACCCCACGCAGGATGGCGGCGATGGTGTTGAACCCGAAGAGCAGGAACGTGCCGGACAGGAAAATCTGCAGGTATTGCACGCTCATCGGAATGAGTTCGGCGGGCAGGCCGACCGCCTGCATGATCGGTTTGCTGAGGAAAATTCCCACAAGGGCGATGACCACCCCGGCGGCCAGCAGGAAAATGTGCAGCGTGTCGCTCGTCTGGCGGACTTTGTCGTACTGTTTAGCCCCGAAGTATTGCGAGATGACCACCGACGCGCCGCCGCCGATGCCGATGACCAGCGAAATGACGGCGAAGATCACCGGCCCGCTGGCACCCACGGCAGCCAGCGCTTCTTTACCAATGTAGCGCCCTACCATTGCACTGTCGATGATCTGGTAGAGCTGCATGACAAAGTTCCCCAGAATGATGGGCAGCGAGAAAAGTATGATTTGGCGCCCTATGGGGCCCTTGGTAAAATCCTGTGTCATCGGGGGAACAGCCTCGTCGAACGGGAACGTTTTGATTAGCCGGGGCAAGGTAGCTATGCGTACGATGCCGGGTGCGAAAAACGTCGGGTGAAAGACCACTTTTCCGGGGTGTTGAGAAAAAGGTTCACAAAGTTCTTAAAATTTTTTCGTTTCTCATTGATTTTTTCACGATATTTGCTCCTCGCTGAAATTATCAGAAACCTTTTAACAACACTGACGCAATTTATGAAAAAGCACAATTTCAATGCCGGTCCCTCTGTCCTTCCCCGTATAGCCATTGAAAACTCCGCTGCCGCGGTTCTCGACCTCAACGGGAGCGGGCTATCGATACTCGAAATCTCGCACCGCACCAAAGATTTCGAAAGCGTCCTCGACGAGGCGGTGGCCCTGATGAAAGAGCTGCTCGGCATTCCCGAGGGCTACCACGTGCTTTTCCTGGGCGGCGGCGCTTCGATGCAGTTCTGCATGGTGCCGTTCAACCTGCTCGACAAAAAGGCTGGTTATGTGAAAACCGGCGTGTGGGCCAAGAAAGCCCAGAAAGAGGCCGAGCTTTTCGGCGAGGTGGTGACCGTGGCCTCGTCCGAAGACAAGAATTTCTCGTATGTCCCCAGAGGCTACGCTATTCCTGCCGACCTCGACTACTTGCACGTAACTACTAACAACACCATATTCGGGACCGAAATGCACGGCGACATCAATTCGCCCGTGACCCTGGTGGCCGACATGAGTTCCGATATCCTGAGCCGTCCGGTCGACGTGTCGAAATACGGCATGATCTACGGCGGCGCCCAGAAGAACCTCGGCCCGGCGGGCGTGACGTTCGTCATCGTGCGCGAGGACATTCTCGGCAAAGTGTCGCGCCCGATCCCCACAATGCTCGACTACCGCACGCACATCAAAGAGGGCTCGATGTTCAACACGCCGCCCGTGTTCCCGATCTACGTGGTACGCGAAACGCTCCGCTGGCTCAAGTCGATCGGCGGTGTGCCGGCCATCCAGAAACTCAACCGGGAAAAGGCCGCGTTGCTCTATGCCGAGATCGACCGCAATCCGATGTTCCAGGGCACGGCGGCCGTCGAAGACCGCTCGCTGATGAATATCTGCTTTGTCTACGCCGATAAATACAAAGATATGGATCCGGCGGCTTTCATCGACTTCGCCAAGGCCCGGGGCATCATCGGCATTAAGGGGCACCGACTGGTGGGAGGTTTTCGCGCCTCGACTTACAATGCTCTGCCGCGCGAGAGTGTCGAAGCGCTCGTGTCCGCCATGCAGGAGTTCGAAAAAGAGAACGCCAAATAAGGGAATCCGGGTGCCGGGAGCGCCGACCGAAACGAGGACATCATTAGTGAACTTGATTGCCGGATAAGTAGGAGCAAAAGTCCGTAAAATGGAGTCAAGGCACCGCCCGCGCCGCGTGGACCGACGCCGCAGCCGAGAGCAATCAAGCTTGCCTGGACCGAGTAGCGTATCGGGAGCAGGGGCCGCTTGCGGATTCTGCCGAGATAGCGCGAGGAAGCCAGAGGCAATTGCTGAGGCGCCAGGAGAAAGAGGCCACGAAGTGGGCTCAATGCGATACCTCCGGCATTTTTATGATTTGTGCATTGCGTGCAAATCATAAAAATGCAAACTGCCCAATCGACGGGCGTATGCGCCCGACCGTACAGAAAAAACCTTTCGTAGCGATAATAACCATATCAAAGTAAGCAATGAAAATCCTGTTAGCCACCGAAAAACCCTTTGCAGCCGCGGCTGTCGAGGGAATCAAGAAAATAGCCGCCGAAGCGGGCTGTGAACTGGCCCTGCTCGAAAAATACGTCGCGCAGGACGACCTGTTGAAAGCCGTGGCGGATGCCGACGCGCTTATCGTGCGTTCCGACAAAGTGACTGCCGACGTGGTCGCTGCCGCGCCCAATCTGAAGGTCGTGGTACGTGCCGGGGCAGGGTACGACAACCTTGATCTTGCGGCCTGTACCGCCCGCGGTATCGTGGCGATGAACACGCCGGGGCAGAACTCCAACGCCGTGGCCGAACTGGCCATCGGCATGATGATCTTCATGGCGCGCAACCAGTTTGCCGCCGGAACCGGTACCGAGATCCGCGGCAAACGCCTCGGAATACACGCCTACGGCAACGTGGGCCGTATTGTGGGCCATTACGGCCACGCCCTCGGCATGGAGGTTTCGGCCTATGACCCCTTCGTGACCGACCCGGCCGTGTTTGCTGCCGACGGGGTGCAACATCTCGGTTCGATGGAGAAACTCTATGCCGCTTCCGACTACCTGTCGTTGCACATTCCGGCCACGCCGCAGACCGTAAAGTCGATCGGCTACGACCTGTTGATGTCGATGCCTAAGGGCGCCACGCTTGTGAATACCGCCCGCGCCGAGGTGATCGACGAGGCCGGACTGCTCAAAGCCCTGTCCGAACGCACCGACCTTAAGTACGTGACCGACATCTCGCCGTCGAACCTTGCTGAATTGCAGGCCGCCTGCGGCTCGCGCGTGTTCGCCACGCCCAAGAAGATGGGGGCCGAAACTGCCGAGGCGAATATCAATGCCGGGCTGGCTGCTGCCCGCCAGATCGTCGCTTTCTTCAAAGATGGCGACAAACGTTTTCAAGTGAATAAATAAACACTCTTTTCGTCATTGCGAGGGCTGCGAAGCACAACGAAGCAATCTTCCTTAGGAAGATTGCTTCGGCCTTGCAGCCCTCGCAATGACGGGATTTTAATTTACATTATGGTACTGATCAAACCTTTCAAGGGGATACGGCCCCCGAAACAATACGCTGCCGAGGTAGCCTCGCGCCCCTACGATGTGCTCAGCTCCGAAGAGGCCAAAGCCGAGGCCGGCGAAAAGTCGCTGCTCCACATCATCAAGCCCGAGATCGATTTCGCTCCCATTATCGACGAGCACTCGCAAGCCGCCTACGACAGGGCAATGGAGAACTTTTCGAAGTGGAAAGCCAGCGGTTGGTTGGTTCAAGATCCTCAGGAGCACTATTATGTCTACGCCCAGACGATGGACGGCCGCACCCAATACGGACTGGTGGCTTGCTGCAACGTTGACGACTACCTCTCCGGGAAAATCAAAAAGCACGAACTCACGCGCCCCGACAAAGAGGACGACCGCATGATCCACGTGCGCAACCAGAAGGCCAATATCGAGCCCGTGTTTTTTGCTTATCCTGCCGTGGCCGAGATGGACAAGATTGTGGGCGAGGTGGTCTCGGCCAAAGCGCCCGAATATGATTTCACCGCGCCCGGCGACGGCTTCGGCCACCGGTTCTGGGTTGTGCCGTCGGAATACAATGAACGCATCACCCGTCTGTTTGCCGCGATTCCTGCGCTCTACGTGGCCGACGGGCACCACCGTACCGCTGCCGCCGCCAGGGTGGGGCAGGAGTTCCGCGCCAAGAATCCTAACCACACCGGCCGCGAGGAGTATAACTATTTCCTGGCCGTGATCTTTCCCGACAATCAGCTCCGGATCATCGACTACAACCGCACGGTGAAAGACCTGAACGGACTCACGCCCGCACAGCTCGTCGAAAAACTTAGTGAAAACTTCGTGGTCACCCCCAAGGGAAAGGAAATCTACCATCCGGCGCAGTTGCATGATTTTGCCATGTACCTCGGCGGGCAGTGGTACGAACTGGCTGCCAAACCCGGAACCTACAACGATGCCGACCCGATCGGCGTACTCGATGTGACGATTCTTTCCGACCTTGTGCTGGATCAATTGTTGGGTATTAAAGACCTGCGTACCGATAAACGGGTCGATTTCGTGGGTGGTATCCGCGGTCTCGGTGAGCTCTCTCAGCGAGTGGACAAAGGCGATGCGGCCGTAGCCTTCGCCCTTTATCCCGTGTCGATGAAGCAACTCATCGACATTGCCGACACGGGCAATATCATGCCCCCGAAAACCACTTGGTTCGAACCGAAACTGCGTTCCGGGCTGGTGATTCACTCGCTGGAGGATTAAGCAGGCTGGGCATCATTTCCTTGTGCTTGATTAAAGCAGTGAATAGCAGAGTGTTATTCGCTGCTTTTTCATTTATATGCAGGTTGGATTTCGTATCATCTCTCTAGAAATAGTTCCTGTCTGCGAAATACCGGAGTACTTTTGAACGTTTTAATTAGCAAGGGCACGGCCATCGCAGATGGACGGTGCCGAGCGTGAAAAACGGACGGATGAAATCCAACGTTTTGTATAAAGATATGGCAAAAATCAAAGGCCGGATAGAAGTCGACGAACAGCGCTGCAAAGGTTGCGGCGTATGTATTTCGGTATGCCCGATGCAGACCATCAGCCTTGCCGCTCAGGTGAACGCCATGGGATTCAGGTATTGCTACGCCTCGGCACCCGATACCTGCATCGGTTGTGCGGGTTGTGCCCAGGTGTGCCCCGACAATTGCATTACCGTGTACCGCACCAAAGTCGATGATGCCGGCGCAAAATAATTTTCCGGCAACAAGCGCCGTATGCCCGGGCTTCCGCATGGAAAGCGCCTCTGGCGACGGCTGCGGGAGCCCGTTCCAAGAACGAACTACATGAAAGACGATATAAAACTAATGAAGGGTAACGAGGTGTTGGCACACGCGGCCATCCGTTGCGGTGCCGACGGCTACTTCGGCTACCCCATTACACCCCAATCCGAGGTGCTCGAAACCCTTGCCGAACTCCGCCCGTGGGAGACCACCGGCATGGTCGTGCTGCAGGCCGAAAGTGAGCCCGCCTCGATCAATATGCTTTACGGCGGCGCCGCCAGCGGCAAACGGGTGCTGACCTCGTCGTCGAGCCCCGGCATCAGCCTGATGTGCGAGGGCCTATCCTATCTGGCGGGTGCCGAGTTGCCCTGTGTGGTGATCAACGTATCGCGCGGCGGCCCCGGGCTCGGTACCATACAAGCTTCGCAATCCGACTATTTTCAGGCCGTGAAGGGCGGGGGCCACGGTGATTACCGGATGCCGGTACTGGCCCCCAACTCGGTGCAGGAGATGAACGACTTCGTCGACCTTGCCTTCGAACTGGCTTTCAAATACCTGACCCCGGCCATGATCCTCAGTGACGGCGTGATCGGCCAGATGATGGAGAAGGTGCAGCTCAGTCCGCAAAAGAAACGCCTGACCGAAGAGCAGATCCGCGAGCAATGTCCCTGGGCGGCCCTCGGCAAACCCGCTTCACGCCAACGAAATATTATCACCTCGTGCTTTATCGACCCCGAAGCGCTTGAAAAGCACAACCTGAAGTTGTGGGCCAAATACGAGACCATGCGCCGCGACGAGGTCCGCTACGAAACCATACAGACCGACGACGCCGACTACCTGATGGTGGCCTACGGTATATCGTCGCGCATTTGCGCCAAGGTAGTCGAGGATGCCCGGGCCGACGGGCTGAAAGTAGGCCTGCTCAGGCCCATCACCCTGTTCCCGTTCCCTTCGGAGCCGGTCGCTTCGCTGGCGCGACGAGTCAAGGGTATTCTTTCTGTGGAAATGAGCATGGGCCAGATGGTCGAAGACGTGCGGCTGGCGGCCAACGGTGCCACGCGTGTCGAACACTTCGGCCGTCCCGGCGGGGTGGTGCATACCCCCGAAGAGGTGTACGCCGGGCTTAAAAAAATGATCGAAGCGCAATGAGTGAGAATTTAGTATACGCCAAGCCGCGCCTGATGCTCGACACTACGATGCACTACTGCCCGGGGTGTTCGCACGGCACGGTACATAAGATTATCGCCGAGACGATCGACGAGCTGGGTGCGCAGGACAAGAGTGTCGGTATTTCTCCGGTGGGTTGTGCCGTGTTTGCCTACAACTACATCGATATCGACTGGATACAGGCCGCCCATGGCCGTGCTCCGGCGGTAGCCACGGCGGTCAAACGCCTGAGCCCCGACAAGCTCGTCTTCACCTACCAGGGCGACGGCGACCTGGCGGCCATCGGTACTGCCGAAGCCATACACGCCTGCAACCGGGGCGACAGCATCGCCATCATCTTCATCAACAACGCGATCTACGGGATGACCGGTGGCCAGATGGCCCCGACCACCCTGCTGGGCATGCCCACGGCGACCACCCCCTCGGGACGCGACGCTTCGCTGAACGGCTACCCCTACAGAATGGCCAACATTGTGGCTCAGCTCGACGGCGTCAATTACGTGACGCGCCAGTCGGTCGAAACGCCGGCCGCCGTACGCGGGGCCCGTAAGGCCATCAAACAGGCTTTCGAAAATTCGCTGGCCGGGCGCGGCGCTTCGTTTGTCGAGATCGTGGCCACCTGCAATTCGGGCTGGAAAATGACCCCCGTCGGCGCCAACCAATGGATGGGCGAGCACATGTTCCCCGAATACCCGCTGGGCGACCTGAAGCGCGACGGCGTTGCGGTGCCTCCGAAACCCGCTCAAAACCCCGCGCCTCAACCCGCATCGGAAGATTCACAAGCCGCCTCTGCCTCCAAAACCGAAGATAAGCCATGAAAGAAGAGATCATCATAGCCGGATTCGGCGGACAGGGCGTGCTTTCTATGGGCAAGATATTGGCCTATTCCGGCGTCATGCAGGGGCAGGAAGTCAGCTGGATCCCCTCGTACGGTCCTGAGATGCGTGGTGGTACGGCCAACGTGACGGTCATCCTGAGCGATAGGCCCATCAGTTCACCCGTGATCCATTCCTTCGACACCGCCATCGTGCTGAACCAGCAGTCGCTCGACAAGTTCGAGCCGCAGGTCAAGCCCGGCGGCCTGCTGATCTATGACCCCAACGGCATCGTCAATCCCCCGAAGCGCCGCGATATTACGATCTACACGGTCGAGGCCGTGGCCGAAGCGGCCCGCCTGGGTCAGGTCAAGGTCTTCAACATGATCGTCCTCGGGGCCTACCTGAAGATCAGGCCGATCGTCACGACCGAGAACGTGATCGCCGGGCTACGGAAATCGCTCCCCGAACGCGCCCATCGGATGATTCCCGATAACGAGGCGGCCATGGCCCGCGGCGCCGGGATCGTCACCCTTTTGCGTGAGGCCGCCTTATGAAACGCTTTGTGGAGTGGTGGAAGAAGCAATCTCTGGCCGAGAAGTTGATGTACCTCCTGCTGGTGGCGCTGATGATCGGCATCGCCACCCGGTGGCGCTACGTGTTCGACGAGATCGCCGAGGCGTTCGCTTCCCGATTCTCGGGAATAAAATAAGCCAGCTATCTTCATTCGGGTAGTTAAAGATTTCTTGAGGTCTTTTTCGGGCCAGGTTACCAAATTTTTACCGATTTCGTTTCGTATACGCAAATCATCGTATATTTGTGGAACACATTTAATACCACAACTCTTATGATGAAAAAACTGCTTATGCTGTGCTTGTGCGGTTTCCTTTATGCGAACGCCCATGCACAAAACGAAGTGTTGACTAATACTTCGATCGTGGAAATGATCGAACTGGGCTTCGAATCCGACATCATTATCTCCAAAATAGAGACGGCCACCACTAATTTCGATACTTCGATCGAGGCTCTGCGGGCACTCAAAGACCAGAATGTACCCAGTGCGGTGCTGGCGGCTATGGTGAATGCCGGTAAGAAAAACAGTGTGGTCGTAGAGAAAACCGGGATTTTCTTCTTTAATCCCGAGGGTGCCGAGCAGAAACTCCTGCCCACTACATTCACCGGTTCGAAAACCAGGACATTGGCTGCAGGGCTCACCTACGGTATTGCCTCGGGCAAGGTAAAATCGGTGCTGAATAGTTCGACATCCAGAAATACTGTGCCGGCCAATGCAGAGTTCGTATTCTATTTCCTTCCTTTCAAGGATACGCAGATGCTGGCCACCGACTGGTGGTTCCGTGCGGCCACTTCTCCCAACGAATTCGCACTGGTTGTGCTGGATGTAAACAAGGGCAAGGATATACGGGAACTCGAAACCGGAAAAGTGAATGCCTGGGTTGGGGCCGATGTCGGAGTCAAGAAAGACAACGTGGTAGGATTCGATATGACCGAGATCGGGAATGGCGTCTACAAGGTGACTCCCCGCGAACCGCTTCCTCCCGGAGAGTATTGCTTCTTCTACCAGGGTACCGTGCCTCAGGGTGGAGTTAACAACCAATCGGTCTTTGATTTCTCGGTCAAAGAGTAGAAACATGGTTTTCGACCGATATTTCTCACACTTGGCATCATCTCGGTAACGGATGTGCCCTTGCTGATCAACATCCCTTCGGCATTACGAAGCAGGGCAGCCCGAAAAAGGCTGCCCTGCTTGTTTTTTGCCAATTGGCCAGATTTTTTTTTATAAAATAACCAATATACCTACCGCCATGACGGCCATGCCCATGATCAGGCCCCAAATCGAGGTGTGGTGCTCGCCGTATTCGCGGGCGGCGGGCAACAACTCGTCGAGCGAAATGAAGACCATGATGCCTGCGATGGCTGCGAAAATAATACCTAGCATCACCGGGGTAAGGAAAGGGGCAAGCACCAGGTAAGCGATCACGGCGCCCAGCGGTTCGGCCAACCCCGAGAGGAACGACCACGTGAAGGCTTTCTTTCGGCTTCCGGTAGCGTAGTAGACCGGCACCGAAACGGCGATACCCTCGGGGATGTTGTGTATCGAGATGGCCAGCGCGATGGCGATGCCGACGTGTGGGTCCTGAATGGCGCTCATGAATGTGGCGATGCCTTCGGGGAAGTTGTGGATGGCGATCACCAAGGCCGTGATGATGCCTGTGCGCATAATCCGGTTGTTGCTGCGCCGGTGTTTTACGTTGCGCTCCGGCGTGTCGTGCGGTTCGATTTCGACCTGCATGCTTTCGACGCTGCGCGGCTCGTGGGGATTCTCGACCGAGGGAACGAGCTTGTCGATGACGGCTGCCAGCAGGATACCGCCGAAGAATCCGAGCGTAGTGACCAGCGCAGCGGTCCGGCCTTCGAAACTTTTTCCCAGTTCACCGAGTGCCATGGGGAAAAGGTCGACGAAAGACACATAGATCATCACTCCGGCCGAAAAACCGAGCGAGAACGACAAGAACTTACGGTTGGTCTTCTTGGCGAACAGGGCGATCACACTGCCGATGCCTGTCGACAGGCCTGCAATGGCGGTCAGTACGAAGGCGATCAGGACGTTATTGGAGGCGATGTCCATCATAGGGGGGATAAATACTCCGGTTTCATCTGCCGTCGCCGGCAGGAGTCTTTGGGAAAGAGGACGGTTACTTTAGCTTCAAAACCAGCGGACCCGCAAGGCTATTTTATCCGGAATTTAAATTCAGCCGAGGCGAGCTCGGCGTTGGCCTGTTCGATCTTCTTGGCAAGGTCGGCCTTGAAAGCCAGCATTTTGGCCTGCATTTCGGGTTCGCCCGTACCGATGATCTGGGCCGCGAGGATGGCGGCATTGCGCGCGCCGTCGAGCGCTACCGTGGCTACCGGGATACCCGAGGGCATTTGGAGGATCGACAGGATGCTGTCCCAGCCGTCGATCGAGTTCGATGACTTGACGGGTACGCCGACCACGGGGAGTGGGGTCAGCGCGGCGATTACGCCCGGCAGGTGGGCGGCTCCGCCGGCTCCGGCAATGATCACTTTGATGCCGCGCATATGGGCGCCGCGGGCGAATTCCAGCACTTGGTCGGGCGTGCGGTGGGCCGAGAGGGCATTGATCTCGAACGGGATATGGAATTCGTCGAAAAATTTGGCCGCTTCGCTCATGACTTTCAGGTCCGAGGTGCTGCCCATGATGATCGATACTTTTGGGGTCATATTCTTGCGTGTTGTTTTGTACGGGGATGGGTGTTGTCATGCGGGAATTCCCCGTTGTGCGGGAATGGCCGCGAAAACCATTAACTTTGCGTACAAAGATACGAGTTTTCGGTTTCACCCGAACCACTGTGAAATGATGAAAATCACCCTACACGACCAGGTTTTCGAGCCCTACATTACCGAGGAGCAGGTGACCGGGGCCATCGAACGGCTGGCGGCGCAGATTTCGGTCGATTATTCGACAAAAGAACGACCACTGCTGCTCGTGACCCTGAACGGCGCTTTTGTGTTCGGGGCCGAGCTTTTTGCCCGGCTGAGCAAGAATTTCGAGCTCGGATTTGTCAAGTTGTCGTCCTATGGGGCGCAAATGACCAGCTCGCACAACGTCCGCGTGGATATCGAGCCGACAACGGCGATATCCGGGCGCGATGTGCTGATTGCCGAGGATATTGTGGAAACGGGGCATACCCTCGAAGCCTTGCAGCAAATGCTTGCCGAAATGGGTGCCCGCAGTGTGCGCACGGCCGTGCTGGCCGTTAAGCCGGGTATCTACGACGGACGCCTGCCCATCGAATATGTGGGTATGGAGCTTGGCGACCTGTTCGTGGTGGGCTCCGGATTCGACTATAATGAACAGGGCCGGAACTTGCGCGGAATCTATAAATTGGTGGAAGAATGACGGAAGGGATGGATGTGGCAGAACAGTGGCAGGACGGAATGTGGCTGCCGCTGGTCGAGGATTTCTATACCATACAAGGCGAAGGTTTCCATGCCGGGAAACCCGCCTATTTCATTCGCCTCGGCGGGTGCGACGTGGGGTGCCGCTGGTGCGATGCCAAGTTTACGTGGAACGCCCGCTCGTTCCCGCCTGTCCCTGTCGGCGAGATCGTCAACCGGGCCGTGGAATGCGCGGCGGCGGCCATCGTCATCACGGGCGGCGAACCGGCTTTGTATCCGCTGGGCCCGCTGACAGCGGAACTGAAAGCCCGCGGGTTCGAGATTTTTATCGAAACATCGGGCACGGCCCCTCTGAGCGGAACCATCGACTGGATATGCCTCTCGCCGAAACGGCAACAGCCCCCGCTGTCCGGGGTACTGGCCCGCGCCGACGAACTGAAGGTGATTGTCCAGCGCGAAGAAGACATCGTGTGGGCCGAGCAGAACGCCTCAAAGGTGCGCTCTGAGTGTCTGCTTTACCTACAACCAGAATGGTCGGTGCGCGAAAGCGTTACGCCGCTGATCGTCGAGTATGCCAAGGCACATCCCCGCTGGAGCATCTCGATCCAGTCGCACAAGTTCATGCACATTCCCTAGCGAAGGTACGTTCCCCGGCAAAATTCAAACAGATTTTTCAAAGAGATATGATACCTACTTTCGAGCAATTCAACGCATTCGCAGCCTCGCTTACGCCCCGCATCCGCGAGGTCATTCATCAATACGTTGGTGTGGCCACCGTGGACTACAAGGCCGACGATTCGCCCGTGACGATCGCCGACCGTGAGGTCGAGGCTTACATCGTGGATCGGATCGAGGAGACTTTCCCCGGAAGTACCATTGTAGGCGAGGAGAGCGGCGTCCATTGCTCGTCTGCCGGGTCAGAAGGGCCGCTCGTGGAGTGGATCATCGACCCGATCGATGGCACCAAAAGTTTTATCCACGGGGTGCCGCTTTTTGCCACCCTGCTGGGGGTGATGGTCGACGGTGAGCCCCGCTACGGAGCGATTTACAATCCGCTGCTCGACGACATGGTTACAGGCGACGGCGTGGTGGCCCTGTGGAACGGCCGCCCGGTCCGGATGCGTCCCTGTGCTTCGCTCGACAAGGCGTTGTTGCTGACGACCGACATCTCTGACATTGCCAGGTACCGCACCATCGAAGGGTTCAACTCGTTGGTGGAAAAGTGCTGGCTGTTGCGTACCTGGGGCGATGCTTTCGGGTATGCGTTACTGGCTACCGGGCGCGGCGATGTGATGGTCGATCCGATCATGAGCCGCTGGGACCTGGCCGCATTGATCCCGGTCATCCGCGGCGCCGGAGGGGTAATCACCGACTATTACGGGGGCGATCCGGCTACCGGCGATTCGATCGTTGCTGCGGCGCCGGAACTGCATACCGAGGTTTTGGGTATTCTCAATAGTCGGTAATACAAAATGTCATCCCGAGCGAAGCCGAGGGACCTGGAAGCGAAGATTGCAAAGAAACTGATTTTGCAAGTCTTTCGGCCAGGTCCCTCGGCTTCGCTCGGGATGACATTTGGGTAATAGCTATATTTTTTGGGCTGCGTCGCACAACTGTACGAGCGCTTTTTCGAGTACAGCGCGCTGGGTGCCGATGTTCAGGCGCATGTAGCCTTCGCCTTCGGTGCCGTAGATGGAGCCGTCGCCCAGGCCCAGGCCTGCTTCGGTGATCAGGAAACGGCACAGTGTGTTGTGGTCCATGCCCCACTGGCGGAAGTCGAGCCACATCAGGAACGTGGCTTCAGGCTTGTAGCATCTGACCGACGGAATTTCGCGGCGGATGAAATCAGATACGAAATCGATGTTGCCTTGCAGGTATTCCAGCAGATCGGCCAACCACAGGTCGCCGTGATTGTAGGCGGCTTCGCAGGCTACGGTGCCGAAGATGTTACCGTTGTCGATATGGATCTTTTCGGCTTCAGCGGCGTAGCGTTCGCGCAGCTTTTCGTCGGGGATGATGGCTACAGCCGTCGAGAGCCCGGCAATGTTGAAGCTTTTGCTCGGGGCGACCAGAGTGACAGTGCGCGAGGCCAGCTCCTCGGTCAGCGAGGCGATGTGCAGGTGTTTGTGGGGGGGATAGGCGAAGTCGCTGTGAATCTCGTCCGACACGATTACCACGTCGTGCTTTCGGCAAAGTTCGCCGATGCGGAGCAGTTCGTCGCGCGTGAACACGCGGCCCGTGGGGTTGTGGGGGTTGCAGAGGATCATCACCTTTGAGGCGGCGAGCTTGCGGTCGAGGTCTTCGAAATCGATGTCGTAGTGTCCTTCAGCCCTCTGGATCAGGGGGTTATTGACCACCGTACGGCCGTTGAAGCGGATGGTGTTGGCGAAAGGGTGGTAGACCGGGGGTTGGATCAGTACGCCGTCGCCGGGACGTGTATTGCCCAGCATGGCAAAAGTGACACCGGCCACCACGCCGGGCGAGAACTTCATCCAATCGCATTCGACTCTCCAGTGCCCGTGGCGCCCGATCCAGCCCTGGACGGCTTCGTGGTAGCACTGCGGACGGAACGTGTATCCGAAGATAGGGTGTTCGAGGCGATTTTTCATCGCGTCGACGATGAAATTGCCGACCGCGAAATCCATATCGGCCAGCCAGAGAGGAATCACCTTGTCGGTGCCGAACAGGGGTTCGAGGGATTCGAATTTGTCGCAGTTGGTGCCGCGGCGGTCGATGATTCTGTCGAAGTCGTAGCGCATAATATCGTAGAGTTTGGGTGGTTTTTCGGGATACGGCGGACAAAATTATGAAATTAAAGGTACCTTTGCAACGCTCCGGGCGAAATCACCGCTCCGGGGCTTACACCGAAGATAACAACGATGCAAAAGAAGAGTACGACAGCGGCGCCGCGCAAAACGGCCGGCAAAGGTTCGTTTTTTAAGACCCGCCGCGAACGCGAGGGTATAAACGAACCTGACGTTGCCCCCGCCACACCCCGCAAGACCACACGCCCTGCCGCCGAGAAACCGGAGACTGCCGCAAGACCTAAACCCTATGCCAAAGCTACCCCCGTACGCCGTTCCGATAGTCCTGAACGCCCCGGGCGCCATTCGGGGGATGCCGGGTATGCCGACCGTCCCGCCCGCGGAGAACGCAGCGGTCGTCCCGCTGCCGGAAAGGCTGCTAAATCCGCTAAATCCGAGAAATTTGAGAAAACCGGTCGGGGAGCTGCTAAGTATGGTAAAGACAAACCTTTTGGCCGTTCCGAAGAACGCGCTCCCAAAGGCCGCCGTTCGCCGAAAATACAGGAACCCCTGACCGAAGTGCGCCTCAACCGCTTCATTGCGATGTCGGGCGTATGTTCGCGCCGCGAGGCCGATAAACTGATCGAGGCGGGCGAAGTGACGGTGAATGGCAAAGTGGTGGCGGAACTCGGCACCAAAGTGCGCACGTCGGATGACATCCGCCTCGGCGGCGAACGCCTCCAAGGCGAGCGCAAGGTGTATATCCTGATGAACAAGCCGAAAGACTATGTGACGACGGTCGAAGACCCGCACGCCGACCGCACGGTGATCGACCTGTTGCGCGGCGAATGCCCGCAGCGTGTCTATCCGGTCGGCCGGTTGGATAAAAATACCACGGGCGTGCTGTTGCTCACCAACGACGGAGACCTGACCAAGCAACTCACGCACCCCAGCTACGAAAAGAAAAAAATCTACCACGTATTTCTTGATAAGCCCTGCACACAGGCTGACCTCGACCATCTGGTCAAGGGTGTGGAGCTCGAAGACGGTTGGGCGAAAGCCGATGAAGCGGCTTTTGTCGAAGGGGTGAAGAAGGAGGTCGGCCTCGAACTGCATTCGGGCCGTAACAGGGTAGTGCGCCGCATGTTCGAAGCGCTCGGCTACGAAGTCGTGAAGCTCGACCGGGTCTTTTTCGCCGGGATGACGAAATCGGGGCTCCGCCGTGGCGACTGGCGCTACCTAACGCCCCGCGAGGTGTCGAACCTCAAATCGGGAATTTACGAGTAAGGCCCACTGCTTGCTCGCTTGTTTGTTCGCTTGTTTGCTTGCGAATGAATAGGGGTTATCCCAAGCAGTGCGTTCTCGCGTATCCCGGTAATAAACGAATGTCATCCTGAACGCAGTCAAGGATTCCGGGCATGTGGTTTGTCCACGTCCGGGATCGTCTTTTACTGCGTTTTTGTAGTTATCCCGAGGCATTCTCGATGCTTTCTCCGGAACGAAGTGTGTTACCGCGGAAGCCCGGGAGGCAAGTGGCATTATTAAGTGCCGCTAGAAAATGCAATAGGCGCCGCCCGGAAAGGGTAGCGCCTATTATTATGATGCGGAAGCACGGAACTTGTAGTCCGCCCACAGCCGGGGGATTATTTTACGACGGTGGTGTCGGCCGCGGGTTTGGCGCCGAGGCTCTTGTTGTATGCGGCGTTCAGGCCTTCAAGCACATCATCGGTGATGTTGAGCGAAGGATCGGCCACCAGTACGGTGTTGCTTCCGAGCGAGCTGACGATCATGCTGTATCCCTTCTCGGCGTTGTATTTTTTGAGGAAATCCATGATCGCGAGGCTGATCTGGTTCATCATCACTTGTTCCTCTTCGGCCAGCTCCTGTCCTACGCGGTCGCGGTAGGTGACAAGGTCCTGTTGGCGTTTTTGGAGTGAGGCTTCGGTATTCGAGATTTGGTAGCTGGTGAGCAGGCCCTTGCCGGCTTTGTCCTGCAAGTCACGGTAATCGCGTTCGAAACTGCGGGCTTTGGCCTGAAGTTCGGCTTCGGCTTTGGTGCCTTTTTCATTGAATTTGGCTTGCAGGTCAATGGCCATGCCGTAGCCACGGATGATCGAGTCCATTTGGACGTAAACGATCTTGCCGTTGTATTCGATTTGGGCTTGGTCGATGCCGGTAGAATCGGCGCTATTGCCGGTTGTTCCTTCGGATTTGGAACCGCAGCTTATCATCAGGCTGCAAGCGGTTACTGCGGCAAGGGCGAGTGAAAAGAATCTCTTGTTCATTTAGGAATTGTTTTTGCGGTGTTTGCAGCAACAAAGGTGGGAAAAATTTCTGAGCCTTCCGAATTTAGTCCTACCTTTGAAGAATAATTTTCAAGAAACGTTTATGTACGAGTATATCAAAGGCCGGCTCGTCCAGATCACCCCGGCGTTTACAGTAGTGGAGTGCGGCGGGCTGGGCTACAGGGTGCATATTTCCCTCCAGACGTACACCGCGATCGGTAGTGCCGAGGAAGCGATGCTCTATTTACACCTGCACCAGTCGTCGTTCGACGGCTCGCAGTCGTTCTACGGGTTTTATACACCGGCCGAGCGGGAATTATTCCGCCTGTTGATCTCAGTGTCGGGGATCGGTGCCAATACGGCGTTGGTGATCCTTTCGGCCTATTCGTCGGACGAGATCGCTACGATCATTTCAACGGGCAATATCGCCGCGCTGAAGGCTATCAAGGGTATCGGTACCAAAACGGCCGAGCGGGCCATCGTCGACCTGCGCGACAAAGTGCTGGGCGTGGCGCTCGGAGCGGCACCCGAAAGCGCGGCCACGGCAGGTGTCTTTGCCGGTATGACCGAAAGCATCGAAGAGGCGGTGTCGGCGCTGATGATCCTGGGTTACCCGCGTGCCACTTGCGAGAAGACGGTCGGAAAGATCGTGCGCGAACAGCCCGGCACCTCGACCGAGGACATTATCCGCCAGGCGCTGACGCAGATGTAGGCGAAATTCTCTCGTTCAGGCGGATTACAGGACTTGCTTTCGCCGCCTGAACTCACCCAATATCGCAGGCCCCCACGGGGCAATCTCCCCAAAAGAAGCCCGCAGATACGTTTAGTATCTGCGGGCTTCTTCTCTTTATTATTGTGACGATCAGACACTTTCCTATACGAGCCCCGAGAACCCCATGAAGGCCATGGCCAGGATACCTGCCACTACCAGGGCGATCGGCACGCCTTTCATCGATCTGGGCACGTCGTTGAGCTCCAGCTTTTCGCGCAACCCGGCGAAGAGCACCATAGCGAGGGTGAAACCCAGGGCGATCGAGGTCGAGTAGACCACGCTCTCGCCGAGGGTATACTCTTTCTGGACGAGCAGGATGGCAACCCCAAGTACGGCGCAGTTGGTGGTGATCAGGGGCAGGAAGATCCCGAGTGCCTGGTAGAGGGCGGGACTCACTTTTTTCAGCACGATCTCGACCATTTGCACCAGCGCGGCGATCACGAGGATGAAAACAATGGTCTGCATGTATTCGATGCCCAGCGGCACGAGCACGCCGTATTGCAACAACCAGGCTACGAGCGAGGCGATGGCCATGACGAAGGTCACGGCGCCCCCCATCCCGAGCGAGGTGGATACTTTGTTCGACACGCCCAGAAAGGGGCAGATGCCGAGGAATTGCGCCAATACGATGTTATTGACGAAAATAGCGGATATGATGATGACAAAATATTCCATGGCGGTCTATCGGAGTTTAGCGGTCATTTTGTTGAAGGCCACGAGCAGGTAGCCAAGCGCGATGAAGGCGCCGGGGGCGAGCACGAAGATCAGGATGCCGTCGCCTTCGATGAACTTGTTGCCAAAGATGGCACCGGTGCCGAGCAGTTCGCGCACGACACCGATCAGGGTGAGCGAAAGCGTGAAACCGATACCGATACCGAGTCCGTCGATCATTGAGGCGACAGGGCCGTGCTTTGAGGCGTAAGCTTCGGCGCGGCCGAGGATGATGCAGTTCACCACGATCAGCGGGATGAACACGCCGAGCGTGTTGTACAAGGCGGGGACATAGGCCTGCATCACGAGCTGCACGACGGTCACGAATGAGGCGATGATGACGATGAACGCCGGAATGCGCACTTTGGCGGGAATGAGGTTCTTGACGAGCGATACCACAATGTTCGACATCACCAGCACGAACATCGTGGCGATGCCCATGCTCATCCCGTTGACGGCCGAAGTGGTGGTACCGAGCGTGGGGCACATCCCGAGCAATAGCACGAACGTGGGGTTCTCCTTGATGATGCCTTTGGTAAAGTTGGCCCATTGGCCGCCGGTTTTCCGGGCCGGCGTTTCGGGCTCGGCTTTAGCCTGAATAGCGGCGGACTCCGCGGTGGCGGCGGCAGTGGCTAAAGTGACAGGCTCTGCAACAGGTGCGGCTTTTATTTCGTTATTTTCCATGTCTGGTTGTCGTTGCGAGGGGTACGTCTGCGCCCCCCCGGTGATTCTTCGGGTTGGGCAATAGGCCCGACCTGATCTTGTTATGTATAATCGCAGGGGAAAAGACCCTGCCCCGGGTGTTATTTTTCGATCTTCCGGAACAGGTCGTAGGCTTTCTGCACGGCGTCGGCAAAGGCGCGCGAACTGATGGTCGAGGCGGTGATGGCGTCCACATCTCCGCCGTCTTTTCTGACGGTCAGGTTGAACGAGGCGGGATTCTTGCCTTCGAACTGTGTGGCAAAGGGCGGGAATTTCGATTTCTCGATTTTGTCGCCCAGTCCGGGAGTTTCGTTGTGGCTCACCACCGAGATGTCTTTGATGGTACCGTCGGGCAGGAAGCCCACGATGAGCGATATTTTACCTCCGAAACCGTTTTTCGAGAAAGTCTCCACGGCCCAGCCTACGGGTTCACCTTCGAGGGTGGCGGGATAGATCCTGACGGATTCGCCTTCGAGGGTGGTTTCCGTTGCGTCTAAGGCCGGGGTATTGTCGAATTTCGGCAGGACGGCGGCCAGGGCGTCGTTGACTTTTTCGTTCTGGGCCACTTCGATGCGTTCTTTGGTGAGCAGATAGATACCGCCCACGGCCATCGAGGCTATGAGGGTAATGGCCACCAAGACCACAAGCATATTTTTGAGTGAGCTTTTCATCGTCGGATTATTGGTTTTTGGCCGGTTTGATTTTGGCGACTTTCACGGTGCCGAAGCGCGAGGGTTTGGCGTACATGTTGATCAGGGGCACGGCGGCATTCATGATCAGGATCGCGAATGACATGCCCTCGGGGTAGGCTCCCCACAGGCGGATGAGCATGGTGATTGCGCCGATGCCGATACCGTAGATGAGCATCCCGTGCCGCGACATGGGCGAGGTGACGTAATCGGTGGCCATGAAGATGGCGCCGAGCAGGGCACCGCCGGCCAGCAGATGGAACAGGGGGGTGGCGTAATGTTCAGGGGCGGCGAGGTGGCAAATGCCGGCGAACAGGGCCATCGTGCCGAGCACGTAGACGGGAATGTGCCAGGTGATCACGCGGCGGATGAGCAGGTAGACGCCGCCGAGGATGAGCAGCAGGGCGCTGATCTCGCCGAGCGAACCGTCTTTAAAGCCGAAGAGCATGTTGCTCAGGTCGATGTTCGGCATCAACGATGACAGCGATTCGCCTTTTTTCAACGCTTCTTTGATCAGGGCCAGCGGGGTGGCGCCCGAGACGGCATCGGTGGCCATGGCAGCGGCTGTGGTGGGGAAGGTGGTCATCTGCACGGGGAACGACACGAGCAGGAACACGCGGCCCACGAGCGCGGGATTAAACAGGTTGCGTCCCAGCCCGCCGAACGACATTTTGGCGATGGCTATGGCCACGAATGCACCGATCACTACGATCCAGAGCGGGACCGAGGGTGGCAGGTTGAAGGCCAGCAGTATGCCGGTCAGCACGGCCGACCAGTCGCCGACGGTCGAGGGCCGGTTCAGCAGGAACCGGGTGATGGCCCATTCGAACAGCACGCAGGCGCCGACCGAAACGGCGGTGACCCAAAGCGCTTCGGGTCCGTATACGAATATAGAGAACAGGAAAGCCGGGGCGAGGGCAATGAACACATCCCGCATGATCGACGGGGTCGAGGCGCCGCTGTGCAGGTGGGGGGAGGGGGAAATTATTCTCATAGTTCTTTTTGTTTTTTAGCCTTTCAGACTGCGTTACGCTCAGTCGCTACGTCGGTTACATATTTCGTATATGCTCCCTTCTGGCTCCCTCGCAAGCCTTGCCCGCAAGGCTAAAAATTCAAAAAATGATTTTTGTGTTTTTCAGGCTGATATAGTTCGTTAAGCCCGCTTTGCGGCTTTTTCCTTCTACTTGTTGCTCGGTAATCAAGCCATGTTTGATTACTCCCGTTTCGGTCGTCGGTTGCATTGCGGTTTTGGCGTCCTCACATATCTATACGCTGCGGCACCAAAACCTCAGGCACCTTCTCTATCAACCTGGAAATTTTCGTGTTTTTCAATCCGATGTAGCTTGTCAGGGTTGAGAACTCCCGAAAATAGTTTGGTAATTCAGTGTTTGGGTTATAAATCTTTTTCGTCATTGCGAGGAGCTTGTGACGAAGCAATCTCCCCATTGAAATTGGGTGTTTTTATGTGTTGTGTCACCGGACAATTTGCATCAAATATGGCTGGGTAGCCCAAGGGCGGCCTACGATGGCGGAGGATGAAGGCTATTTTGCCGTTTTCGCGCGCAAGTAGGCCATGGCGGCGGCTTTGCCCATGCGGATGTTGTCGAGCAGGGGCAACACGGCCGGGCAGCTGTACGAACAGCATCCGCACTCTATGCAATCGGTGATTCTTTCGTCGGCGGTACGTTCGGTAAGGCCGAGTTTCGACAGTTTGCCGAGCAGATAGGGCTCCAGGCCCATCGGGCAGGCACTTACGCAGCGTGCGCAACTGATGCAATAGGTGCCCTTGGCGCGTTTCGACTCTTTGCCCGGAAGCATCAGGATTCCTGAAGTACCTTTGGTGACGGGGGCGTCGAGGTTCGACATGGCGCGTCCCATCATCGGGCCGCCGTTGATCACTTTGCCGGTGTCTTCGGGTAATCCGCCACAGGCTTCGACCAGTGCCGAAATGGGCGTGCCGATGCGTACAAGCAGGTTGGCCGGCGTGGCCAGTGCTTTGCCGGTCACTGTCACTACGCGGTCGATGATCGGGCGGTTCTTCTGCACGGCTTGGTAGATGGCGAGCATCGTGCCGATGTTCTGCACCACAGCGCCCACGTCGATGGGCAGGGCGCCGCTGGGTACTTCGCGGCCGGTAAGGGCATTGATGAGTTGTTTTTCGCCGCCCTGCGGGTAGCGTACTTTGAGCGCGACCACTTCGATGCCGGCGTAGTTCCCGGCGGTGACGAGCGAACGCAGGCGGGTGATGGCGTCGGGCTTGTTGTTTTCGATGCCGATCAGGCATTTGCCGACGCCCAAGGCGCGCATCACGATCGTGCAGGCCACGAGCAGCTCTTCGCTGCGTTCGAGCATTACGCGGTGGTCGGCGGTCAGGTAGGGTTCGCACTCCACACCGTTGATAATCAGCATCTCGGCGGTCTTTCCCTGCGGGACGCTCAGTTTTACCTGTGTGGGGAAGGTGGCACCACCGAGCCCCACGATGCCGGTTGCGGCGATCTTGCCGATGATCTCGGCGGGAGTAAGGGTACACTCGCGCATGAGGACCGTGCTGCGGTCGATGGCAGGATTCCACTCGTCGCCCTCGACGGCGATGGTGACGGCCGGGCGTCGGACACCTCCACCGTCGAGAGCCGGTTCCACGGCGGTCACGGTGCCGCTCACCGAACTGTGGATGTTGGCCGACACGAAGCCGTTGGCGGCGCCGATCAGGTCACCGACTTTGACTTTGTCGCCTTTTTGCACAGTGGGATTGGCGGGGGCGCCGATGTGTTGCCCCAACGGGATGGTCACGCTCGAAGGCACGGGGAATTCGGCGATGGCTACCTCGCGGCTGAGTTTGTGGTCGTGCGGGTGGACACCACCCATTTTGAATGTCTTAAGCATGGGTGGCTCCTCCTTCGTTTTGGATGGTGTTGGGCGCAGCAACAGGTGCGACGGCGGATTCTGCGGTTTCGGTTTTCGGCGGGCGTGGCGGGAAACCGACTTCCCAGATGGCGTTGGTAGGGCACTCGGTCACGCATTTGCGGCAGAGGCGGCACTTGGCCGGATCGATGTAGGCGAGGTTGTTTTCAAGGGTGATGGCGTCGAAGGCGCAGGCCTTGACGCATTTGCCGCAACCGATGCATCCCACGGCGCAGGCTTTGCGCGTGACGGCACCTTTGTCCTTACTGACGCAGCTGACGAACACTCGGCGAGATTTGGGGCCTTTTTTGCGCAACTCGATGATGATTTTCGGGCAGGCTTTGACGCAGGCGCCGCAGGCGGTGCACTTCTCTTCGTCGACTTCGGGAAGGCCGGTTTCAAGATTCATATGGATGGCGTCGAACGTGCAGACCAGCGTGCAGTCGCCTTTGCCGAGGCAACCGAAGGCGCAGCCGGTCTCGCCACCGTAGAGCGAGGCTACTACGGCGCACGATGCAGCTCCGTCGTAGATGTTGGTGCGCGGGCGGTGGCAGGGCGCGCCGGCGCAGCGTACGACAGCCACGGTAGGTTCTTTCTCAGGAGTTGATTTGCCGAGGAAGTCGGCCACGGCTTTCATCGTGGCGGCACCGCCTACGGGGCAAAACAGCGCCGAGATGTCGTCGTTCGCCACAAGGGCGTCAGCCATGCCGCGGCAACCGGGGAATCCGCATCCGCCGCAGTTGGCTGCGGGAAGCATGGCTTCGACCTGGTCGATGCGCGGGTCTTCGTAGACGTGAAATTTCTGCGCCACGAAGTAGAGCACGACGGCCGCCACGGCCCCCAGCCCCACCAGTATGATGACGGTGTAGAGTAGCGTTTCGTTCATTTTTCGATTTCTATGGTTAGCTTGGGTTCGACCCGCGAACGTACGAGCCGTATGATGAGGTAATAAAGGATAACGACCAACAGGGAAACCAGCCCGGAAGTAATGTCGCTGAACCCGGCCCATTGCAGGCCGAGCAGGGTGCCGATCAATAAGAAAACGGGAATCAGGTAGGCGATGCCCACAGCCAGGAATCCGGCCGAATGGCGCATCACCAACACGACGTGGTCGCCGGGCGTGTAACCCTGTCCGTCGTTGAGCAGCGTGATCTCGCGGGTTTTTCCGCCACCGCTTTGGTTACAGATGTTTTTGGCGTTGCAGGCGTGGCAGGCCTCGGGGGTGCACACTTCGAGAGTTACTTCTTTGTCGGTAACGTTAGTGACTACGGCTGTTTCGCGAATGGTTTCCCGGGACATTGCAAATGAAGTATATACGAAAAATTGCCACAAATTTAAGCAAACATATTAACTTTACAACCAGAATGAATAGAGATTGCGATTTCCTTATTATAGGGTCCGGTATCGCCGGGCTCAGCTATGCGTTACAGGTAGCCGACCAGGGCCGGGTGATCCTCGTCACCAAAGGCGAACTGCGCGATACCAACACTTATAAAGCCCAGGGTGGCGTATCTGCCGTTACCTATGCGCCCGACTCGTTCGAACAGCATATCGAGGATACGATGACCTGCGGCTCGGGCAAGAACAATCGCGAAGTGGTCGAGCTGGTTGTCCGCAACGCCCCCGAAGCCATTGGGCGGCTGATCGGATGGGGTGTTAATTTCGACCGGGTGCCTGAGACCGGATTGTACGAACTGGCCCGCGAAGGAGGACATTCCCAAAGCCGTATCCTCCACCATAAAGACTATACGGGCGCCGAAATCGAGAACCGCCTGGCCGAGCGGGTTGAACAACACCCGAACATCGAGATATGGGAGCGTCATTTTGCCGTCGACCTGATCACCCAGCACCACCTCGGCAAACTGGTCAAGCGCTCGATCCCCGGTACAGAATGTTATGGCGCGTATGTGCTGGAACTCGGCACGTCCGAAGTCGTGACCGTGCGTTCGCGCATAACCGCGCTGGCCTCCGGAGGGGTAGGGAATATCTATGACACGACCACCAATCCGGCCGGAGCCACCGGCGACGGCATTGCCATGGTACACCGCGCCAAAGGCATCATCGAGAACATGGAGTTCATACAGTTCCACCCCACGTCGCTTTACAATCCCGGCGAGCGCCCGTCGTTCCTGATCTCCGAGGCGGTGCGCGGTTTCGGGGCCAAGCTCCGCACGCAGGACGGCGTCGAGTTCATGTACAAATATCACCCGATGGGGGCTCTTGCCCCGCGCGACGTGGTGGCCCGCAGCATCGACTACGAGATGAAGCTCCGGGGCGACGAATACGCCTACCTCGACCTGACCCACCTGCCCCCTGAGGCTACCCGGGAGCATTTCCCGAGCATCAATGCCAAATGCCTGTCGATCGACATCGACATGACCCGCGACATGATCCCCGTGGCCCCCGCGGCCCACTATTGTTGCGGTGGCGTGAGGGTCGATACCGACGGTCAGACTTCGCTCAATCGCCTATACTGTATAGGAGAGGCCGCCTCGACGGGATTGCACGGCGCGAACCGTTTGGCATCAAATTCGCTGGTAGAGGCCGTGGTGTATGCCGAACGTGCCGCCCGCCACTCGCTGCACGTATTCCGCGAACTCGAACTCCAGGACGGCCTGCCCGACTGGGACTACAAAGGCACCTCGCACCCCGAGGAGATGGTGCTCATCACTCAAAGCACCAAAGAGATGCAGCAGATCATGTCGAATTATGTCGGCATCGTGCGCTCCAACCTGCGTCTCGAACGCGCCATGGACCGCCTGCAAATCATCTACGAAGAAACAGAACACCTCTACCGCCGATCGACCCTGTCGAAACGCCTTTGCGAACTCCGTAACATGATCACCATCGGCTACCTGATCATAAAACAGGCCCAGCAACTCAAAGAGAGCATCGGCCTGCACTTTTCGCTTGACTATCCTCCCGCGCAATGACTTTTTGGGGAATATCGATATGGGTGCTCCTGGCGCTCTACATATTGACGGCCGTCGCCACGGTCTTCACGATTCTCTATGAGCGCCGCGACCCGGTCAAGGCCGTGTCGTGGATCGCCGTGATCGTGCTGTTACCCTTCGTCGGGTTGTTTCTCTTTATTTTCCTCGGGCAGGACTACCGCAAGAAAAAGATCTTTAACCGCAAAGAGATCAAAGACCTTAAACAGTTCGAGAGCCTGAGTTACAAGCAACTGCGAGAGCTCAGCGATTTCGACGATCCCGAGGTGCAGGCTAACCGTGAGATTATTACCTTGCTTCTCAATAGCAACAAGTCGTTGCTTACCACCCACAACCAACTGACTATCCTGAACGACGGCACCGAGGCATTCCCCTCGCTGCTGACTGACTTGCGCGCCGCGAAAAATTTCATACACCTTGAGTACTATATTTTCGAAGACGACCACCTGGGCAACGAAGTGGCCGAAATCCTCAAGGAAAAAGCCCGTTCCGGGGTCGAGGTCCGCTTTATCTACGACGATGTGGGGAGCTGGAGCCTGCCTCGCCGCTTCATCCGCTCGTTGCGTGAGGCCGGAGTCGAGGCCGATTGCTTTCAGCCCGTGGTTTTCCCGTGGCTCACCAGCAAGGCGAACTACCGCAACCACCGCAAGATCGTGGTGATCGACGGTCAGATAGGCTACACCGGCGGCATGAACATCGCCGACCGTTACCTGCACGGTACCAAGCACGGACCCTGGCGCGACACGCACCTCAAAATCGAAGGTCCGGCGGTCAACATGCTGCAACTTACGTTCATGGCCGACTGGTATTTCGCCACCGGCATCCAACTTCGCGACCGCCCCAGGTACCTGCCTGCCGAGACACACCCCGACGGCCTGACTGTTATGCAGATCGCCACGTCGGGGCCCGACTCCGACTGGGCGACCATCAAGCAGGCCTACTTTTCGGCTATCAGTAAGGCCAAGCGCCACATCTACATCTCGACCCCTTATTTCATGCCCGGCGAGTCGATGCTTACTGCCATGAAAGTAGCCGCCTTGAGTGGTATCGACGTGCGGATCATTATCCCGTCACGTTCCGACAGCAAGATCGTCTACTGGGCCACTCGCTCCTACATTTCCGAACTGCTTGAGGCCAAGATCAGCGTCTACCTCTACCGCGAAGGGTTCAACCACAGCAAATACATTACCATCGACAGCCAGCTCAGTTCGATCGGTACGGTGAATATGGACAACCGCAGTTTCGAGGACAACTTCGAGGTCACGGCCATGATCTACGACCCCCAAGTGACCCTGAGGCTTGAGGAACAGTTTTTCAACGACCTGAAAAAGTGTCGCAAGCTCACCCTGCGTAACTGGAATAACCGCCCACGCTGGGATGTGTTCCGAGAATCGGTCGCGCGGCTATTCAGCCCGTTGCTGTAAGGTGTACCTTTCCCTCCGACTTTTTTCGCGGAGTGATGGTTGTTTGCCATTGAATCGCTTCCGTTGAAAAGCAAAGAAAATCGTATATTTGTAACCCACTAAAAACCTTCCGATATGAAAAAAACATTACTTGTTGCCACGGTCCTCCTGCTCGCTTCCGGTGCCACTTCGCTGCGCGCCGCCTCGCCTTTTGAATTCGGTGTGAAAGCAAGCTACATCGTGGACATGAGCAACCTGAAATATAAGCCCACCGGCGGATCACAAAA
The DNA here is from genome assembly GCA_031551865.1 of Rikenella sp. Taxonomy (GTDB): domain Bacteria; phylum Bacteroidota; class Bacteroidia; order Bacteroidales; family Rikenellaceae; genus Rikenella. The sequence continues at coordinate 173,550 of JAVBMY010000004.1, read as the reverse complement.
CCCTTATGACAAAAACAGTACAGGCTCGGGATTCGACCTCGGCGTACAGGCCCGGGTGAACTTTCCGCTGGTGTCGTTGTTCATTCAGCCCGAGTTGCTGTACAGCCGTTCGTCGGCCAAGTTCGCCTCCGATCCCAACGTCACAGGTGGCGACTATGTGAAATTGCGCACCAACTGGATAGAAGTGCCTGTGTTGCTCGGTTGGGAGATCATTCCCAATTTGCGCCTGATGGCGGGGCCCTCGTTCCGTTTCCCGATGGACGAAGTGGCTAACAGCGGCGGACAAAGCCAGCGGGTGAACTTTCAGTTGCAGGAATTCGTGATGGGATACCAGGTGGGCCTCGGTCTCGACCTTGGGCGCCTGACCCTCGATGCCCGCTACTGCGGCGATTTCACCAACATCACCGATTCGGGCATTACTACCACCGATATTACCAATGTCAAGGTCAAGGAACAGAAAGTCACCTTCTCGGTGGGTTGGATGTTCCTCAAATAATGCCTGTTTCTCTTTAGAAACAATGACCGAAAAGACCATTACCGTCAGCGATACCATCGATATTTCCGAGCTCTACGGCCCGGCGAATACCCACATCAACCGCATCAAAGAGAAATTTCCCCAGTTGCGCATTACGGCCCGTGGCCGTTCCATTATCCTTGTCGGGGGAGCCGAACCCGTCGAACGGTTCGAAGCCCGTTGGAACCAATTGCAGGACTATGTGCGGCGCTACCGTCACGTGTCCGACCAGGTGATCGACCAGATTTTCGACGCCAACGCTTTCGAGAAAAACCGCGACCACGCGAACGGTATCGCCACGCCTGTCATCGAAGAGGCCGCCGATATTATCGTCAGCGGCAACGACGGCAATATCGTCAGGGCCCGCACACCCAACCAGCGCCGCCTGGTGGAACTTTACGCCAAGAACGACCTGATCTTTGCCGTGGGGCCCGCCGGGAGCGGCAAGACCTATACGGCTATTGCCCTGGCCGTGCGCGCGCTCCGCAACAAAGAGGTCAAGCGCATCATCCTCACCCGCCCGGCGGTCGAAGCCGGAGAACGGCTCGGTTTCCTGCCCGGCGACCTCAAAGAGAAGCTCGACCCCTACCTTCAGCCACTCTACGACGCCCTCAACGACATGATTCCACCCCGCCGCCTGGCCGAATACCTCGAATCGGGCATCGTGCAGATTGCCCCGCTGGCCTACATGCGCGGGAGGACGCTCGACAATGCCTTCGTGATCCTCGACGAGGCGCAGAACACCCTGCTTTCTCAGATCCGGATGTTCCTCACGCGCATGGGGCGCAACGCCAAATTCATTGTCACCGGTGACACCACCCAGATCGACCTGCCGTACCGTAGCGACTCGGGACTGGTGCCCGCCATGGAAAAACTACGCGGCATCGAAGGCGTCGGCATCGTCGAGTTCGACAGCCGCGACATCATGCGTCACCAACTGGTGCAGCACATCGTCAAGGCGTTCGAGAGCGACAGTGATTCCATCATGAACGGAGGCGGTACTGCGAAGCCTTCGACGAAGGCCAGAGCCGGAGCTGATAAGACCACGACTGAAATCAGAACAGTTGCGGGAGAACCTGCACTCAAGGTCACCCCCCCCGCCGCGAAAACCTCTAAAAAATCAATACCAAAAATCGAACAATAGCAATGGCAAAAGCACTGGTTAAAACCGCTTTTAATTTCCCCGGACAAAAATCGCTCTACGAAGGTAAAGTGCGCGACGTGTACAACATTCGCGACAAATTCCTCGTGATGGTCGTGACCGACCGCATATCGGCTTTCGACGTGGTGCTCCCACGCGGGGTGCCATTCAAAGGGCAGGTACTCAACCAGATCGCGGCCAAAGCCCTCGATGCCACCGCCGACATTTGTCCCAATTGGAAAATCGCGTCGCCCGACCCGATGGTGACCGTGGGTCACCGGTGCGAACCGTTCCCTGTCGAGATGATCGTGCGCGGATACCTCACGGGCAGCTCATGGCGCGAGTACAAAGCCGGTGCGCGCTCGATCTGCGGCGTGCCCATTCCCGATGGCATGCGCGAACATCAGCGATTCGAGCAGCCGATCGTTACTCCCACAACCAAGGCCGAGCAGGGCTCCCACGACGAGAACATCTCGCGTGAACAGATCATCGCTTCGGGCCTCGTGTCGAAAGAAGATTACGACCGACTCGAAGAATACGCCCTGCAACTCTTCGAGCGCGGTACCGAGATCGCGGCACAGCAAGGGCTTATCCTTGTGGATACGAAGTATGAGTTCGGCAAAAAGGACGAAGAAATTTACCTGATCGACGAGATCCACACGCCCGACAGTTCGCGCTACTTCTACGCCGACACCTATCAGGAGTGCTTCGACAAGGGCGAACAGCAACGCCAGCTTTCCAAGGAGTTCGTGCGCGAGTGGCTGATGGAGCAGAATTTCCAGGGCCGTCCCGGCGACGTGATGCCCGAACTGAGCGACGGCTTCATCGCCAGCGTCAGCGAGCGCTACATCGAGCTCTACGAGCACATCACCGGAGAGCGCTTCGTGCGCGCCGCCGACACCGATAATCTCGAAGACCGCATCGAGCACAACGTCCGCAACATGCTGGCCCGGCTGTAAACCGGTTCGAAGAAAAATATCCTGACCGTTTTTTTTACGACTGTAAGTTGCCCCGGGTATCAATCAAGAATCCTTTTCAAACTTGCCGGGATGATCGAAAAACCCATAGAAAAACCAAGAACTCGCGGCCGCGTGCGCAAAGCGCTCGGCCGCGAGTTCTATATTCTCAAGCGCCGCCTGCGCTGGTGGCGCGAGCGCCGCTCTTTCGCCCGCGAACGCCTTGATCAGCCGCTGCCGCACCTGCTGTTCGAACACCGCTCAATGCTGCTACGCCCGCTCAAGGATGTGGACATGTACCTGCAACACAACAAGGTGACTAATCTGCGGCTGGCCATCGAACGCCTCAACGGAACGGTGATTAAACCGGGCGAAAGCCTGTCGATCTGGCGCGCTGTGGGGCGTCCCACGCGTCGGCGCGGTTTCCTCGAAGGCCTGGTGCTGCACAACGGCCGGATCGGCAAAGGTGTTGGTGGCGGCTTGTGCCAGTTGGGCAACCTGATGTACTGGATGTCGCTGCATACCCCGCTGACGATTGTCGAGCGCTGGCGCCACTCCTACGACGTCTTTCCGGATGTGAACCGCACCATTCCGTTCGCTTGCGGGGCGACTCTTTCATATAATTACGTCGATCTGCAGATTCGCAACGACAGCCCTTTCGACACCCAGCTTTTGCTGTGGCTCGACGACGAGCACCTGCACGGCGAATTCCGCTGCGACGCACAGCCGACGGTGACTTACCGCGTGATCGAAACCGACCACCAGATCAGATCGCAGTGGTGGGGCGGCCACACGCGCCACAACCGCATCTGGCGCCAGCGTCTCAATGCGGGCGGTGAAGTGGAGAGTGAGGAACTGGTGGCCGAGAATCACGCGATCATGATGTATAACCCGCTGCTACCCGAATAAAACAAAAAACGGATGCGCCTTCAAGGCATCCGTTTTTTGTTTTTTGGAAAAGGAGTTGTTTACCGTTTCTTCAGCGGTTTGTATTCTACCTTGGGAGCCACGTTCTTGTAGGCCGGGCGGATGATGCGTTTGCTGTCGAAATTTAGTTCCTCGACCCGGTGGGCCATCCAGCCCGCGATGCGCGACATGGCGAACAGGGGAGTGTAGACCTCTTTCGGCAGTCCGATCATTTCGTACACGAAGCCCGAATAGAAGTCCACGTTGGCGCAGACGCTTTTGTTCACGGCGTTGCCTTTGAATTCCATGAAGCTCTCGACAGCCAGCTTCTCTACCGTTTCGAGGAATGCAAACTCTTTTTCGAGCCCTTTCTCTTTGGCCAGCGAACGGGCCATCTCTTTGAGCAGCAGGGCGCGCGGATCGGATACCGTGTAGACTGCATGCCCGATGCCATAGATCAGGCCCTTACGGTTGTAAGCCTCTTTGTTGAGTATCTTCATCAGGTAAGCCTTGACCTCTTTTTCGTTTTTCCAGTCCTTGATGGCTTCGCGCAGGTGGTTGAACTGGTCGATGACCTGCAGGTTGGCCCCGCCGTGGAGCGGTCCCTTGAGCGAGCCGATGGCTGCGGCCATTGATGAATAGGTGTCTGTGCCCGACGAACTGGTCACGCGGGTGGTGAAGGTCGAGTTGTTCCCCCCGCCGTGTTCGGCGTGCAGGATCAGGCAAAGGTCAAGGACTTTAACGTCGAGTGCCGTATAACCCTTAGACCCCTTCATCATATAGAGGAAGTTCTCGGCTGTCGATACGCCCGGGTTCGGGATGCGGATGTGCAGCGAACCGCCATGCTTGGTGTGATTCATCGTATGGTAGGCGTAGGCGATGATCGACGGGAACTTGGCGATCAGGTCGATCGATTGCCGTACGAGGTTCTCGCGCGAGGTATCGTCGGCCTGTTCGTCGAACGCGTAGAGGGCCAGCACCGAACGCGCCAGGATGTTCATGATGTCGTTGCCGTAAAGCGAGAGGATGTTCATCTTGATGGCGTGGCGCAGGGCCATCTGTTCGTTCAGTATCTCCTGGAACGTCTGAAGCTCTTCTTTGTCGGGCAGGTAACCGGACATCAGCAGGAAGGCTGTTTCCTCAAAACCGCAGCGGTCTTCCTTCTGGGCGCCGTAGACGAGGTCTTCGACGTCGATGCCGCGATAGACCAGGCGCCCGGGAATGGCTTTGAGCCCTTGGTTATCGGGCAGGCGCTCGTAGCCGACCACGTCGCCGATATTGGTCAGCCCCACGAGTACGCCGGAGTGGTCTTCGTTGCGCAGGCCGCGCTTGACGCCGAACTGTTTGAAGAGGTCGGGCTCGATGCGGCTGGTCTCCTTGATCGTCTCGGAGAGTTTGTAGATCATATATTCTTTTTTCATCGTATGCAATTTATTTACGTATTATTCTTCGCGGTTTCTCGGAGATAAGCCCGCCATGGCGAGGTGCATCCGGAAGCTGTGGTAACCTTTTTGCAAAAGTACGTTGCGGTACCTTCGGGGCCCTCTTTGTGGCGACGGGGAAACTATTCCGTTATTTTTTCTATCAGCAGGTCGGCGAAAGCGCTGGTACTCAGTTCGGTGCTGCCTTCCATCTGGCGGGCCAGGTCGTAAGTGGCTTTTTTGCCGGCAAAGGCGCCTTCCATGGCTGCGACAATAGTCTGCGCGGCTTCGCGCCAGCCCAGGTATTCGAGCATCATCACGCCACTCAGCAGCAGCGAGCAGGGGTTGGCCTTGTTCTGCCCGGCATGGATGGGCGCCGTGCCGTGGGTAGCCTCGAAAATGGCGTGTCCGGTGGCGTAGTTGATATTGGCGCCGGGCGCGATACCGATGCCGCCCACCATGGCGGCCAGTTGGTCGGAGATGTAGTCGCCGTTCAGGTTGGGGGTGGCGATCACCGAGAACTCGCGCGGCTTGAGGAGCGTCCATTGCAGGAAAGCGTCGGCGATGGCGTCTTTGATCAGCACTTTTCCGGCGGCGAGTGCTTCGGACTGTGCCTTGTCGGCAGCTTCGCGGCCTTCGGCGGCCTTGATGCGCTCCCATTGAGCCCAAGTGAAGGTTTGGCCGGCGAACTCGCGTTCGGCGAGTTCATAGCCCCAGTTTTTGAACGACCCTTCGGTGAACTTCATGATGTTTCCCTTGTGGACGAGGGTGACCGAGGGCTTGCCGTGCATTACGGCGTATTCGATGGCGGCGCGAACGAGCCGTTCGGTGCCTTCGCGCGAAATAGGCTTGATACCGAACGACGAGGTTTCCGGGAATCGTATCTTCCTGACGCCCATTTCGTTGATGAGAAACTCCAGCACCTTCCGGGCCTCGGGTGTCCCGGTCTGCCATTCGATGCCGGCGTAAATATCCTCGGTGTTTTCGCGGAAAATGCACATGTCCACGTCCTGCGGGCGTTTGACGGGCGTCTCGACGCCGTTGAAATAACGCGTCGGACGCTGGCACACATAGAGGTCGAGTTCCTGCCGCAGCGCCACGTTCAGCGAACGGATGCCGCCGCCGATGGGGGTGGTCAGCGGGCCTTTGATACCTACTTTGTAGTTTCGGAACGCTTCGAGGGTCGCTTCGGGGAGCCACTCGCCGGTGGTGTTGAAGGCTTTCTCGCCGGCCAGCACTTCGAACCATTCGATCGAGCGTTCGCCCCCGTAACAGGCGGCCACCGCAGTGTCGATGATGCGCATGGTGGCGGGCCAGATGTCGACGCCGATGCCGTCACCTTCGATGAACGGAATGACGGGGCGCGCGGGGACGGTCAGTTGGCCGTTGTGTATCTTGATTTTGTTCATTCTGACTTGGATTTTTTTGAATATCCGTTAATGCGAACTGCCGTGAGCGGCATGGCGATCTCCCTGCTTCTTATGGCGTAAGAGAGATTACTTCGGGCTTTTCCAAATCCGCGTAATGACGGTTGGGAACTTATTTGCGGCCCATCAGGTTCAGGGCGCTGCCGGCGCGAAACCATTCGGTCTGCAGGGCATTGTAGGTATGATTGGCCATGAATTGTTCGGTGGTGCCGTCGGCGTGATGCAGCACGATGGTCAGCGGTATGCCGGGTTGCATGTCGCGCAGTCCCTTGACCGAGATCGTGTCGTTCTCGCGGATGCGGGTCCAGTCGTTTTTGTCGGCGAACGTGAGCGCCAGCATGCCCTGCTTCTTGAGGTTGGTCTCGTGGATGCGGGCGAATGACTGGGCGAGGATCACTTTTACTCCCAGAAAGCGCGGTTCCATGGCGGCGTGCTCGCGCGATGAGCCTTCGCCGTAGTTTTCCTGAGCCACGACGATGGTGCCGCGTCCGGCCAGCTGGTGGGCGCGGGCTGTGGTGGCCACGCCGTCGTACTCGCCGGTGAAGGGGTCGAGTACTTTACCTGCCGAGCCATTGAAGGCGTTGGTAGCGGTCATCAGCAGGTTGTCGGAGATACGTTCGAGGTGGCCGCGGAAGCGGAGCCACGGGCCGGCCGCCGAGATGTGGTCGGTGGTACATTTACCCTCGACCTTGATCAGCAGCGACAGGTTGTCGAGGTCGCGGCCGTCCCACGGCGCGAAAGGTTTAAGCCGTTGGAGGCGTTCCGAATCTTCGGCGATATCGATTCGTATTGCGGAACCGTCCTCGGCCGGGGCGCTGTAGTCTTCGTGACCGCGTTTTTCGAAACCGCGGGGAGGCAGTTCGTCGCCCGCGGGCGGGTCGAGCATGACTTGCTCGCCCTGCGCGTTGGGCAGGGTATCGGTCAGCGGGTTGAAGGTGATCCGTCCGGCGATGGTCAGTGCCGTGGTCAGTTCGGGCGAGGCGACGAAGGCGTGTGTGGACGGGTTGCCGTCGTTGCGCGCCGCGAAGTTGCGGTTGAAGCTGGTGACGATCGAATTGGCACGCGTTTCGGGCGTTTCGGTGCGTTTCCATTGGCCTATGCAGGCGCCGCAGGCGTTAGCCATGACGGTGCCGCCGATCGACTCCAACGCGGACAGCAGGCCGTCGCGCTCAGCGGTGCGGCGCACCTGTTCCGAGCCGGGCGTGATGATGTAACGGGCGTCGGTGCGCAGCCCTTTTGCGGCAGCCTGCCGGGCGACCGAGGCGGCCCGCGCCATGTCTTCGTACGACGAGTTGGTGCAGGAGCCGATCAGGCCGGCCTCCATCTTCTCGGGGTAACCCTTTTCGCGGGCGATGCGCACGAACTCACTGATGGGGTGGGCGGCATCGGGCGTAAAAGGACCGTTGATATAGGGCTCCAGCTTGCCGAGGTCGATCTCGATCACGCGGTCGTAATATTTCTCCGGTTCTTTAAGCACGGAATGGTCGGGTACGAGGCATTCGGCGGCGATTTCCGTAGCGGCTCGCGCAACATCTTCGCGACCCGTGGCGCGCAGGTAGTCGGCGATGCGGTCGTCGAACGGGAAGATCGAGGTGGTGGCCCCCACTTCAGCGCCCATGTTGCAAATGGTGGCTTTTCCGGTAGCGCTCAATGTGGCGGCACCTTCGCCGAAGTATTCGAGCACGGCGTTCGTGCCGCCTTTGACGGTCAGGATGCCGGCCAGTTTGAGGATCACGTCCTTGGGCGAGGCCCAGCCGTTCAGTTGGCCCTTTAGGTGCACGCCGATGATACGGGGCATCTTGAGCTCCCACGCCATGCCGGACATCACGTCGGCGGCGTCGGCTCCCCCGACTCCGATGGCGATCATGCCGAGACCTCCGGCGTTGGGCGTGTGCGAGTCGGTACCGATCATCATGCCGCCGGGAAAAGCGTAGTTCTCCAGTACGGTTTGGTGGATGATTCCTGCGCCGGGGCTCCAGAAACCGATGCCGTATTTGGCAGCCACGCTTTGCAGGAAACCGTATACCTCGCTATTTTGCCGGCGGGCGGCCTGTAGGTCGGCGTTGGCTCCGGCGTTGGCCCGGATCAGGTGGTCGCAGTGTACGGTCGACGGTACGGCCACCCGGTCACGTCCGGCGTTCATGAACTGGAGCAGGGCCATCTGGGCCGTCGCATCCTGCATCGCCACACGGTCGGGCGCGAACTCGACATAGTCTTCGCCTCGCCGGAAGTCGTCGGCTTGGGCGGCGTGAAGGTGACTGAAGAGTATCTTCTCGGTGAGTGTCAGTGGGTGTCCGGCGTGTCTGCGCACCGCGGTAACGGCAGCGGGCATGGCGGCGTAACGCTCACGGATCATGGCGAGGTCGAAGGTCATGGTTGTACGTAGGTATTTTGCGGTTAGGTACAATAGGGGCGGTTACACGAACCGCCCTTAACTTATAAAGGATTGGATTATCATTGCGATTAGGAAAGTCGCTGCATTACCTTGCAAAAGTTCCTTCGGCTTCGCTAAGATCGGCCTTACAATGACGCTAAAAACTATTTCAGCCGAAAGGTCACGCTAATGCGCTGTTCGATGTGGATGTCCTGGAACTGGAGCTCGGGCATATCATTGGAGATATAACCGGCAGTGTCTTCCAATTTAATGCTGGCAAAGCCCCTGATGTTTACTGCATTGTATACGGGCATCACATTGTAGTCCTGAATCTTGATGGCTTCGCCGATAGTCTGGCCGATGGCTCCGGCCAGGGCCAGGGCATTCTCACGGGCGTTTTTAACGGCCTCGGCTTTGACTTCGAGTTCAAGTTTTTTGATGTCGGTGTGTGTTACGCGCATCACTTGGGCGTTGGTGATGCCGTTGGCAGCCAGGTTCTCGAAAACAGCGGCGGCTTCGGTGGCATTGGTGAGGCTCAGTTTGTACTTTTTGAACTGGTAAGCGTTCTGTTTTTTGGCGGTGCTGCTCGACTGGTCGGTTACCACGAGCTGTTTCGGGAGGTCAACCCCGGCATCGCGCAAGGCCTTGGCCAGCGAGTTTTCCAGCTCGGTCATGGTGATTTTGCCTTTGCTGTCGGCTTGGTTGATGGTGATCGAGATTTCGATCTTGTTGGGGGTCACGTAGGTGTCGGCTGTGCCGCTCACTTCGATGGTGGGGATGTCGGTCTGGCCGAAGTTCTGGGCCGAAGCCGTGGCGGTGGTGGTGAACATGGCTGCTGCTGCGAAAGCAGCGAAAAGTGTCTTTTTCATAACTGGTTCGATTTAGGGGTGTATGTGTTGAGTTTGACGGCTTTTCAAACGCATGGTTTATTTGTTAGCGCAATTTGTTTTTCTTGAAGAAGGGTACCGACCAGAAAGTGAAGATCAGCATTCCGACGGCCAGAGTGACAGTGCCCCAGAAGAAGGCTGTGGTATAGTTGCCTGCGTGCTGGGCGATTGTACCCCCCAACAGCACGCCGCTGCCTATCCCGATGTCCCATGCGGTCAGGTAGGTGGCGTTGGCGGTACCGCGCTGGTTGTGTTCGGCCAGGTTGATGTACATGGTCTGGAGGCAGGGGCAAAGCAGACCGTAACCTATGCCTATCGCGATTCCGCAGCCATAGAAAGTCCATGGGCTCTTGATGAGGAACAGCAGGCTGCTCACGATGAGTATGGCTATGCCTATGCGGGCTATGCCGGTCAGATAACCCCGGTTCATCAGGCGTCCGCTCGACAGGCGTGCTACGATCAGTCCCACGGCCATGCAGATAAAGAAGTTGCCCGTTCCGCCGTCCAGCCCGACCTCTTTTTCGCCGTAAATGGCAACGTAGGTGGTGATCACGCCGTAAATGAACGATAGGAACATGGTGGCCACGGCATTGGGAATGCCTTTGATGAGCAGGAAACGGTCGAGCGATACGGGTTGTTTGCCTTGCTCCGGACGGGCCACGCGGTCTTTGGGCGGGGTTTTGATGAGCGATGCCGAGACCAGGCCCAGGATCCCGGCCGCACAGGCCGCAGCAAAAATAGCGTCGTAGTTTTTTGTGGCGTCGAAAATCAGCAGCGACACCATCGGCCCGATGGCCATGGCCAGGTTGGTCGAGACGCCGAAATAGCCGATACCTTCGCCGCGGCGCGCAGAGGGCATCACGTCGATAGCGATGGTGTTGACCGAAACGGTGACCATTCCGAAAGCTGTACCGTGGAAGGCTCGCAGCACGGCCAACAGGGCCAGTGACCCGGCCAGCAGGTAGCCTCCGAAAAAGGCGATGTAGATGGTGTAGCAGACCATCAGCAGCATCTTGCGCGGAAAACTGTCGACCATGAACCCGGCGAACGGACGGAAAAGGAGCGCCATAACCGTGTAGGACGCCAGAATCATTCCGATGGTCGACTCGCTGGCGGCGAACCGGTCGGCCAGGTAGATTGGCAGGATCGGAAGCAGCATGTAAAAGGCGAAGAACATCATGAAGTTCGCCCCGCAGGCTGCCCAGAAGCTACCGCTCCAGAGTTTTTCGCGCGGTATGTCCGTGGTGGCTGTATTCATCGGGGGAGGGGATAGTGCTTTGGCGCCTTACGTGGTCTTAGTCGGGTTTAGAGCGGTTAAAGATATTAAAATTTTTTAATATATCAAGACTGCCGGTTTTCCGAGTTCCGGGGACCAACGCAGCGTAACTTGCCGGATGCGTCCGGAATATCGGCCGCCAAAATGACGCATGGCTTGTTGGTTGCTTTCGGAATCCCGGCACCAAGCGTAGCGAAATCTGCCCCCGGATCTTGCAACTTAAGTCTCAGCGCGCATCCTTGTTGTAAACGGCGGTTCGTCCGGGTTGTGAACCGCAATCGCGGCCTGGGCGACTATAGTTCAGGAATTTTCGGAGCTATTAGTTTCCCGGAGGGCTGAGGTTGCGGCGGCGTTCGGGTGGTTTTAGGGCTTGATTCGGGCGATGATTTTTTCAGAACTCAGTTCACGCACGGCGTCGGAGCCGATCCAACGGGCGGTTTTGTGGTTGGAGAGACACAATTTTTGTGCCAGTTCCAAAGCCTGCGGATGGAGCCTCTGGTTGCGTTTCCCGATCTGGCGCAGCGCCCAGTTCACCGCCTTGCGTACGAAGTTGCGCGGGTCGGTGGCGTATTGCTCGATCAACGGAAAATATGTTTCAAACCGCTGGTCTTCGGCTGTTTTGTCACCGACGGCCAGTTCGGCCAACAAAGCAAAAGCTGTGCGGCGGACGAATTCGCGTTCGTCGGCGGCATAATGTCCGATCCGCTCCCAGGCGTGAGGCGAGTAGCGGAAGAGGTTGGAGCAGACTTGGTCGCAGATATCCCACGAGTCGAACCCGGCGGTCCAGGAGTCCATTTGTGACAGGGTCAGCTGGGCGGGATCATCGACGATTGACGCGAGGATGCGGGCTTCGTGCCAGCCGCTTTCCCACAAGGCGAGGGCCAGCGGATGGTTCTTTCCGATCCGGCGGCCCAGTTGCCGCAGGGTGGGCAGGGTGGTGCCTCCGAAAGCACGTTCGGTATTGATGCCGAAACGTGCCATGCCCGCCCGGTCGCGTTCGTTCGAAGCACTCCTGAAGAGGTCGATGAGTTCTTCGACGGCGGCTGCGGTGTTTTTGTTTGAAAATACCTGACGGGTTCCGTCGGCGGTTTCGGAAGGGGCGGTTCTTTGTGCCATTGCGGGGATGGGAAATTGAAATCGAGCCGCCCCTGAATACTCAGACGCGGCTCGATGTTATCGTCCTGTATTCAGGAGATGTCTATTTCCTTGTGAGTATAAAGGAGTTGTAATCTCCGGCAAGCACAAAGCCGCTGTCGCTGGGTTGTACGGCGAATACCTGGGGAACCTGTTCTTCGTCGAGGAATTCGATGCTGTCGCCGGGCAGCAGTTTCCAAGTCAGGGGTATGGATTCGCTTTCGGTGCCGCGGTTGATGATCAGGTCGAGTTTGCCGTCTTTGTGGATGTCCATTTCCATCTCCATTTGTTCTACCATGGCGGCCATCATGACCATCATTTGGTTGGCGGTATCGACGTTTTCCATGCGCATGGCTGCGTCATACGTGCCGACGAGGTCTTTTTTAAGCCCGGTGGTACAGGCGGCCATGGCAACGGCGGCGAATATGGCGATCAGGGCTGTGGCTGTTCTTTTCATTGCTTGTGTTTTTGAAAGGTGTGAACTCCGGCTGTTTACCGGTTCCGCAAAGATAGTATAAATTGCGGGATTATTGTTGAGCTTCATTTTACGTTTGTTACACGGCATCATCTGGGTAGCAGATGTTTCCCCGCCAATCAAAACGCAGGATTTTCTCTGTCGCGCTTTTTATGCCCGCGCCCGGCGCCGGCCGTCTCGATGACTTTCCCTCGTGCCCGGAACATTGGATCTTATTCGTCATTTTTGCGTCCGGCGTCTTTAACTTAACGGCCGCCTTCCCGGTCGTAGCGGCTGAATTCGTGCGCCGGGTCGTCGTAATCGGTGTTGTAACGACTGTAATCGCCGTTGGGCACGAGGGTTTTGTCGATCAGCACCAGCCGGCTGCTGTCGGCGAAATCGAGGAGCCAGCCGTCGGTCGCATTGCGCGAAATGACAGCAGTCTCTTTATGGCGGTTCGAGCGATGGGTGAGGGTGAGTTGCCCGCCGTGCAGGTCCCATTCGCAGTCTGCCACGGGTTCTCCGCCCTCGCTGGTGAGCAGGAACCCCCCGGCGGTGATTTCGAGGTTCAGGCAGAAGGAGCGTTCGACGGCGGCTTCGAGGCGGGTCGTGTAATCTTCGGAGTGCAGGTTGGCGGCAGACGCTTTGGTTTTTACAGCTACTTTATAAAGGCCGGGAAGTTCGGCAGTTTCGATGTTCTCGGGATTCTTCGGGCCGCACGAAACCAACAACAGGGCCGCGCAGGCGAGGATAGGTTTTTTCATTTTGTGGGTGGAGTTTGTTTTGGTTCCGGAATTCCTGTATTCACGGGGAAGGTTTTCTTGCTTTTACAGTTCGTGAGGAGAGGGGTTTATTTTGAGAAATGATTCAGGATCAGGCGGTTCAAAGGGGTGGGGATACCGTACCTTTCGCCGCGGTAGCAGACTTCGCCGGCGAAGGTGTCAACTTCGGTGGGGCGCCCGGCCAGTACGTCCTGCGCCATCGAACTGTAATCTTCCCGGTTCAGCCCTTCGAGCGAACGCATGGCCCTGTCAGGCATTTTGTCGGCACCGGCCACACCTTCGCGGGCGGCGATGGCGGCGGTTTCGTCGACGAGGCCCCGCATCATGGCCAGGGCCTTCGGGTCATCGTTCAGTTGACCGTAGGTGTAACGGTAGTAGGCGGTCACCTGGTTGCAGCCGACGTTCACCATGAATTTATACCATAGGGCGGCCTGCATGTCGGGAGCGATCTCGTAGGGGATCCCGGCGCGGTCGAACAGGCGGGCCAGGGCCTCTACTTTGGCGATTTTCGGAGACTTGTCCGGGGCGGGGATGTCGCCGAAAATCACTTTGTAGCTCCCATCCTGCTGGGAGCTGTTGCCGGTGCGCATGCTGGTATGCCCCATCCAGAGCGAATAGAGCAGGGGAGCGCGGCCGTATCGTTCGGCGATCCGGTCTTCGCTGGTGATACCGTTGAGCAACGAGATGATCGTGGTGTCGGGGCCCACATAAGGAGCGATGAGCGCGATGGCGTCGTCGAGGGTGGTGGCTTTGACGGCCACGATCACCAAGTCGGCAGGCGCGGCGGCGGGCCTGTCGCCCGAAAGCGGCGGGTCGTAGCGGACACCATTGAGCACGATGCCGTCGCGTTTATAGCGGTCGTAGCGGTCGGGCCCGACGATCAGCGTGAAATTTTCGTAGCCCACGGCTTTGTAGACGGGCATGCCCACCACGCTGCCAATGGCTCCGGCACCTACGAGGGCTACGGTTTTAATTTCTTTCATTTTTGCGCATCCTTTCTAAATGCATGGCTGCTTTTTCCCTAAAAGTTATTTCGGATTGCAAAACCGTATAGCCTCCGAAGTCTTCACCTGCACTCAACCATTGATCTTCTTCTTTGTAAAGAAACCATAGTCCGTAAAAATCGCTATACTCATTAATAACGCCGGCTAAAGAGTCATTGTAAATCAATATTTTGTTGATGTTTTTATTTAACAACATATTCCTCTTTTCTTCGCTCACTTCACTGTCTGTGCCTTTACCCATTCGTTCCCGAAGCGATTTAATGCTAACCAGGCTAAGTTTTGAATCTTGCCCGTTGGCCAGGATATACAGAATGGAAACGTAGGCATTCAAGGGCGTGTTTTGCCTATTGATTTCGGGGAAATCTCTCACTCTCTTATCCACATTTACCGCACTGTATTCAGATACGGGTAAAGCGCCATTATTTATGAGTATTCGCGAAGGTAGTTTCTCGGAATAAATTTTTCCATTTTTCGAATATACATGGTATGAATGATTAACCTCGTTTAGGCTGACTGCCTCGATGAATTTTCCATTCCGGAACAAAATGCCCGACAGATCGTCCATAGCATAGCCGGATGCTATCTCTCTATTTTCTATCTGTTGGTGGTATATCGTTTTTCTGGTGCTATCGACATAATGGGGGCAATTGCTGTAAGGAAGAAAAGAAAGCCCGTCTACTGTGCTCAAAGCTGTCGGGCGCGAATCGCTGATCCCATTTTGAAACCAGCAGATAGAGCCGGCGCTCCCACCTGCAAGGATGATCCCCCGGTCCAAGGCTTTTCTTAACAGGGTATCGATGCCTTGATTCTTCCATATGCCCATCATATTCAGCGTATTTCCTCCGCCAACCACAATGGCATCCATACTGAGCAGGATTTCTTCGAAGCTCGGTGCATTTTTGTCAGAGCTAACCCATACTTTCAGCACATGAGATTCGATGGAAAGTTGTTTGCAAATAAATTCCCAAAACTTTATGTTGTCCGGATTGTCGGCGCTGGCGGTCGGTACAAAACAAATTTTCGGATCGGGCTTGTGGGTTAGATCCACAACGTATTGTACGAACTTTTTATTGATATCGCCACCGAACGCAAAAATGGTCTGGTCGGGTTTGGTTGCGGTTTCGGATAATTTACTTTTTGCTGTCGCGGAGGGGCAAAGTAAAAGTACTGCCAACAAGCACAGGACGGCGTACCGATAACACGGGTGAGGGGTTTGGGGGGGGCTAGTCATGACGAATTATTGCCTTAAGGACAGGGTTATTGGAAAGATGCACGCCTCGGAAACTCCCGGGCGTGCATCGCAATGATTAGTAGTTGGTCTTCTTGGGCTCGAAGTGGGCCTGCGGATGGAGGCATGAGGGGCATACGTCGGGGGCCTCTTCGCCGGTGTGGACGTAGCCGCAGTTGCGGCACTGCCATTCGATGGGTTCGTCGCGCTCGAACACCTTGCCGTCAATGACGCGTTTGAGCAGGGTGCGGTAGCGGGCTTCGTGTTCGCTTTCGACCTTGGCGATCTCGCGGAAGGCTTTGGCCACGGCAGGGAAACCCTCTTGCTCGGCGGTATCGGCAAACGAAGGGTAGAGGATGTCCCACTCTTCTTTTTCGCCTTCGGCGGCGGCGGCCAGGTTTTCGGCGGTGGTGCCGATCTTACCGGCGGGGTAGGTGGCGGTGATTTCGACCATGCCGCCTTCGAGGACTTTGAAGAAGCGTTTGGCGTGCTCTTTTTCTTGTTCGGCGGTTTCCATGAATACCCCCGCGATCTGTTCGTAACCCTCTTTTTTGGCTACACTGGCGAAGAAGGTATAGCGGCTGCGGGCCTGCGATTCGCCGGCGAAGGCTTTCAGGAGGTTTTGTTCGGTGAGTGTTCCTTTTACACTTTTCATACTTGGCACGATTTAGTTATATTATTAATGATTTCAATTGCAGTGGGCAGTCAGTTACGCAAAGATACGAAATGCCGCGGGATTTTTCGTACTTTTGTGCCCGTTCCTCAAATCAGTAGTACGCAAGAAGAAGGTGCTGTTGGATAGAAGCGGGAGTAAACGAAAAAGATGCAAAAAATCAAGAACATCGCTATCATCGCGCACGTCGACCACGGGAAAACCACCATGGTCGATAAGATGATCCTGCAGGCGAAAATCGTGCGCGACCAGGAAAAACAGAGCGAACTCATCCTCGACAACAACGACCTCGAACGCGAGCGCGGGATCACGATCCTGGCCAAAAACGTGTCGGTACACTATAAAGACTATAAGATCAACATTATCGACACCCCGGGCCACGCCGACTTCGGCGGCGAAGTCGAACGCGTGCTCAACATGGCCGACGGCGTGCTGCTGCTGGTCGATGCTTTCGAAGGCACCATGCCCCAGACCCGTTTCGTGCTCCAGAAGGCGCTCGAAATGGGCAAGAAACCGGTGGTGGTGGTCAACAAGGTCGACAAACCCAACTGCCGCCCCGAAGAGGTGAACGAACAGGTGTTCGACCTGATGTTCGCCCTGGGCGCTACCGAAGAGCAGCTCGATTTCAAGACCATCTACGGCAGTGCCAAACAAGGCTGGATGTCAACCGACTGGCGTGTGCCGACCACCGACATTACCGCCCTGCTGGACTGCATTATCGACGAAGTTCCCTCGCCCGCCGTGGTCGAAGGGACTCCGCAACTGCTCATCACGTCGCTCGAATATTCGCCTTACGTGGGTCGCATTGCCATCGGCCGCCTGAGCCGCGGCGAACTGAAATCGGGGCAAAATATCTCGCTCGTCAAGCGCGACGGTACCATTGAAAAGTCGAAAATCCGCGAACTGATGACCTTCGAAGGTCTCGGCAAAGAAAAAGTAGAAGCCGTGCAGTGCGGCGACATCTGCGCGCTGGTCGGTATCGACGGGTTCGAGATCGGCGACACCGTGGCCGATTACGAGAATCCCGAGGCCCTGACCCCCATTGCCGTCGACGAGCCGACGATGAGTATGCTCTTCACGATCAACGACTCGCCGTTTTTCGGCCGCGAAGGTAAATTCGTCACCTCGCGCCACATCAAGGAACGCCTCGACCGCGAACTCGAAAAGAACCTGGCCCTGCGCGTGAAGCCCGGCGCTACTTCAGATTCGTTCCGTGTGTTCGGGCGCGGCGTGCTGCATATCAGCGTGCTGATCGAGACCATGCGCCGCGAAGGCTACGAACTTCAGGTCGGCCAGCCCCGCGTGGTCGACAAGGTAGTGAACGGCGAACGTTGCGAGCCGGTCGAACACCTGACCATCGACCTGCCCGAAGAGATGGCCGGAAAAGCCATCGAAATGGCGACCCGCCGCAAGGGCGTGCTGCTGAACATCGAGCACCGCGGCGAGCGTGCCCACCTCGATTTCGACATCCCTTCGCGCGGCATCATCGGCCTGCGCAGCAACCTGCTGACCGCCACGGCGGGCGAGGCCGTAATGGCCCACCGTTTCAAAGAATTCGAACCCTACCGCGGCGAGATCGAAGGGCGTCAGAACGGCTCGCTCATCGCCCTCGAACAAGGGGCCTCGTACGCCTACGCCATCAGCAAACTACAGGACCGCGGCAAATTTTTCATCACCCCCGGCGACGAAGTCTACTCCGGGCAGGTGATCGGCGAGAACAGCCGTTCGGGCGACATGACGATCAACGTCTGCAAGTCGAAGAAACTGACCAATATGCGTGCCAGCGGAGCCGACGATAAATCGACCACTGCTCCGCCCATTCTCTTCTCGCTCGAAGAGGCGTTGGAGTACATCCAGGAGGACGAATACGTAGAGGTGACACCGACCGCGATCAGGATGCGGAAAATCCTGCTCGACGAGAACGAACGCAAGCGTGCCGGGAAAGCCTAAACATGCCGGGGAACCTCGCCCCCTTAATTTTTTAACGTGTATTTGCCGTATTGGCTTAAATTTTGCTACATTTGTGCCAAGTGTCATTTCTTTCGATTGATACCCAGAATGTTGCAAACCAAAAAACAATCATTCATATGGAATCAAAATCTCTACAAGCCAAAAACCAACTCTATTTCGGGCTCATCGCTATCGTGCTGGGTATTCTGTTCGTGTTGCAATACGACAAGATCGTCGATGCGCTGATCCTGATCATCGGTGTGGCCTCTATCGTGGCGGGCATCGTGCTTTTCATCTCGTTTTTCGTCCGTACCAAAGGCGTAGCCAACAAATGGAAACAATTACCGGTGACGGCTCCTCTGGCGCTCCTGCTCGGGATCCTGCTCGTGGTGAACCCCGCGCTCTGGAAAGAAGTTTTCTATATCATCCTGGGTATTGTGCTGATCCTGATAGCCATCCTCCAGTTCGTTTCGCTCAACAAGATCAACAAATCGGGGACTCCGGTGCCTTGGGGATACCTCGTGTTTCCCCTGTTGATTCTGGTGGTGGGTATTGTGATGTTCTTTAACCAGAATGCCGACTGGCTCGTCTGGGTGTTCGGCGTATGCTGTATCGTATACGGTATCAGTGAGCTCTTCGTCTATTTCGCGCTTCTTTCGGGGGGGCGAGGCAGTAAAAAGGCCACCTCGACCGTGTCGATGAAAACCCCGAAAAAGAAATAATTCCAATCACGTAAACACCTGAACATACTATGGCACAAAAACCCTCCAAAGCCGAGAACTCCCTGATCGGCGCCATCAAATCTTTCTTTCGCGCCAAGGACAAGGCCGAAAAGAAAGTAAAAGAGACTTCGGCCAAAGCCGAGCAAGCCCTGATGAGTACCATGGCCGACGTAGAGGCTGCCGCTGCTTCGAAACTCGACGCTGCCGCCAAGGCCACGGCCAAACATGCCGAAAAAACAGCCGCCAAAGCCGCTGCTGCCAAAAAATCGGCTGCACAGAAACCCGCTGCTGAAAAGAAATCGGACAAACCGGCCTCTGCCGCACCTAAGAAACCGGCGGCGAAAAAATCACCAGCCAAAAAGGGCGCTGCGAAATCTATGGCTAAAAGACCTGCAACTGCTGCAGCAAAACCTGTTGTCTCTTCGGTTGCGCCTGCAACGAAACCTGCAGCCAAGGCTCCGGCTAAGAAAGCCCCTGCCGCTTCAGCGTCAAAGGCTGCTTCCAAAGCCGCTCCTGCAAAGCCCGCGGCTAAAGCCGCTTCTCAAAAACCGGCTGCCTCTCCTGCAAAACAGGCCGCTAAGGCTCCGGCTAAGAAAGCCCCTGCCGCTTCAGCGTCAAAGGCTGCTTCCAAAGCTGCCCCGCAGAATGCTGCCGCTCCTGCAAAGCCTGCGGCTAAAGCGGTTCCCCAAAAACCGGCTGCTACTTCCGCGAAACCCACAGCGAAACCTGTTGCTGCCAAGGCTCCGGCTAAGAAATAGCTTTTCTTGCCGTAAGCCTCTACAGCCTTTATACGGAAATGCCCCGTGCTTGTAAGCACGGGGCATTTTATTTGGAGATGGCCAGGAAAAGGGCTTATTATTTCGGGTACACCCGGCGATTCTTCGCCTTCATGGCAGGCGTGCGAAAAGCAATCTCCGGACGCAGTGAGGCTTTCTCAATACCTGAAAAGTTTTCGTACACTCGGGCGCAAGGGCTTTGCTTGGATCGGGAGGGATTATTCCACCGAAAGTCCCCGCTCTTCAAGCATGGCCTGCCCGACGTCTTTCAGCAGGTACTTCTGCACTTTGCCGCTGGCGGTCATCGGATATTCTTTCACGAAGAAAATATATTTGGGAATTTTGTAGCGCGCGATGCGGCCGCGGCAGAAAGCCTTGACGTCCTCTTCGCTGAGGTTGAAGCCGTCTTTGACTTTGATGTAAGCTCCGACCTGTTCGCCGTATTTCGGGCTGGGAAGGCCTGCAACTTGTACGTCCTGGACACCGGGCATCGTGTAGATGAAGTTCTCGACTTCGCGCGGGTAGACGTTCTCGCCGCCGCGGATGATGATTTCCTTGATCCGCCCCGTGACCCGGAAGTAGCCCTGCTCGTCCATCACGCCCAGGTCCCCCGAGTGCAGGAACCCGTTCTCGTCGATGGCGGCGGCCGTGGCTTCGGGGTTGTTGTAGTAACCCTTCATTACGTTGTATCCTTTGCAGCAGAGTTCGCCGTCGATGCCCGGAGGGCACTCCTGGCCTGTGACGGGGTCGAGCACGCGTACGTCGGTGTTGGGGTAGGCGCGCCCCACGGTAGTGGCGCGGATCTCGGGCGAGTCGGTCACGCGGGTGGCGGTCATGCCCGGCGAGGTTTCGGTCAGGCCGTACACCACGATGATGTCCTTGCAGTGCATCTTGTCCATCACCTGGTGTAGGTATTCGATGGGGCAGGGGGCTCCGGCCATGATGCCCGTGCGGAGCGACGTCAGGTCGAACATGTCGAACATAGGGTGGTTGAGCTCGGCCACGAACATGGTGGGTACGCCGTACAGGGCGGTGCATTTCTCTTTTTGTACCGAAGCCAGTACCTTGAGCGCATCGAAGTCTTCGATGATCACCATGGTCATGCCGTGGGTCAGCGCGGCGCAGAGCGCCAGCACGCAGCCGAAGCAGTGGAACAGCGGGACGCACACCAGCAGGCGGTCATCGGACGTATATTTCATGCATTCGCCGGTGAAGAAGCCGTTGTTGATGATGTTATGGTGGGTGAGCATCACACCTTTCGGGAATCCGGTGGTGCCCGAAGTGTACTGCATGTTGACCACGTCATAGCACGAGGTGTGTTTGCGGGCTTTCGCGAGCTGGTCGTCGGGTATTTGAGAACCGAGCACCATCAGTTCCGAGGTGTTGTAGATGCCGCGGAATTTCTCGACGCCGATATACACGACGTTGCGAAGTTCGGGTAGTTTGGCGCTTTGCAGGTAGCCGCGCTCCGAGGTTTTGAGCTCGGGTACGATTTCGTTGATGATCTGCACGTAATCACTGTCGCGGTAGCCGTTCATCAGGCACATGGTGTGGATGTCGGCGTTGCGCATCATATATTCGACTTCGGTCGACTTATAGTTGGTGTTGACCGTGACGAGGACGGCGCCGATTTTCGAGCAGGCGAACATGATGGTGAGCCAGTCGGGGATGTTCTTGGCCCAGACGCCCACTTTGTCGCCGTGTTTGACGCCGAGGTGCAGGAAGCCTTTGGCGAAAATGTCGGCCCGCTCGTTGAATTCCTTATAGGTGAGGCGCAGGCCGCGGTCGGTGTAGACCATGAACTCATGGCCGGGAGATTGTTCGGCCCAGTATTCGAGCCAGCCGTGCATTGTGCGTTCGCTCAGGGGCAGGGTTTCGGTGGTTGCCATAAAAGTTAGCCGGTGGGTAAGCGAAAAGCGCGTCCTGAGTCACCGGTGGGGTGTGGGCGCGCTGTTCGGGATATGGTGGTTTAGTAGGGAGTGTAGATGACGGCAAGGATTTCGGCGGTTTGCGACGTTTCGTTGGCCATGAAATGAGGTACCAACGAATCGTAATAAATGCTGTCGCCGGTTTTGAGGGTGTGTTTCTCTCCGCCGTAGTGGAAATCGACCTCTCCTTTGAGGACATAGATGAATTCTTCGCCTTCGTGTTCCGATTTGGAAGGTTGTTGGGGTTCGCAGGGCTCTACTTTGATGAAGAAAGGTTCCATGTGGCGCCCGCTTTTGCCGCTGGCCAGCGAATAGAATTGCAGGTGGCTGTTGTCGCCGGTTTCACTGCTGCCCATGCCCGGGCCTTGGTTGACGTCGGAAGAGCGGGTGACTACGGCCCCGATATTTTCCCGACCGTCGAGCAGGGTGCCGAGACGTGAACCCAGCGAACGCGATATTTTGATGAGCATGCCCAACGAGGGAATGACTTTGTTGGCTTCGATCTGTTCCAGCTTTTCGGCTTTGATGCCGGTGCGTTCCGCAAGTTCTCCGATGGTCAGGTTGTTTTCTTCGCGAAGTTGTTGGATGGATTTACCGATTATTGAAAGCATAGGTATTTAACATTTGGTACGTGTTTCTCCGGAGGTTCTTCGCAGAGGCTCCTTTTTTTCACGGACACAAAGTTTATCACTGATGAGCCGTTTTGAAGAACTCTTTTTGAGATTACTACGATGCCCAACCGGGATTTAATATAACTATATTCATTGTAATCAGTATGTTATAATGTGATTCCCGCCGACTTTCATTTTGTTACCTGTGCAAAGGAGGAGGCTCCCGCCGGTTATGTGAACAAAAACAGGGTTTTTCCGGTCTGGCCGGAAAAACCCTGTAAACATAACGGGACAGATAGTGATTAGTGTCCCGGGGCGCCTTCGGGCTGCACTACTTTCAGGTGTTCGGCGGCGGGGCTGGCACCCACGGCATCTTTCCATTCCTGGCTATAGCCGGGGAAGTCGGGCATCACGGGAATATCGGCGCCGTAGCCGTTGTCCTTGAAGACACCTTCGGAAACTTCTTTCTTGATGTTGCCGTCGATGTATTTCACCAACAGGTATTTGTCGAGTTTGTCCCAGGTCATGAACAGGGCCAGGGCGGCGCTGTTCGAATAGTTGTTCAGGAAAGCGGCGGCGCTTTGCGGGTCTTTTTTGTAGAGGGCGGCGGCCGTCTGGTCAATGCCCGGCTGTTCGGCGGTTCGTTGCGCTTCGTAACGGTCGATGGCGCGTTTGATGTCGGGGTGAACGATGTTGTAACGCATGTAGGCGAAGTTCTGGATGCGGTTGCAGAGCCAGAACATCGAGGTGGGCGAGTATTCGGTCATGCTGCCGTTGTTCGCGGCGTAGGGCTCGGGCACGGTGGTCGTGCAGCAGTAGAAGGGCGTGAGGGGCGACCCGGCGGCATCATCGACGCCGAACCAGAACACGCCGCCGATGGGGTTGGGCAGCCATGAGCGGCATTCGCCCACGTACCACCAGCCGGTCTGTTGGGTGGCGATAGCGCGCTCGTTACAATATTCCACGCCTTTCGAATCTTTGAAGGTCATCGGGCGCCAGCGGTAGGGTAGGCCGAACGAGCCTTTTCCGGGATCGCCGGGAGCGGTCATGTCCATCGGGGTGCCTTCGTAGTGGTCACGCATGGTTTCGGCTACATCGTGCAGGGTGAGTTTGCGCGAGGGGGTCATCCACAGGGGCATGCGGTTTTCGGGGTTATACCCCATGGCGTAGTCGAGGTATTTGTCCATGCCGGACACGAATTTGTTGAAGAAGCTCCACACGCGTCCTTCGCAGCCGCGCATGCCACTGAAATCGAAGGGGTTGTAGATGAGTGCGAAGTTGAAGTCCTCATCCTTGCCGCTGTAGAGTTTCTGTTCGCGGGCAAAGCTGATCACGTCTTTCGAATAGAGGCAGCTGGCGGGGTCGTTCAGCGGGAAGGTGGTGATGCGGGCCTGATTGGCGTGGGCCGAGATGGTGCCGTCGGGGATCCGGCGGGCCACCCACACGGCGCCTTTGTAGATGTTGTTGCCTTTCTTGTCGAGTTTCACGCCTTTGCCGATGATTTCAAGCACCCACACTTCGTTGGGGTCGGCGATGGTGATCGACTCGCCGCTTGACGCATAGCCGTATTGCGCCACAAGATCGGTAATGATGGTCAGTGCCTCGCGGGCAGTTTTGGCGCGTTCGAGGGCCACGTACATCAGCGAACCGTAGTCCAGGATGCCGGTCGAGTCGGCCAGCTGGGGCAGGCCGCCCCACGTGCTTTCGCCGATCAGCACCTGGTGCTCGTTCATGTTGCCGATCACATTATAGGTTTCGGAAGGCTGGGGAATCTGGCCTAAGTATTTGCCGGTGTCCCATTCGTAGATCTTGCGCATGGCGCCGGGAGCGTGCTTGGCAGCCGGGGTGTGGTAGAGCGCGCCGTAGAGTACGTGCGAGTCGGCCGAATAGCTGACCATTACCGAACCCGTCTGCGAGGCGCCTTTCGTGACGATCAGGTTGGTACAGGCTTCGGCGTTGGGGACGGCCGCCCCGGCGAGGAACAGTCCGCCCAGAACGGCGGCCATTTTGATTAGGGATGCGCTGAAAATTTGTTTCTTCATTACTATTGGGTAAATTTGTTTGCGTTTTTCGGTTTGGTGCGGTTGTTGCCGTATCGGACGACCGGAAGCACGAAAGACAAATATAGACAATTCCGGGGATTTTACCGCCCTGTGGCTTTCAATGAATATGATACGCGAAAATCTGCATAAGTTTCTGGACGAGCTCCCGCGAGGGGTTCAGTTGATCGCCGTGTCGAAATACCAGCCTTTGGGAGCCATTCAGGAGGCTTACGGGGCAGGGCAGCGCCTGTTCGGCGAAAGCCGCCCCCAGGAGTTGGCCGCCAAACAAGCCTCTCTGCCCAAGGATATCGAGTGGCACATGATCGGCCACCTGCAGACCAATAAGGTGAAACTTATCGCGCCGTTCGTGTCGTTGATCCATTCGGTCGATTCGTTGCGCCTGGCCGAAGCCATCAGCCGCCAAGCGCTGGCCTGTGCCCGTTGTATAGACGTACTTTTGCAGGTACATATTGCCCGCGAACAGACCAAGCAGGGTTTTTCTCCGCTCGAAATCACCGAACTGATCGGTGCGGGTGCCTTCGGCCCTTATAAAGGCATACGGGTGCGCGGCCTGATGGGCATGGGCACCTTGACCGACGATGCCACGCAGGTCAGTTGCGAATTCGCGCTCCTGCAATCGCTCTACGAATCGCTCCGTGCGCAGGTGGCGCCCCACATGGACACCCTGTCGATGGGCATGTCGGCCGACTGGCGGCTGGCTGTCGAGCACGGTTCCACGATGGTGCGCATCGGCACCGATATTTTCGGGCAGCGTTGACCTGTTCCGGTCATCAGCAAATTCGCCCCGTGTTGTGGGCTTTGCCGAACCTGAGAACGGCGAATTAAAATCAGTCTATTAAACAACTTTAACCCGAACAAATACCCCAATCCATATGTCACATTCCATCGAAACCCAATACCTCGGCCTGAAGCTCAAGAGCCCCGTGATCGTAAGCAGCAGCGGCCTGACCTCTACCCTGGCCGGGATCAAAAAAGCCGAAGCCGCAGGTGCGGGCGCCGTGGTGCTGAAATCCATTTTCGAAGAGCAGATCCAAAGCGAGATCGCTCACATCGACAGTTACAGCGACTACCCCGAGGCCGCCGACTACATCCGTTCCTACGTGTCGGAGAACAACCTCTCGGAATACATCGCCATGATCCAGCAGGCCAAACGCGAATGCGCGATCCCGGTGATCGCCAGCATCAATTGCCGCGAAGCCGGGCAGTGGGTCGAATTCGCCCGGGTGATCGAAACCGCCGGGGCCGACGCCATCGAGCTCAATATTTTCCTAATGCCCACCGACAAGGAGCTGGAAGCCGCCGCCGTCGAGAAACGCTACTTGACCATTGTCGAGCAGGTGCGCGATGCCGTTACCATCCCGCTGGCCGTGAAGCTGGCGCCCGGGTTCACCAACCCGCTCTCGGTGGTGCGCGAGCTCTACTACCGCAACACGCAGGGCGTGGTGATGTTTAATCGCCTCTATCCGTTCGACATCGACATCGAGCAGTTGGCGATCGGCACGAGCCGTATCTTCAGCCACCGTTCTGAACTTTCGAACGTGCTCCGCTGGACAGGCCTGGTGAACGGCGCCCTGCCGCTGATCGACGTGGCCGTGTCGACCGGTGTCCATACCGGCGAAGATGTCGTGAAGGCGTTGCTTGCCGGAGCCGCAGCCGTCGAAGTAGCCAGTGTCCTGTATGAAAAAGGGGTAGGCGAGATCGCCGCCCTCAACAGCTTTGTACAGGAGTGGATGGCTCGCCACGAGTTCGCCTCGGTGGCCGACTTCCGCGGTAAGCTGAACGCCAAGAAACTCGAAAACCCCGCCCTCTACGAGCGCACCCAGTTCATGCGCCACTTCTCGCAGCACGAATAATCAAGATGTCAATCTGAACGTGGTAGTGAAGGCTATCGGCCGAGAAATAAGCTCTACCCGAGATACATCCTACTACGTTCAGGTTGACACTTGTTTTATCCTGTCATTGCGAGGAGCATAAAATGCGACGAAGCAATCTTCCCGTTCTCAGACAACAACGGAGGATTGCTTCGTTAGCTTTTAAGAACTGACCGAAAGAGAGGTATTTTTCTCGTGGTAAATCCGAAAAGATTGCCCATATTTGTGCTCTGATTTTCCGCTCCGGCGATCATCCAAGCTCCGGCGGGAACCCTTTATGCAACAAGCAACAGACATCGTTATCCGATTCTCGGGTGACTCGGGCGACGGCATGCAGCTCGTAGGCACCCTCTTCAGCGACACGGCCGCTCTGGCCGGCAACAGCATCTCCACTTTTCCCGACTTCCCGGCCGAGATACGCGCTCCGCAGGGCACGATCTCCGGCGTGTCGGGCTTTCAGGTACACATCGGCAGCGACAAGATGCTCACCTCGGGCGACTATTGCGACCTGCTCGTAGCCATGAACCCGGCGGCCCTGAAGGCCAACTGTCAATGGTTGAAGCCCGGTGGCACCGTGGTGTGCGACGTCGACAATTTCTCCGAAAAGAACGTCGAAAAGGCCGGCTTCAAAACCGCCGACCCGTTCGTGGAACTGGGTCTGAGCGAAGGCTACAACGTGATCATGGCTCCGGTGACCTCGATGACCCGCGACGCGCTGGCCGAAAGCGGGCTCGATGCCAAGAGCGTCAATAAGTGCCGCAACATGTTCGCCCTTGGCCTTTGTCTGTACCTCTACGACAAGTCGACCGAGTACGTCGAAAAATACCTCGAACGCAAATTCGCCAGGAAACCCGAACTGGCCGCCGCCAACACGCTGGTACTGAAGGCTGGCTACAACTACGGAGCCAACACCCACGCCTTTGCGACTACGTATAATATCGCTCCGGCCAAACTTACCAAAGGAACTTACCGCACCATTGCCGGTAACCAGGCGATCGCGTGGGGCCTGATGGCCGCCAGCGAAAAATCGGGGCGCCCGCTCTTCTGCGGCTCGTATCCCATCACCCCCGCCACGTCGATCCTCGAAGAATTGGCCAAGCACAAAGGCTTAGGTGTGAAGACCCTGCAGGTTGAAGACGAGATCGCCGGTATCTGCACCGCCATCGGAGCTTCGTTTGCCGGAAACCTGGCCGTGACTACCACCTCGGGCCCCGGCCTGTCGCTGAAATCCGAAGCTTTAGGGCTGGCAGTGATGACCGAACTTCCCTTGGTGATTGTCAATGTGCAACGTGGCGGCCCTTCGACCGGGCTCCCGACCAAGACCGAACAGTCCGACCTCTACCAGGCCCTCTGGGGGCGCAACGGCGAGTGCCCGATGGTGGTGATGGCTGCCTCGACCCCTTCGCAATGCTTCGATGCCGCGTTCCAGGCCGCGAAAATCACCCTCGAACACATGACCCCCGTGCTGTTGCTCTCCGACGGCTATATCGCCAACGGCAGCGAGGCGTGGCGCATCCCTGCGATGGCCGACTATCCCGAAATCGTGCCGCCCATCGTGACCGAGCGCCCCGACGGCGGCTACCTGCCCTACAAGCGCGATGCCGAACGGCTGGCCCGTTCGTGGGCGCTGCCCGGCAGCCCCGGGCTCGAACACCGCGTGGGTGGTCTCGAAAAAGATTTTGTGAAAGGTTCCGTGTCGCACGATCCTTTGAATCACCAGAAAATGGTCGAAATCCGGGCCGAGAAAGTGGCCCGCGTGGCCGAATTCATGCCGGCGCAGGAAGTGTACGGGGACAAGTCGGGCGACCTGCTCGTGATCGGATGGGGCGGCACTTACGGGCAACTCCGCACGGCCGTCGATGCCTTGCGTACCCAAGGCCAAAGCGTATCGCATTGCCACATAGGCCTGATTAACCCGCTCCCGAAGGGTCTCGACAAGATTCTGCCTAAGTTCAAAAAGATCGTGGTCTGCGAACTGAACATGGGGCAGCTTTCCAATTACCTTCGGATGAATCTTCAGCAGCATGACTTCCTGCAATACAATAAAGTGCAGGGTTTGCCCTTCACGACCATCGAACTCACGCAGCATTTTTCCGAACTGCTGAAAAAATAGCCAAAGCCCGCGAAGATTATGAAATATACAGCACAGGATTTCAAAAGCGACCAGGAGGTCAAGTGGTGCCCAGGCTGCGGCGACCACGCCATATTGAGCTCGGTGACCAAAGCGTTGCCCGAGGTGGCCGAGGCATTGAACTACACCCATGAACGATTCACGTTCGTGTCGGGCATCGGTTGTTCGTCGCGTTTTCCCTACTACATGCAGACCTACGGGTTCCACGGCATCCACGGCCGGGCAGCCGCCATCGCCACAGGCGTCAAGGTGGCCAACCCCACGCTTTCGGTCTGGATGGCCACGGGCGACGGCGACGCGCTCGCCATCGGCGGGAATCACTTTATCCACGCCATCCGCCGCAACATCGACATCAACATCATGTTGTTCAACAATCAGATCTACGGGCTCACGAAAGGGCAGTATTCGCCCACCTCGCCGCTCGGCAAGGTGACGAAAACCTCGCCCTACGGCACTGTGGAACACCCGTTCCTGCCCGGCGAGATCGTACTCGGGGCGCGCGGTACTTTTTTCGCCCGATCGATTGATGTGGATGTGAACCTTACGAAAGAGTGCCTCGTAGCTTCGGCCTGCCACGACGGCGCGGCAGTGACCGAGATTCTCCAGAACTGCGTGATCTTCAACGATAAATGCTATGACGGGTTTCTGGCGAAAGAGCGTCGCGAGGACATGACCATTGTCCTGCGCCATGGCGAACCGATGATCTTCGGCGCCGAGCGTAACAAAGGGCTTGTGCTCGACGGCCTGAAGCTCAAAGTCGTGACCATCGGCGAGGGAGGGATCACCCGCAACGACCTGTTGGTACATAACGCTTACGAACCCAACCCAGGCATCCACATGATGCTGGTGAACATGAAGGCTCCCGAGATGCCTGTGGCCCTCGGTGTGATCCGCGCGGTAAAAGACAAAACCTACGACGATAACGTGCGCGACCAACTGATCGAGGTGCGTTCCCGCGCCAAAATCTTCAACATGGATGGCTTGCTGCACAGCGGCCAGACCTGGGAGGTGAAATAATCCGGAAGTTCCCGTGTACACTGCCACACGGGAATGCCGATCCGAAGCACATACAAGAATCCCCTGCACGAATCACATCGCGCAGGGGATTTTTCTTACGCCCGACCGGTGTGAACGTTTGGGCGTATCCGGGGACGGTAGGCGGGGGCGAATCGCCCTGCTATTTCAGCCGGAATGTGGCTGCAATGTCTTCCCAGGTGTTTTTGTAGCTGTCGAATTGATCCGGTTCGGCGCAGAAAGTCAATATGTAAGCCTGTCCGTTCGCCAGCCGGACGTGTTGTTCCCATTGCAGGTTGTATTCCCCCAGGCTTCCGGTGTAGATGACTTTGTGGTATTCCCGGTCGCCCGTACCTATCCGTTCATTGGTGGTTAGATGCACATTGGTGATTATCTTGCCGATCTGTTCTATCGCAATCTCTATGTACTGGCCTAGATCCATGTCGTGTCCCTGCAAATTCTCTACATTGAGGTTGACATTTTCCCGGAATGTGTCTTTGTCGGAATCAAGCGGGGCGAAAACAAAGAATTTCGCACCCAGTGGGCCGTCGTTGTTGAATGTCCAATCGGCAGGGTATTGGATAAAATACTCTTCGTTTTCGGAGGTTTGCCAATCCGGATGGTTGATGGCTACTGCCGAAGCGTCGTCGGTAGCCGTTTGGGCCTGGGAGGGCTTAGGGCCGCCGCAGCCGCTCAGGAGTAGCGTGGCGGAAAGGGCGGTCAGGATCAGTGCGGGTGTTTTCATGGGCGTTGGTTTATGTGGTTTTAAGTTTGAGGATCTCGTTTGCGGGGGTGGCTTGTTTTCTCATGTTTGCAGGTGGGTTTTATTTCCATGCTGAATTGGTGCAATGGCTTTGTCCGGAGGTTACTCCAAAGGTTTTGAGGGTGTTTTGTCCGGAGATTCCATACAGGGCTTGCTATATGTTCGACGGAAGTTTATATGACTGCCTCTATTTCTTTGAACCAGAACTTCTTACGCGCATTTAATCCGGTGCGGAGAGTCAGTTCTCCCGTGTTCGGGTCGATGGCCTCGATAGCGGCGGTAAAGATTGCTCCGCTTATAGGTTCCCGGTAAGGGTGGTATCCGCCGATACGCCAGAGGGCTTCCATATAGTCGGCATGCAGCGCGGCGGGTTCTTGCCCGTAACGGCGCCCAAAGGCCGTACAGAATGAGGCGAGAATATCTCCGGGTGCGAGGGCCCCCGGGCCGATCTCAGGGCCGGGTACCGTGCCGCATTTCGGTTTGCCCGGTGTTTCCCCGTGCCTTTGTGCGGATGGGGAGGTGTATGATTCCAGTGCCAGCGACGTGGGATTGGGCAGTCCAGGGGCGAATCTTCGTTGTCCGATGTTGATGCCGATGCCGATGATGCTGGCACTCAGGTATTCGCTGTTCAGGGTATGTTCGATGAGGATTCCGCCTGTTTTGCGTTCACCGATGTAGAGGTCGTTGGGCCATTTGATGCGGCAATCGATGCCGCAGACCCGAATGGCGTCCGAGGCGGCCAGAGCGGCGGTTTCGCTGATGCGGAACTGTTGGTCGGCGCGGATATGGCATGGCTCTACGACCAGCGAAAAGGTCAGGTTTTCGCCGGGGGCGCTGAGCCATTGGTTCCCGCGTTGTCCCCGGCCTGCGGTTTGTTCCTGCGCGGTGATGATGGTTCCTTCTTTGTATCGGCCTGCCACGAACCCTTCCATCGCCTCGTCGTTGGTCGAAGTGACGCTTTCAAAGGGTATGATGTTGAAGTTCATCTTGTTGCGGGCGGGTTGCAGACGGGGGGAGATTACAGCGTGATGGTGGTACCGCCGTAGCCTTCGGTGAGCAGGTTGTCGGCCGAGCAGATCACCACTCTGGAAAGCCCGGCTTCCAGTGCGGCGAAGGCGTTTTCGAGTTTCGGGAGCATACCGCCGTCGACAATGCCGTCTTCGACGAGCCGGGTGTAGGCCGTGCGGTCGATGTGGGATATGACCGAGTTGTCGTCGTCGACCGAGCGCAGTACGCCGCGTTTTTCGAAGCAGTAGACGAGTTCGACTTCGTAGCCGGCCGAGGCGATACCGGTGGCGACGGTTTGGGCCACGGTGTCGGCATTGGTGTTGAGCAGTTCGCCGTTTGCGGCGTCGCTCATCGTGATAGGAGCCACGACGGGGGTCAGTCCGGCTTCGAGCAGGGCCGAGGCGGTGTCGGCATTGAAGCTCACGGGATCGCCCACATAGCCGTAGTCGACGGGCGTGGCGGCACGGCGTTTCGAGACGATCAGCGCGCCGTCGGCGCCGCAGAGGCCCAGTGCGTTGCAGCATCCGGTGGCTTGCAGGGCGGCCACGATGTTTTTGTTGATCAGCCCGGCATAGACCATTGTCACGATCCGGAGCGTTTCGAGGTCGGTGACGCGGCGGCCGCCCACCATGGTGGTTTCGATACCGAGGCCCTTGGCGATCTGCGTGGCGACCTTGCCGCCGCCGTGCACGAGCACCTTGGCGCCCTCAAGCGCCGCGAATGCTTTTAGAAATTTGTCGAGCGCTTCGGGGTTATCGACCACGTTGCCGCCGATCTTGATGACTTTGACTTTTTGCATTTATAAAAATATATCGTCTAATTTCTTATTAGTAATATCCTCTCGTTCTGATTTATCGTCGATCTCTTGATAATGCTTGAATACATTCTTTTTGTATGAATCTGTGAATTTATATAGATTAATAAGTTCTCTATTTGCCATATCTACCATCATTTGATTCTTCTCAATATCTCTCATGCGTCTATTAAGCATTCGTACGGTAGATAAGATCTCATCCATGATGTCGGACTCTTGTCGAGTATTGTCGACAGGTGTATCAGGCGTGTCTTTTAATATCTCATTGAATCTTTCTTCGAACTGTGGCCAATAAGTTTCAAACACTCTGTCTAGTACATTCTCATGTAAAGCGGCTTCCTGTAATGCGATATTTATGGTTCTAACTAAAGACCAAACACTTTCTTTAGTTGGTAATGTGTGATTAAATTGGGCTAAGGGGTTTTCCAAATCATTTGGATTGTCAATATCAATAAGGAATGTACAAACCCTGTTTGAGCTGAGACCTTTGGCCAATGCTCCAGATTCAAATAATATCCACGGTTTAGTCTTATTTTCTTTTGTTAGACAGACGATACCAAAGGTGACGCTAGATAGTTTTTCATTAATTTCGGTAAACCATAGTGCGCCTCTATCAATGTCCCTACTAGATATCCACGGACTTGAGGCCTGAATAACGCATCTCAACCATCCATCTAGAAGCTCCGCAATTTTTTTGCTTCTTTCTCCAGACCAGCTAATAAAGATTTTCATTGCTTTTGGTTTATAGTTTTTTACCTGTTCCCGTACATTTCTTGGTAATAGTTCTGGTACTCGCCGCTGACGATGCGGGCCACCCAGTCGGGATGGTCGAGGTACCAGCGCACAGTCTTTTCGATGCCTTCTTCGAATTGCAGCGAGGGCTCCCAGCCCAGCTCGTTTTTAAGCTTCGTGGAGTCGATGGCGTAACGCAGGTCGTGGCCCGCTCGGTCGGTCACGTAGGTGATCAGCGCGTCGGACGTGCCCTCGGGGCGGCCCAGCAGCCGGTCGACGGTGCGGATCATCACGCGGATCAGGTCGATGTTGCGCCACTCGTTGAACCCGCCGATGTTATAAGTGTCCCCTTGGCGCCCGCGGTGGAAGATCAGGTCGATAGCGCGCGCGTGGTCGACCACGTAGAGCCAGTCGCGCACGTTCTCGCCTTTGCCATACACGGGCAGCGGCTTGCCCGTGCGGATGTTCTCGATGAACAGCGGGATCAGTTTTTCGGGAAACTGGTTGGGGCCGTAGTTGTTCGAGCAGTTTGACACGACGATCGGCAGTCCGTAGGTGTTGCCGTAGGCGCGCACGAAGTGGTCGGACGAGGCTTTCGAGGCAGAGTAGGGCGATTGCGGGTCGTAGGGGGTAGTTTCGACGAAGAATCCTCCCTCGTCGAGCGAACCGTACACTTCATCGGTCGAGATGTGATAGAATAATTTCCCTTCGAACCCGCCGGGGGCGTTCTTCCAGGACTCTTTGGCTGCCTGCAACAGGCTCAGTGTCCCCATCACGTTGGTCTGGGCGAAGGAGAACGGGTCGGTGATCGAGCGGTCGACATGGCTTTCGGCGGCCAGGTGGATCACGCCGTCAATCGCGTGTTCTTCAAAGAGCCGCTGCATCGAAGGCAGGTCGCAGATGTCGCCCTGCACGAACCGGTAGTTCGGCTTTTCTTCGATGTCGCGCAAGTTATCGAGGTTTCCGGCGTAGGTCAGCTTGTCGAGGTTGATGATATTATAGTCGGGGTATTTCTCGACGAACAGGCGTACGACGTGCGAACCGATGAATCCGGCGCCGCCGGTGATGAGTATGTTACGTTTCATATTAGTGGGGTAGTGTTTCTTCGTAAATTATTTTGACGTCCGGAGTACAGCGCGCCTGTTGGCGGCAGTCCGCGGTTACGGAGCCAGAGCCCTTAAAGGGTGCGGGCGCCATCGTCGTAATAGGGATGGACCTTTATTTCGGGTTTCCAGCCCGCAGCTTCTTTTTCACGCCAGCGGAGCGCATCGGGGCGACGGGGGCCATCGTCAAAAAAGTGGGCTCCTGTGCCGATGTGGTCGAAATCGCCGATGTCTCCGCGGGCCTCTTCGATCCGTTGCAACAATGCGGCAACGATTTCGGGATGCGCCGCAGCTATGTCGCGCCGTTCGCCCGGATCGTCCCGCAGGTTGTAGAGTTCGTTGGCACGCACGGGATCCATGTCTTCGCGGCGCCACACGGATTTGGCGTTCGTGCTGACCCATTCGGGGGCCTGAGGACGGGGAAGTACCAGTTTCCAGTCGCCCTGGCGGACGGCTTGCAGGTGGGTGTCGATGTAATAGAAATAGAGTTCGGGAGTATCGATACCCTGACCGTGTAACAGCCCGGAAATATCGTGACCGTCGAAGAGGCGGTCGCCCGGCATGCCGGCCCCGGCCATCGAGGCCAGTGTGGGCAGCAGGTCGAGGGTGGAGCATACATGGCTGACCGTTTCGCCCCGCCGCATGCCGCCGCGCCAAATCACACAGGGCACGCGCACGCCGCCCTCCCAGGTGTCGATCTTGTTGCCGCGCAACGGGTAGGCCGAGCCTCCGTGGGTGCCGCGCGCATCCCAGGGGCCGTTGTCCGAGGTGTAGATGATGTAGGTGTTCTGGTCGATCCCCAGGGCTTTCAATTTCCGGATGATCTCGCCGACGCTCCAGTCCAGTTCCTCGACGGCGTCACCGTAGAGACCGTACGACGACCGGCCGCGGAATACCGAACTGGCCCCCAAGCGGGTGTGGGGCATGGAATGGGCCAGGTAGATGAAGAACGGGCGGTCGCTGTTCCGCTCGATGAATCCCAGCGTTTCGGCGGTGTAGAGTTGTGTCAGCGTGTCTACGGTGAAGTCATGGGTGAGCCGTTCCCGGTTGCGGTAGATGTCTTCCACCCCGTTGTCGATACTCGAAGGCACCCCGAACCAATAGTCGAATCCCATCGCTGTGGGCATCAGGGTCTCGGAGGCGAAGGTTTGCATGTGTCCGTTGATGTCCCATTTGCCGATGCAGGCGCTGGTGTACCCGGCGCTGCCGAGGATCTCGGGAATAAGCACTTCGTCAGGATGGACCATGGGGTGGAACCGCTTCAGGTTACCGACTTCGGCAATGCGTAGCGGATAGGAACCGGTGAGCAGCGCGGCGCGTGCGGGACCGCTTACCGGTTGCGAGTAGAAATCGGTAAGCCGGATGCCTTCGGCAGCCATCCGGTCGATGTGGGGCGTGCGGATCAGGGCCGAACCGTAGCAGCCGAGGTCGTTGTATCCCTGGTCGTCGGCGAGTATGACGA
Source organism: Rikenella sp. (assembly GCA_031551865.1). Taxonomy (GTDB): domain Bacteria; phylum Bacteroidota; class Bacteroidia; order Bacteroidales; family Rikenellaceae; genus Rikenella. Next base: position 138,425 of record JAVBMY010000004.1, on the reverse strand, counting down.
TGAAATTGGGCTTCGCGGGGCTTGAAGCAGGTGTTTTTTTCGCGGTTGCCTCACCGTACCCGGAAACCGCGGCGGCACATCCGGCCGCGGCAATCCAATAATTTCGTTTTACTATACCGGCCATCCGAAGGGAGGTTATTTTTGCTGGCTTTTGGCCGAATCTTTCAGCAGGTCGCGGATCTCACCGAGCAGTTCCTGGTCTTTGGTGGTTTTCGGAGCGGTTTCGGCGGCGAGTTGCTCTTTGCTCTTGAGCTTGTTCATCAGGCGCACGACCATAAAGATGGCAAAGGCGATGATGATGAAATTGATGATCGTCTGGATGAATTTGCCGTAGCTCACCACTACAGCAGCCTTATCGGCGGTGGCGGCCTTGATGGTGAACGACAGTTCAGAGAAATCCACGCCGCCGATGAGTACCCCGATCGGGGGCATCAGCACGTCGGCCACGAGCGAGTTGACGATCTGTCCGAAGGCGGCGCCGATGATGATACCGACGGCCATATCCACCACGTTGCCACGGGTGGCGAAGGCCTTAAACTCGCTGACCCATTTTACCTTTTTGGTTAGTTTGCCGGCCAGGTTCTCAACGCTGTTCAGCGCTTCTTTGGCGCGGTTTTCCGATTTGTCCTTTTTTGATTTTGCCATGGTAGGGTTTGTATAAATGGTTATATTCGTGTTATTCGAAAATGATGAACTTTACGCCGAGTATGCCCGCGATTTCGTTCAGGAAGTTTCGGTAACGTTCATCGGCGTCTGGGGTAGTCCGGCCGAGGCATATCCGCTCGGGGTGCATGGTGTTTACGCAGTCCTCAAGGGCGGCGCGTACCAAACGCATCCCTTCGACCGAGAAGATCGAATGGCCGAAACAGCGCTGAAAAGGCTGGTTCTCGATCAGCAGGTCGAGCGTGGGTACCAGTTCGACGCCTGCCGTGCGTGCCGTGGCGGCTATCTGTTGCAGTTGTTCGCGTGTGTAGAGGGATCCGGGCGCCGGGTAGATAAGTGCCGAAGGATTGGCGATTTCGAGCGAGGGGCTTTGCATTCGCCAGGTGGTCGAGGTAGCCAGCGTCAGGTAAAAGCGCTCTCCGGCGGGTTGATTTTTGATGGCGGTTTCGATCTGGGATACCGAAAGGAACCTCGTGGCTGCGTCGAGCGTATTGCCTGTCAGGGTACTGTCGACGGTGGCTACCGGGGTGACATCTTGGGTTCTTTTTTTTCTTTTTCCGCTGCCGAACAATCCTTTGGCGTCGGCATCGGCGCCCAGCGCAATGCTCAGTATGAAAATGGCCGTTAATGCCTTGAATACGGTCGTGTATGTGGATTTTTTGTGCGCGGAACTCATCGGCTGTAACTAAAATTTCTTCCAAAGATAACAAAAAATTATACCTTTGATAGCTGTAATAATAACGGTTCCCCCGACGCTTCCGCATGAAGAAGAAACTGGTTATCATACCGACTTATAATGAAATCGAGAATATCGAAACGATGATCCGTACGGTGTTCGGGCTTTCCGAACCGTTCGATATACTGATTGTCGACGACGGGTCGCCTGATGGTACGGGCGGTATCGTGAAACGCCTGATGGCCGGGGAATTCGCCGGACGCCTGCACATCCTCGAACGTTCCGGAAAGCAGGGGTTGGGTACGGCTTATATCGCCGGGTTCAGGTGGGCGTTGGCCCACGGCTACGACTATGTCTTCGAAATGGACTGCGACTTCTCGCACCCGCCCGAAAAACTTATCGAACTTTACAAAGCCTGCGACGAGGGTGGTGCCGACCTGGCTATCGGTTCGCGCTATGTACGCGGCGGCAAGGTGGTGAACTGGCCGTTGGGACGTATCCTGATGTCATATTTCGCTTCGGTGTACGTGCGCACGGTGACCTTCATCAATGTCCGCGATTTTACGGCCGGCTTCGTTTGCTTCCGCCGCCGGGTGCTCGAAACCATCGACCTCGGCGACATCCGGATGCGCGGCTACGGTTTCCAGATCGAGATGAAATACAAGGCCAAACGCCTCGGATTCAAGGTGGCGGAAGTTCCCATTTCCTTTACCGACCGCACGGCGGGCAATTCCAAGATGAGCGGCGGTATCTTTGGCGAGGCCTTCCTCGGCGTGCTGAAAATGCGTTTCCGTAAAGTACGTCCTGCCGCTGAGGCCGGAGAGGTGAAGGATAACTCGAAATAGGGCAGGATACTATGTTGATATACAATGCGCTGATTTGTAACGAAAGTGAACTCTACGAGGGCTACATCGTCACCGAAGGCGAACGGATAAAAAGTGTGGAGCGGGGTGAAATTCCTTCCGCTGTGCTGGCTGCGCTCCCTTCATCGCAGGCTATCGATGCCGCGGGGGCATTGGTGATTCCCGGAGTGATCGATTCTCACGTCCATTTCCGGGAACCGGGCCTCACCGACAAGGCCACGATCGCCACGGAATCCCGGGCTGCCGCAGCAGGTGGCGTTACTTCGTACATGGAGATGCCCAACACGAGACCTCCGGCCGTAACTCTTGGTCTGCTCGAAGAAAAATATGCACTCGCGGCCGACCATTCGGCGGTCAATTACTCTTTCTACCTCGGCGCCACGAACGACAACCTGGGCGAAATAGAACGCCTCGACCATACGCGCATTTGCGGGCTTAAACTCTTCATGGGTTCCTCGACCGGCAACATGCTGGTCGACCGCAACGAAGCGTTGGCGGCCATTTTTGAACGTTCCCCGGCCCTGATCGCCGCCCACTGCGAAGACGAAGACACGATCCGCCACAACCTCGAACAGGCGATTGCCGAATGGGGCGATGCCATTCCCGCATCGGAACACCCTAAAATACGCAGTCGCGAGGCCTGCTTCCGTTCCACCGCTCAGGCCGTGGCACTCGCGCATAAGCACGGCGGACGCCTGCATGTGCTGCATATCTCCACCGCCGACGAACTGCCCCTTTTCGACAAAGGCAACGACCGGATTACCGCCGAAGCCTGTTTGCCGCACCTTTGGTTCAGCGATGCTGATTATGCGGCGAAGGGCAATCTCGTCAAGATCAACCCCGCCATCAAAACCTCCGCCGACCGCGAGGCTCTGCGCGAAGCCGTGCGAAGCGGCATCGTCACCACCGTGGGTACAGACCACGCCCCGCACCTGCTGTCCGAAAAGCAGAATCCCTATTTGTCATCTCCTTCGGGGGCGCCGTCGGTGCAACACTTGCTGCCGGCCATGCTTACCCTCTTTGCCGGCGATCCCGCATTGGTCGCCGAGCGTTTGTGCCATGCTCCGGCGCGCTTGTTCGGCGTGAAAGAGCGTGGCTTCCTGCGTCCCGGATATTACGCCGACATTGCCATCGTGCAAACCGGCACCGATACGGCTGTCACGCGCGAAGAATTGCTCTACAAATGCGGCTGGTCGCCCTTCGAAGGTGCCCGTATGGCCGCCTCGGTCACCCATACTTTGGTGAACGGCGCCGTCGTTTATACAAAGGGTGGGGGAGTGTGCGACAACATCCGGGGACAACGCCTAGTCTTTGGCGCTTAAGTCAAAGCCCGCTTCAAATCTGACAATCTGCGTGATTTTGCCTCGGTCCGGAGTAAAAAGACGATAGCCTGGGGATTCTCCTTATCAGAAGGGGTAGTGTTATTAAAATAACAAAACACTTGTATCTTTCGAAAAAGAGAGATACATTTGTGCTTTCGAAAAACCTACCTATTACTAGGTAGGGTGGCAGACACACCGGAATTCCCCGGATCACATGCTTCCGGCGGTATACGGCAGGCTGCGGGAACATTCGAAAACAAAGGCATTCAACGCCTAATGACAGACAACAAACTCAATACCTTATTAATAACAACACAATGAAAATTTGGGGATCATCCATTACCAAGAAAGTGGTTATGAGCCTGTCGGGACTTTTCCTGATACTCTTCCTGCTGGTCCACCTCGTAGCGAATATGCTGATATTCGGTGGCGAGGAACTCTACAACGAAATGACGCACTTCATGAACAATAACCCCCTGATCCAGATCATGGTTCCGGTGTTGGCGCTCGGTTTCATCGTCCACATCACCTGGGCAAGCGTCATTACCCTTCGCAACATGAAGGCCCGTCCGGTGGGGTATAAAAAACAAGCGCCATGCAATTCCTCGAAATGGGAATCGCGTAATATGTATGTGTTGGGCGTCCTTGTGCTCGGCGGTCTGGCGTTCCACCTGTCGGACTTTTGGTTCAAGATACAATTTCGGGATGTGGCCAACGACTTCGAACTGGTGAAAGCCAGTTTCGCGACCCCCTGGATCACAGTCCTGTACTGCGTCTGGATCGTGGCCCTGTGGTTCCACCTGCGCCACGGGTTCTGGTCGGCCTTTCAGACCGTCGGCCTCGACAACCAAAAATGGATATGCCGCTGGAAATTCCTGGCCAACATCTATGCCGCTGTCGTATGTCTCGGTTTCCTTTCCATTCCCCTGTCAGTCATTTTCAACGTCATATAATCCCACCCCACAAACAAGACCCACAATGAAAAAACTCATAACCCTTTTGGCGCTAGCCGCCATCTTTGCCTTCCCGGCCTCCAAAGCCAATGCGGCCGGAGTTCCTTACTCGACTGCATACGAGAACCTTGCGACGGTAGTCGACTTGCCTAACGACTCGACTTCCTACGACGAAGAGGAAGACTCGTACTTCAACCTTTCGTACTTCTACAAACAAGTATGGATTGCCTGGATACCCCTCTGGAACTATGACGGGAAATACTGCGTCACTTACGAAAGCGATTCGGAAACCTACTATACCATTAGCGACGAACAACTGCAGTGGTTTGTAGACACCTACGAACTCGGCAAACTTCCCGAAAACCCCATCCCCTTCTGGGATAAAATCGGCGGTAAGCTCCTCGTCCTCGGTATCATTGGCGGCGCCATTCTGCTTTCGCGTATGGGCGGCAAAAAAGATGACGATGACGAAGAACCCAAAAAAGAAGAGTAATCGCGAATCACATTGATAAACACACAGAGAAAATGGCTGAGCTTAAAATAGATTCAAGAATCCCCGAGGGCCCCGTGGCCCAAAAGTGGACCAAACATAAGGCTGACATCAAAGTGGTCAGCCCCGCAAACAAGCGAAAACTCGACATCATAGTCATCGGAACCGGACTGGGCGGCGCTTCGGCTGCCGCCTCGCTCGGGGAACTCGGCTACAACGTCAAGGCATTCTGTATCAGCGATTCGCCCCGCCGCGCGCACTCCATCGCCGCTCAAGGGGGGATCAATGCCTCGAAAAATTACCAGAACGACAACGACTCGGTATACCGCCTGTTCTACGATACCATCAAGGGCGGCGACTACCGTGCCCGTGAGGCCAACGTCTACCGTCTGGCCGAAGTGTCGGGCCTGATCATCGACCAGTGCGTGGCCCAGGGTGTCCCCTTCGCCCGTGACTACGGCGGACTGCTCGACAACCGCTCGTTCGGCGGCGCCCAAGTGAGCCGCACGTTCTATGCCCGCGGCCAGACCGGTCAGCAGTTGTTGCTCGGCGCCTATGCCGCGCTCAACCGCCAGGTCGCCAAAGGATCGGTAAAAAGCTATCCCCGCCACGAAATGCTCGACGTGGTGGTGATCGACGGCAAAGCCCGGGGGATCATCGCCCGCAATCTTGTGACCGGCGAGATCGAACGTTTCGGCGCCCATGCCGTGGTGATTGCCAGCGGCGGATACGGCAACGTATTCTTCCTGTCGACCAACGCCATGAACTCCAACGGTTCGGCCGCCTGGCAGTGCTACAAGAAAGGAGCCATGTTCGCCAACCCCTGCTTCACGCAGATCCACCCCACCTGTATCCCGGTACACGGTGAGCAACAATCGAAACTGACCCTGATGTCCGAGTCGCTCCGCAACGACGGGCGCATCTGGGTACCTAAGAAAAGAGAAGACGTAGAAAAACTGCGCAACAAAACCCTCAAAGCTTCGCAAATTCCCGAAGAAGACCGCGACTACTATCTTGAGCGCCGCTATCCCGCCTTCGGTAATCTCGTGCCGCGCGACGTGGCTTCGCGTGCCGCCAAGGAACGCTGCGACGCCGGATTCGGCGTGAATGAAACCGGGCTGGCCGTGTTCCTCGATTTCTCGACCGCCATCGCCCGCCTCGGCAAGCACGTGATCGAAGAACGTTACGGCAACCTTTTCCAGATGTACGAAAAGATCGTCGACGTGAACCCCTACGAAGAGCCGATGATGATCTATCCGGCCGTGCACTACACGATGGGCGGCATTTGGGTCGACTACAACCTGATGACCGCGATCCCGGGCCTGTACGCCATCGGCGAGGCCAACTTCTCCGACCACGGTGCCAACCGCCTTGGCGCTTCGGCCCTGATGCAGGGGCTGGCCGACGGTTACTTCGTATTGCCGTACACCATCGGCGACTACCTCTCTCACGAGATCCAGACCCCCCGCGTGGACACCAACGCCAAAGAGTTCGCCGAAGCCGAAGACGCTATCCGCGCGAAAGTCGATAAGCTCCTCTCTGTCAAAGGTTCACGTACGGTGGACGAATTCCACAAAGAACTTGGCCACATCATGTGGGACAACGTCGGCATGGCCCGCAACAAGGCCGGCCTGACCGAAGCCATCACCAAGATACAGAAGCTCCGTAAGGAATTCTGGGCCGACGTGAAAGTGCCAGGTGTCAACGGCGAGTTCAACCAGGAAGTCGAGAAAGCCCTCCGCGTGGCCGACTTCATGGAAATGGGCGAACTGATGGCCCGCGACGCACTGAACCGCGAAGAATCGTGCGGCGGCCACTTCCGCGAAGAGTACCAGACGCCCGAAGGCGAAGCCCAGCGCGACGACAAACATTTTACCTATGTGGCCGTTTGGGAATGGCAGGGAGTTGATAAAGAACCTGTCATGTACAAGGAAGAACTCTCCTTCGAAGCCATCAAGCTGGCCCAACGCAACTACAAAGAATAAAGCCTGCGCCCCCTCGGGGTCCGCGGGATCATAACATTCCGTCGATCTTGCTGGAAACCAGAAGGGTAGAGTAGTGATAATTTTAGAAAACACAATACGATGAATTTCAAACTCAAGATATGGCGCCAGGCCAACGCCAAAGCCAAAGGAGAATTCAAAGAATATACGGTCGAAGGCGTTTCTGACGGCACGTCGTTCCTTGAAATGCTCGACATGCTCAACAACAACCTGATCCACGCCGGCGAAGAGCCCATCGCGTTCGACCACGACTGCCGCGAAGGTATCTGCGGCATGTGTTCGCTCTTCGTGAACGGGCGCGCCCACGGGCCCGACGACGATGTGACCACCTGCCAGCTCCACATGCGCAAGTTCCGCGACGGCGAAACGATCGTGATCGAACCGTGGCGTAGCGGTGCTTTCCCCGTGGTGAGAGACCTCGTGGTCGACCGTACGGCATTCGACAAAGTGCTCCAAGCCGGAGGATTTATCTCGGTGAACACCGGCGGGGTGCCCGATGCCAATGCCATTGCGGTCGCCAAGCACAAGAGTGACGAATCGATGGATGCCGCCGCCTGCATCGGTTGCGGTGCCTGCGTGGCCACCTGCAAGAACGGTTCGGCCATGCTGTTCGTGGCGGCCCGCGTATCATCGCTGGCGCTACTTCCTCAAGGACGCATTGAGGCTTCGCGCCGCGCCAAAGCCATGGTCGCCAAGATGGACGAGCTCGGCTTCGGTGGCTGCACCAACACCGGCGCCTGCGAAGTCGAATGCCCCAAAGGCATTTCGATCGCTCACATCGCCCGCCTGAACCGCGAATTTCTGCTGGCCAAGCTGAAAGATTAACCTTTATCCATATACAAACCGGAACAGGCGGAGAATCTTTTCTCCGCCTGTTTTATTTTAATCCCTCCCCCCTTGCCTGATTTGTAGCGGTATACGACGGTAGGAGCAGGTTTATTATGTTAAATTCTATCTGGCTTCTTTTAGCCTTGTTTTATTTTTCTATAATTTATATTATGTTAAATTACAAAGGGAAGAGCGAAATGCCGAGGGATTCTTAGTTCGCTTCTCGCTCGCTTGGTGGTCGTCTATTGGGATTGGCTGATTGCGGCGGCCAGCTCACGGGCTTCGAGAATATTGTCTTCAATCGAACAATACGTCCAACTGCCGTAGCGGCCGATGGAATAAATATCCATAGAGGCCAGTAATTGTTTGCAGTGTTCGGTCTCGGCAATGCCGTCCCGGTTGATATGCACGTAGGCCGGATCCATCAGTACGACAGAATAATCCGTCAGCTTCTGGTCGGTCACAATGCCCATGCGGCGCAAGTCGTTCAGGATGCGTTCCAGGTATTCGGTTTCCGGGGCAAGGGGCTGGCCCTGTCTCAGTCCGATTTCTACATAAAGCGACATACGGTCGCCACCGATGATATTGTCGTAATACCCTACTCGGTAAAAAACAGCCTCAGGGTCAGGGATATATATCCAACTATTCACTCGATCGCAACCTTTGCGGTCGAATCCGAGGTTGAACGTCAGCACCTTGTTGCTCGAAAAAACAGTCCGGTCGTACTCCACTCCAGCCATATCGAGCAAGTGGGGTAACGGCATGGTCGAAATCAGGCGGTCGTAGCGGAGTTCGCGGCCAAGACTCGTTCGTATTGACTTTTCGGCGGAATTGATCCCGGTCACCCGTTCGTTGAGCACTACCTTTTCCTCAGGGATATTGGAAGCGAGCGAATGTATGTAGGCCTCGGCCCCTCCGGTCGGATAGGTAAAGAAGGTGTTGTACGAGCTGTTCTGCGAATTCCGGAAGTTCAGCACGATCTCTTCGCGGCTGGCAGCGGGAAAAAAGCGCCCCATGGCATCCTGATCGAGCGTGTCGAGGTCGCAGGCGTAGAGTTTCTGGTTGTAGGGGATCAGGAACTTTTCGGCGATAGATATGCCTAAGTTTCTGTATATCATCTGCTTGAAGCTCTTTGGCTCGGTCTGCCGATCGGCGACGAACAGGTCGTACAGGCAGTCGATGAACTCTTCTTTGTCAAGCTGGTGGATGTTTTTCTGGAACGGGAAATCGATATACTGTCCCTTATAGAGGATTTGAGTGTGTTTTTCGACCTTCCGCAGGGTCGACGGGTCGATGTGCCGGCACACCAGTTCTTCGAGTTCAGGGTGCCGGAAGTGAAAGAAGTGGCCCGAATAGTCCCAGACGAATCCGTTTTTCTTGATGGTGCGGCAATAACCCCCGATTTCCGGTTCCTGTTCGAGAATCAGGAAATCGTTGTCGGTGAAGTTGGCATAGCTGATGCCTGAGACACCGGCCCCTATGATAAGATCCATAACGGTTTAGCGGTATTTGAGGAATCCGTTGACGGCCCAGTGGATAAAATAATAGATACTCCCCGGCAGCCCGAGTTTTTCGACCTGGTAGTAGACCATGAATTGCGGCTTGATGACCTTGCGCTTGTTTCCCGTGGTGCTGGCAGTGAATACGCGGTACGAGGCCAGTATGGCCGGGTTTCCGTAGGCACAGCCTCCCCGCTTGAGGATCGATAACCAAAACACGAAGTCGTCGCGCATACTCTTGAGCTCTTCACGGAAAAACACTTCGCCGGTCTTCGTTCGGTCGTACATTGCCGTGAGGCACGAGATGGAGCAGGTCTTCAGCAAGCCTTTGTAGTTCACCTTTCCGGGCACGACGAATGGTCTCAGGATCTCCTGGCCGCTCTCGTCGATGCGGCGGTACGAGGCGAATACTACGGCGGCTTGTTTCTCGCGGATGAAGACAAGCTGGGCTTCGAGGAAACCGGGATCCCACAGGTCGTCGGCATCGAGAAAGCAGATGTAGCGGCCCCGGGCGTGGCGCAAGGCATTGTTGCGCGCAGCAGCAGAACCGCCGTTGGGTTGGGTGATCAGCCGTATGCGGGGGTCGCGGTTGGCGAACCCTTGGATCAGTTCTGGCGAACGGTCTTTGCTGCCGTCGTTCACGATGACCATCTCCCAATTGCCGAAAGTTTGGGCTAATACCGACTCGATGGTTTGCGCCACGAACCGCTCGGAGTTATAGCTCGGGGTGATGATTGAAACTAAGGGATTTGCAGTGGATTCCATGGTGTGCTATCGTCTTGCGTTTGTGGCTGTCGCCCGAGTCATCCGGTTGTATAGTTCCAGATAGGCGGCGTTCATTTTCTCAAGGGTGTATGCTTGCGATTTGGCCAGATTGCGGTCGGCGGTTTGACGGGCGTAATCCGGATGGTCGAGCAGGTAAAGAATATTGCCGGCCAGCAGCCTGTCGTCTTGCGGCGGGTTCAGCAGGCGCAGGTCGCCGACGAGCTCGTGTACGCCGTCGACATCGGTGGCCACGACAGGCTTACCCAGTGCGAAATATTCGAGTATGCTGATCGGCATCCCTTCGTAGAATGTGGAGAGCATGCCGATATCGGCCGAGGCCACTACCCTGCCCACGTCGTCGCACCGTCCGAGAAAATGCACCCTGTCGGCCACACCCAGCGTATCGGCCAGCGAACGGCATGCTTCGAGGGTTTCGCCCGATCCGGCGAACAACAAGTGTACATCGGCGGGCAGGTGTTGCATGGAGCGTACGGCCGTGGCTTGGTCTTTCTGGCCGAAGAAGCGGGCCACCATGACCACTCTGCGCGCCGCGGGGGGCAGGCCAAGTTCTTCGTTTGTGTACGGTTTTACCCCCGCGAAGGCAGCGGTGTCTATACCGTTGGGAATCGACACGATCTTATCCCATTGCCCCGACCATTGCCTGAGGTTATCCCTCGCGGCGTCACAAACCCCGGCCACCGTATCGTAGTGCTTGTACATGAAACGGTCAATCGGGCGGAACCAGCGCTTTGTCCGCCGGTTGTTGGTGGTGCAGTGTTCGGTCGTTACCATCGCGGGCCTGCATTTTCCCATACAGCCGACGGCCAGGATGGCGTATAACTGCGTCGGGAACAGATGGGTGTGTATCAGATCGTAACCGCCTTTCTTGAGCAGTTTCCTTATCTGGCCGATGTTCCGAGGATCATATACGTTTGCATATTTTCCGATATGCACAGGAACGCCCTGCCCTGCCAGTTCTGCGGCCTTCGAGGCATTCTTGCGGGCCAACACCAGCAATTCCACCTGATGCCCTGCGGCGGCCATGCGGGGCAACAGTTGCATGAGCAGGCTGTCTACCCCGCCCTGCTCGAACATGTTGGTGATATGCAGTATCTTCATAGTGGTATTACAACACTGACTGGTATGGCGGGAAATGAGGGTCGCTCAGGTTCAAGTACAGCATCATGAATGCCAGTGCGATCACCAAAGTTACGTATATCGGCCGGGATTCCCGCGATACCAGGTACATGAAACTGGCCAGCAGGAGCCCTTCGCTGATCGAGAAGAAAGTGGCGACGCGGGCGGCCAGAATACCGAAGTCGTTCCATAGTACCAACCAGCAGGTCGCGATCAGGTAACAGATGAGGAAAGTCCGAAAATACGGCACTTTGGCGCTGAGTTTGTCGTAGAACACTAACCCTATCGAGCTGATGAACAGTTGCTTGAGGAAGGTGGGATTGGTCAGGACTCCGAGGCTTCCGCCGTAGGTGTCGCTTGCGGTGTAGTCCTGCAGGCGGCTTATGGCGTCGACGAATGGCAGTTGGCGCAGCAGGGCGCCGAGCGGGCTGACGATACCGATCAGGGTACACATTGTCAGGATCAAAGCCCAGGTCTTGCGTCCCATGTTCATTTTCACGACAGGATATGCCACGATAAAGGCAAGGGAGGCCAGGTGTACCGAAGCGGCCACCAGCACGATCAAAAGGAATCTCCAGAACTGGTTCCGCATGATGTATCGCAGGGCGAACAGGCACATGGCCGCCGCTACCCCGGCCCGGATTTGCATCAGTTCGCGCCCGAGGTAGGTGTGCGAAAAATAGACCAGCACCGGAATGAAAAAGAACGGGGTGTAGTCTTTGAAACTTTTGAGGTTGATCGCAACCGCCGTAACTGCCATGAACATAAAGAGCCATACGGAGTTACCGGTGAAAAATCCGATGACCTTGTTGATCAGGATAAACCCGGGTTCCGTGGCAACCAGCGTGCTTTCATTGCCAGAGCTGAGCTCGTCGAAGTATAGTGCATAGGCTTCGTAGTCGGGGAATACGTCGGAGCGCATCCCGGCGAAGAGTGCGAGTACGAGCCCGGCGAACAGGAACAGCAACTGCCTCTGGCGCGGGTTGACCGTGAATGCGTCGGAGAAAGCCAGCAGGGCCAGCAGGCCGAATATGAGGTAGTACGGGAGCACCGGTTATTCTGTGTAGTTATTCGGGGTTTTTGCCCCGGAAGATTTATCGTTTGATCGTTGTCTGGTTGCGCGCGCGGGGCCTTCCTGCGGAAAATCTGCTGTTTACCAGTGGTTCGGATTTAAAAAGCGAGGCCTTCCTTTTCGGGGGACTACCCGGTTACCGCTTGATTTTTTTATAGAGCCAGGCCAGGGGCCTGATCCTGGTGACCAGGATGTACAAGTTCTTGCGCAGGCGGCCTCCGGTGCTGAGCCACGACCCCATGGGCCGGTGTACGGCGTAATTGTTCTCCCCTATTTTCAGGCCCAGCAGGTCGGGGCAGAAGTATTCGTCGGGATAGACCACTACCCCGCTCTCCAGCTCCTGGGTGATGTGGCTGTCGTAGCGGAACGAAGGGTATAATTGCTGCAACACTCCGGCAATGTGCGTGCCGATGACGGTGTTGTCCTGTGTACCGTCGGGCTGCAGGTAATGTATGCCCTCGTAGTGGTCGAGCATGGCGCGCATGACGGGGCTTCCGGGTTCGCAGCCCAATAGTCCGGCCTGCATCCGGTTACCCGGCTCCATACCGAAGATTGCTTTGTGTCCGGCAAACCGGTCGAGGGGCTTGATCAGTTCTTCGTCGGTGTCGAGGTAGATACCGCCATGGTCGTACAGGACTTTCAGGCGCGCGTAGTCCGACACGAAAGCCCAGCGCCCGGCTTCGTAGGCTTCGCGACAATAGTCGCATTGCCTGGGGTCGAAGTTGGTTTCGTCCCAGCAGATCACCTCCCAGTCCGGCATCAGTGTGCGCCAGTGGTCTATGAATTTCCGGTATCGTTCGGGGATCGGGGCTCCGCCGAACCAGATGTAATGTATTGTACGGGGGATCATCGGCGTATTATTTTTCTTAGCAGCAAATATGTCCGGAACAAGATAGGTATTTTGCAGGTAATGGCAACCGCTCTCTCCCTTGCCGTTCGTGCTGTGATCAGCGAATCGTATTTAAGGGCCAGCTTCCTGTCGCACAGCACGAATGCCGACCAAAGCATGCGGTGGTTGAATTCTTCTGTCAGTTGCTTATCCGTAACGGATGTGGCCGAAGGTTTACGCTGTATGAACTCCCGGCGAATACGGAGCATGTTCTCATTGAAATACTCCATTTTCCGGGCATCGTCGAAATGGCTGGCCGATCCCCCGGATGCCGTATATGTCGCGGTAGAGGCATCAATGTATCCGAAGACGCCCATCAGTGAGAAATCGAGATACATAGGCAAGTCTTCGGCCATATAATCCCCGGCAATGTACTGGCCGAAGTCGATTTTTTCCAAGGCCTCGCGGCGGTACATGGCGGTCATCGGCGGCAGGAAAAAGCCCCGTAGCAGTTTGTCCGTCATATTTCCGGAAGTATCTCGGGAATCATGGCCCAACGCGTTGTGTACCGTAAGGTTGCGTTTCGGTTTGTAGATGTCGTAGTCGGTGTAGACCAGTACGCATTCCCGGTGCTGATCGAGGTATTCCGCCTGCATCTGCAATTTGTGCGGGTTATGCCACCAGTCGTCGCCGGCACACCCTGCGATATAGCGGCCCCGGCATTCGCCGAGGCAGTCAGCGTAATTTTGCATCAACCCTTTGTTTGGCGCCGGGGGCAAAAGGCGGACTATTCCGGGATGGGCGGCGGCATAGGCCTGGCAAACGGCCCGCGTGTCATCGTCCGGAGAAGCATCCTCTCCTATGATGATCTCGAAATCGTATGTAGTTTGTTGTGCGAGGATAGCGTCCAGCGTTCTCGATATGGTCTCTTGTTGATTGTACGTGAGAACGATTACCGAAACGACCGGAGCTCCGGCTCCGCCAGCCTTCTGCGTCATAAGGTTATGGTTGTTGTACATTAGTCGGAGTATCTTGGGCTTTAACCTCGCGGAATATTTTTATGGCGCGTCTGTTATTGTTGAGCCTTGTGCGTTTGCCGGTCAGTGCGAAGACAAGGCTGCGGAAGTGCATGCCCGCTAACCATGCTATATCGGCCATCTGCAGGTAGCCGTTTCCGTAGGCTTTGCGGTAAAACAGACGCCGTCCCCGGGCCGAGAAGCGCACTTGATGCTCTTTTGCGTCTTTTGTGCTTTCGCCCTCAAGATGCATGATCCGCGCGCCGGGAACCGAGACCAGGCGGTATCCTTTGCGGCGTATCCGCGTGCAAAACTCCGTGTCCTCGCAATACATAAAGAAGTCGGGATCGAATCCGCCGTATTGTTCGACGATTTTGCGGGGGATCATCATTGAAGCTCCCGAGATACTTCCTCTGATCTCTTTGGGATGTCCCGAATGATTGAAGCTGTAGCTGCGGATCGGCTTTGTAAAAAGGCCGAATGTCATCGTGTTCAGCTCTCCGGTCCATACTGTCACCGGGAAAAGATGATAGGAGTAAGCAGGTTTTAATGCCTGTGAATAGAGATTGGCTCCCGCCACACCGGCCTGTGGATGACTGTCCAGGTAATCCGACAATATTTTCACGGCATTGTTCATGAGTATGGTATCCGGGTTCAGGCACAACAGGTTGCGTCCGCGGGCGATGGCGAAACCGGCGTTGTTGGCCCGCCCGAACCCTACGTTCTCGGGCAACGGCAGGTAGGCGACCCGCTTGCCGAACTCGGTTTCCAACAGTTGCCGGGAATTGTCGCCCGAGGCGTTGTCCACCACGATGACTTCGTAGTCGAGGCCTTCGGTTTTTTCGAAGACGCTACGGATGGCATCGACGATCAGCGGGGCCGTTTTGTAATTGACTATGATGACAGATACATCCATGGGCTGGAGCTGGTTATTGCGTTTTGATCCGGAGTTTGCGCCTTAAGAAAGCGGAGGCCCGCATCGGGAGCGATAATACGTTTAGTGTCGTTAACGCTCTTTTATTTCGCGGGTTGCCGGGGTTCAGGGGGTCTATTCCTGCGGCAAGGGCGGCGAAGAAGGGGGTACGGTATGTGTATTTATGGGCGAATAGCCTGCCGGAGAGTTCGAACTTGGGATTGGGACACTGGATGCTGCCGCCGTGTGCACGGTATTTTACAAGTGTCCCGGGGAGCAGGCTGAGTTTGTAGCCTTGCCGGGTCGCCCGGATCCACAGCGGGTAATCTTCGAGCATCCTGATTTGCTCGTCGAATCCGCCGAGTTTGCGCAATGTTTCCGTTTTCATGAATGCCGAAGCGGCCGGGGCGAAATTTTCATTGCGGAGCAGGTATTGGTATTGTGCCCGGGCTGTGGGCAGTCCGCGGAATATGGCGAGTTTGCGGTCCCAGAAAGCGGCCGAATGGGTTTCGATACTAATATCTCCGAAGGGCTCGACGCCCGAGAACAGAAAATGGGCTTCGGGATGCGTAGCCGCATAGGCTACATAGGTGGCGATGCATTCAGGCAGTAATAAATCATCGCCGGCGATGCCTTTGAACCATTCGCCGGTGGCCGCCCGCAGGGCCCGGTTGTTGTTTGGCGAAATGCCGGTGTTGCGTTCCGTGGTGATGATCTCGCTGCGTTCGAAGCGCGCGGCGTGGTTCCCGAGCCATCGGCGGCAGACTTCGACGGTGTCGTCGTGCGAGCCGTCGTCCGATATGATCAGTTCGATCCGGTCGTACGTTTGCGCAGTTATGCTGTCGAGCAACTCCTCGACGAATGGTGCCGAATTATAGGTGATCGCCGCTACGGTGACCAACGGGCGTTTGTCCATGGCTGTGTATTTATTTGGCCGTCAATACCTTCCGGAAGAGCACGGCCATGGTGATCGTATAGGCTATGTAATTCAGCATGTAGGCCTGCGTAAGTCCCACAATTCCATTCTTGTTGAGCATGAAGAAGGCAAGCCCCAGGAACGATAAACTGAATATGATCTCGGTGGACACAAAGGCTGCCGTACGTGATTTGGCGACCATCAGGAAAGCAAGCAGCCAGCTGGCTATCTTGAAAAAGTCGCCCGCCAGTTGCCAGGCGAACAGGTCGCGTACGGGGATGAACTCGGGCGAAAATAATAGCCAGATCAGGAAATCGCGCAGGAAGTAGATTGCAGTAAATCCGACCAGCATGGCCGGTACGAGGAATTTATAGGCATTGGTGATCTCGTGCCTCAGCTCGGATGCCGACTTGAGCTCCGACAGGCGTGGCAGGTAGTATATGCTGAACGACGACAGGATGACCGTCAGGTATACGTTCGAAAGGCGGTTCATGGCTTCCCACCAGCCGGCCTCGGTTTCCGAAATGTTAGTCATCACGTAACCGCGCAGGATCATCTGGGATACGGGAAGCAAGGCGACGCTCACGAGGGTCATCACGGTATAGTGCAAGTATTTCCGTAGCGTTTCCCGGTCGGGTTTCGCACGGAAGAAGCTGCTCCGGAACCAGAATTCATGGCGTACCATCCACAGGGTAACGAAGAAAATCACGCTCTGGTAGGTCACGATGCTGATCAACGCCCCGTCGAGTTGCATCGTGTACACAAAGACAAGGGTGAACACCAGGCCTACAATACTCCCTATGATATTGACCCATACGAACTTCCTGAAGTCCTTGGTGCCGTTCACGATCGACATCAGCAGGCCGTTCATGGTATAGAAAATGATCGTCAGGCCGAAAATGACGAATACGTACCACCATTGCCCGTCGTGCAGTATCCATTCCGACAGCGGTCTGCAGAGCGCGATCATGACTGCCCCGCAGGCCAGGCTGCCCCAGAGGGTAATCTTGTAGGCGGTGGATATGAAGAGCGACAGTACGGGCTTGTCGTCTTTGTATTCAGCCACGTATTTAGTGATGCCGTTGTTGATACCGAGAGTCGCCGCCGCCAGGGCGATGGTGGTGAAATTGGAGAGCTGCCCCATAACGGCAATGCCCTCTGGGCCCACCAGCAGGGCCACCACTTTGATGCTGACGAACCCGGTGAGCATACGCACCAAGGTCGATATGGAAGTGAGCGAAAACACTTTTACCATATCGGCCTTGAGAATGCGGTTTATTTTGGTGCCCAGTTGTTGTAGCATCAGTTATCTGTGCAGCGGTTGAGTTTCATTTGTCGTTACTCCCGTTTGGCATTGCCCATTTGCGAAGCCTGTGTCCTTGCTGGTCAAAATGCCCGATTAATACCGGTTGATGATCTCTACGACTTGCCGGGCTTCTTCGTCGGTCATCACGGGGCTTATGGGCAGGCTCAGCACTTCGCGGTGAATCTGTTCGGTGACGGGGTACGAACGGCTGTTCCAGGCTTTGTAGCAAGCCTGTTTGTGGGGTGGTACCGGGTAGTGGATCAGGGTTTGCACGCCTTGGCCGGCCAGGTATTTCTGAAAGTCCTCGCGGTCGGGCGTACGCACCACGAACAGGTGGTATACGTGCTCTTCGGCGGCAGCGGGTTGCTCCGGAAGGGTGAGCTTCGGATTGGCGATGTGACGGCAATAGTAGTCGGCGATGGTGCGCCGGCGGGCGTTCTCTTCGTCGATGTGGCCGATCTTGACGCTTAGGAGCGCGGCCTGTATCTCATCCATCCGGGAGTTATAGCCGCAATATTCGAAGATGTATTTTGCGGGCGACCCGTAATTGGCCAGGGTCCGGATCGTTTTGGCCAGCATGGGGTCGCGGGCGTAGACGGCTCCGCTGTCGCCGAGGGCTCCGAGGTTTTTGCCCGGATAGAAGCTAAATCCGGCGGCATCGCCGAGCGCGCCGCTGCGGCGGCCGTTCCGGCGCGCGCCGATGGCTTGTGCATTGTCTTCGATGATTTTCAGGCTGTGCCGGGCAGCCAGGTCTTCGAGTTGTTCGCTCCACACTACCCTGCCGTACAGGTGCACGACCATGATGGCGCGGGTACGCGGGGTGATGGCGGCTTCGATGCGGTCGAGGTCAATGTTGAAGGTGCCGGACGACGGTTCGACCAGTACAGGGGTCAGCCGGTTGTCGGTGATGGCCAGGATCGAAGCGATGTAGGTATTGGCGGGAACAATCACTTCGTCACCTTCAGACATCGCTCCCGTTTCGATATAGGCCCGCAGGATCAGGCGTAAAGCGTCGAGCCCGTTGGCGACGGCAATCATGTTTTCCGGTGGCGTTCCCTGGAATTCGGACAGCAACTTTTCGAACCTGGCGTTTTGTTCGCCTTGCAGGTACCATCCGCTGTCGATGACCGCGGCGGCAGCGGCCTTGAGTTCGTCGCCATAGCTGGCGTTAATCTTTTGCAGGTCGAGGAATTTGATCATAAGACGGTCACTTTACGCGTTAGGGTGTTAATCATGTTGTATCCGTCCCAAGTCAGCGAGAAATCGGTTGTTTTCCCGATGGGGACTATGCGGTCGACTCCGCAAGGGCGGTTACGGGTGATGAATGTTTCGAGTTCGTCTTTGCCGAACCCGAGGTAGGCTATGGTTTGATAGCGGTTGGTGATGATCGGGGCGATCTCGTCGAGCGTTGCGGCGGAGTATTCGGAAAAATACCCGGCTGCACACCGGAAGTTTTCGATGCCCACGGGCAACTCTTCCACCGTGGTGCGCCAGAGCAGGTTGTCATCGGCCGGTTCGCGGCGGATCCGCTCGCCGAGGCTTTGCCGGAAGAAGGCGGTCAGTTTGTCGACGGCCAGCACATCGGCCATTTCGTAGCGTTTCGATGCGAAGGCGTGAAGTTCCTGCCAGAATCTGTCGCGGGCTTCGCGGCTCTCATCGGGAGTGCCGACCCAAACCACCAGGTGGGGCGCCGAGCAGGCGTTCTGGTCGAACAGGTAGGTGTCGTTGTAAAACCCTTCGGCGACCTGCGCTTTGTTGCCGTGCGTCAGATAGGCCCCGGCATCAATGGCGGCGAACGAGTAGCGGTCGGCGAAACTCACGTCGAACGAACGCGGCGGCAGGGGGCTTTGCCTGATGTTGGCAATGGTTTCGTCGCCGCCCCAGATGACACGGGCGTGGCAAAGCGCCGAGAGGGCCCCGGTGGCGCTGCTGCCCCGTTCATATTTCACGAGGGCTAGCCGCGCGGCTTGTTCCGGATGCGCCGGGGCTATTTTTGCGATGGCATCGGCGATCAGACCCACTTGCGGAAAATCTTTGCTGGGCACCCTGACGATGTTCGCATTGCCGCTCAGGATACCGCAAACCATCGAATAGGCAAAGTTGACCGGTACGTTCGAGGGGGCTATGTGGAACACCAGCCCGCGCCCGAGACGCAGAGGGTCGCCTGCGTATTGTTTGGCGAGTCCTGCCAGGTTGGCGCGGCGGCAGAAGAAGGCAAAGGTGGCCACATCGGGCCAGGCGCGCACCTGCGGTTCCTTCATCAGGGCTGCCGAGAGGTCGGACAGGAAGTCGACCGCACCGGCGCTGAAAGGCTGGTCCGGCTTTGCGGCGGACAACGTCTCAGGCGCGGCGCCTGTGGCGGGGAACAGGTAGTGTATGTTATCTGAATTGTGTAGCATAGGTATCGCTGCAGCCCCGTATTTCGGCGTTTTTAATGCGCCCGTTGATTTTGAAGTATTTGCCCAGGCGGCCGCACGGGCAGTCGTCTTCGCCGAGTATGACCCCTTGGTCTTCGGTCAGCAGGCTGTGCCCGGGATAGCTTTCCGGAAGCACCGAGACGACTTGTATGATCCCCGTTTCTCCGTGGGGAGCTACCGAGAAATCGGTGGGACGCCGGATGATAATGTCGGAGAATATGGGCGCGTGGAGGTGTCCCTCTTCGCATTCCATGTAGATCGAGCCGGTCTGTTCGACCATCCCGTAGTAATCGTACACGCGCGTGATTCCGCATACCTCGTACAACCGGCTGCGGAATTCGGCGGGGGTGACCCGTTCCCCGGTAAGTTTCTTCCATCCGCCGCCATGGATCAGGATCCCTCGGCTCAGGTCGGGTTTGTATCCCGTTTCGGCCAGCCGCTTGTAGAAATGCTGCCATACCATGAAGGTGAACCCGAACAGGAATATATCTTCGTCCCGGTGGGCTTCGAGGAATGTGCGTATGCCTTCGATGTCGAGTTGCATATCGGCATCGAGGGCGTATTGGCGCTTCGAGCCGAACATCGAGAAGCCCAGTATCCCTGCCCCGCGGGCCGAGAACATGGTGCGGTTACGGACCACTTCGGCCGAGTCGAGGATCAGCATCGGCATTCGTTTGCCGCCGATGTACGAAGATACGATCTTGGTCAGGACTTTCGTCTGATTTTGCGAGGTTTCGGCATCGAGGTATATTTTCGATACGGCCTGCCCGGTGGTGCCCGACGAGGTCATGGTCTTGACTACCTGGTCGCGCGGTATACTCAGCAGGTCGAACTCCTTGAACAGGCGCACGGGCAGGAATGGCACCTCTTCGTGGGCATGGTCGTCCGACGGATCGAACCCCCAGGCATCGCACATGCGGCGGTATTCGGGACACGAAGCGTAGTGATGGCGCGACAGTTCGGCCATCCGCCGGTCGAGCAGGGCCTTTTTGGCCGCTTTGTCCAGCGAATAGGGGGGGATGTCTATGATGTCGTCTATGTAGCTCATGGTTTGCCTTGCAGTTGCGAATAGAGGATCTTCCCGGCGCTGTTCTTGGGGATATACCCTACGATCCGTACCTCCAGCGACGAAGGGTGCAGGCCGAGTTTCCGGGACATAAAGTTACGGGCCTTTTCGGCATCCTCCGCTTCGGTCACGTGGATAGTCATCCGGTCATCGGTGCCGGTACACGCGCAATCGGGTATGATGCTCCGGAGCAGTTGTTCGGCTTGGTCGAGGTTGATGCGGTTACCGAATATCTTGATGAATCGTTGCATCCGCCCGACAATGTAGTAATAGCCTTCGGCATCGAACTGGGCGATGTCGCCGGTGCGGAGTTCGCTGTGGTTCCGGTCGCCGAGCGCAAGGTCTTCGGGGTTTTCGGCATAGCCCATGGTCACGTTGGGTCCGCGGTAGATCAGTTCTCCCTGGGTTTCGGGCGTGGTGACGCGTTCGCCGGTTTCGAGGTCTCTAAGTTCGAATTCGCCGCCGGGGATGGCGATACCTATGCTGGAACTATGGCTGAGGGCCTGGAGATAAGGGAGATAGCTCATGCGGGCTGTGGCCTCGGTTTGGCCGTACATGACAAAAAAACGGCGTCCGGTGCCCTCGGCCCATTCGGCGAATTCGTGTACCAGTTCCGGGGCGAGTTTCCCGCCGGCTTGCGTGAGGGTCTTCAGGGTGGGCAATTCCATGCGTTGCAGGCGCAGGCGCTTGAGCATCTGATAGGTATAGGGTACTCCGGCAATGCTTGTCGCACCCTGAGTCCTGAAAAAATCCCAAAACTCTTTTTCCATAATGCTGCGGGGCGTGAGCAGCAGGGTGGCCCCCCGGAGCAGGTGGCTGTTGATCACCGAAAGCCCGTAGGAATAATGCATCGGCAGGCTTGTGACGGGGCGTTCCGCCGCATCGATCTCCAGGTATTGAGCAATGGACTCGGCGTTGGCGCTCAGGTTCCGGTAGCTTACCCGTACGAATTTCGGACTTCCCGTACTGCCCGAGGTCGTGAGCAGCAGGGCCAGGTCGGGGTGCAGGTCGTGGCGGGTGGCGTTGGGGTTTTTGAGCAAGGCATAACCGTGCAATGACACTACCCTGCTCCATCCGCCGAACGGCACGGTCTGTTCTTCGGGGAGCCACAGAAACGCGGGGGTATAGGTGGCCAACAATGAACCGAGCAATTCGGCGTCCATGGCCGCATCGAGCATCACAGGCACACTGCGGCTGCCGATCATGGCCAGGTAGCCGCACAGGGCGCCCGGAGTGTTGCTGCACAACGCGAAAACAAGACTCCGGGGCGGGATGATGCCGCTCAGGGCTTTGCTTGCCTCTTCGGCGTCGTTCCACGTCAGGGGGCGTCCGTCTTCGGTGATGGCTATGGGGTTGGTTTTGTCTTCGAACATGGTTACACGATCATGGCTCCGTCGACCCCGATGATTTGGCCGGTCACGTATTCCGAAAGGTCGCTGGCCAGGTATAGGGCTGTTTTCGCAATATCTTCGGGGGTGCCGAGGCGGCCCATGAGGACTTTTTCCAGGAGTTTATCTTGTCCGCCAGCCGTATTCGCGCCGAGTGAACTGCGGAGCAGGTCGGTGTCGATGGCCCCGGGGGCAATAGCGTTGACTCGTACCCCGAGCGGTGCCAGTTCCTTCGCGGCCGACCGGGTCAGGGCGATGACGGCGCCTTTGCTGGAGCTGTACAGCATCTGGCCCGCGTTTCCGCGAACGCCCATGATCGAAGTCATGTTGATCACCGAGCCCGATTTCTGACGGTTGAAGAACTGCCTTGCGGCATACTGGATCAGCTCGACGACTGCGAACACGTTGACGGCATAAGTTTGTTCGATCTGCTGTCGGGAGATCATGCCTATGAGCGCGTCTTGCATCACTCCCGCGTTGTTGACCAGCACGTCAAGGCGGCCACTCTCTTTTTTGATTCGCATCAGCAGGTCTTTTACCGCGGCGCTGTCGGTCACATCGAGGTACGCAGGTCGGCAACCCGGATACTCGGCCGCTATGTCGCCGAGCGAACCTTCGGTACGGGCTGCGGCATACACTGTGGCGCCGTTCCGGAGAAATATTTCGAGTATAGCTTTGCCTATTCCGCGGTTGCAGCCTGTAACGAGGGCTATTCTGCCTTCCAGCAGTTTAGAATTGAACATCGTAATTGGCGCTTAGTATTTCCATGCCTTTTTTGTAGCTCGACAGGGCGATGATGTCGTCGGTTTCGAGCATGATGTCGAAAGCGTCTTCGAGGGCGGCTATCAGGTTCATGTGTCCTACCGAGTCCCACAGCGGCACGCTCTGGTAGGTGATTCCGGGCAGTTGTTCCGCTTTCAGTTCGAGACTTTCGGTGAAGGCTTTGTCGTATTTTTCCTGGTTGGTCATAATCTTGGCGTGTGATGAATTTGGTTTATGGTTTGGGGGCAAACATCCTCAGG
Source organism: Rikenella sp. (assembly GCA_031551865.1). Taxonomy (GTDB): domain Bacteria; phylum Bacteroidota; class Bacteroidia; order Bacteroidales; family Rikenellaceae; genus Rikenella. The sequence goes on along the minus strand of JAVBMY010000004.1, from coordinate 115,281 downwards.
TGCAGCTTTTTGTATTTTTCGAAATTTTCGGCGGAAAGCTCGAAGTAGCAGTCTTGGGCATCTTCTTGCAACAAAGTCGGTTTGTAAGTGTGCTGGTAACGCAGCACATTGGTATTGCCTTGCCGGACGTCAAAGCGCAACCGCTTATCGGGAAAGAGCCCGAAGGCTATTTCGCGCGTGATGATGTCGGCCAGAATCGAGGCGCCCATCGGGGCGTCGGGCGAAAAGATCCAGCTGCCGATGGCGAAGGTGTCGCTTTCGATGTCGTATATGCGGCAAACCCCGAGCCTGTGCCCTTCTTTTTCGAACATGAAGTAGTAGTCGGTGCCTTCGGCCTCGCGTTTTTTGTAGCCGCGTATCCATTCGCGCTGCGCTGCGACTCCCCCTTCGGTGGGGTTGATAAAGCGGCTGAGTTTGGGGTCGGTGCGCAGGCCGACGATAAATTCGGCGTCGCTTTCGTCAACCAGACGAACGTCAAGTCCATATCTGGCGGTATGAAAATCGGTCGGGAGTGCTGTCATGCTTTCCGGGAGGCTAAGAATTCGTCGTACGACCGAATGTAGTCGGCCTCGTCGTACTTGTGCGAGGTCAATACCAGGCAGATGGCTCCGCTCGAAAAACCCTGCTCGGCGGCCCAAATTCCAGGAGGGATATGCAATCCGTAATTGGGTTGATTGAGGGCTACTGTCCGTTTGGTGGTGCCGTCGTCGAGTAGCACCTCGAAACTACCGTGCGCAGCGATCAGGAGTTGGTGGCAAGTCCTGTGGGCATGGGCTCCGCGGGCTTCGCCGCCGGGAATATCGTACAGGTAAAAGACCCGCGCAATGTCGAAAGGCAGGTTGACGTTGCCTTCGACCGGCGTGATGTTGCCCCGGTCGTTCTTTATTTTGGGCAGTTCGACGACCGCGCAGTCGTATACGCTGATGGGTTTCATCGGGTGCTTCTCCTTTCGTTGTATTTTTGGTACTGCTTTTTAATCCAACGGTTTACAGGGGTTTCAAAGAAGTGAAAACTCAATACACTGGCCGTGAGGATTAATCCGAAAATAAGAATAAATCGCGAAAGTTCTCCAGGTACCAATCCCATTTTGGCAAACGCCGCATTGCTGATCTGAATGGCGAGTTGATGGATCATATAGAATCCGAAACTGATCTCTCCGCAGATGACCAGCGGTTTCCACGACAAGAGCCTGGAGATATAACCTCGCGGCCGGCCTTCTCCCGGTTGGGCAAAGATGTATATAATCAGCGCCATCGGGATCCAGTAGTAACTTCCGTATCTGTATACGTCGGGTATTGTGTCGGCCTGGCTGATACAGAACGCCAACAGCCCGATGGCCAGCATTTCGATGACCGTGGCCACAGCGACTCTGCTGAAGAATGGCGAAGGCGAATAACCGTTTTTTGGCGAAAGGGGATGTATCTTTTCCCACGTCTCGAACAACAGGATGCCGATCACGAAATCCAGCAACCTGAACAGAGGATTGACATAGAAGAGCGCGTGATGGTATGTATCGGGTGTGGTGAGAACCAGCGCGAAGTAGAGGATCAGAATACCTGCGAAACAACCGATCTTAATTCGCGGAGCGGCCTTCGAAAACAGGAACAGGATGACCGGGAAAAGCAGATAAAAGAACATCTCGTCGGAAATACTCCACGATACGCTGTTACAGGAAAAATAGATCGTCCGTTCCGGAATGAAACTTTGAACCAAAAATAAATTGGCCCCAATGGCCTGGATCTGGGGATGAAGCAAGACGATGGCTACCAGCAGCGTCAGCAAATGTAACGGATAAATGCGGGCAAAACGCGCGATCCAAAATCCGCCTTTGGAGACCTTACCGCTCGACAAACGCTCTTTATAGCTATAGGAGAGTATGAACCCGCTGAGGATGAAAAAGAAACTGACTCCTATGTAGCCTTCTGCGAATATAGGTTTCCCGGCAATCACGTAGTGATGCAGAAATACCATAAACGCGAAGAAGAAACGCAACGACGTCAGTGGTTTGATCATATTCGGGCTTCTTGTTTGAATAACTCGAAAACGCGGATATAATCCGCCTCATCGTAAGGGGTCGATGCCAATACGAGCGCCAGTGAATTGGTCGAAAAATTCTCAAGCACACGCCACATCATGCGTGGTACGTAAATCCCGTAATAAGACCGGTTCAGGTGGTAACGGTGTTCCTGCATGCCATCGTGTAACACCACGTCGAAACTACCGCTCAGGGCTATGATCAGTTCCTCGTTGCGGCGGTAGGCGTGCCCGCCGCGGGTTTCGCCACCGGGTACATCGTAGACCCAGTAGCTGCGGCGTATGTCGAAGGGGATGTGGTTGCTGCTCTCGATGAACGACAGGTTGCCCCTGCGGTCGAGTATTTTCGGAAGTTGTATGATTCTTGGGGTTTCCACGGCGCAAAGGTAACTATTTCTGTTGGATTTCGGGCTTAAAATAGCTCTAAATCAGACCTGTGTGATGAATTCGCCGAGGGCGCTATAAAGGCGGTCGACGGGCAGCCCCATGACATTGTAGTACGAACCTTCGATACGGGTGATGCCGACCAGTCCTATCCACTCCTGAATGCCGTAGCTTCCGGCTTTGTCAAAGGGCTTGTATTCGTAGATGTAATGCTCTATCTCTTCGGCGGTCAGGGATCGGAAGGTGACTTTCGACAGTTCGCTGAATTCGCTCATGTTGAGGGTTTTATCTTCTTTCCGGGGACAATGGCGGCGCAGGCTGACAGCAGTGACCACTTCGTGTTCGCTACCCGACAGGGTGCGCAGCATTTTCACCGCCGAGTCGATGTCCTGCGGCTTGCCGAGCGGCTTGTTCTTATGGATCACGATGGTGTCGGCAGTCACGAGGATCTGGTTGGGCTGTAGGGCGTGGGGGTATCCTTCGGATTTGGCCCGGGCGACATATGCCGGAACTTCGGCTGCCGGGGTGCGGGCCGGATATGACGATTCGTTGACCGAGTAGCGTTCGGCCACCCGGAACGGGATACCGGCCCCCTCCATCAGCTCCCGGCGGCGGGGCGATCCGCTGGCCAGGATAATGTCGAGGTTCCGGGATTCGATAAGTTCTTTCAGTAGCATATGCGTTGTGGTTCGTTAGATTTAGCTGTCGTTCCGGATCCGGCAGGGGGGGGCGTGCCGGAGGGCGGACCTATTTTATTTCAAAATCGAGGAGCCTGCGTCCTTCGAGCGTGGCTTCGAGGCGATCGCCGATGTGTACCGGGCCCACGCCTACGGGAGTCCCCGTGAAGATCAGGTCGCCGATCTTCAGGGTTATGAAGCGCGATACATAAGCGATAATCTGGTCGATGCCGAAGATCATGTCGTCGGTGTGACCCGACTGCCTGGTTTCACCATTGATCTTCATCTCGAAATTCAGCGACTGCACGGGGGGGAGTTCGTTTTTGGCAATGAACTCCGGGGCCACGGCTGCCGAGTGGTCGAATGCTTTGCATATCTCCCAGGGGAGGCCGCCTGCTTTGCATTTTTCCTGCAAGTCGCGTGCCGTGAAATCGACGCCTAGGCCGACCTCATCGTAGCAGCGGTGGGCGAATTTTTCGTCGATCGCTTTGCAGACTCGGCTCATGCGCACCACAAGTTCGCATTCGTAGTGCAGGTCGTTCGAAAAATCGGGAATGTAGAACGGTTCGTTGTTGCGCAGCAAAGCCGTGTCGGGCTTCATGAAGAACACGGGTTCCGGGGGCATCGCGCTGCGGAGCTCACAGACGTGCTCGGCGTAGTTCATTCCGATGCAGATGATTTTCATATTGTTTTATTTCGGTGCCTTCAGATTCAGCCCGGTCTCCCTTGAGTGTGATTTACGTGCCGGGCTTGGGGGACACAGGCTGTTTTACCACCCAGAGTTATACTACAGAGTGAAGAATCAATGACTTTACCATCTCGGAGGCGATGCGTTCCGAGGAACCGGGCTCTCCGAGGTGGCCGCGCAGGTCGGCGTAGTCGTCCAGCATTTTCTCTCGGCCGGGGCCGCCGGGGAGGATCGCACGCAAGGCTTCGGTTCCGGTGGCAACGGTGAAGTTTTCCTGGATCAATTCTTTGACCACCTCGCGCCACACCACCAGGTTGACCAGCGAGATGTAGGGCAACTTCACCACCCGCTTGGCGATCCACATGGTGATGGGCGAGTTTTTGAAGCAGACCACCTGCGGGGTGCCGATCACCGCGGTTTCGAGGGTAGCGGTGCCGGAAGTGACCAGAGCCGCAACAGCGTGCCGGATTACGGCCTGCATCGCGTCGCAGGTGTAGCGCACGTCGCTGCCTGCTAGGGCTTTATCGTAGAGTTCCTTGTCGAGCCACGACACACCGGTCACCACGAACTGGTAGTCGGGGAAGGCTCTCGAAATTTCGGCCATCACGGGCAGGTTATACTGTACTTCGGCTTTGCGGCTGCCGGCCACCAGGGCGACGATAGGTTTTTTGCCGAGGTTATGTTCCGCACGGAACGCCCGGTCGCTTTCGGGGGTCGGGGGAAGTGTGGCGGCCGAGTCCATGATGGGGTTCCCGGCATAAAAGGCTTCGATGCCGTGCTTGCGGAAGTATTCGATTTCGAACGGGAAGATGACGAAAAGGCGGTCGACGTATTTTTTGATGCGTTTTACCCTACCCTCTTTCCAGGCCCAAACTTTCGGGGCTATGTAATAGTAAGTCGGAATGCCGATGCTTTTGGCGAACTTGGCAATGCGCAGGTTGAAGCCCGGATAATCGATCAGGATCACCACCTCGGGTTTCTGGGCGGCAATGTCCTCGCGGCACAACTTCATCAGTTTACGGATTCGTCCTAGGCTTTTGAACACTTCCCAGAACCCCATGACCGATGATTCTTTGTAGTGTTTGATCAGGGTACCCTGCGCTCCTGCGGCTTTGGACATCAGGTCTCCGCCCCAGAAACGGATTTCGGCTTGCGGGTCTTCGTGGAGCAGTCCCTTGATCAGGTTGGCGCCGTGCAGGTCGCCCGAGGCTTCGCCGGCAATGATGTAATACTTCATATCAATATTCCGCCTGCGCGGGGATGGGTTGGCGTTTATATTCCGCAACAGAACTGAAAGACCCCGGTGTACGAGATTTTTCGGCTCTGCCTCAGGATGACATTATCAAAAAAATGAAAATATCCGGGGTGCGCGGACGCACCAATTTACGGCTTATTTGGCGACTTTCAAAATCCAGTCGGCGATATCGGACAGCACTACCGGTGCTATGGTCTGTTCGATTTCGACGTATTCGTCGGGCAGGCCGGTATCCGAAGGCTGGAACAAGTGGTTGAGCCCGGGGTAGATTCTGAGCACTGATTGGCCTTTGCTCCGGTTTCCCAAGGAAGATCTGATGGCTTCGATATTGGTATGTGCCTCCACCTGCAGGTCGGTGCTGCCATTGATGGCCAATACCGGACATTCGACCCGGCAGATGACCGGGCCCGGATCGAATTTCAGAAAATAGTTGAGCCAGGGCGTGGCAAATCCCTCGATCAGTTTGCGAAATTCCAGGTAAAGGCCTATCCGGAGGTCAAACGGCGTATCGGCGGGCAGGGCTTCGGCAATGATCCGGTCGGCATTTTCAACGATATATTCCGGTGTGTTTTCCACCGCAGCCTGCGTGATTTTGCGGCGGGCGGACATGTAGATGTCGAGCGCCCCGGCGGGCATTTTGCCCGATTTTCTTAGTATCTCGGCGGTTTGCATCGTCAATAACGAATCGCCGCGGACGGCCATTCCGGCCATCGATACGATAAAAGCCACATCCTGAGGAGCTTCGGCGGCACAGATGAACGAGATAGTACCTCCTTCGCTGTGGCCGATCACGCCTATCCGGCGCGGATCGATCTCGGGGCGGGTTTTCAGGTATTCCACAGCCGACAGTGCATCAGAGGCGAAATCGGCGGTCGTGGCCCCCGCGAATTGTCCGGTGGACCGGGCATAGCCCCGGTCATCGTAACGTAACACGGCGATGCCCCGGCAGGTCAGGTAGTCGGCCAGCACAAGGAAGGGCTTGTGCCCCGCGATCTCTTCGTTGCGGTTTTGCGCGCCACTGCCGGTGACCAGCACCACGGCGGGGAACCGACCGTTGCCGTGTTGGCGCTTCCATCGCCTCATAGCCTTGGGGTTGGGGAAATCGTAGAACATTGCCTCTGGAACGGTGAATGTTCCGGCCAGCGTGACCCCTTCGGCTTTCGGATTGTCGAACCTGACTTCTTCCGAAGCATAAGGGTAAGGCGGCTTCGGCTCCTGCGGACGGTTGCGTTCGAAAGCGCCGCGGCGCAGGATCAGTGGTGTCCTGTATCCTCCCTGTTCGAACGTCCCCCGGATCAGGCTATCGCCTTCGGGGCGGCCTGTGTAGGTCATCCGCAGGTTGGTGGCCGTGATCGTCAGGAGCGAGTCGGCAAAGGTGGTGCTGGTGGCCGGCATGCCTTCCCCCCCCTGGTCGGGGCTGTCCACCGTGGCGGTGTAGCCGCTCTCGGTTTTCGAGATATGGAATACGATGGCCAGTTTCTGGCCGGGAAAAGCGATCTGCCCGTTCCAGTCGCCCCCGATCCCGCGAGGCTGTGCCTGTACACAGAACGACAAACTTGTGGCGGCAACGATCCCGCTGATGGCAAGCAATAATTTTTTCATGACTCCGGGATTTAGATATTAGAATAATATCATAAAGATAGTTATTATTTACCACCTCCCAAATGCTATTCCAATAAATCGGGGCGCAACAGCCGGGTACGTTCTATGGCCTGTCCCTCTTGCCATTCGGCAATTTTGGCGTCGTGTCCCGAGAGCAGTACGTCGGGTACGCGCCAGCCGTTGAACTCGGCGGGCCGGGTGTATACGGGCGGGGCGAGGAGGCCGTCCTGGAAACTGTCGGTCAGGGCCGAGCATTCGTCGCCGATGGCACCGGGCAGGATGCGCACCACGCTGTCGGTGATAATGGCTGCAGCCAGTTCGCCCCCGGTCAGCACGTAGTCGCCGATGGAAATTTCCCGGGTAATCAGGTGTTCGCGCACGCGGTGGTCGACCCCCTTGTAGTGGCCGCACAGGATGATGATGTTCCGCAGGGTCGACAGGCGGTTGGCTTCGCGCTGGTTGTAGAGTCTGCCGTCGGGCGAGGTGTAAATCACTTCGTCGTAGTCGCGCTCGGCCTGCAGCCGGGTGATGATCTTGTAGATGGGCTCTATTTTCATCACCATACCGGCCTCGCCGCCGAAGGGGTAGTCGTCGGCAGTGCGGTGCTTATCTTCGCACTCGTCGCGCAAGTTGTGGATGTGAATCTCGGCCAGTCCTTTCTGCTGGGCCCGTTTGACGATCGATTCGCTGAGCGGCCCTTCGAGCAACGAGGGCAGAAGGGTGATAATATCAATTCGCATATTATAGTTCTTTGATGACATGCAAAAAAAGCATCTCTTACATATGGTATTTCGCTTCACCTTGCAGGGCTTCGGTGATAAACGGATTACGCGTGCGTTCGTGGGCGATGGTCGTGTCGGGGCCGTGGCCGGGAAAGACACGGGTAGTGCCATCGAGTGGCATCAGGGTTTCGATGAGGCTCTGCATCAATGAAGGATAGTGTCCGCCGGGCAGGTCGGTGCGCCCGATGCTTTCGCGAAATAACGTGTCGCCGCTCAGCAGGAAACCCTCTTCGGGGGCGTACAGGGCCACTCCTCCGGGGGTATGGCCGGGGGTTTTGAGGATGTGCAGCGTACCTTCTCCTATTTTGACTTCCGATGTGGCATCGAGGTCGATGTCAATTTTCGGGACTCCGCCTGCACCTTCGTCGCCCAGCGAAAAACCCATCGTAGCGGCATATACCGTGGCGGAATCAAGTATAGGCTGGTCTTTAGAACTGGCTGCCAGCGGGATACCCCACCGGTCTTTCACGAAATTGATGCCGCATATGTGGTCGATATGGCCGTGGGTGGCGATCACCACGACGGGCTTCAGGCCGCGCTCGCCGATGAATGCAGCGAGCCGCTCCTTCTCGCGGTCGGAGAGGCAGCCGGGGTCGACAATGGTGCATTCTTGGGTGGCCGGATCGGACACGACGTAGCTGTTTTCGCTGTACGGATTGAAAGTAAGGGTGGCTAAGTTCATTATGCGGATGGATGTTTAGGCTTTTGATTGAGAGTGATTCCGGCTGGCCGTATCGGGGAAGCAGGCCGCTTGTCCTGTCCGGAAACCGCACCAAAATTACGAATTTTACGTGTACCTTTGCCCTCATGAAACCAAGAAAGAGCAAATACCCCCAGATCAGCGGGCTGAAAATTACCGACATAGCCGCCGAAGGAAAATCCCTCGGACGGATCGACGACATGGTGGTTTTCGTGCCTCATACCGTGCCGGGTGATGTGGTGAACATACAGATATGCAATAAACGCCGTCGCTTCATGGAGGGATATGTGCTTGATTTCGAGGAATATTCACCGCTCCGCGTTGAGCCGTTCTGCGAACACTTCGGCGAATGCGGGGGGTGCAAGTGGCAGGCGCTGCCCTACGCTCTCCAGCTCGAATACAAACAACGGCAGGTGGCCGACCAGCTCCGCCGCCTCGGAGGTGTCGAGATTCCCGAAATCGAACCCATCGTGGGTTCGGCGCAGACCGATTTTTACCGCAACAAGCTCGAATTCACCTTCTCGGACAAGCGCTGGGTGACCCGCGCCGAAGCCGCTTCGGGTGCGCCATTGGGCGATGTTGGCCGTGGCGGGGCGCTCGGTTTCCACATTCCCGGCATGTTCGACAAGGTGCTCGATATCCGCAAATGCTGGTTGCAGGCCGACCCGTCGAACGCCATCCGAAATGCTGTGCGGGAATTTGCCCTCGACAACGACTATACTTTCTACAATCTGCGCGAACACACGGGGCTGTTGCGCAACCTCGTGATCCGCACCGCCTCGACCGGCGAGGTGATGGTAATCGTGGTGTTCGCCCGTGAAGACGCCGAGAAGCGCACTGTCCTGCTTGATCTTCTGCATGAACGTTTCCCCGAGATAACCTCGCTTAACTATGTTATCAACGAGAAACTTAACGATTCGCTGGGCGATCAGACGGCGATCTGCTATGCGGGCAAACCCTACATCGAGGAGTGCATGGAGGGCCTTATGTTCCGCATCGACCCCAAATCGTTCTATCAGACCAATTCGGCGCAGGCGTACGAACTCTATAAGGTGGCGCGCGAATTCGCCGACCTCACGGGCCGCGAGGTGGTCTACGACCTCTATACCGGTGCGGGGACCATTGCCAATTTCGTGGCCTCGCAAGCTTTGTCGGTGGTCGGCATCGAATATGTGGAAGAAGCTATCGAAGATGCCCGGCTCAATTCTGCCCAAAATGGCATTGCCAATACCCGTTTCTTCGCGGGCGATATGAAGGACGTGCTGAATGAACGCTTCGTGGCCGAGAATGGCCGTCCCGACGTGGTGATCCTCGACCCGCCACGGGCAGGCATCCACGCCGATGTGGCTGCGGTGATCCTTGCGGCGGCACCGTCCCGCATCGTTTACGTGAGCTGTAATCCGGCCACGCAGGCTCGTGACCTGGCTTTGTTCGACACCGATTACACCGTGACCCGTGTGCGCCCGGTCGATATGTTTCCGCATACGCATCATGTCGAGAATGTGGTACAACTGAAACGGCGTTTCTAATTGCTTTAGAGCCTGGCTTTATGAATGAGAAAGTGCTTACAGCCGACGGCTCGCATACACTCCGGCATTCGCTGCTGGGCGAGCTTTACCACTCCGACCGGGGGGCCGTGGGCGAGTCGCGCCACGTGTTTATAGAAGCGGGGTTGCGGCACGTGTTGAATGCTTCGCTTTCGTCTCCATTTCTGGCCTCGTCCCCGATTTCGGCTGTGGCTGCAAAGAATGCCGAAGCGGAGCGTCCCCCGCTTTCGGTTTTCGAAGTGGGTTTCGGAACGGGGCTCAATGCATGGCTGACGTTGCTGGAGGCCGGACAAAGTGGGTTCAGTGTGGACTATCACACAATAGAATTGTATCCGTTGACCTGCGAAGAGGCCGACACGCTCAATTATCCGCAAACCGACGAAGCGTGTAACGCGTTCTCCCGGCTGCATTCCGTTCCTTGGGGTGATCGTTCATGTAATTCAACACAAACACCAATAGACGAGCGATTTACCATTTCAAAATACCAATCGGGTCTGATAGAATTTGATTTCATGCCGTTGGCCGGACAGTTCGATCTCATTTATTTTGATGCGTTTGCTCCCGACGTGCAGCCGGAGTTGTGGAGCGATCGGGTGATGCGGAGTATGTATACCTTGCTGAAACCGGGTGGAGTATTGGTCACCTATTCATCCAAAGGTTCTGTAAAACAGGCCTTGCGAGCTGCCAGATTTGAAGTTACACGCTTGAAAGGGGCGCTCGGCAAGCGCCATATGCTCCGGGCGGCGAAAGCATGATGGTTTCCCCTCCTGTCCAACTGCCCTTTTCTCCCGGTTTGTTTCTGTGCTCGGCGTCCGGGATGAATCCGAACAGCTTCAAAAGTTCATAATTTTAGCTATATGGATTATACACAACTTATCGAAGCGGCCCTTGCGGCGGCTGAAAAAGCGTATGCCCCCTATTCGCATTTTCGCGTAGGAACAGCCGTCCTGCTTGAAGACGGTATGGTGGTTACAGGAAATAATCAGGAGAACCGGGCGTACCCGTTGGGAAGTTGTGCCGAGCGCGTGGCGGTGAATTATGCGCGGGCTATGTGGCCGGAACGCCGCATTGTGGCGGTGGCCGTGGCATCTCCGTCGTTACAGGCGGGAGGAATGATTGCGCCTTGCGGCGGATGTCGTGAAGTATTGCTTGAGGCAGAGCGCGCTCAGATGTCAGAAATACAGGTTGTTATGTATCGCCAAAGTGGCGATCCGATGATTGTCCGGTCGGCGGCGGAGCTATTGCCCTATTCTTTTGAACTTCCGGCTCCGGAAGCTACCGAAAGCTCCGGAGTACCGAACTCCTCAGCGAAATAAGCCCAAAGGTTATCCCCGGCAGTCGGTGGGGCGGTGACCGTGATTAGTTCGCGGCTGACCGGGTGCTCGAATTCCAGCCGGCGGGCCAGCAGCGATATGCTGCCGTCGGGGTTCGAGCGGGCTGCGCCGTATTTCAGGTCGCCTTTGATGGGACAGCCGATGGCCGAAAGCTGGGCGCGGATTTGGTGGTGCCGCCCGGTGATCAGGTCAATCTCAAGCAGCCAGTAGCGATTGCCGTCGCTGCCACCGAGCGTGCGGTAGCGCAATATGGCTTCTTTGGCGTCGCCTCGTTGCGGGGTCGGCGATGCGTAAGAGCGGTTGGTTTTTCCGTTGCGGGTGATGTAGTGCTTCAGGTCTCCGGAAGGTGGGAAGTTCATGCCTTCCGGGGACTTTTCGACGATTGCCCAATAGGTTTTCCTGATCTTTCCTGTGTGCTCGCGTAGCATTTCGTTGAGCCTGACCAGTGCCTTCGAGGTGCGGGCGAACAGCACGGCCCCCGCTACCGGGCGGTCGATGCGGTGTACCACGCCCAGGAATACCTTGCCTGGCTTGTCGTATTTTGTCTTGATATATGCTTTGACCAGTTCTTCGAGTGCCCCGGGCTCACCCGACGGGTCGGGCTGCACGAGCTGGCCCGGCGCTTTGTTGACCACGATCACGTGGTTGTCTTCGTATAGAATGTCGAGCATGACAGGATGTGTGCTATTTGTTTCGTGTTGCCTTGAGATACACTGGGTAAATCTTTCCCTTGAAGCGGATAGAAACCCCGTACGGTTTTGGCGGATAACAGGGTTTTTGGTCTTTATTCCCAGCAGAGCCAGGGTGCTAGTGTTTCCCGTTCTTGAGAATAATAATGTCATCCTGAACGAAGCGGAGGATCTTGGCCGAGAATCATTACTGGCCAAGATCCTCCGCTTCGTTCAGGATGACATGTGTGTTTTCTTGGACGAAAGATTCCTGAGAAGTTCCCTCGGCTTTGCTCGGGATGAGTGTGTATCTGTTTAGAAAATGAACATCGAGCTGATCTGTTTGTTGTCGTGGACGCGGCCGATGGCGTCGGCAAAGATGTCGGATACGCTCAGTACGGTGAATTTCGAGGTGTCCACATCTGTGCGCAGCGGGATCGTGTCGGTGGTGATCACTTCGTCGAGGGCGCTGGCGGCGATGCGTTCGTAAGCAGGGCCTGAAAGTACGGGGTGCGTAACGAGGGCGTGTACCGATTTGGCACCCATTTCGTTCTTCATCATGTCGGCGGCTTTGGTGATGGTACCGGCAGTGTCGATCATGTCGTCGAGCAACAGCACGTTACGGCCTTCGACGTCGCCGATAGCGGTCATTTCGCTCACCACGTTGTGGCGGGCGCGGTGTTTATGGCAGATGATCATGGGGGCACCGAGGTACTGGGCGTAAGCGTTGGCGCGCTTGGCTCCACCGATGTCGGGCGTGGCGACCGACAGGTCGGGCATGCAGAGGTTCTTGACGTAAGGGACAAAGATACCGCTGGCATAGAGGTGATCGACCGGAACGTCGAAGAAACCTTGGATCTGGTCGGCGTGCAGGTCCATCGTCATGATACGGTCGACGCCGGCGGCGCACAGCAGATTGGCCACGAGTTTGGCCCCGATCGACACGCGCGGGCGGTCTTTGCGGTCTTGCCGCGCCCAGCCGAAGTAAGGCATCACGGCCACCACGCGTTTAGCCGAAGCACGTTTGGCTGCATCGATCATCAAGAGCAACTCCATCATGTTGTCGGCGGGCGGAAAGGTCGAACATACGACAAATACGGTGCAGCCGCGGATGCTTTCGTCGTAGGCGGGCTGGAATTCGCCGTCGCTGAATTCGGCAACGACCGAATCGCCGAGGCGCGTGCCGTATTTCGTGGCTATCTGTTCGGCCAGGTAACGGGAGTTACGGCAGGAGAATATTTTGATCTTGTTTTGCTCGCCCATACAAGTTGCTGGTGTTGAATGTTTTTTAAGTTTTATTTGAATTCTTTTGCGTCTTAGAGGTATACCTGAGCCGGATAGGCGCGGGGCGCTTCATTGAAAAGTTGCCCAAAGGTAGGCCTTTGCCTGCGAAGCCCCAAATCCAGCCCCGGGAAGTTATCATCAAGTTATTAACCTATCCGGTTGGCGGCACGCATGCTATCACCATCGGTCAGGTTTGACATAGAGTATTACTTCTTCGTTTTGGCCATACACCCAGAACTCAACCCCTTCGTGTTGCGTTTTTTGCTCTTCGATGTATTGTTTGGCAACGTCCAACGAATCGAATACCGTATAAATTTCGCCGCCTTTTGACCTGCTTGTCAAGTCAAAGTTATTGTCTAATACATGTCCTGTCATCAATTTAGCACGCAGTAGTGCCACCTGGTTTTTGGACAATGACGGGAATATAGGGTCTTTAATGCTCAAGTTGTGGTTGGTCTTTGGTTGTTACTCTTGAGAATTTCAGATTACGCCTCGGCCGGACCGGCTTCGAGGCAATTTTCGATAAATCCGAGCACCTCGTCGCGGCCGGCGCCTTTTTCGGCCGAGGTGGCGAACATCGGCGGGAGCTCTTCCCATTGCTCGCTGAGGGTGACGCCGTAGATTTCCATATTGCGCCTCAATTGCGAGGCCGACAGTTTGTCGCTCTTGGTGAAGGCCAGGCCGAACGGTACGCCGTTCTCGCCCAGGAAGTTGATGAAGTCGAGGTCGATCTTTTGCGGCTCAAGGCGCGAATCGACCAGTACGAACAGGAAGAAGAGGTTCTCGCGGCGGAGGATGTAGTCGTCGATCATCTTGCCGAATCCGGCGCGCATCGACTTCGAGGTGCGGGCGTATCCATAGCCGGGCAGGTCGACCAATGCCCATTCATGGTTAATGACGAAGTGGTTGATCAGCCGTGTCTTTCCTGGGGTCCCCGACACTTTGGCCAGCCCCGCGCGGCCCGTGAGCATGTTGATCAGCGACGATTTCCCGACGTTGGATCGCCCGATGAAGGCAAACTCCGGCATGTCGCCGGCCGGGCACTGCCCTACCTTTTCACTGCTGCATTTGAATTCGGCGCTTTTGATTTTCATGGTGCGTTGGAATACATTTGGGTATCCGTATCGTGAGGGGAGAAATGGTTGCTGCTTTTCAGAAACCCCCGTAATGACGGGAAAGGATCGGCATGGCCATAAAGTTAAGTCGCCCCGGGCGCGAAAACGCCGGACGAAATTCCACGGACAGAGGTTCGTAAACCTATTTCCCGTAATGGAAAACCACGGTCTGTTTCAGGTCGGGATGCAGCGAGTTGGCCACCGGGCATTCGCGGGCGGCCGCTTCGATAATCTTTTTGTATTTGGGCTCGTAGTCGGTGGGGAAGGTAATCTCGACGACGATCTCGACCACCCGGCGGGGACCGTTACCCATCACTTTGGTGACGTCGGCTTCGGCGCCGTCGATGTTGAATCCGTGAGTCTGGGCTGCGATACCCATGATGGTGAGCATGCAGCCGGCCAGTGCGGAGGCCATCAGGTCGGTGGGCGAGAAAGCTTCGCCGCGGCCATGGTTGTCGGTCGGGGCGTCGGCGGTGATTTTGGTGCCCGATTGCAGGTGCTCCCATTCGGAGCGCAGGTCGCCCAGATAGCGAACGTGTGATGTTTTTGCCATAACGGTTATTTGAGTCTTATGATTTGTCCGACGTAGGGCGGCTGGGTGCGGGCCGCAGGGTTCATCTTTTCTAGTTTGCCGAGTTTGATCCCGTATTGTTGAGCTACCGAATGGTAAGAGTCGGCGGCTGTCATTATGTGCGCGAATACGGTGGCCGATTTGTTCTTTTTTGGGGCAATGTATACGGCCATACCTTCTTGCAAGGGCATGTCGTAGGGCATGTCGTTGACTTCGAGCAACCGGGCGACCGGCATGTCACGTTCGTTGGCTATCGCGATGAAACTGTCGCCGCTTTGGGCCACTACATAGCGTACTCCGTTATTGTATAATACCGGATGGACAGGTTTCACAAGCAAGCCCGTACGATTCGAGCGCCGCTGCCGTTGGCGTGCCTCGGCTACACTAAGGGGTTGCGTGTCGAGACTTTGCAGGTTGTAGCGCTCGATCAGGTTGATCAGCAGCGTGGCATATTGCGGATTGGTGGCGTATCCGGCTGATTTGAGTCCCCGGGCCCATCCTCGGTAGTCGGTGGGATCGAGCTGGAAAAGCGACGCGTAGCGCTGCCCATTGCGCAGGAAGAGCGAATGGTCGCGGTAAGACTCTTCCGGAGTGCGGTACCTGCGGAAACATTCGCCTTTTTCGTCGTCGTCGTGGTAGACCCGCGCGCCTGTCCAGTCGGCTTTGCATTTAATTCCGAAGTGGTTGTTCGCGCCGGTAGCCAAGGCGCTGTTGCCGTTGCCCGATTCGAGCAATCCCTGGGCCATGGTGATGCTGGCAGGGATGCCGTAGTCCTGCATTTCCTGAATAGCCAGATATTTATAGCGTTCGATATATTCTTCCGCCGTGGTTCTCCGCTGTTGCGCGCGGAGCGGCAGCGTGAGCATCGCGAAACAAATTGGAAGAACGAGTAACTTGTGTTGAATCATCTGTAGTATGTGCTATTCCGGAGGAGTTTCGGCGGTAGTTCGCCGAACCGCATCACAAAAGTACGGAATTGAGGCTATTCCCCCAAATTGTCTTATATTTGTGACACGCAAAACAAAACCCCAACCGCCATGCAATTTACCGAACTGTGCCGACAGGTATTCACCCGCTCGATCGATGACTACCACCGCTACGACGATGTGGACCATCCCATCGAGAACCCTTACCCGGCCGGTTCGCTCGAAGCATTGCTCTACCACAAGAACTGGATAGACACTGTGCAGTGGCACTTCGAGGACATCATCCGCGACCCAAAGATCGACCCTGCTGCGGCACTTGTGCTGAAGCGCCGCATCGATGCCTCGAATCAGGAACGCACCGACATGGTCGAGTACATCGACAGCTATTTCCTCGACAAATACCGCGGTGTCGCCGCGCTGCCCGGGGCGAAGATCAATACCGAAACCCCGGCCTGGGCGGTTGACCGCCTTTCGATCCTGGCACTCAAGATTTACCACATGCAGGCCGAAGCCGACCGCCCCGTAGGCTCGGGCGGCGGCGAGGTTTCGCAGGCGCACCACGATGCCTGTGCCGCCAAGTTGGCCGTGTTGCTCGAACAACGCCGCGACTTATCGACTGCCATCGAGGAGTTGCTCGCGGACATCGAAGCCGGGCGTAAATACATGAAACTCTACAAACAGATGAAGATGTACAACGATCCGGCGCTCAATCCGGTACTCTACGCCTCGTCTTCTCAAAAATAATGCCCCGAAGCCTACCCTGATCCTGTGAAGAGACGAAAACCGAATAAAATACTGGTGATCCGCTCATCGGCCATGGGCGACGTGGCGATGACCGCGCCAGTACTCGAAGCATTCGCCGAACGCTATCCGCAGTACGAAATCGTAATGCTGACCCGGGCGTTCTACAAACCGTTCTTCTTCAGGGTTCCCAAGCTCCGCATCCACAACGTCGACCTGGCAAAATACCACCGCGGCTCCAAAGGCCTGTGGCGCTTGTTCCACGAGCTCCGCTACAGCTACCCGTTCGACTTCGACCTGGTGATCGACCTTCAGGATAAGATATATTCGCGGTTGCTGCGGAAATTCTACCGGTTGGCCGGAGTCAAGACCATACATATGGAAAAGGGGCGCGACGAGAAAAAAGCGCTCACTCGCCGTAAAAAAAAGGTGATGCGCCAGTTGCCCACCAGCATCGACCGCTATGCTGATGCTTTCCGCCGGGCCGGTTTCGAACTGCCTACTCCGACTGCGCTCCCGGAACGCCCGCCGAGACCCGCGCCGCAGATACACGGAATCGATTATATTCGCCGCGAAGGTGAAAAATGGCTCGGGATTGCCCCCTTTGCCCAGCATCGCGGCAAAGTCTACCCCATTGTCAATATCAAGAGGATCATCGGCCGCCTGATCGCCGAGCATCCCGAATACCGTATTTTCATTTTCGGGGGTGGCCCGGCCGAAAAAGCATCGGCCGCCAGTCTGGTCGAAGAATACCCCGCTGTGACCTCGGCCATCGGCATGTTGACGCTCGAACAGGAGATGGACCTGATGGCCAACCTCGACCTGATGCTCTCGATGGACTCCTCGGCTATGCATATGGCGTCGTTGCTGGGGGTGCGGGTCGTGTCGGTCTGGGGGGCTACCCACCCATATGCGGGATTCCTCGGCCTCGGCCAGTCTCCCGAAGATGCGGTGCAACTGGCCGAACTCGAATGCCGCCCCTGCTCGGTCTACGGGCACAAAGAGTGTTGGCGTGGCGACTATGCCTGTATGGAAACCCTTCCCTGGGAACGAGTCTATAACCTGTTGCTTTCTTAAACAGGACGGTCCGGAAAACCGGCCTGCCCTATTATCGGCGCTATTATTTCCTAATTTTCGGCACTATGAGTGATTATGACATCAGAGAAACTCTGGATTTTCTGATCGAACTGAAGGCTAATAACCACAAAGAATGGTTCGATGCCCACAGGAAACGCTATCTGTCTGTCAAAGCCGGATTCGAGGTTTTCGTGCAGGAAGTGATTGGCGGCATCTCCGCCTTCGATCCGTCGGTGGCAGACGTCAAGGCGAAAAATTGCATGTACCGCATCAACCGCGACATTCGTTTCAGCCACAACAAAGAGCCCTACAAAACCCACTTGGGCGCTTTCATTTGCGCCTACGGGCGCCACTCCACCTATGCCGGTTACTATGTTCACCTCGAAGCTCCCGGATCGGAATACATCGGCGATAATATTCTTGCCGCCGGATCGTATATGCCTTCGACCAAGGAATTGGAGAGCATCCGCACCGAGATTTATGACAACCCCACGGAATTTAAAGCGGCGCTCGCGAAGGCTAAAGGATTTTCGCTGGAGATTGGCACCAGGCTGCAACGAGTTCCCCGTGGATTTCCGACCGACTTCGAGTTAGCCGAATACCTGAAATACAAAAATTACAGCATTTCCAAAGCGATCCCCGCCGAGCAGCTTGCCGAACCCGGCCTTGCGGAATGGGTCGTCGGACAGTTCCGTGCCACTGCCCCGTTTACCGGCCTGCTGAACCGTGCTATTGATTACGCCAAAAAAGAGATGTAAATTTCGCGCTGCTGATTTTTCGACGACTGGCAGTAATGTTTGTTAATTTTTGAAAAACAGCACTTTATAGATTTTGTCTAAAACTAAGATGAGTAAGGAATTAGTCCGGTGCGGATGGTGTGGCACCGATCCCCTGTATGTGAAATACCACGACGAAGAGTGGGGCCGCGAGGTCACCGACGATACCAAAATGTTCGAGTTTTTGGTGCTTGAGAGCGCGCAGGCCGGACTGAGTTGGTATACCGTCCTTAAAAAACGCGAGTCATACCGCGAAGCCTTCGCCGGTTTCGATGCCGAAAAAGTAGCCCGCTTCACTCCGAACGATGTGGAGCGACTGTTGCAAAACGCCGGAATCATCCGCAACCGCGCTAAGATAGAAGCGGCCATATCCAACGCCCGCTGTTTTCTTGAGGTGCAAAAGGAGTTCGGCAGTTTCTGTAATTATCTTAAGTCGTTCCTGCCCGAAGGCAGGCCGGTGGTAAACTCGTGGAAAACTTTGCCGGAAATCCCCGCCTCCACCCCGCTATCCGACACCATCAGCAAGGACATGAAAAAACGCGGGTTCAGATTCTTCGGCACTACGATCTGCTATGCGCACCTGCAGGCCGTGGGTTATATCGACGACCACCTGCTCGGTTGCCATCTGAGGACGAACGGTAAATAATGCTGCCGCATAGATACCTGAATGTCGGCTACAAAAGAATCGCGACAAATCCCCATCTCTCCGCCCAGGATGACACACAAAAAGAAGGCTGCCCCATACAGGGCAGCCTTCTTCGCTTAACGATCTAATAAAGATCTATTTATTCCATTCGAGTATCTTCAGGAAGTCGTATTCTGTAGGATCATCCACGAATTTCGCAGCGCCCTTGTAGTCCTCGGGGGTGATGTAGTGCAGGTTGTTCTGCATGATCTGCTGCACTTTATGGGAATGTACGTCCACCAGGCGGGGCATGATCTTTCCGTTCTTGTCGGCCACGCTGTCCATGAACAGCGGCTCGGTCGAGCCGTCGCGGCCTACGGTCACCATGCAGGCGGTGTGTCCGGCTTTGTAGAGTTCGTATACGCCGAGGCCCAGTTGGGTGGCATACGAGAGGTCGTAGGCGATCGGGCGGCAGCAGCGGAGTTCGTAACCCATTTCGTTGGGTCGGCTTTTCACTTTGATG
The DNA here is from genome assembly GCA_031551865.1 of Rikenella sp. Taxonomy (GTDB): domain Bacteria; phylum Bacteroidota; class Bacteroidia; order Bacteroidales; family Rikenellaceae; genus Rikenella. The sequence goes on along the minus strand of JAVBMY010000004.1, from coordinate 95,972 downwards.
CGCAGGGTCTTCAACTTTTGCTGTACGAGCATGTTGAAAATATGCGACTTACTCACGTTGCCCAGTTCGGGGTGGCCGTGGTCGTCGTAGGTGAATTCGATGCCGGTGCCGATGATGTCCTCGTCGCTCATGAAGTGGAACACGCCTTCGGAGATGATCGCCACGCCGTAGGGGATGCCCATCAGGCGGCGCTTGACCATCGAAGAAATCACCAGGCGGGTGATTTTGTCGAAAGTGATGGGCGTTTTGTCGAACATCTCGGGGATGATGATCATCGGGTAGTGGCAGGCGGCACCGATACCGAAGGCGAGGTGCCCGGCTTCGCGGCCCATGGCCGACACGACGAACCAGTTACCGCTGGTGCGGGCGTCTTCGTAGAGCGTGGTGGCCAGCTTAACGCCCTCTTCTTTGGCCGAATTGTAGCCAAAGGTGGGGTACCCGGCGGGTAGCGGAAGGTCGTTATCGATGGTTTTGGGCACGTGGATGTTGGTCACGTCGAGGCTGTTGGCGCGCAAAAATTTCGAGAAACGGTTGGCGGTCGAGGCGGTATCATCGCCGCCGATGGTCACCAGGCATTTCACGTTGTATTTTTCAAAGAAATCGGTGCGGAACTCTTTGTCGGTGGGTTTGTAGCGGCTCATCACAAGGGCCGATCCGCCGCGCGAGTAGATGTTGTCGGCCATCTCGAAGTCGAGGTAGATGAAATCGGGCTCGTCGGAGACGAGGCTTTTGAAGCCGCCGTTCAGGCCGATCACTTTGTAGCCGTTCTGCGTGAAGATTTTGGTCACGGCACTGATCACCGTGTTGATTCCGGGGGCGGGGCCTCCGGCGCAAAGTATTGCAACTGCGTTTTTCATGGGGAATGGGTAAAAGAATATGGGGTAAAAGATTTCCGTTAAAGGCCCGCGCGAAACATAAAACCGCCCGGGCGAAGAAACGGTGGGGTCTCGTCCGGCACTGTCCATTTTTGATGGGCATGCTCCCGTAAACTGAAACGGTTTCCCGCCCGACGCGGGAAACCGTCGTTCCGAGAGGGATTACAGCACGTCGATACAGTTCAGGTCTTTGAAGGACATTTTGAGGCGTTCGGTGACGCTGGCCTCGCCGGCACGTAACCAAGTGCGGGGGTCGTAGTATTTCTTGTTGGGTTTGTCGGCTCCTTCGATGTTACCGAGCTGGCTCTGGAGGTAAGACTCGTTTTTGTGGTAGTATTGGCGGATGCCGTCCCAGAAGGCCCACTGGATGTCGGTATCAATGTTCATTTTGATTACGCCGTAGTCGATGGCTTCCTGAATTTTTTCAGGTTCAGAGCCCGAGCCGCCGTGGAATACGAAGTTCACGGGTTTGGACGCGGTGCCGAGTTTCTTTTGGATGTACTCCTGCGAGTCATGGAGGATGCAGGGATTGAGCACCACGTTGCCGGGTTTGTATACGCCGTGTACGTTGCCGAACGAGGCGGCAATGGTGAAGTTGGGCGATACTTTGCTGAGCGTTTCGTAGGCCTGGCAAACTTCTTCGGGTTGGGTATAGAGTTTCGACGAATCCACATGGGTGTTGTCGACGCCGTCTTCTTCGCCGCCGGTGATACCGAGCTCGATCTCAAGGGTCATTCCCATTTTGCTCATGCGGGCGAGGTATTTCGAGCAAATATCAAGGTTCTCGGCCAAGGGCTCTTCGCTCAGGTCGAGCATGTGCGAACTGAAGAGCGGAGTGCCGGTTTCTTTGAAGTGTTTTTCGCTGGCGTCGAGCAGGCCGTCGATCCAGGGGAGGAGCTTCTTGGCGGCATGGTCGGTATGCAGGATTACGGGGATGCCGTAAGCCTGGGCTACGGTGTGTACATGTTTGGCGGCCGATATGGCGCCGAGTACGGCTGCTTCTTGTCCTTCGAGCTTGAGACCTTTGCCGGCGTAGAAGGCTGCGCCGCCGTTCGAAAGCTGGATGATCACGGGTGAATTGACTGCAGCGGCGGTTTCGAGCACGGCATTCACCGTACCGGTTCCGGTCACGTTGACGGCGGGAATGGCAAATCCTTTTTCTTTGGCGTAGGCGAAGAGTTGGCCGACCTTTTCACCGGTCAGCACTCCGGCGGGGAATTTTTTGTCGCTCATGGTTGTGTGTTTGTTTATGTGATTTTTGTTGTTTTATGGATTGCGGTGTGTATGGGTGCTGGCTTTGCCATTTTTGGCGAAAACTATCTTTCAAAGCTACGAATTTTTTGCGAGCCTGAATAGTCTATCGTTTAGTTTTTGTGATAAAATGTGTCATCCATAGCAAAGCCGAGGCATCGACCGGGATGACATCATTTAGGCATTTACTGGGTAATCTTCCCGAGGAAGCGCACCGCATCCACAATGAAACGGGTGTGCGTGCCTCTGCCGATCGGTACAGGATCGCCCGATCCGGGCACTTCCCGGGCTTCGACGGAGAACTCGACCCGGCGTCCGTCGATGGCGATTACGGTGGCCACGGCTTCGATGCGGGCGCCGATGGGACTGGCTTTGAGGTGTTCGACGCTGATGGCCGTGCCTACACTACTCTGCCCTGCCTCCAAAGAAGGCTTTAGGGCCAGCATCGCCGCGTTTTCCATCAGGGCGATTATGGCCGGCGTGGCCAGCACGGGCAGGTCCCCGCTGCCCATCGCGGCGGCGGTATGTTCCGGCGCCACGATCAGTGCGGCGGTGTATATATCTCCTGGTTTCATTTCGGGAATATTCCTTTGTCATCCCAAGCAAAGCCAAGGGAACTTTTCAAGAATCGGGTAATGTTTATCTTAGCAAAGCTCCCTCGGCTTCGTTCAGGATGACATACAGTAATAGTTATTTCAGTTTCGCGGCCATGGCTGTGGCCAGCGCATCGGCGGTCGCCATTTTTTCGGGGGTCGGCGTGGCACGGATGTCAGCCGGCTCGGCCACCAGTTCCCAGTTGTTGTTCGGTGTGTAGGCATCGGCCCAGGCTTTCAGGCTCCGGGCGCCGCCACCATTCCAGCTGTACGAACCGAAGATCCCGAGGAAACGGTCTTTGAGCCCTAAGTGCGAAATTTCGGTGGTGAGTTGTTCCATCATCGGGTGCATGCAGGTGTTGTAGGCGCAACTGCCCAGGATCACGCCCTTATAGCGCCACAGGTCGTTAATCAGGTACGAAACATGGGTCTTGGACACGTCGTGGACCTTCACCTTGCCCACACCCTGCTCCACAAGGCGGCGGGCGATGTAATCGGCGGTGCGGGCGCCGTTGCCGTACATCGAGGCGTAGGCGATCACCACTCCCTTTTCGGCTTCGTAGCGGCTCCACCGGTCGTAGAGGCCGAGCACGCGCTCGTGGTGCGAACGCCACACGAGGCCGTGCGTCGGGCAGATGCGTTTGATGCAGATCCCGGCCTCGGCGATCTTGGCGTAGGCCTTCTGCACCATGTTGCTGTATTTGCCGACGATGTTCGAGTAGTAGCGGCGCATCTCTTCGAGGTACGCGGTGTCGAAATCGGGGCATTCGTCGTCGAAAATAGCGCCGTCGAGCGTACCGAACGACCCGAATGCATCGCCGGTGAAAAGAGTGCCTTCGGTGGCGTCGTAGGTCATCATGGTTTCGGGCCAATGCACCCACGGAGTGAGGATGAACCTGAGGGTGTGGTGTCCGAGCTCCAGCGTATCGCCGTCTTTGACGAGCAGGGTTTGTTCCGAGCCCGGTTTTACGCCATAGTAGGCTTCGAGGATTTCGAGGGTTTTATTGTTGCCGACCACTTTCAGCGCGGGCCAGCGGCGGAGTACCTCGCCGATTTCGCCGGCATGGTCGGGCTCCATGTGGTTTACGATCAGGTAATTAAGTTCACGGCCTTCAAGCAATTGTTCGACCCAGCCGACGTAGTCGCCGCCGGTGCCCATCTCGATGGTATCGACAAGGGCGGTCTTCACGTCATTGATGAGGTATGAGTTGTAGGCCACGCCGTTGGGCAGGGGCCACATATTCTCGAACAGCTGTTTGCGTCGGTCGTTGGTGCCGAGCCAATAGATTTTGTCGGTAACGTTTATCTTCAGCATAATAATTTAATTCTTGCGGTCGCGTGGTACGAGAAAAAACGAGGGGCGGGGTTCCGGCCGATAAGCCGACCCTCCACCCCGCAGAAATACCGCCTCGCGAGAAAGGTTATTTGTTCAGGCCTGCCGCCTGGGTTACCTGGCGGGCAGCCACTTTCGGGTTGGCCAGCGTGTTGCATCCGCCGACACATCCGCCTTCGCAGGCCATCACTTCGACCATGTTTCCGGGGCAAGTTTTTACAAAGCCGCGCAGTTCTTTGATGGTCGCTTTGTCGATGCCGTCGATCACCACCGGGCTGATGTCGAATCCGTCGGGCAACGCGGCGGCCACGGCTCCGGCCACCCCTGAGGTCACGGCATAGTTCCGGCTGGTAGGGTTAATGGCAGTGTCGAGTTTTTCTTTGCTTTCCTTGAATACATCGACGCCGAAAGCCTGGAACATGGCGCCCAGTTCTTCGAAGTTGAGCATCAGGTCGACGTTGGGATCGTGGGCAGCTTCTTTGCGTTTGGCGACGCAGGGCCCTACGAACACCAGCACCCCGTCGGGGTATTGTTTGCGGGCGATCTCGGCCGTGTAGTACATCGGGCTGCGGGTGTGCGACACGAAGGGTACGATCTCGGGGATGTGTTTTCCGGCCAGCATATAGTACGACGGGCAGCACGAGGTGGTCATGAAGGGTTGCCCTTCGGCCATTTTTTCCCGGAACTCGGCGGCTTCGTTGGCTGTGGTGACATCGGCCCCCGCGGCGACTTCGATCACGTCGTCGAAACCGAGTTTGCGTGTGGCACCGAGAATGTTGGCCAGTGAGGTTTTGAATTGCCCGGCCACGGCAGGCGCCACCATGGCGATCACTTTTTTCGCGGGGTCGTTGAAAGCCCGGAAAAGCTCAGTGATGTGCGATTTCTCGACCACGGCGCCGAACGGGCAGGCGTTGATGCAGCGACCGCAGTAGATGCATTTCTCGGGATCGATGTGTTCTTTGCCTTCGGCATCCTTGCTGATGGCGTTCACAGGGCACGATTCCTCGCAGGGCACGGGCATATAGACGATGGCGTGGAACGGGCAGTTTTTTTGACAAAGGCCGCAGTTCACGCATTTCTCGTGTTCGATGAACGCCTGGCCGTTGATGAAGCGGATGGCGTCTTTGGCGCAGTTCACCTCGCACGGACGGGCCACGCAGCCGCGGCACATGTTGGTGACCACGTAATTGACCTTCACGCAGGCGCTGCACGCCTCGGTCATTACCGAGAGGGGGTTTGACGATGGCGTTTCGCGCTGGGCGGCCAGGCGGGTATATTCGGCCAGTGTGGTCATCTCGTCGGTCTCCTCGTCGATGCCGAACCCCAGCAGGCCCATCGCGCGGTATTTGAGCATCACGCGGTCTTTGTAGACGCAGCAGCGCGACAGATCGCCGCCACGCGGGCGCATGTCGTAAGGGATCCGGTCGATGTTTGCTTCGAGGGTCCCGTCTTTGAGGTGTCTGACGACGCGCGCGAGCAATTCGCGGCGCAGGATCATGGTGTTGTTCGTTACTGCCATGGGTGGTAGCGGGCGTAATGTGGGGAAATACCGGGCGGCTCCCGACCGATTGTTATTTTATTAACACATTAAGAACGCACAAAGATAACACCGAATTGTGGATTATGAAAGATTATGAAATAGAGCCGGAAAAGTTTCGCCGGGAATTGAGGATTCATAGTGAAATTGAAAAAAAATTGTCTTCGGAAATCCAAAACAGTGTCGGTAAGCGTCTTATATATGATAATGTTATGTTTATGCGTTAACATTGTCATAGTAGAAGCTATCCTTGAGAAATATACCAACCCCTAATATCTAATGAAACTAAAAACCCTACTCCTCGCTATCGCTATCGGTGCTGCCGGTACCGTTATTTTCGTCACCCCTTCGGCTGCTTCTTCACCCGGAAAAGCCCCCAAAGCCTTCTCCAGAAGCGAACAAAACGCCTCTGGTGCGCCAAAATCTTCCAATCCCTACACTGCTCCGACGGGAACGATGGTGCCACCCAAAGTGTATGAAAATGTCGAACTGATGAGCATCGTGGCCCGTCTTGCCGACATAGACGAATACAAAGACACGCTCTTCAATCCATCGTATGCGAAGGCGATCAATACGCATTTCGCTCCTTACAAGGATCATCCCGCAGTAGAATATCTGCGCCAGGTACGCGGCCGCACGTGGGTGGGTTATAATGCCATTCCGGCAATGGGTGTCTGGCTGACGGCAGGGCCCAAAATCAAACCTGTGGTACCGTTCAGCGCGTCCATACCGGAATATCGCTGGCCTCGCGAAGAGGCTGAAAAGTTCGTAACACTCTTGCGGAAATTCTATAAAGATGCCGACTGTGCCACGTTCTTTGCCTCACAGGCTGAGCGCTATAAAACTGCCGAGGAGGCTTTTGTTCCGGTTTTCGAGGAGATCGATGTCGATTGGTTCGATCGTTATTACGGCACCGAAACCAACGGAGCGCTATATCCTTTGATAGGTCTGGGATTCGGGAGGAATAATTATGGTTCTACAATAGATTTCCCCAATGGTTATGCGGCTATATTCGCGCACATGGGTAGTGCATCGTATGATACGTTGGGCAAACCCACTTTTCACAAAGCAAGTTTCTTGTCGACAGTCATACACGAATTCAATCATGCATTCGTTAACCCGCTCAACGAGTCACGCGAAGACTTGTTCAAATCCGCCAGCGATTCGATACTTTCCGTACAGAAAGATCAGATAAGTAGTACCTATCACACTTGGAGCACGGTAGTGAACGAAGCCCTCGTGCGTGCCGGCGAGATCCGCTATATGATGGCCCACGGTAACTCCGAAGAAGAAATAAAAGGAATGATGCGCTATGAGATTGCTTGCGGGTTTATATGGATGCCACAATTGGTAGCACTGCTCGACGAGTATGAGGGCGACCGCGAGAAATACCCTACCATGGAAAATTTTCTGCCCCGCCTCGGTGAATTTTATGTCGATCTGGCAACGAACATAAGGAAGGTAAGAGTTGGCTTCGAGGCTTCGAAACCGCGTGTAGTGGATGTAGAACCGTTTGACCCAGGGGCACAGGATGTCGATCCGTCGACTGCGGTAATCAGCGTGAGATTTAACGAACCTATGTCCTTCCGCGGGGGCGGATTCAATATGGTATTGGGATTCTCATTCGATCCTGATTATAAAATGCATGTGTCCGAAGACCAGACTTGTTTGACTTTCGGAGTAAAACTGAAACCGGATACGGATTGCCAATTCACGATGGTTGGATTCAGGGATCAAGACGGTCTGCCGTTGGCTTCCGACTCCGTCACGATCAAATTCCGTACGCGTGGTGAATAAAGGCTAACCCGTCATCCTAACGCAGTGAAAGTATCTCGGCTTGGAGCTATTCTCGGCCGAGATCCTTCACTGCGTTCAGGATCGTTTTCGTCATTGTGCGAGGAGCGCTAAAACGCGACGAAGCAATCTTCCCTTCAACAGAAACAGGAAGATTGCTTCGTCGGCTTTTTGCAAAGCCTTTCTCGCAATGACGAAGAAAAGCGTTGAACTTCATTCGTCGTTTTTTCACGCTCGGCATCGTCCGCAAAGTGGCAGTGCCCTCGCTAATCAAAACGTTCCCGGTGCATAGACACCACACTATTATTTCGCGTGGCTGCCGTCACAGAACGGTTTGTTCTGCGTGCGGCCGCAACGGCAGAAGGCTATGCCGCGCTCACGGTCGGCTGGCGTGAGATTCAGGGCCCGGCCGTCGATGCCGATGGCCTCGAACTTACCGCGGATGATCACAGGACCGTTCTCCAGGATGGTCACCTGCACTTCTTGTGCGTCTTCAAATTCGCTCATGTTCGGTTTGGAAGATTTTTACGGTTCTGAATCAGGCGGATAAGCCCTATAGTCAATCCTTGAACCTTGCCCGGAAGTGCGATCCGTCGCAAAAGGGCTGGTCTTGCGAAAGGCCGCAACGGCACAGCGACAACAGGCGCATTTTTCGCATCGGTTCACCGTCGGGCCCGGTGGCCGAGAAGTGGCCTTCGACAACCAGCGGCCCGCCGTTGCGCACAATCACCCGCGCTATGGCATCCGATTCGGGAGGGAATAGTTCGCCGAGGTCTTCGCTGAAGATTTTGGGTGACCCCGAAGCCGCATTGACTACCGGGTCGTTCCAGAAGAAAGTGAGCGCATCGGTCGGACACTCTTCCACCACGTCGATGATCTCCCGGGTGGTACCTCCCGACATGTCGACCCACGGTCGTTTGACAGGATTGAAGACACGGCGCAGGCGGGTAAAACAGACGCCGGCGTGTACGCACAGGGCGGGTTGCCAGATGACGGTGATTTCACCGTTGGTGTATTTTCGGTTGCGGGTTATCATGTCAAAAAAGACGGGGCAAAAAGTGTGCCCCGTTTTGTATTGGTTAGTCGTCGTCGCCGGCATCGGCCACATCTTCGGCCCCTTCAAGGGTGTCTTCACCGTCGCCCCCTTCGTCCTCGTCGGAATAATATCCTTTATCGAGGTCTTCTTCGGGTTTGGCGTCGATCTTCACGTCGACCTTGACCATGTAGCTTGTGTCGGGCGTTTCGAGCGGAACGACATAAAAGAAATCGCCCGTGGGTTTGTCGACGCGGATCATGGCGTCGGTGTAGCCTGCGGGATAGGCTTGGTGGAAAAGGTCAAGCAGTTCGGGCGAAAGGTTGGCAAAGCTGATGGCTACTCGTTTTCTCGGGGGGGTACTCATACGTTGAATTTCAATTCGTCGTTTTTCGCGCTCGGCATCGTCCATTTTCGATGGCCGTGCTCTCGCTCAATCAAAACGTTGGTTAAATGTGGTAACGATAATTAGGGTTCCGGATGCGCGTTTATGCGGCGCGAAATTTTCTGCAAGTATACGCAAAAACAAACAATGACAAAATTTTTTCTCTTTGGCGGGTGAATTTTTTACCTTTATGATCGATTTTCCCCCTTTCCGACCGATGAGCGACAAGACCAGAATCCTCGAACTCCGCGAGAAACTAGAACGCCTGAACCACGACTATTACGTGCTGAACGATCCGATGGTCGACGATCGGACGTACGACGCCATGATGGCCGAACTCTCGGCCCTTGAGTCAACACATCCTGAATGGGCCGACCCCAACTCGCCCACGCAGCGCGTGGGGAGCGATATGGCCCAGGAATTCAGCCAGGCGCGCCACCGTTATCCGATGATGTCCCTGTCCAATACTTATTCCGAGGAAGAGGTGCGGGAGTTCATTACACGCATCGAAACTGCCGATGGCGGTGCCGGTGCCGACTATTGCTGCGAGCTGAAATTCGATGGCACGGCCATATCGCTGACCTATGCCGACGGGCGTTTCGTGCGCGCCGTGACGCGTGGCGACGGCACCGCGGGCGATGACGTGTCGGCCAACGTGCGCACGATCCGAAGCGTTCCGATGCAACTGAACGGAAGGGGATGGCCTGCCGAGATGGAGGTGCGGGGCGAGATCTTCCTGCCGCGCGCCCAGTTCGACCGCCTGAATGCCGAGCGCCTCGACATCGGCGAAGAGCCTTTTGCCAATCCCCGCAACGCCGCCGCCGGCACACTCAAACAACAAAATTCGTCAGTCGTGGCTTCGCGCGGGCTCGATGCGGTTTTTTACGCCGTGGCCGCCCCGCAGGATATTGCACCCACGCAATTCGGCACGTTGCAGAAACTCCGTGAATGGGGGTTCAAAACATCTAAACACGTACAATTATGCCGTTCGTTCGGCGACATCAGCGCTTTCTTGCACCAATGGGACGAGGCGCGCCACGAACTGCCTTACGATACCGACGGGGCGGTGATCAAGGTCGACAGCCTCAAACTGCAACGCGACCTCGGCTCCACGGCCAAGGCGCCGCGCTGGGCTGTAGCCTATAAGTTCAAGGCTGAACAGGCCCGCACGCAGCTCTTGTCGGTCGATTTTCAGGTGGGCCGTACGGGAGCCATCACCCCCGTCGCCAACCTTAAGCCGGTACTGTTGGCCGGAACGACTGTCAAACGTGCTTCGCTCCACAACGCCGAGCAGATCGCGCTGATGGACATCCGCGTCGGCGATACCGTGCTGGTCGAAAAGGGGGGGGAGATCATCCCCAAAGTCGTCGGGGTCGATCTTTCAGAGCGCCCGGCCGACAGCCGGTCGTTGCAATACATTTCGGAATGCCCCGAATGCTCCACGCCGCTTGTGAAGCGCGAAGGCGAGGCCAAACATTATTGCCCCAACGCCACGGGCTGCCCGCCGCAAATCATCGGCCGGATCGTACACTTCATTTCCCGCAAAGCGATGAACATCGACGGCCTTGGCGACGAAACCGTACAATTGCTTTACAATAACGGGCTGGTGCAAGACATCGCCGACCTTTATGCGCTGAAAGCGTCGGATATATCAACCCTCGAACGGATGGGCGAAAAATCGGCAGCGAACATTATCGCCAGTATCGGGAAATCGAAAGAGGTGCCCTACCCCCGCCTGTTGTTCGCGCTCGGCATCCGGCACGTGGGCGAAACCACGGCCCGGAAGATCGCGGCGGCCCTGCCGTCGGTCGATGCGTTGCGTCTCGCCTCACGCGAGGAACTGCTCGAAATCGAAGAGGTCGGGGGCATCATCGCCGACAGTATAGCCGAATATTTCGCCGACCAGCGTAACGTCCGGATCGTCGAACGGCTACGGGTTGCAGGCGTCCAGCTCGAATCTAAACCTGTGGAACTGCTCTCTAACGTGCTTGAAGGCAAGAAGATCGTAATTTCGGGGACTTTCGAGAAATATTCGCGCCCCGAGCTCAAGGATTTGATCGAATTGCACGGCGGCACCAACCAAAGCAGCGTATCGAAGACCACCGACTACCTGCTGGCCGGCGAGGGTATCGGCCCCAAGAAGCTCGAAACGGCTAATAAATTGGGAGTTCGGATTATTTCCGAAGACGACTTTATGGCTATGCTTTCCGAAGCGGGAGAACCCACCGCTGCGATACCTGCCGCCGAAAGCGGCCCGGACGGCGGGCTTAATGAAAAAAATACGCCGAAATCCGCGCCCCGGGAACAAACCCTGTTCTAAGATTATGCGAAAGATTTGCTTCTTTTTACTATGTGGCTTATTCTGTTTCCCATGTTATTCTCAAACCACGCAAAAAACGGTTGAAAATATAGATGGCTGGAAAGTCTCGGATACATACTATTTCTATCTGGATTCTGTCGGGAACAAAGTGAAACATGGCTCGGAAGTGTTGTACTTTAATCGCCCTCGTGTTAAACAATCCGCAGGCTTGCCGGCAGGTGCAGCCACAGTTACTATTCCTTGGAAAAACGGACAGGTAATTGGTAAAGTTCAAAAGAATGCCCAAATATATAATTGCTGGCAAGATTATAACTATGGAACACGTTCTTACGTATATAGAGAGCAGCTTAATAAGGCCCGTAGCGGGCCGGAATATTTTACGGGCAATGGTGCCAAAATGGCTCAAGTCAGGTATTTGGAAGGTCCACGTTGGTTGATTACCGGTCAATGGCAATTCCTTAACGCCGAATACCCTCAGCGGTATGACGGACTGTTTCAGGGAACCGCTGATGCTAACGGATATTGTACAGGAACTATTTATGCAACCGATGCCGCCGGTATTAGAACAGTTGTTGCAAAATTTGACGATGAACACCGTATAATTAAATATGGGGACCTAACGTATACCTATGATGGCACAGAACAATTAAATGAATATCTCTGGTTTGATTGCGTCCGGATTTATTGCGGACAAGATTATATCGCCATTTACGCCGCCGGACCCTATTATAAAGCCTCACAACCGGTTAAATAACAAGAATTTCGTATATTTGTAAGGCACAAACATTCTGAACTATGGCTCTGAATCTCCGCGGCGTAGGCGTCGCACTCGTTACTCCCTTTACGTCCGACGGGTCGGTGGACTACCCCGCCCTCACGTCGCTTATCAACCACGTCACTACCGGCGGCGTCGATTACCTCGTCGTGCTCGGCACCACCGCCGAAACCGCCACCCTCACCTCCGAAGAGAAACAGAACGTCCTGCGCCATGTCATAGAGCACAATATCGGCGCCCTGCCCATCGTGGCGGGTATCGGCGGGAATAATACCCGCGAGGTGGTCAGAGCCATCGAAGTCACTGATCTGGACGGCGTGTCGGCCATCCTGTCCGTGACTCCCTACTACAATAAACCGAACCAAACGGGCCTGATGGCCCACTATGGCGTGTTGCTCGAAAATTCGCCGCTGCCGATGATACTCTATAACGTCCCCGGCCGCACAGGGATCAACATGACCGCCGAAACGACCCTCGAACTCGCGCACAAGTATCCCGGCAAAGCCATTGCTGTAAAGGAAGCGTCGGGCATCCTGTCGCAATCGGCCTATATCCTGCGCGACCGCCCCGACGGGTTCTACGTGATCTCGGGTGACGACAATCTGGCCCTGCCCATCGTGGCGCTCGGCGGTGACGGCGTGATATCGGTGTCGGCCAATGCCTTTCCCGACACGTTCTGCTGCATGATGCAGGCGGCGCTCAGCGGCAAGCCCGAAGTGGCTTCCGCGCTCAACCTGACACTCTATGAAGCTACCGACCTGCTCTTTGCCGAAGGCAACCCGACAGGAGTCAAGGCCGCCCTCGCGCTTAAAGGTGTACTCGAAAACAATCTGCGCCTTCCGCTCGTTCCGGCCAGCGAATCGCTCGTGAGCAAACTTCGCCATCAGATCGAGCGCTTTGGCCTGTAATTGTTGCGGGAGATTATTTTATGCGGAACTTCGCGCGCCGTGCGGCGCTGATTTTGATCACAGGCTTGTGTTTTTTTCCGGTATCGGCCCAACAGCAGACTGCCGGTGAACCGTCGGTTTCGATGCCTCGGGAAACACCGGCCGGAGCACCTGATTACGGCCGTATCTCTGATCTTGTGGCAAGTTATGCCTCTCCCTTCTACTATCCCGCTTTGCTGAGGCGTTACCAAGCGGCCGACACGACGCTCACTACCGAAGAGTTCCGGATGCTCTATTACGGGTATCCTTCCCAGCCGGGCTACCAACCGCTGGCTTCGCGTTCACGTTTTGCCGACAGCCTGACGATGGCTTTCTCGCCTTACGAAAGCCCCACACCGGAAATATACCGGCGGATGGTCGGTTTTGCCAATGAGTTGTTGAAAGAAAATCCATTCAGTATGCGCGACCTGAACGTACTGGCCTTTGTTTATCAGGCCATCGGCGAACCGGAACAGGCTCGTGCGCAGATGTTCAAGGTACACGGCATCCTGAAAGCCATCCAGTCGACCGGCACAGGGCTGGGCGTTAAGTCGCCCTGGTTCGTCATCTACCAGGCAGATGCCGAGGATGTATTAGCCCTGATGGGTGCACGGTTCTCGAAACCAGTAGCCATGTCGGCCTCCGTGGAGTTCTATCCCGTATCCAACATGGGCGAGAAGGGCCAGCGCGGCCTGTATTTCGACATCAGCCGCATCTATAACGGGCGCAACCGCCGGGCGGCATTCGAATAAATTTTCACAAGTGCTATTTTTCACGCTCTTCTGTTTAGAGCGAATAACAAACCGCCTGTCATCCTGAACGAAGTGAAGGATCCCGTCCGATATTTAGGGCGGGGTCCTTCACTTTGTTCAGGATGATAAAAACCGCTTGAAGCGGCTATTTGACCTGCAGATTACAGATGCACCGCTTTCCCGTGCGAATCTTCGGCGGCTTCCATCAGCGCCTCGGCCATTGTGGGGTGGGCATGGATGGTGGCGGAGATGTCGTGTGCCGTGGCGCCGAGGTGCATCGCCAACGAAGGTCCGGCGATGAGTTCGGTCACGTTCAGGCCGAACAGGTGGGCGCCGAGCAGCTTATCGGTCTTCGCATCGAAAATGAGTTTTACCATGCCGTCGCGGTTGCCTGCAGCCGTGGCTTTGCCCGAAGCCGTATAAGGAAAACGTCCGATGCGAAGTTCGTAGCCTTTACCGGCGGCTTGTTTTTCGGTCAGGCCGACCGACGAGAGTTCAGGAACGGTGTAGATACACGACGGGGTCACGTCGTAATCGACCGGTTGCGCCTGACCGTGAGCGATGAAGTCGGCGGCATGTATAGCTTCGGCTGTAGCCACGTGGGCCAACGCGGGCGTGGGGATGATGTCACCGATGGCGTACACGCCCGGTACGTTGGTGCGGTAATGCTCATCGACTAGGATTTTGCCACGCTCGGTTTTCACGCCGAGGGTTTCAAGGCCGATATTTTCGAGGTTGGCCACCACGCCGATGGCGCTCAGCACCACTTCGGCTTCAAGAGTCTGGACGCCTTTTTTGTTTTCGATACGTAGTACACAGCCCGTGGCGGTCGTTTCAACTTTTTTCACTTCGGTGCCGGTGAGGGTAGTGATCTTGGCCTTACGGAAAGCTCGCTCAAGCAGTTTTGATATCTCTTCGTCTTCGAGCGGGGCAAGGGTCTCGGCATATTCGATGATAGTGACCTGAACGCCCAGAGCGTTGTAAAAGGCAGCGAACTCGGCCCCTATGGCACCGCTGCCGATGACGGCCATCGTGGCGGGCAGTTTGTCGAGCACCAGCGCATGGCGCGAAGTGATCACACGTTCGCCATCGACGGGAATAGCAGACAGTTCGCGGGCGCGGGCTCCCGTGGCGAGGATCACATTGGGGGACTCCAATGTTGATCTCAAGCCATCTACAGAGGTTATCTCGACAGATACTTTACCATTTGTAGCCGAAACGAGGGCGCCTTGTCCGGCCACTATGTCGATATTATTTTTCTTCAATAGGAACTCGATACCTTTACTCATTTGGGCGGCCACAGCACGCGAACGCTCCACAATGCGGGGCAATACGGGTATAGCCTGCGGGATTTCGAGACCGTAGTCGGCGGCGTGGGTGGCATAACGGTAGACCTCGGCGCTTTTCAGTAAGGCTTTGGTCGGTATGCAACCCCAGTTCAGGCAGGTGCCGCCCAGTTCGGCGCGCTCGATGACAGCGGTTTTAAGCCCCTGTTGCGAGGCACGGATAGCGGCAGCGTATCCTCCGGGGCCGCTGCCGATGACGATAAGGTCGTACATATTCAGAAATGGGTGTGGTAAAAAGGCGTTGCCGCCCGGTAATCGTGCGGCAACAGGGGTTTATACTGCAGATGCAATGTCGGAGGGTATAGGCTGTACCTTCCGCTGATCGTCCGGAGAAGGGAGGTTATCGGTCGTAGCGTTTTTCGCCACTGCGGATGGCTTCGTTCATTGCCCGCTCCTCTTCGAGGCGGAGGGCGTATTTACGGAGCATCTCCTGATGGATTTCGCAGGGGACAAAGCCTTCCATGTCGGCCCGCGGGATTTGCTTCAGGCGTTCGCCGCCGAGGGCGATCAGGGCCAGAGCTTCGGCATATTGTTCTTCGTGACCGGGCTTGAGTAGTGAATCGAGTATCGGGCTCACGGCGGGGCGTTCGAACGAGACCTGGGCTGTCATACCGCGCCCGTGGCCATTAAGCGCCCAGAGGTTCACGCCCGTGAGGCGGCTCAGGCGGTTCGCCTCCTGGTTGGTGAGCGGCGAACGGCCCGCCATGTTGTTTGGATAGGCCGATTCATAAACGGGATAATAGACGCCGTTGATGTCCATCCAGGCGTAGAGCATTTCGCGGTCAGCCTGGCTGAGGTTTACTTTCGGGTGCTTCGGGTGGGCATCGTCGACCACAGCGGTCAGTTTGCTCGCGTGCGATCCCCAACTGCGCGGGGCCTGGAATTCGGCCGGACCGCCGCCGATGAGTTTTACCTTGCGTTGCACGTAGAGGTTCACATACGAGGCGTTGAAAAAGGGGTTGTGGTCGCCGGACAGCACCAGCTTGCGGCGGTTGGCAGGATCGAAGTCGTGGCAGGACATGCAATGGGCGTCGAAAATCGGTTGCACGTCGCGCGTGTAGCCGAACGAATGGGGCGAAATACCGCGCCAATTATCCATCTTGACGGGTTTTTTCTGCAAGGCGAGCGGCATATTACCGCTGGGCATTGGCACCATCAGGCGGTCTTCGTGGCAACCGATGCAGCCGTTCACCTCGCCGGGCAGCACTACGGTACCGCTGCGCATGGTCTGCACCATCTTACGGTCTTTGTCGAGCAGCTGGAAATAGACGAATTTGTTGGCCGGTACTTCGACGTAGGCCGAGCCGTCGGCGGCCACTTCGGTCTCGCCGAGGATCACTTTGACCTCGAAGCTGCTCCAGTTCACAGCCGGGGCCTGTTCGCCCTGTCCGCTCCAACCGGCCGGGGTCCAGGTCCGTTTTTCGGGGGTTTCGACCACGCGGATGTACTTCACGGTGCCGGGCTCGACGCCCTGCATGTGGGTTCCTTCGTAGACGTTCTGCACGTAGAAATAGCCGGTAGCGCTGTTGTTCAGCGAATAGGCATCGGCATAGCCGCGCATCTCGGGGATGACGGGAGGCTTCGTGCGGGCTACGACAGGCTGCGGGTCAAAGACACTTTGTGTCCCCTCGCAGATCAGAGTCTCGGAGTTATTAGTACGGTCGATCAGGTAGATACCCGTCTTGTGTTCGAGCGGTTTCTCGCTGATCCGACGTATTGATCTGGATACCAGTATCTTATTTTCACTCAGCGGATAGGGGTCTTCGTAGAAGATTTTGAGTTTCATGAATTGATCCCAGTTGTTGAGCCCGTGGACGTTGAGCAGTGACATCACGCTGTCGGGCCACATCTGCATCACGGATTCAGCACCGTCAACGCCTTGCTTGCGGTCGAGGATCACCAGAGCGCCCCAGGGGCGGTCGTGGCAACTGCCGAAAATGGCGGTCACGAGGTCGGTGCCGGGAATGGGGCGGGGATCGATCACGCCGCCGGGCGACGGCATGTTGTTGCCGTAATAGATGGAGTGTTTGGTCCCATCGGGGTTCATCGTCCAAAGGGACTGGGCGTCGCCGAAATTGCGGTCGACGTATTCCCAGCGGTCGTAGATCACGCGACCGTCGGGCAGCATGGTGGAGTGCCCTTCGAACAGGGTGCTGTGGCCGAGCTGGGTGATGTTGGCGCCGTCGGCCTCCATACGGTAGAGATTGCACATGATATGCCGGTTACACATGCAATATTTCGGTTCGCGGGTCGAACTGAACAGGATGCGCCCGTCGGGCAGGTAGAGCGGGTCGATGTCGCTGATGCCTTCGGCACGGGTCAGTTGTTTCAATCCGGTACCGTCGATGTTGATTTCGTAGATGTGGTAGAAGGAGTCGCGGGCCGGGCGCATCGAGAAGATCACTTTCCGGGCGTCGTACGAGAGTTCGGGGTCACGCACTACCCCGCTGTCCGAAGCGATGAGCGTCCGCACCTTGCCGGTATTCACGTTGAGCGCCCTGAGGGCCGATCCGCCGCGGAATTTCTCTTCGTTGATCTCGCCTTTTTGAAAGAGGGTTTCGGTGTTGTGGTGATCCAAAAGGTATTGGTCTCGCTCGACAAAGATGATTTCGTCGAAACCGAGGCCTGCGGCGGGCGACGGATTCGTTTTCTTCTTGGGGGCGGCGGCGATGAACAGAAGCGCGACACCGGCAATGGCGATCGTGAGAACTAATCGTTTCATAGTTGTACGTTATTGATCCGGAAAACCGGGAGTAGGGACGTCAAAAACTTCTTACCGTAGTTCTTAAAAGCATAAAACGTCCCACTATACAAATGTAGTGTTTTGCCGCGAGAAAACGACGGGCCCCGGGCGGCAGCTCCGTTTTTTTTCATACCTTAGTCCCCGAAATGCTCCCGCATAAGAACGGGGCTACACCCAATTATTAACCCAAACTCTAATCTTAGACGTCTATGAAGAAAACAAGTTTACTCTACGGGCCGATCGTGATCGCCGTGTTGGCCGCAATCTTGCAAGTGATCGACCAATTGCTCTGCAAAACCACGATTCTGGTGGCTATCGGCGGTTTCGGCTGGCTTTCGTTCCAGGCTTGGGCCATGTATTTCCTGGCAGGCAGCACCGTGAAAGGCGGTGTGAAAGCGTTCCTCGGCTATATAGTCGGTATGCTGGCTTCGATGCTTATCCTCACCGTTGGCGGTTGGCTGGCTCAATACGTAGGCGGTTTCTGGGCTATGCCTCTGACGCTGCTCGTGTTGGTGATCCCGATCATCCTGCTCGAAAAAGTGCCCCTGCTCGACTTAATCCCCGCGATCTTCATCGGTGCCGGCGCTTATTTCGTGATCTTCTCGTACATCAGCCAGGATCACGGCGCTATCTTCCTGACCGAGACCATCTATTGTATGATCGGTCTGCTGTTCGGCTGGATTACCGTAGCACTGCGCAAATAGGCTTACGCCTCCGTTTTATACCACGAGAGGGAAACCGCAGTGCCGGTTTCCCTCTCGTTTTTTCAGGCTTTTCACCGACCAAACGGCTATCCCTCTTCTGTAACGTGGTTGAAGTTGAAATACGGGAGCAACAGGTCTTCGAAAGTGAAAAAACCCCGCTTGTATCCCTCATGTTCTATTCGGCGGATTGCAAACAAGGAGCCGTTTCCGAACGCCTCGCGGCCGATGCTTTCGTGTATGATTCGGACGGTCTGATAGGGAAACCCAAATACTACTTCATGTTTGCCCACGATGCCGCCCACCCTGATGGATTTTACGGCGCTGTGTCCGATACCGAGTTTACGGGCAATCTTGAGGGCGGTACCCGAGGTGTCTTTCTTGTCTTTGAAATGTTCTTCGATGATCTGCACATCGGCTTCGGGAGCGATGTCCCGTAACAACCTGGCCGAGACCATCAGAAAATTCACGCCCAGTGTAATGTTCGGCGACCAGAACACCACCGTCTTGCGGGCCAGTTCTTTCAGATATTCGATTGTTTTTTCGGGGTACGACGATACCGCCGAAATGATCTTTATTTCTAATTCTGCAGCCGTTTCACCATAGCTGTGAATGGTTTCCGGCGACGAAAAATCGACGATGAAATCCACCGGCCGGGCAGCGATCAGGTCGGGAAGCGAAATATCCTCTTGCGAGTGGAATTCGGTACTCCCCCATTCGTCGGGATCGGCTTTGATCCCTTTCGAAGTTTGCTTGAATACCCAACTTAGTTGATGGTCTTTGCTGGCGTTGAAGACCCGTGCGACCGCCTTTCCGGCGCGGCCAAAACCGATAAGTCCTAAAGTTTTCATAATCACTTTTGTCTATATGATGTTCGATGGGATGTATATAATATAGCCCATCAAAAATCATACCTGCGGACTTATCCGTCATCGTTTGGCCGCTTCCCAGCCGATGATGGCGTTTTTTCGTTTTTCGCCGTATCGGTAATTGCCCATGATGCCCGAGGCCTGTATAACCCGGTGGCACGGAATAAGGAATACTACGGGGTTATTGCCGAGGGCCGTGCCGACAGCCCTTTGGGCGCCCTGGTGCCCGGCTTTCAACGCCAGGTCGGAATAGGTGCTCAGTCCGCCGGCGGGAATCTGCAGCAGTGTATTCCACACTTTCAGCTGGAAAGCGGTCCCTTTCAGGTGGAGTTTGATTTCGTCGGGCTTGTTCCAATCCCGGGTGAACACAAAAAGGGCGCTTTGCTGGTGGCGGTCGGTAAGCTGTCTGTACATGGCGTTCGGCAACGCGCTCTTCATCCTTTCGAAAGCCCCTGCCTCACCTTCGTCGGCAAAGGTCATGTGGCAAACGCCTTTGGGGGTCGAGCCGATGATCACGGGCCCGAAAGGCGTATCGGCAAACGAGTAATTTATGGCAAGGGACTCTCCTCCGTTTTTGTACTCGCCGGGGGTCATGCCCTCGATGCTGACGAACAGGTCGTGCAACCGGCTCGTAGTCGACAACCCTACTTCGCCTGCGACATCGAAAAGTGTGGCTCGGGTTTCCTTCAGTACTTGCTTTGCATGTTCCACACTCAGGAAGCGGGCGAACTGTTTGGGCGTTACACCCACCCATTCGCGGAACATACGCTGGAAATGATACGGGCTAAGATGCACATGGTCCGCCACGTCACCGAGGTTGGGCCGGGCAGTGTAATTGTGTATCAAAAACTCGATGGCCGAAGCGATACGGTCGCGATCGGTTTCATTCTGTGTTTTCATTTCTGCGATTTCTTTAGCACAAAGTACGCACAACTAATCGTGCCGCACAAAGATCATACAATGGCCTGGGTCGGGAAACCCGGATCTTGCTCAATCTTCGCTATGGGCGAATTCCCAGGCAAGCAGTTTTGCTTTTATATCCTTGCCCCACGCATAACGGTCGGAACCGCCGTCTGCATACACTGCCCTGTGGCAGGGAACGATCCAGAAAACAGGGTTCCTGCCAATAGCCACTCCCGCAGCCCGCGAATGATTGGGATACCCCGCCAGCGTGGCATACGATACGACTTTGCCGAAAGGGATGCGCAGCAACCGCCGCCAAATCTCGGTCTGATAGGGCGTGCCTTTGAGATGAAGCGGCAGAGGTGCGTCCATTCGGCCGTTCAGGTAATCTAGGGCGGCTCTTTGTAGCGGGGTCTCGGTTTGCCGGGGGCCGGCATACCCGAACCTTTTTTGAAAGTCTTCCGACACATGGCTACCGGAACCATTCACTACACCGAGATAGCAAACCCCTTTCGGAGTATTGGCGATCAGCACTTCGCCGAATTGACAATCATACGAAGCGTACCCGACGGGCAGGAGGTCGTCGCCCGGAAGCCAGGCCAAGACCTCGGCATCGGCCCCCCGGGCGTCCGGCAGCATTTCGATCATGCGACCGAAAACTGCCTGTTTGCTCAGGCATGGCGAATCTTCGTGCCAATCGGGTATCTCTTCAGAAATCTCGTTATAGGCCGGCTTTTTATTCATTGTGTTTATAGGTGCGCTTTTACAAACATACGAGAATCTTGCAGAAATATAAATCCGGAACTTGCTTTTTTTATTTTGCCGTCTCATTTAAGCCGGCCCGGTTTGGAGTGAAACAACTGAAAAAGGACACCCTTAGGGGTGTCCTTTTTGCCTTTCGGCCTGTGGCGGAGAGAGGGGGATTCGAACCCCCGGTACAGGTTACCCCGTACGTCAGTTTAGCAAACTGGTGGTTTCAGCCACTCACCCACCTCTCCAGTGTGGTGCGCCAAACGGTAACGCAGTGCAAAAGTAGAATTTATCCTCGGGATTTCCAAATCAGGTTCTTATCATAATGAGATCGACCTGATTTGCAGAGACAAAGTAACCGTACTTATAGTATCTCGACCGAGATATAGCGGGCCATATAAGGGTAGTCATCCGGGTCGACCCAAGATTGACCACCCGTGCGGAAATAGAGCGTATTCCCCACCCAGAATTGGTCGTACACCTCCCCGAGGTATCCGATGTAATAGTACCTTACATCGACGTCGACCCGGTCGATGATCTTTTGCAGGATATACCCATCGGAGTCAAGGTTGACGTATTTTCCTCGTGCGGGATCGTACTTCTCAATCCGATAATCTACCGACTCCTGACCACCGAACATGCCCGTCAGGCGATATCGGCCGTCGGCCGAAAAGGCCGAATATTCAGGATTGTAAGCCTCCTCACCCGTATCGATGAAGAAAGCCTGATCGCTGGTGTGCCCGCCCATGTACATGAATATGCGCTCGCGGGGGTAGTAACCGATGAACCCTTCGCTCTCCTGGATCATCACGCGCAGGCGGCGGCCGTAGCGGACTTCGGAGAGGCCGTATTCGTAATCATCCGAATGGTCGAAAGCATAGGTGGTGTATGTGATGCGGCATTTGCGGCGGCCGAGCAGCTTTTCGACCTTGGCCGGGTCTTTGATCGGCTCCGAGGGTGCCACGTAGTAGATACGCCTCAGGCTGTCGAATCGTTCACAGGGCATGTTGCGCAGGCGAAACCGCTGACCGTCTTCAAGCGTTATCGTCGTGTCGATCACGCGCGTGTGGAGGTCTTCGGGCGGGTCAGCGCGGCAGAGCTCTACCCTGCTCCACAGGGCAGCCGAGGCGATCATGGGGATGAGAAGCGTCCTTTTCATGGCATTAGGCTTCATGATCCTCAGGTTTATAACTACGGTCGCGGGTGATCACCACTTCCCACCAGCCGCTCCCGAAATAGATAAACAGACAGTCACCCTTCCAGAAACTATTGCCTTCGTAGAAGGGAATGTCGAAGTAATTGAAATCGAAGATGTTGGTGTACTGTTTGTGGCGGCCGCGCGCCTGGATGACGAGACTCTTGTCGCCGTCGTCGGATTCGGTGGTGGGCAGGAGCAGCGTGCGCAAGCGGCGGCTTTTGGAATAAGCCACCTCCTCAAGTTCGTAGTCGTATTCGCCGTCTTCGACCCGGAAGGCCCAGCGGCTGCCGTCGCGGTTCCAATTATTGAAGAGCAGGATCTTTTCGTCGGGATAGTAGCGCAGGAACTGGGCCGCATATTGGAACACGATCTTCATCCCGTTGCGGCACACGATACTGCTGACATAGCTGGTTTGACCCTCGTCCCACGTGTAGGTAGAGCAATCGAACTGGACTTGCCCCCGGAGCAGGTTAACCACCGAGTCGAGGTCGTATATCTTACGCCGTTCGGCGATCATCTGCGCATCGTTTTCGTCGGTATCCGCGAAGCGGTTTACTCGAATGATCTCGCCCTCCTCGCCGCTGAGGCTGCGGAAATGGAGAGAGTATTCCCCCTCGACGATGGTGGTATCGCGCCCGTAATACCGGAAATTCCAGTAGCCGTAGTCTTGCGCGCGGGCACTGAGCGAAACCGATAAAAAGACAGATAGTAATGCGAACCGGAGGCGGGTTTTCATAGACCGGAAGGGGGTTGGGCGGTTTGTATCTTCAAAGATAGAAAAAACATACGTGTCATTGCGAGGCAAAAAAACCGACGTAATCCTCCCGCCATGATCTAACAGGAAGATTGCTTCGGCGGTCTGCTCGCAATGGCGATTATCTCTGACACTCCGGCGGGTCTGCTTCGTTCCTCGCAGCTTCGGCCCGGGAGAGACACGGACATACGATACGCAGGTGGAAGTCTTATGCCTCCGCTTTCCAGCGGGCCAGACGCTTCATGTTGCGGCTCAGCAGCCACGACATGAATTTGGAATGGCCGCTACCGACCATTGCTTGTCGGCAATGTTCCTGAAACTCTTTAACATTTCCTTTGAAGGTGAAGTCGCCACCAGCATAGCAATAGCTGCAATAGAGCTCGTTTTTCGAGCCGTCGGCGTTGGTGCCTCCGCCCTTCGGGTCGGCTTTCATGGGCATTCCGCAGCTTTGGCAGAATTTATTCGGTTTATCCATAATTCGTGCGGGGGTGTTTATTGGACAACGAGCTGGACTTTCACGTTGGGCTCTGTTTCGCGGAGCTCCGAAGCCAGTGCAGAGGCTTCGGACTCGTTGGCAAAATTCCCCACGGAATAAACCACCGCCTGCCCTTCCATGCGCCGGATGATCGACTTCCCGGGAGCTTTGGCCGAAATGATGTCACGCAAAGCCACGGGTAAACGCCCTTCGGCCGGAGCGATGTCCACGCTATACTCGCCGCCGTTTTGAGAGACTGCGGGAGTCCGGGCCTCGGCCGAACGGGCTGCAGCGAGTGGTACGGTTTTACCGTCGACCCAGGCCACCACGGCAGGGCTCTTGAAGCCGGCCCTGATCATTTGCGAATAAGCGGCCATGGCGTCGCGGTAGTTACTGAACCCTCCGGCGCAGAAACGCATACGGCCGCCGCTCAGGTCTTCGCGCATCAGCGGTGTCATGTTTTTGAATACGGCCATCGACTGGGGCGCAGTGCTGTAAAGGCCGACCTGGACGGTGTAGTAGACGCCGCGGGCCGGAACATTCAGCGGGGGCACCTCGCCGGCCGAAACGTACGGGAAGGCGGCCGCCTTGGTGATGGGGGCATAGATCACGAGGTTACGCGGCTGGAAATAGATGTCGGGAAAGAGTACCGGTTCCTCGGGCGTTTTTTTCAGTTCGGCTTTGAGCGAATCGAGCGCACGGGTCAGTCCGGTTTTTCCGGCCAGGATCATTTCATAGTCGAGTGCCAGCCGTTTCTGCAGAGGATAGAGGGATACCATCGGGGCGATTTGCTCGCCGGCCAGATCGCGCGCCCGGCGGACCAGGCGGCTTTCGGTATCGAGCTGTTCGAGTTTCAGGCGTTCCACGTTGCCGACCTTGTCGAGCAACACGGGGTAAATGTCGTTCTTGACACCGAACAGGGCTTCGGTCATCTGCTCCACCGTGGCATCGACGCCCTCGATCTGCTCTTTCAGGCGGGCGGCTTCGGCGACCATCCGATCAACCGAGTCCTGGCTGCGCGAAGCGTCGTAAGCGACTTTGAGTTGCTCCAACCGGGCGTAAAGCCCTTCGATCTGCTGCAGGCTGCGGCCCACCTCGGCATCAATCCGCGGGGCCAGCAACAGTACTTTGAGTTGGCTGGGAGAGACGTTCCCGGTAAAGAAAGCGTTAGTGAACAGGGTGCGCACCCCGCCGTCGGCGGCTATCATCCCGCTACCCGGATCAACGAGCTCCTGCTGTTCGATCTCGGCCGCCCGGTTTTCGATCAGCGCGGCATCGAGTTTCGAAATGTGGCTACGCAGGGTGTAGAGTTCGTTCTCAAGCCCGACAATCCGATTGCCCACAGCGGTACGGTCGGCGTCGGGCATATCGTATTGCCGGCGGGCTTTGCCGAGCAGGTTATCGAGCGAATCCTCGGCCACACGCATTCTGCGGAGCTGTTCGGCCACAGGGATATCCTGCGCCCGCCCGGCGGACACGAACAAAAGAAAGAAGGGAAGGTATATCAGTATTTTCTTCATAATGCGGAAATCGTAGAGCAAGGTGGAGTGATTCCGGCGTTTCTTGAGTCTGGCCCCGGCCGTCGTGACGGGCGACACCCATTTATCGAACCGCTCATAAATCGTGCCTTATTTCCAACTGCGCAGCATAAAAATATGAATCAGGGCAAAAAATTCCAGACGCCCGAAGAGCATCAGCCCCGAGAGGAGTAATTTTGCGGCGTCAGGCAACATGCCATAGTTTTCGAGGCTGGCCACGTTCCCGAGCCCCGGTCCCACGTTGCTCAGCGAGGCGACACAGGCTGTGAATGAGGTCAGCAAGTCGATGTTCATGGCGGCCAGGATCACCGTACCTCCAAAGGCGCAAAGCAGGTAAAACACGATGATGAGCATAGCGGAGTGTACCAGCGAATCGTCTTGTACAATGCCGTTTTGTTTGATGCGGACTACGGCCGTCGGGTGTTGCAGTTTGGTAATCCGGGCCCGGATAGCTTTGAATACCAGCAGGATTCTGTCTACCTTGAGCCCCCCGGTGGTCGATCCGGCCATGGCGCATTGGAGCGAGGCGTAAATCAGCACAAGCATAGCCAACGGCGGCCACAGGTGATTGTCGGCCGAGGCGAAACCGCTTGTCGTGCAGTACGAGACGGTCTGGAACACGCCGTGCCTTATGGCATCGCCCCAGTTGTTGTAAGTATGATCGAGCATCAGGCTCACCACCACGATGGCCGAGCAGATGACCAACGAAAGAATATAGAACCGCGCCACTTCCGACGTAAAGATGTTGTTGCGGCGGCCGCGCACGGTCGCATAGATCAGCCCCATGTGCATCCCCGAGATTACCATGAACACGATGATAATGGTTTCAACCAACTGGCTCTGGTAGGCCATGATGCTTTCGTTGTGTACCGAAAAACCGCCGGTCGCCACGGTAGAGAACGAGTTGGTCACGGCATCGAACCACCCCATGCCGGTGAACATCAAGGCTGTAATTTCGAGTACTGTGATCCCTACGTATACGAAAGTGATGATACGCAGCACTTTTCGGGTAGTGTAATGAAAATTATCTTTGGCCAGCGTGGACATCTCGGCACTGGTCAGCGACAATCTCGAACGCCCCACCGAAGGCAGGATCACCAAAGCGAACAGCACCACCCCTACCCCGCCGATCCAGTGGGTCGAGGCGCGCCAGAAAAGCAATCCTCGCGGCAGGGCCTCGACGTCGGCCAGAATGGTCGATCCCGTGGTCGTAAATCCCGAGGTACTCTCGAACAGGGCGTTCACAAGGCTGAACTCACCGCCCCACATAATGTAGGGAAGCATTCCGAGCAGGCACGACATAATCCATGCCAACACGACGATGGTGTAGCTCTCTTTGATGGAGATACTGCCTTCGCGCGGCACGAAGATCATGGGGAATATCCCGATCAGAGTCGTCACAACAAAACTGAGCAGCAACGGATAAACGCTGGTGTCGAAACCGTCGATCAGCGAAACCACCGCAGATGCCAGCATAAAGAAGGCGTTCAACAGCATCACGAGCCCCACGTACCGTATGACGAGTCCTGTTTTCATGGCATTGTGCTTAAATCCCGGAGAGCTATTTGTCGATGATCTCTTCCGAAGAAGCCTGAGGAGTGGCCGGTACTTGCGGCTCTTCGGTGCGGGAAATTCCGGGGATCAGCGTGGTTTTCCGGACAATCCCGGTCCGGGACATGGTGTATGGTTTAGGGCTGTCGGATGCGCTACGGCACTCTTGTTTCATTTTACGGTTCTCGGCGGCCAGGGCGGTAATATTGCTGTTGAGCGTGGCGATCTCATCGTCGGTGTCGATGTGCACCTCGTACGGCAGGCGGGCGCCGAGATAGCGTTTCAGGGAGGCATCCATCTTGAGCACGGGAGAGACGAAATAGGTATTCATCATGAAATAGAATACCAGGGCGAGCAATATGCCCGCGCAAAGGGCGATGATCCCTACCATCGAAGCGCGGTAGGCGCTGTTTTCAAGGCGTTGGGTATGCTCAATGGTCTGTTCCTGCCCGCGTACCATAAACTCTTTGATGGCGTGGGTGAGGTTATGATACGATGTTTTGTAGACCTGGGTGAACCACTCGATACCGGTGTCGGGGGTCACCTGCCCGATGATGCTGGTGTAGTATTGCCAGGCTGTGAACACAGGTTTGAGTTCTTCGCCGCCACGGGTGGCCAGGTCGGCTTGGGCATAGGCGCGCTGGAAATCGCCCGAGGCTGCCAGGATCATTGACTCGTAGACCGGCGCATCAATACTGTCGGAGGTAATGTAGAGCAGCAACGCCGAATTCTGTTCTTGCACGGCGTCGAGCATGCTTTTCGAAATTTCGATATTTTCCTGGCTGCCCAACACCATCTGGCGTGTGGCGCTTTTAAAACGGACCAGTTCGAGCGACGAGATGAGTCCCGAGAGGAACAACAATCCGCCGATGGTGAAAAATCCGTAGCGTATTTTTTTGCGTATGCCGAGTTTCATAAAACGTGTGCCCCCTATGGCGAGAGGCGCCTAAACGCCGCAAAGTTACTTAAAAAATCATATCTTTGCGACTATGAACGCCATGGCGAGAAGTAATATACCGCTGGCCGAACGGATGCGTCCCGCAACGCTCGACGACTACATTGGCCAGGAACACCTCGTGGGCACCGACGGGCCGCTCCGCCGGTTTGCCGAGAGCGGTTCGTTGCCGTCGTTCATCCTGTGGGGGCCGCCGGGGGTCGGTAAGACCACCCTGGCCAGGATCATGGCCCGTTCGGCGGAACGCCAATTCTTCACCCTGAGCGCCATCAATGCCGGGGTCAAAGAGGTGCGCGAAGTCCTCGAAAAAGCGCGCGAAAGCCGCTTCTTCGACGCCCCGCCTCCCGTACTGTTCATCGACGAGATCCACCGTTTCAACAAAGCCCAGCAGGACTCGCTGCTCGGCGCCGTCGAAAGCGGCACGGTGGTGCTGATCGGCGCCACGACCGAAAACCCGTCGTTCGAAGTGATCCGTCCGTTACTTTCCCGTTGTCAGGTGTACATATTGAAACCGCTCGCTGACAGCGACTTGCTGTTGTTGCTTGAACGAACCATCAAACATGATCCGGTCGTGGGCAGCTTCAAAATCAAGATCGAACAGACCGAAGCGCTGCTGGCTATGAGCGGCGGGGACGCCCGGAAGTTACTCAACATCATCGACTTGCTCTGTTCGTCGGCCCAGTCGAACAAGTTCACCATCAACGACAAGAACGTCACGCAGGCCCTCCAGCACAACATCGCCCGCTACGACAAAGGCGGCGAGGAGCATTACGACACCATTTCGGCCTTCATCAAAAGCGTGCGCGGCAGCGACCCTCAGGCGGCCATCTACTACCTGGCCCGCATGCTGGCCGGTGGCGAGGAGCCCCGGTTCATCGCCCGGCGGCTGGCGATCCTGGCTTCGGAAGACATCGGGTTGGCCAACCCCAACGCTATGCTGCTGGCTGAAGCCTGCTTCAACACAGTGCACAACATCGGGATGCCCGAGGCGCGGATCCCGTTGGCCGAAGCCACAATTTACCTGGCCACGTCGCCCAAAAGCAATTCTGCCTACATGGCCATCGCCGCCGCGCTAAGGCAGGTCGAAACCGAGGGATACCGCCCCGTGCCGCTCCACCTGCGCAACGCCCCCACGCAACTGATGAAGGAGGCCGACTACTCGAAAGGCTACAAATACGCCCATGACTACGAAGGCCACTTTGCCGACCTGGAATTTATGCCCGAAGGCCTCGAAGGGCACACCTTCTGGCAGCCTTCCGATAATCCCGCCGAACAAAAACTGGCCGAGCATATGCGGCAGCTCTGGAAAAATAAGTATTAACCGAAAGTCATTCTCACACTCTGGTTTCACAGGCTTTTTTAGCATGTCATCCCGAATGTAGCCGGGGAATCTTTGCAGAAAACCTATCGCAATCGTATTTGAAAAGGTACCCCGGCTACGCTTGGGATGACATTCAAATTTTAGAAAAAATAATAGATAACCCTTCCCGAAATAATCCAAGATGAGCGATATAAAAGTAACCCTGACAAGCCCGGGCGGCAATTTCTTCTTGTTGGCCGGCCCCTGCGTAGTCGAGAACGAAAAAGTCGTGATGACCATCGCCGAAAAGATGGTAGAAATCACCCGCCGGCTCGATATTCCATATGTATTTAAAGCCTCGTACCGCAAAGCCAACCGCAGCCGCAACGACTCGTTCACGGGGATCGGCGACACGGAAGCCCTCGGACTGCTGGCCAAAGTGCGCCGCGAGTTCGGTGTGCCGGTGGTGACCGACATCCACGCCGCCGACGAAGCCGCGCTGGCCGCCGAATACGTAGACATTCTGCAAATACCGGCTTTCCTTTGCCGCCAGACCGACTTGCTGTTGGCCGCCGCGGCCACCGGCAAATGGGTGAACATCAAAAAAGGACAATTCCTCGCTCCCGAAGCCATGGCCTTCGCCGCCGACAAGGTGACCGGAAGCGGCAATCCAAACGTGATACTCACCGACCGCGGAGCCAGCTTCGGTTACCACGACATCATCGTGGATTACCGCGGCATTCCGGCCATGCAACGCACCGGACACCCCGTAGTACTCGATATTACCCACTCACTCCAGCAACCCAACCAGTCGAGCGGCGTCACGGGCGGACAACCCGAAATGATCGAAACCATCGCCCGCGCGGGTATCGCCGTGGGCGTCGACGGGCTTTTCATGGAGACACACCCCGAGCCCTCGTGCGCTCTTTCCGATGGCGCCAACATGCTCCGCCTCGACAAAGCCGGGGCCATGCTCGAACGGCTCGTGGCTCTGAGGCAATGCATCAACAACTTCAAATAAAACCCTCCGGAAATGGACCAACCCGAAGAACAGCATCCCGCGCAAAGGCGGCATGACCTGATCGACACCCTCCGCAGCAAAGCGCTGCTCAAACAACAGATATACGACAGCACGTTCGAGATTTTCCAGCAACTCAAGGAAATCCTCGAAGAGTATGCCGTCGAAGTCAACCAAACCCTCGAAAACGACGATAAACGCATCCGGCTCGAATACCGCGACCGCGGAAAATTCGAAGTACAGCTCCAACTGGCCGGCGACGTGTTGATCTTCAGCATGCACACCAACATTTTCCAGTTCGAGCGCGAAAACATCCTCTGGCAAAACTCCTATGTCAAGCAGAACAAGGATAACGCCTATTGCGGAGTAATCAACGTATACAACTTCCTTTCCGATTCGTTCCGCTACAACCGGTCGGCCGACGAGGGCTACCTGATCGCGCGCATCTTCCTGAACCGAGAGTCGCAATATTTCGTCGAAGGTAAACGACAGGTCAGCTACCGCCACGACAGGTTCGGGCAGGGAGCGATTACCCCCGAAGCCCTGACCGAGATTGCCGAGAACTGCATGTCCTATGCCCTCGAATTCGATCTGCTCGTACCGCCCTACGATACGGTCAAGACCGTCACGGTCGACCAGATGAACACCAAGATCGAACACTCGAAAATCCAAACAGGCAAAAGACTGGGTTACCAGTTCCGGGCCGACGACGTTTAGCCCTGGCCACTCCATGCCGATACGCATGTTCAAAATAACGCCCGTACTGCTCCTCATCCTGCTATGTGGAGCGTACGGTGTTTGTTTTGGCGCGCCGGCTACTCCCGCGCCACAAGCCGACTCGGCCGCCTGCGACATCCTTTCTTCACAGCCCGACAAAGAGCCGGTCCCCTGGTCGAAAACCCAATCCTCGCGCCCCTACTCGGAAGTAGAAAAAGCAGGAACAAGGACTCCCCCCGACCACGATGCACAACTCTACCTCGATCCGGCCACTCTGCGTGAAAACTACGGTTCCCGCGAGGAGTACTCCGACGACATGTATGACAGTCTTCTGACACGGCGCTACAAAAACCCGATCACAAGATGGTTGGTCAATACCACCATTCGGGGCCGTGTCTCGGACGATTCGGGGACCCCGTCGACGAGCCTGAGTATCAACCGCGGATACTTCGAACAATTCCGGGGCCGCAAGATCATCGCCGTCGAAGTGGAACAACTCAACGTGTTCGCGCCCCGCGACACCACGAAAGAAGGCAAGGAAGCATGGGGTCAGCGTTTTATCAACTCGTTGCACGTGCGCACCCGCGACAAGCAATTCACGTCGAACCTGATGTTCGCGCCGGGCGATACGCTCAATCCTTACAAAATGGCCGTCAACGAGGGCTATTTGCGTAACCTTCCCTTCCTTTCGACCGCTTATTTCGTGGTCATTCCCAATCCGGCCGACTCCAGTCAAGTGGTGGTCCATGTATTCGCCCGCGACAACTGGTCGATCAGCGGCGACATCTCGATCGGAGGCTCTCAGAAACACTACGACCTCTTCGACCGCAACTTCCTTGGATCGGGCGATGAGCTGCTGTTCCGGTTCACCAGCGAAGGAAGCCTGTTCGGCACTCCCGGTTTCGAGGTAAATTACACCTGGCGCAATCTTTTCGGATCGTTGAGCGAAGCCAAGATCGCTCTCGGCGCGGGACACAAGGCCAACGTCGGGGCTTTTGCCGTGAACCGGCCGTTCATCCTGCCGTCGGACTGGGCATGGGGACTCTCGGCCGGGAAGCGCCGGAGCCTG
The DNA here is from genome assembly GCA_031551865.1 of Rikenella sp. GTDB lineage: Bacteria > Bacteroidota > Bacteroidia > Bacteroidales > Rikenellaceae > Rikenella. The sequence continues at coordinate 64,511 of JAVBMY010000004.1, read as the reverse complement.
GAAGCGATGACGCTCTCCGACACGTCGTACTACATCGACCGGTTTGAGTTGAGCAGCTGGCTCGGGAAATCGTGGTGCCTCGAATGGCGCAAAGGGACAAATATCTACTCCTCAATATCCTACGACAAGATACACTACCAAAGTCTAGATCCCCCTGCATATTACGACTCTTTCAACCCCTTTTATGCAAACACCCAGACTGTATTGGTCAACGTCGGCCTGTCTCGGAAGAACTATTTCCAGGGGAACATGATTTACGGCTACGGCCGCATGGAAGACATCCCCTACGGCTTCCGTTTCGAAGCTTTGGGCGGATACCAGTGGACAGACGTCGGCATGCACTACGGACGTTATTACGCAGGGGTTAAAGCGTTCTGGGGCGACCTGACGAAAATCGGATTCATGGGAGCAGCCCTGCAAGGCGGCACTTTCTTTAATTCCGGAAACGGGGCGTTGGAGCAAACCGTATTGTCCGGAGAGGTCAGGCTTTTCACTCCCCTGCTACGGCTCGGGAGCTACCATTACCTCAGGCAATTCGTGACGCTGAGTGCGGCGCTGGGCTTCAACCGGCTCGAAGGCGAGCGCGAAAGACTGCGGTTTACCGGGCAGCACAGCATCCGCGGACTTAGTTCCAACACCGAGATGGCCGGATATAACCGACTGATTGCCAGCGGAGAAACAGTGCTGTTCTCGCCGATATTCCTCTACCATTTCCGGTTCGCTTTCTTCTTATTCGGAGATGTGGGCTGGATCGGCAATAGTTACAACCTGTTCGGAAACACTTTTACAGGTTCGGTCGGCATAGGCGCCCGAATTAAGAACGAGCGCCTGATCTTCAACAATATTCAGATCCGCCTCGGATTCTGCATCAACCGTCCGCCGGGCGTGGGATACAGCAATTTTGCCATCGAAAGCGAACGGTCGGTACACGACTTCGGGCTCTCCCCGACCCGGCCCGAAATGGTACCGTACTATTAGGGATTTTATCGGCAGCCTCCTCTCCATCTCATCCTGAACGCAGTGAAGGATGGCATGCATACGCCCCTCGGCTGCGCTCGGAATGAGATGTTAATAAAATCGCCCGTACACTTCTTCAGTGTACGGGCGATTATGATTAAGGGATTCTCGCAGGGAAGGCCTATTCGGGCAATACCTCTTCGAGAACCATTTTGAAATAACCGAGTTCGTCGGCGTTGTAGTTCTTGATGTAGGCTATCTTCGCCTGGTTGGCGGCAGCGCCTTCTTTAATGTAGGCGATGGCTGAGATGCGGTACTCGGGATCAAGGTGGGCCTGCTGGAGCAACAGGTGTCCCATCACAATATGTCCGCCCATCTCCACCAGACGTCGCGCGTGGAAATCGAGCAGTTCGCCGTTCTCGGCAGCGGTAACGAGTTTCACGGCTTCTTCGTATTGTTCGCGCATGGCAACCAGAGTACGGTGCTGCTCGCTCATTTCGGGCGATACGGCTACTTTTTCGTATTCGGCCATCTGAGAGGAGAGTACCCCGGTGATCACACCGCGGATGGCGGCTACCACTTGTAACTGCGATGTTCCTTCGTATATGGTGGTGATGCGGGCGTCGCGGGTAAGGCGTTCGATGGGGTAATCCTTCATGTAGCCCGAACCGCCGTGGATCTGGAGCGAGTCATAGCAAACGCTGTTACTGTATTCGCTCGTGAAAAACTTGAGCAGCGGCGTGTAGGCATCGGCGAGCTTTTGGTAGAATTTCATCTCGTCACGCTCCTCTTTTTCGAGTTTGCGCTCTTTCTCGATGTGGAAATAGTTCTTGTAAACGTCCACGAAACGGGCGGTTTCGTAAAGCAGCGCGCGTGAAGCCTGCAAGCGGGCTTTCATGTTGGTAAGCAGTTCATATACGGCCGGGAACTGGATGATCGGCTTGCCGAACTGTTCACGTTCGTTAGCGTACTTGAGGCCTTCGCGGTAGGCGGCTTCCATGATGCCGACCGACTGGGCGCCGATCCCCAGGCGGGCCGAATTCATGAGTGCCATCACGTATTTGATGAGGCCCATCTTGCGGTCACCCACGAGTTGCGCGGGAGCATTGGTGAACACCAGTTCGCAGGTGGGCGAGCCGATAATGCCGAGCTTGTGCTCGATGCGGCGCACTTTCACGGCCATATGTTTCTTGTCGTAGACGAAGAGCGAGAGGCCGCGGGCGTCGGTAGTACCCTCTTCGGAGCGGGCCAGCACGAGCGAAATGTCGCCGTCACCGTTGGTGATGAAGCGTTTCACGCCGTTGAGCAGCCAGGTGCCTTGTTTCTCGTCGTAGTGCGCTTTGAGCATCACAGCCTGCAGGTCGGAACCGGCATCGGGTTCGGTGAGGTCCATGGCAGCCGTGGCGCCTTTGTTGATCTGCGGGAGAAACTCTTTATTGATCTCTTCCGAGGCGAATTCGTGGAGGGTTTCGGCGCAGTCCTGGAGGCCCCAGATATTACCGAATCCGGCGTCGGCGCGGCAAACGAGCTCGCACGACATCACGTAGGGCACCAGCGGGAAGTTCAGCCCGTTGAAGCGGCGCGGCAACGAAATTCCGTATACGCCGGCCTGTGTGAGCGCGTCGTGGTTCTGTTGGGTGCCAGGAGCGTAGATCACGCGGTCGTTTTCGACGCGGGGGCCACCGGCATCAACGCCTTCGGCATTGGGAGCCAGTACGTTGGCGGTGATATCGCCGATGATTTCGAGCACTTGTTTGTAGCTATCCATCGCATCTTCGAAATCGACGGGCGCGTAGTCGTAGTCGTTGGCATCGCGGAAACCTTGCTCTTTGAGCGCAACGATCTTTTTCATCAGCGGGTGTTGCAGATGAAACTGGAGGTCTTTGTTATCTGAAAAGAAATTTGCCATTTCTGTCTGTGTTTTATTTCGGTGGCCTTTGGGTTGTGGGTGGCTGAATATCGGGTTTAACAGTCTGGTAATTTATAGTTGTAAAGCAAGACTTTATTTCGGATCAGCCGGGTAATCCCCATGGTGGCGGCTCCTTATTTTGAATTCTGTTTGTAGTACTTGATCATTTTCGGGATCACCGCATTCACATCGCCCACGATGGCGTAATCGGCGATCTTGTTGATCGGCGCTTCGGGGTCGTTGTTGATCGAGATGATCATGGCCGAATCTTCCATACCGGCGGTGTGCTGGATCTGGCCCGAGATACCGCAGGCGATATAGAGTTTCGGGCGTACCGTAACCCCGGTCTGCCCTACCTGGCGGCCGTGTTCGGTGAATCCGGCATCGACGGCGGCACGCGAGGCGCCCACTTCGCCGCCGAGCACTTCGGCCAGCTGGAAGAGTTGTTTGAACCCGTCGGCCGAGCCCATGCCGTAGCCTCCGGCCACAATAACACTGGCACCTTTGATGTTGATCTTACGCTCTTCGATCTCGCGCGCAACGATGCGTACGACAAAATCAGTTTCTTTAAGAAATTTTTTGAAGTCGATGGCCTTCACCTCGCCCTTGTGGGGTTTAGAAGCGGGCTCCATGCGCATTACGCCCTCACGGACGGTGGCCATCTGGGGACGGCAGTCGGGGTTAATGATCGTGGCGATGATATTGCCGCCGAACGCGGGGCGGATCTGGTACAGGAGGTTCTTGTACTCCTTGCCGCTGCGGGCGTCGGTGTGGTCTCCGATTTCGAGGCTGGTGCAGTCGGCGGTCAGGCCACTGTGCAGGGCCGAGCTCACGCGGGGCGCGAGGTCACGGCCGAGAGTGGTGGCGCCGAACAGGGCAATCTGGGGCTTCTCGGCTTCGAACAGGCCGCAAAGGATGGCGGCGTGCGGAAGTGTGCGGTAGGGAGCGAGTTCCTTGTCGTCGGCCATGTGCACAGTGTCGGCGCCGTATTTGGCAAGTTCCGTTTCGATGCCTTTGAGGTTGTGCCCGATGGCGACGGCTTCGAGCTGTACGCCGAGCGTGTCGGCCAGCGAACGGCCTTTGGTCAGGAGTTCAAGGCTTACATCGGCCACTTTGCCGCCTTCTATTTCGCAGTATACAAATATATTGTTCATTTTTGTATGATCTTTTAGTTTAGGTGGGGGATATTAACCGATGGTGTGGCTGGCGATCAGTTCTTTCATCAGGTCGTCGATGTCTGCATCGGCATCGGTCAGTCGCTTGGCCTCTTTGGCTTGGAACACGACGTTCTCGATCTGTTTCACTTTGGTGGGCGAACCGGCCAGGCCGAGATTCTCGGGTTCGGCGGCGAGTTTGTCGGCACCCCACTCGGGAATGTCGAGATAGCAGCGCGAAGTGCGCAGGGCAAGGTAATAGTCCTCCTGCATTTCCTGTACTTCGCTCACGGTGCGGGCATGTTTGAAACGCATCACGTTCTTGGCATTACGCGGTCGGCAATCGGGAGCCGAGGCATTCACGGTGATCACCAGCGGCAGCTTGGCGGCCACAGTTTCTACGCCGTGTTCGAGGCGGCGCTTGATAGTGAGCTCATTCTCTTTCAACGCACCTATTTCTTCAGCGTAGGTAACCTGAGGAAGTCCCAATTTTTCAGCGACTTGAGGTCCTACCTGGGCGGTATCGCCGTCGATGGCCTGGCGGCCGGCTATGATAATGTCGGGCTCGATCTTGCGGATGGCACAGGCGAGGGTGTAGCTGGTAGCCAGCGTATCGGCCCCGGCGAACTTGCGGTCGGTGAGCAGGATACCGTCGTCGGCTCCGCGGTATACGGCCTCGCGGATGATGTCGGCTGCACGGGGCGGGCCCATCGTCACAAGGGTTACGGTCGATTTCGGGTAACGGTCTTTGAGGCGCAGGGCCTGTTCGAGCGCATTGAGGTCTTCGGGATTGAAAATGGCAGCCAGTGCGGCACGGTTCACCGTACCGTCGGCTTTCATTGCGTCTTTACCCACATTGCGGGTGTCGGGCACCTGCTTGGCCAAGACGACAATTTTCAAAGCTTCGTTCATAGTCGGGTTCTTTTTAGTATGTTATGTGGTTTTCGTAATCTTTTAGTTCAATCACAGGCTTTACCTAGGAAGGCTTTTGCAGTTTCCACAGACACCACCTTTTCAGAAACGGCATGCCGTTTAGCGGATTCCTTTGAATATGCGGTTCCAGCGTATCCCTCCGTTTTTAGAGAACCAGATGAAGGAGGCTTTGCCTTCAATGTGGTCTTCAGGCACGAAACCCCAGTATCGGCTGTCTGCCGAGTTGTGGCGGTTGTCGCCCATCATGAAATAATAGTTCATCCGGAAAGTATATCTATCTGCCGGAGTGCCATTTACGTATATTACGCCATCTCTTACTTCCAGCGTATTGCCTTCGTAATTACGGATAATACGTTCGTAGACGGGCAGGTTGTCGATAGTGAGAACGATAGTGGTACCTTTTTCGGGAACCCAGAGCGGGCCGAAGTTGTCCACACTCCACGGATATAGGATCGGATCGTGGGGAAAGATATTTTCGTCGGGCATACGGCCAACATAACGCACAAGTTGTACGCCTTCCATCTGGCCGAGCAGTTCGACGCCTTTGGCGGTCAGGGGCATGTCGTAACGGTCGGGTTGCGAGAAGTTCACTTCGTCGCGGTTCACACCGAGTTTTTCGAATACACGGGCTGCCAGCGGTTGGGCGCTATGTACGCTATACACATATTGCGCGCCTTCGGGCAATTGCTGCATCGCTCCGTTGATATAAAGATCGCCTTCTATGATCTGCACCGTGTCACCCGCAATGGCCACGCAGCGTTTGATGTAGGTTTCTCGCTTATCGACGGGGCGGTAGATGACTTTGGAAGTACGGTAAAGCTCCTCGCGGCCTTCGTAGCGCAACAGGTCGTAGTAACTAGCCATCGGCTCTTTGAGGGCTACGGTGTCGCCTTCGGGAAAGTTGAACACCACCACATCGCCACGCTCGACGCTGCCGAACCCGGCCAGACGTTTGTAGGGCCACTCGATCCAGTCGACGAACGAGCGGGTCTCTTTCGTGAACGGCATGGTATTCTGCACGAAAGGAAACGAGATGGGAGTGTTGGGCATCTTGGGCCCGTAGGCGAGCTTGTTGACGTAGATATAGTCGCCGATCAGCAGGCTCTGCTCCATCGACGACGACGGAATGACGTACATCCCGAAAAAGTAAATTTTCAGGGGAATGACCACAGCCACGGCGTAAAGCAACGACTCGATCCACTCCATCGTTTTCCGGAACCCGCTGTGGTTTTTCTTATAGGCGCGGTAGTCGTCGAGGAACCAGAGATTGATCAGGTGGCTGATATAGAGGTCGTAAATGACGGGGACGCCGATCAGGAACCAGGGGTTACGCGTCCATATCACGAACCACAGCACGTACACGAGGCTTGCGATCCAGAATTTGATTTTCGAGGAACGGGGAGCGTCCTTGTATTTTCGTGGTTTGAATGCCATATCGTGTATCGGTGTGCTTTTTTGTATTTCCTGGCCGGCAGATGTGCTGCTCCTGGAACCGGGAGGATCTTTCGGAATCAGAACCCCAGCAAATCTTTCATGTTATAGACTCCACGCTTGTCCTGCAGGAACTCGGCGGCAAGGACGGCCCCGAGGGCAAATCCGCCTCGCCCCTTGGCGGTGTGGTCGATAGTGATGGTGTCTTCGGGTGACTCCCAGACGATGGTGTGGGTGCCGGGCACCACGCTGCGGCGTTGGGCGGTGATTTCGAGTTTTGCGGGATCGGTGGTGGTGCCGAGGTGCCATTCCGTTTTGCGGTCACACTCGCCGATGATGCCTTCGGCCAAGGTGATGGCGGTACCGCTGGGGGCGTCTTTCTTCTGGGTGTGGTGCACTTCGTTGAGCGTGACGTCGTAGCTGTCGAAGCGGTTCATCATCCGGGCCAGTTCGCGGTTGATGTGATTGAAGATGTTGACACCGATGCTGTAGTTCGAGGCATAGAAAAAGGCGCCGTTATTCTTCTGGCACAGGCCCACGGCATGGCCCAAGCGGTCGAGCCAGGCGGTGGTGCCGCACACGACGGGCACACCGGCCTCAAGACAGCACACAATATTGTGGTAGGCTACTTCGGGCGAGGTGAATTCGATGGCTACGTCGGCTTTGCGCAGGTTTTCGGCTGTGAGGTCGGCGGCGTTGTGTACGTCGATCGTCAACACAATACTGTGGCCGCGTTCGAGCAATACGCGCTCGATCTCGCGTCCCATTTTACCGTAGCCTATCAGTGCAACTTTCATCTGTTTCTGTATTTCCGGATTTGGAGCCCGGCAGACCGTAAAAACAGGCCCGGGGGCGGAGTGGGTGGTAGAGTTAGCGGATGATGGTCTCTTCGCGGTCGGGCCCCACCGATATGATGCTGACGGGCACGCCGGTCGCGTTTTCGATGAATTCGACGTATTCTTTGAACTGTTTCGGGAAGTGGCGGTATTTGCGGATACTGTTGATGTCGCAGTTCCAGCCTTCGAACTCCTTATAAATGGGTTTGATGTCATCGTTGATCTCGTAAGGGAAATGGTCGACCCGCTGGCCGCCGATCTCGTAGGCCACGGCCACTTTGATGGCCGGGAAGGTGTTGAGCACGTCGGATTTCATCATGATGAGCTTCGTGACGCCGTTCACCATCACCGAATATTTCAGCGCCACCATGTCGAGCCAGCCGCAGCGGCGGGCACGGCCCGTGACGGAGCCGAATTCGCGGCCGATGTCGGCCATCTTGGCACCGCACTCGTCGTGCAGTTCGGTCGGGAAGGGACCTCCGCCCACGCGGGTACAGTAGGCTTTGAAGATACCGAACACTTCGCCGATGGTGCGCGGCGAAACGCCCAACCCGGTGCACACTCCCGCACATACGGTGTTCGAAGAGGTGACGAAGGGATAGGTGCCGAAATCGACGTCGAGCAACGAGCCCTGGGCGCCTTCGGCCAGGATGCGGGTGCCGTTGTTCAGCAGGGTATTAACCTCTTGTTCGCCTTCGATGATGGGGAAGCGGCGCAGCACGTCGATGGCGGCGAGCCACTCTTTTTCGTATTCGGCGATGTCGTAAGTGAAATCGGGATACTGGCGCAGCATCTCGATGTGTTTGTTTTTAAGTTTTTCGTAGCGCCCGGGGAACTGGGGCGAAAGAATGTCGCCCACGCGCAGGCCGTTGCGACCGGTCTTGTCCATGTAGCAGGGACCGATGCCTTTGAGCGTCGATCCGATCTTGGCCTTGCCTTTGGCGGCTTCGCTGGCAGCGTCGAGGGTGCGGTGCGTGGGCAGAATCAGGTGGGCTTTCCTGCTGATCTTTATTTTGGTATAGAGGTCTTGCACCAGCGGTTCCAGCCCGCGGATCTCTTCAACGAAGGTGACGGGGTCGAGCACTACCCCGCCGCCGATCATATTGATGGTATTTTCGCGGAAGATGCCCGAGGGGATTGAGCGCAGCACATGGCTGCGGCCGCCGAAATGCAGGGAGTGCCCGGCGTTGGGACCGCCCTGGAAACGTGCGATGACTTTGTACTCGGGGGTGAGTACGTCCACTACTTTTCCTTTTCCTTCATCGCCCCATTGCAGGCCGAGAACTACGTCGATTTTCATTAAAATATGGTAACAGGTCTGTTTATTGACTCATATGCGGCTGCGTACGGCGGCCCGGTTAGGTTTTTTCATCAAGAAAGCGCTTGGCAGGGGTGCAGCGCTTTCCGTGGGTAAAAGTACAAATTTTTCGGAATACCCGCACAACGGGGGTCAACGGTTTCCCTTCGGGGTCAGCTCCACCGATTCGGGGCCGACGACTACCAAGCCACGGCTCATCAGGTGCCCGACGGCGCGTTTGAACAGTTTTTTGCTCATCCCGGTATGCAGGCGAACCTCCTCGGGCGAAGTGTCATCACCTACGCCGAGTGTGCCGCTGTTTTCGCGGAGCATGCCGAGAATCACGTCGGCCGAATCCTTCACTTGATTAAATCCGTTTTGCTGAAGCGCCAGGTCGATCTTGTTGCCTTCGACGATACGGGTCACATAAGCGGTCAACATGTCGCCGTAATGGACAGATGTAAAGATCTGGCTGTCGTAGATCATGCCCCAGTGGCGCTGGTTGATGATCACCCGGAAACCGCGGTCGCGGCGGCCCGCTACGATAACCGATACTTCTTCGCGGGGGCGTACGGTAATCTCTTCGTTGTTGACCAGATAGCCAAGCTTGGTGGTGGCCACGGGCCGCCCGCTCACTCGGTCGACATAGACGGCCACCACGTGCCGTTCGCCCGTACGCATCGGTTCGCTCTGGTTCGAGCGCGGAATGAAAAGGTCTTTGGGTAGCCCCCAGTCCAGGAAAGCGCCATGGGGGTTGGTGCCGACCACTTCGAGACAGGCCACACCACCCTCGGTCACGCGGGGGTGTTCGGTGGTGGCCACCAGGCGGTCTTCGGAATCGTGGTAGACGAAGACTTCGAGCGTATCGCCGATGTTATATTCTTCGGGGACATAACGGCGCGGCAGCAACACCTCGTCGCGGGTGCCGCCGGGCGCATAGCCTTCGTGTTCAGCGAGGTAGACGCCGTTTTCGGTGGCGCGGACGATGCCGAGGGTGTTGTAGTTTGCCGTACGTATCATTACGGGGGCAAAGATAACCTTTTTTGCGAGAGTGTTTTTATCCCGACGGATAGTTGCGGTTTCGGCGCAAATTGAGTAACTTTGGCAGTTGCGTTTTTGCCCTCTATTCCATTTTCATCATTGCGAGGAGTCGCAGACGACGAAGCAATCGCGCAATCTACCTTGTAGGTTATTATCCGACTATTCCTCGTCTGCGACTCCTCGCAATGACGGGCGTACTTAACTCGATAGCGTATGAGCAAACAACTAAAAATCGCCCTGTTCCAACTGGACTCCCAATGGGAGAATCCCGAGGAGAATTGCCGCCGGGTAACCGACTGGATCGAACAGGGGCGGGCTGGTGAGGCCGACCTTGTGGTATTGCCCGAGATGTTCGCCACCGGTTTCTCGATGGACCCCTCGTCGATCGCCCAGCCAATGGACGGTTACATTGTGCGTACCATGCAAGCATTGGCTGTAAGGGCGGGCAAGGCCATCATTTGTAGCGTCGCCATCCGCGACCGGGCGCGCGGGGCCGCCGAAGACAATATCGAAAGCTCGCGCAGCGCCTTTTTCAACCGCCTGTTTTTCTTTACGCCCGACGGCGTGTACCTCACCTACGACAAACGCCACCTGTTCCGCATGGCCGGTGAAGACGAATTTTACGTCGGGGGCCGTGGACGTCTCGTGGTACATTACAAAGGTTTCCGCATCTGCCCGATGGTGTGCTACGACCTGAGGTTCCCCGTCTGGTCTCGCAATAAAAACGACTACGACGTGTTGGTTTACATAGCCTCGTGGCCTGCCGTGCGCAGCTATGCATGGACTACCCTGCTGAGGGCCCGTGCCATCGAAAACCTCGCCTACGTGGTGGGCGTGAACCGCGTGGGCACCGACCCGAAAGAGAGTTACAGCGGTGATTCGGTCGTACTCAGCTACCTGGGAGAACCGCTGGTCGCCGCCGAACCGTCGTCCGAAGAGATTGTCGTCACGACCCTCGAACTCGAACCGCTCGATCAGTTTCGCCGCAAATTCCCGGCCCACCTCGACGCCGATAAATTCGAAATCCTGCCCGAATAAATTATGGGACTAGCCTTGCTTTCATTGGGTGTGGCATTGTTTTTTGCCGGACTTCAGATACGCTCCAACCCCAACCTGCTCTCGGGCACACCCGGCGATGAGGAACCCTCCGGGGTCGTCAAATTCATCTGCTGGTTTTTTTGTGTGCTGGGCGTGATCGACATTGCGCTTTACGGCATGGCTACATTAGCCAGCGATAAAATAGCTCCCGGCCCGTTGTCGGCAATGCTTGGAATACCATTCACCGTTTCCGCCATTGCCGCCGTAACTTTCACCTACCTGTCCATACAATACCTCGTAAATAAATGAAAAAACACCTGATATTCGCCTGCCTCGCTGCCTTCATCGCGGCTATGGCCACGACCGCCTGCGGTCAGACCAAAGCCACTCCTTCCGCTGAAACATCCGGCCCGGTCATCTCGGGTTCTGCGCCGGTTTCCGAAGAGACCCTGCCTGAGTGCGCCCCCATTTTCATCCCCGACCTGCCCTCGAAACTTTCGTTCGCGGGCGAAGAGGTGCCCCTGCAATACGCCGAGGTGCGCGAAGCGCTCGAACGCGAGATCAGCGTGACGATGTACATGCACTCGCGCACGATGATCACCCTGCGCAACACTACCCGCTATTTTCCGATGATCGAGCCGATCCTCAAAAAATACGGCATCCCCGAAGACTTCAAATACCTTTGTATGGCCGAGAGCGGACTCAACCCCAACGCCCAGTCGACAGCCAACGCCTGCGGCCTGTGGCAATTCATCTCCAGCGCCGCCCGGGAGTACGGCGTCGAGACCGGCGAGAATGTCGACCTGCGTTACAACATCGAAGTGGCCACCGAAGCCGCCTGCAAATACCTGAAAGCCTCGTATGCCAAATACGGCAGCTGGACATTAGCCGCCGCCTCGTACAACGCCGGGGTCGGAGGCGTGTCGCGCCGCCTCGAAACGCAAGGCGTAGCTTCGTATTACGACATGTTCCTGCCCGAAGAAACCATGCGCTACGTGTTCCGTATCCTGTCGTTCAAAGTCCTGACCGAGAACCCCGAAAAATACGGTTTCCACATCCGCAAGAGCGACTACTATCCCACTTATTCCAACTACAAAACAGTGCAGGTCAACGACGCTAGTATCGAATGGTCGAAGTTCGCCCTCGCCCAGGGCACCAACTACAAAGTCCTGCGCATCCTGAACCCCTGGATCCGAAGCTACACCTACGAAAACAAAACCCAGAAATCCTACACGGTAAAAATACCCACCGAAAATTTCAGAGAGGAAGGTTTTTAACATAAAACCTTCGTCATTGCAAAGAATCCGTACATAGCGACCCTTTCCCTTCGTCATTGCGAGGAGAAATTCCCCGGCTTCGCCCGGGACAAGCTCCGCAATCTTCCCGGGAAGATTAAAATCCACTTTGTGGCTTTTTCCTCCCCCGACGCCCGGCAATTTGCAAGCTTGCTTGCGTTGCCCTCGCTGTCACCGTCGGTTGCCGCGTCGTGCCCGGCGCTCCTCGCAATGACGTAACAGGCCAAGACTCCGCCACGAGAAAAATCAATGAGTGAAGATAAAATCATAGTGGAAGGCGCCCGCGTCCACAACCTCAAGAACGTTGACGTAACCATCCCGCGCCGGGCATTGACCGTGATCACCGGCTTGTCGGGCAGCGGGAAATCGTCGCTCGCTTTCGACACTATCTACGCCGAGGGGCAACGCCGCTACCTCGAAACCCTGTCGGCCTACGCCCGCCAATTCTTCGGCACGCTCGAACGCCCCGATGTCGACAAGATCAGCGGCCTGAGCCCGGTGATCGCCATCGAGCAGAAAACCACCGGACGCAACCCGCGCTCTACCGTCGGTACCGTCACCGAGATCAACGACTTCCTGCGCCTGCTCTTCGCCCGCGCCTCTGTCGCTTACTCCAAAGCTACCGGCGAAGAGATGGTGCGCTACACCGATCCCCGGATCGCCGAACTGATCGCCACTCGCTTCGCTGGACATAAGATCGCCGTCTGCGCGCCGATCGTGCAGGGCCGCAAGGGCCATTACCGCGAACTCTTCGCCTCAATCCTCAAGAAAGGGTTCCTTTACGCCCGCGTCGACGGCGAAGTGGTAGAGATTCGCGACGGCATGCACCTCGACCGTTATAAAATCCACCACATCGAGTTAGTGGTCGACCGGCTCGTCGCCGACCAGGTGTCCGGCGAACGCCTGCAAAAGAGTATCGAGACCGCCATGCAGCACGGCAAAGGCACCATCTACGTGGCCGACTACGACAGCGGCGAAGGACGCTTCTACAGCCGCAACCTGATGTGCCCCACCACCGGCATCTCGTACAACGAACCGGCACCGCACACGTTCTCGTTCAACTCTCCCGCCGGGGCCTGTCCCCACTGCAACGGATTGGGCGAAGAGGCCGTGTTCGACCTGAGCCGCATGGTCCCGAACGGGGCGAAAACCATCAACCAGGGCGGCATCGAACCGCTCGGCAAGCCCAAGCAATCACTCGTTTTCAGTAAAATCCACGCCCTCGGCACGCGTTACGGTTTCGGATTCGACACCCCGCTCGACGAACTCGACGAAGAAGCGATGGGCGCCCTGCTCAACGGCGACCCGACCCCCGTGCGCGTCCAGTCGAACAGCAGCAGCAACAGCTACATGACCGCCTGGGAGGGTCTGATCACCTACCTCGACGAGCAGCACGCCGACGGCGAGCACGGCGACAAATGGAAAGAACAGTACGTCGAACGCCGCCCCTGTTCGGTGTGCGGCGGCACGCGCCTGCGCGAGGACTCGCTCTATTTCCGGGTGGATGGCAAAAATATCGCCGAACTCTCGGCCCTGAGCATCGAAGATTTTGCGGTATGGCTGGAGGGGATCGAAAACCGCCTGAGCACCAAGCAGAACGCCATTGCGCGCGACATTCTGAAAGAGATCCGCGAACGCCTCGGGTTCCTGCTGGACGTGGGGCTGGGTTACCTTTCTTTGAGCCGCGGCAGCCGTACGCTCAGTGGCGGCGAAAGCCAACGTATCCGCCTGGCCACACAGATTGGCTCGAAACTGGTCAACGTGCTCTACATCCTCGACGAACCGAGCATCGGCCTCCACGCGCGCGACAGCCTGAAACTCATCGGCAGCCTCAAGAGCCTGCGCGACGCCGGCAACAGCGTGATCGTGGTCGAACACGACCGCGAAATGATCGAAGCCGCCGACTGGGTGGTCGACGTGGGTCCCGCCGCCGGACGCAAAGGCGGCGAAATCTCGGCCAGCGGCCCCCTCGGCGAGATTCTCAAAACCCCCACCTACACCACCGACTACCTCACCGGCCGCCGCGAAATCCCCGTCCCGCCCTCGCTAAGGCCCGGCAACGGTAAATTACTGACAATCAGAGGTGCCCGGGGCAACAACCTCAAGAACGTCGATGTCAGCTTGCCGCTCGGTAAACTCATCTGCGTAACCGGGGTGAGTGGCAGCGGTAAATCGACGCTCATCAACCAAACTCTTAAACCGGCCCTGAGCCGCGAACTTTACCGCTCGTTCGAGCAACCCTTGCCCTACGACTCGATCGAAGGCATCGAAAACATCGACAAGCTGGTGATCGTCGACCAGTCGCCCATCGGGCGCACGCCGCGCAGCAACCCCGCCACCTACAGCGGAGTATTCGGCGACATCCGTAAACTGTTCGAGGCCACGCCCGATGCCCAGATCCGCGGCTATAAGGCCGGGCGTTTCTCGTTCAATGTCAAGGGCGGTCGCTGCGAAGAGTGCCGCGGAGCCGGCGTACAGACCATCGAGATGAATTTTCTGCCGAATGTCTATGTCACGTGTAAAGTGTGTGACGGGCATCGATACAACCGCGAAACATTGCAGGTGAAATACAAGGGCAGGAACATCGACGACGTGCTCAACATGACCATCAACCAAAGCGTCGAATTCTTCGAGCACATCCCCGCCATTCACCAGAAATTGCGTACGATCCAGGAAGTCGGGCTCGGTTACCTGCGCCTTGGGCAGCCCTGCACCACCCTGAGCGGTGGCGAAAGCCAGCGCATCAAGCTCTCGGCCGAATTGGCCCGCCGTGACACGGGAAGTACCCTTTACATTCTCGACGAGCCCACTACCGGGCTCCATTTCGAAGACATCCGCGTATTGCTGGGCGTGTTGGGAAGACTGGCCGACAAAGGGAATACCGTAATCGTAATCGAGCACAACCTCGACGTGGTGAAAGTGGCCGACCACATCATCGACATCGGCCCTGAAGGCGGCGCGGCCGGCGGCCGGGTGGTCGCCGAAGGTATTCCCGCCGAAATAGCCACCGCCAAGGGTAGCTACACCGGACAATTTTTGAAAGAAATATTACCAAAAGAGTCTCTGACCCCGAAAGTTGCGAAACCGCGAAAAAAAGCATAAGTTTGTAGATTGTGTGACATCTATTCCGGCCGACCGGAAACCGAAAGCGCACACACCCAAACTGTAAGGCGCCGCAGGCGCTCCCCTAAATCTAAATAGCTATGGCTACCAAGAAAGCAACCTCTGCTCCCGAGGAGCAGTCCGGCACTAAAACCGGAACTACTAAGCCAACCTCCAAGAAAACCGAAGCTAAAACCACAAAAACAGCCCCGGCGAAAACGGCGGCTGCCGAAACTAAACCCAAAGCAACGAAAACCGCCGAGGGCACCGTGGAAAAACCAGCCTCGAAAAAAACGACTGCCGCCAAAACAGAAAAACCTACGGCCGTAAAAACCGTTGCCAAGAAGGCAACGACTAAAACTGCGGCTGAAAAGAAACCCACGGCCGCCACAAAAGCTTCAGCAGAGAAGAAAGCACCTGCCAAAAGCAAAGCCACCGCTGCTAAAAACGCCGAGAATCCCGAAGCCGAGGCTGAAGCCCTCGAAGTAAAAGCCGTCAAAGCCGCCGCCAAGAAAGCAACGGCTGCCAAGGCTGAAACCGCAGAAAAGAAGCCCGCGAAAAAAGCTGTTAAGGCCGAGAATGAAGTCGAAGTGGTCGAGAAACCGAAAAACTCAACGGTAAAGAAAACCGCTGAGCCCAAGGAAAACGAGACACTCGCCACCGCCAAGAAACTAGCCGAGAACCTCGGACAGGTAGCTTCCGACACCCTGGCGTCGACCGTCGAGGCCGTGAAAAAAACGGCAAAAAAAGCCGTCAAGCAAGCACTCGCCGCCGCCGAAGAACTGGGCGAAAACATCAACATCCCGAACCCCTACGCCGACAGAACGCAGGAAGAACTCGTGGCCATTTTGGCCGACCGCCTCGACACCCAGCCCGTGCAGACCCTCCGCACCGACGTAGAGGCCATCAAAGTCATATTCTACAAGCACAACCGCACCGTAATCGAAGAGCAGAAAGCCGCTTTCCTCGCCGCCGGAGGCACCGAAGAGACATTCGAACCCTCTGAAAACCCGCTCGAAAAAGAATTCAAAAACCTACTCGCCTCGTACCGCGAAAAGCGCGACACCTACATTCAGCAAACCGAGAAAGAGAAAGAAAAAGCCTATAAGGAGAAACTCTCCATCATCGAGGAACTAAAAAATCTCGTCGACAGTAACGAAACCGTAGGCAAAACCTTCAACGCCTTCCGCGAGCTCCAACAGCGCTGGAAAGACGCTGGCATCGTTCCGCAAGAGCAAGTCAAAGAACTTTGGAACACCTATCACCACCACGTAGAGAATTTCTACAACTACATTAAGATCAACAAAGAACTGCGCGACCTCGACCTCAAGAAGAATTACGAGGCCAAGCTTGCCCTGGCCGAAGAGGCCGAGGCGCTGATGCTCGACCCCTCGGTAGCCGACGCTTCGCGCAAACTTCAACGCCTGCACGAACAGTGGCGCGAGACCGGCCCCGTGGCCATCGAAGTGAAAGACCAGCTCTGGGAGCGTTTCAAACAGGCCAGTGCCCAGATCAACAAACGCCACCAGGAATACTTCGAAGGACAGAAAGAGGAGCAGATGCAAAACCTCGCCCTCAAGACCGGACTCTGCGTCAAGGTCGAAGAGATCGCCGAAGGCGTCTACACTACTCCGAAAGCCTGGAACGATGCCATGGAGCAGATCCTTGAAATACAGAAAGTCTGGAAAACCATCGGTTTCGCCCCGAAAAAAGACAACACTAAAATCTACGAACGCTTCCGGGCCGCTTGCGATAAATTTTTCGAAGCCAAACGAAGCTACTATTCCGAAGCCAAATCCGAAGCCAACGACCACCTGCAGGCCAAGCTCGACCTGTGCGTGCAGGCCGAAGCCCTTCAGGACAGCGACCAATGGAAAGAGACCACCGACGCTTTCATCGAACTCCAGAAAAAATGGAAAGAGACCGGCGCCGTATCGCGTAAATATGCCGACCAGGTGTGGAAACGCTTCCGCGCCGCCGCCGACCGTTTCTTCGAACGCAAGAGCGCCCATTTCGGCGACCAGGATTCAAAATTCGCCGAAAACCTCGAACGCAAGCAAAACCTGCTTGCCCGGATGTCCGAAACCGCCGCAGACCCCGCCTCGGTGACCTTCGACAAAATCAAGGAATACCAGCGCCAGTGGGCCGAGATCGGATTCGTACCCGCCAAACAGAAAGAGGTCATCCAGAACCAGTACCGCGAAATAGTCGATACGTTGTTCGGCATCTTGCGCGGCGAAGAGGGTGCACGCCACATGCAACACTTCCGCGACCGTGTGGGCCGCATGCAGGAAGGAGGAGGGAAACGGGTCAATGCCGAACGCGACCGCCTCTACACACGCCTTAAACAGCTTGAGAACGACGTGCAGATATGGGAGAACAACATCGGTTTCTTCGCCCATTCCAAAAACGCCGAATCGCTGCTGCAGGACGTACGCAACAAAATAGACCGCGCCAAAGAACAGATCGCCGAACTGATCGAAAAAATCAAGCTGATCGACAACCCCACGACCGCTACCCTGGCCACCGAAGCCAAAATCGCTAAAAAAGAGGCTGAAGAAGGCGCTGCCGAACCGGTGATCGAAGCCACGACCATCCCCGAAGGCGAACCGACTCCAGAGTCGGAAATTCCCACTGAGGAAACCGAGGCATAACCACCTCCGCAACGGGGGAGAGCCACTTCTCTCCCCCGTTGTGATTCCAATGGGTGCGACACCGGCCTGATAAAGCCCTTGCCGGTTCACACTCACCAGAATCGGGTTATGTGGGACGAATAGCAATAGACAGACTTTGCCGGTTCACCGGGAGCCGGACTGTTTGGAGTCGTATAAAACCCGACCGATAGAAACCATCACCATAGAAGACCTAACCACATTATTAGAAAACCTCACCAGATGAAATCCCAGACCAAGTACATTTTTGTCACCGGCGGCGTCGCCTCGTCGCTCGGCAAAGGCATCATATCGTCGTCGCTCGCCAAGCTGCTGCAAGCGCGCGGATACTCGGTAACCATACAGAAACTCGATCCCTACATCAATGTCGACCCCGGCACGCTCAACCCCTACGAACACGGCGAATGCTACGTCACCGACGACGGCGCCGAAACCGACCTCGACCTCGGCCACTACGAGCGCTTCCTCGGCAAGCCCACCTCGCAGGCCAACAGCGTGACCACCGGGCGCATCTACCAGAGTGTGATCGACAAAGAGCGCCGCGGCGAATTTCTGGGCAAAACCGTACAGGTCATCCCCCACATCACCGACGAGATCAAGCGCCGCATCCAACTGCTCGGCGCACGCGACAAAAAATACGACGTCGTGATCACCGAAATCGGCGGCACCGTAGGCGACATCGAAGGCCTGCCCTACATCGAGGCTGTGCGCCAACTGCGCTACGAACTGGGCTTCGGCAATACGCTGGTGGTACACCTCACACTGATCCCCTTCATGCGCGCCTCGGGCGAGCTGAAGACCAAACCCACACAACACTCCGTCAAAATGTTGCTCGAAAACGGCGTGCAGCCCGACATGCTCGTACTCCGAACCGAGATCCCGCTCACCGACGAAGTGAAACACAAAGTGGCCCTGTTCTGTAACGTCGAACGCGACGCCGTGACCGAATCGGTCGACGTGAGCACCATCTACGAAGTGCCGTTGCGGCTGCTCGACCAGAAAATGGACATCGTAGCCCTGCGCAAACTGGGTCTTGACACCGAGCGCCCCATCGACCTGGCCAAATGGCGCCAGTTCGTCGATAAGATCAAATACCCCAAAGGCGAAGTAAACATTGCCCTTGTGGGAAAATATATCGAACTGCCCGACGCCTACAAATCGATCAACGAAGCCTTCATCCATGCCGGTGCCGTCAACCAGGTCAAGGTGAAGCTACACTACGTGAAGGCAGAAAAAGTGACCGATGCCACCGTCCAGAAACTACTCGGCGGCATGAGCGGAATTCTCGTGGCCCCCGGCTTCGGCGACCGCGGCATCGAAGGCAAGATTATCGCAGTGAAATATGCCCGCGAGAACCACATCCCCTTCTTCGGCATCTGCCTCGGGATGCAGTGCGCCGTGGTGGAATTCGCCCGCAACGTGCTCGGCATCGCCGATGCCTCGTCAACCGAAACCGGCCCCAGCAGCGCCCCCGTGATCGACCTGATGGAAGAGCAAAAAGGCGTCACCGAAAAAGGCGGTACCATGCGCCTCGGCTCGTACCCCTGCAACCTCAGGGAAAACTCCAATGCCTTCAAGGCCTATGGAAAACGAGAAATACAGGAACGCCACCGCCACCGCTACGAATTCAACAACGCCTACCTCAAGCAATTCGAGAAAGCGGGCATGAAAGCCACCGGTATCAATCCCGACACCGGACTCGTCGAAGTGGTAGAAATCGAAACGCATCCGTGGTTCGTGGGCGTACAATACCATCCCGAATACAAGAGCACCGTAGTGAACCCCCATCCGTTGTTCGTGGATTTCGTCAAAGCCTCGATGGCTCAGGAAAGCGCTCCTGGAAAGTCGAAAACCAAGGCCAAAGCCTCCGCATCGAGCAAAGCGAAAGCGCCCGCAACGAAGAAATCAGCTCCCAAGGCTGCCAAAGTTCCGAAGGGTGCCGTCGCCAAAGCCAAAGCAACCTCAAAAGCAAAATAACACAAGCCCGAATACACGGCTTCCGTTTCCGCCTCCTGCGGGTCCCGGCAACGGAAGTAACCTTTTTAACTAATGAAAAACAAAAACACAGTCATCGGCTTCGTCGTCATCGGAGCCATTGTCGTCGCCTTCTTTATCTTCAATGCTTCAAAATACCGCAAGCAGGTAGAAGAGCAACGGGTACGCGATTCCGTCGCCATAGCCGAAGCCGCCGCACAACGTACGGCCGATTCGATCCGCTTTGAAAATCAACGGGTGAAGGATTCAATTTTCGCTACCGAACACCCCGAGTTGGCGGCCGCACAACAAACACAGCTACAGGGCACCAATCCCCAGCCCGCAGCGGCACATACTACGGAACAGCCAATTCCCGTAGCAGTTTCGATGCTCGACAGCGCCCGTACGGCCCCCGAGCAATACTACACCCTTGAGAACGAAGTCTTCGAACTTACCTTCTCCAATAAAGGAGGACGTATGGCCGCGGCACGCCTTAAGGACTACAAAAAATACGGCGGCGACCCTCTGATGCTCTTCACTCCCGGAGGATCGAGTTTCAGTCTGAACCTATTCGCTCCCCACCAGATCAACACCAGCGACTACTGTTTCGAAGCGCTCCAGCCGGCCGCCAACCAGCTCGCCTTCCGCCTCTACGCCGACAGCGCGTCGTACCTCGAATACACCTATACCCTGCGCCCCGGCGACTACATGCTCGATATGCGCATCGACCTGTCGCACTTCAAAGGCACGATGCTCGCCAACCAACCCGACATATCGCTCGCCTGGGGCATCGTATCGCCGCAACAGGAAAAAGGGTTCCAGAACGAGAACATGTACTCGTCGGTCTATTACAAGTTCCCCGGCGAGACTTCGCTCGAAGACCTCGGCATTTCCGACAAAGAAAAATCCGAGTCGATCAACACCCAACTACAATGGGTAGCCTTCAAACAGCAATTTTTCTCGTCGATCATCATCGCCAAAGACAACTTTGCCTCGGGCGACATGAAATATGCCACCTATGTGCCCGGCAGTTCGTACATCAAGAAGTTCGACGCCACACTCACCCTGCCCTACACCTCCGAAACCACAGGCTACGATCTGCAATTCTACCTCGGGCCCAACAAATATTCGACCCTCAAACACGCCGGGGCCGACGAAGGGCTGGAACTCCAGAAACTCGTCCCGCTCGGCTGGTGGATCATCGGTTGGGTCAACCGTTTCCTGGTGATTCCCACATTCGACTTCCTCGGGTCGAACATCGCCAGCTTCGGCATAGTGATTCTGCTGCTTACCTTACTGATGAAGCTGCTGATCTTCCCGCTCACTTACAAGTCGTACCTCTCGACGGCCAAGATGCGCCTGCTCAAGCCCGAGATCGACAAGATCAACGAGAAATATCCCAAGAAAGAAGACGCCCTCAAAAAACAACAAGCCACCATGGGGCTCTACAAGTCGGCCGGGGTGAGCCCGATGGGCGGTTGCCTGCCGATGCTGATTCAATTGCCGATCATCATCGCCATGTTCCGATTCTTCCCCTCTTCGTTCGAACTGCGCGGCGAATCGTTCCTGTGGGCCGAAGACCTGTCGTCGTATGACAGCATCTGGAACCTGCCCTTCTCGATCCCCTTCTACGGCGACCACGTGAGCCTATTCACCCTGCTGATGGTCGTTTCGCTGTACATTTCGTCGAAAATCAATTACGCGAACCAGGCCGGAATGAGCAACCAGATGCCCGGCATGAAGTTCATGATGCTCTATCTGATGCCCATCATGCTCCTGTTCTGGTTCAACAACTACGCCGCCGGACTGTGCTGGTACTACTTCCTGTCGAACGTGATCACCATCGGGCAGACCTACGCCTTCCGGCAGTTGGTGGATGACGATAAACTCCACGCCAAAATGCGTGAAAATGCGCTGAAAAACACCGACACCAAAAAGTCCAAGTGGCAACAGCGCCTCGAAGATATGCAGAAACAACAGCAAGCCGCCCAGAAGCAAAAACAGCAAGGCGGCGGTAACCCCAACGCCGGCCGAGGCGCCAAATACACCGCCCCGAAGAAAAAGCGGTAATAAGAAGCGAGAACTGAAAAAAAACTTGCCCTTGAGGTATTCCGAAAAATGAGACACGAAGCGGTGCGCGAGCATACGCTTCGTTCTCTTTTCAGGGAGTGTACCCTGCGCTGCAACCTGCATTGCCGCCACTGCGGAAGCGACTGCAAACAAACCGCCGCCGTAGCGGACATGCCCACCGCTGATTTCCTGAAAACGGTCGACAACATCACCCCGCACATCAACCCCAACAAACTGCTGGTCATCTTTACCGGCGGGGAAGCCTTGGTGCGCAAAGACCTCGAAACCATTGAACGCGCGCTCTACGACCGGGGCTATCTCTGGGGGATCGTCACCAACGGCATGCTGCTTTCCCGCGAACGGCTCGACAATCTTCTCGGAACCGGAATGCACACCCTGACGATCAGCGTCGACGGGTTCGAAAAGGCCCACAACTGGATACGCGGTCACCCGGAAAGTTTCAAAAGAGCCTCGCAGGCCCTCGAATATCTTGCAAAAGAAGAGGAACTGGCTTGGGATGTCGTGACCTGTGTCAACCAAAAAAACTTTCGCGAACTGGCCCGGTTCAAAGACTTTCTTATCAACCGCGGAGTAAAAGCCTGGCGTATCTTCACCATCTTTCCGGCCGGGCGGGCTGCCCTGGCCCCCGGTCTGCAACTCAGTAACCCGGAATTCAGGGAACTGCTCGAATTCACCAAGGATACGCGTAAAGAAGGAAGAATCAAACTCAACTATTGCTGCGAAGGATTCCTGGGCAACTACGAAGGCGACGTGCGCGATTCGCTGTTCGTGTGCCAGGCCGGAATATCGGCAGGTTCCGTGCTCATCGACGGCAGCATTTCGTCGTGCCCCAGCATCCGGTCGGATTTCAGCCAAGGCAATATCCACACCGACGATTTCATGTCGGTCTGGAACGACCGGTTCGAACAGTTCCGCGACCGGGAATGGATGCGGAGAGACGAATGCGCCGCATGTTCCGTTACTGCGAAGGCGGAGGAATATGTACCTGCGGGGAGAATCCACAGGTGCTCGTTTGCCATTACCAAAAACTGCGATAAGCGTTCTATCGGTGAGATTTGTAAAAATCCCTGAAAGCCTCGTAAAAAAGTCGTAAATTTGGGGTTTCTAAGATTTTGCCCCTGGGTTTCCGGGCCGGAAAAATCCGAAAAAACGCCGCACGACCATGCGCTTGCAAAACCCGATCAAAATAATCGACCGCTTCGTACTGAAAGCCTACTCCGGGCCGATGGTACTGACTTTCTTCATCGTGATGTTCATCCTGATGGTGCAATACCTGTGGATGTACATCGACGACCTGGTGGGGAAAGGCCTTTCGCCCGGCGTCATTATGGAGCTGTTGATGTATGCGCTCGTGACCATGATCCCGATGGGATTGCCGCTCGCCACACTGTTGGCTTCGATTATGACCCTCGGCAACCTCGGCGAGAATAACGAACTGCTGGCCATGAAATCGGCGGGCATATCCCTGCCGCGTATCATGCGGCCGCTGATCATCCTGATGGCCGTCGTCTCGATCGGCAGTTTCTTCGTGATCAACAACCTGACGCCCTACTCCTACCAGAAGATGTTCGCCCTCCGGAGCGACATCAAAAAGCAGAAACGCGAGATTAAATTCCAGGACGGCATCTTCTTCAACGGCATCCCCAACTTCAGCATCCGGATCGGACACCAGGACGGCCGCACCAACCTGCTGAACAACGTACTGATCTACAACAACTCCGACTACGACAAGATGCAGACCACCGTGGCCGACTCAGGCTACATCAGCATCACCGAAGACCGGAAATACCTGTCGGTCATCCTCTACAACGGCCAAATCTACGAAGAGACCCGAAACCACCAGTGGTTCGACCGCAACGAGCTGAGCCACCACATGTTCAGCGAACAAACGATGCTCATCCCCCTCTCGGGATTCGCCTTCGAGCGCGGCGACGAAGAAGCGTTCGGCACCCGGAGCGAAACCCGCAACATCGTACAACTCGACCACGACATCGATTCCCTGCGACATGCCCAAGACTCCATGGTCACCGCCTTCGAAGACCGGTTCATCAAACATCAGCTATTCCCTGAACTAAGCGACCAGAACCTCGACTCGCTGCCCGCATTCTATGCCGTATCGCTCAATGGAGCACTCGACACCATGAGCATCGAGAAAACACAGGAAATCTATGCGGATGCGGCATATCAGGCCGAAGAAGCTCAACGCAACCTCGATTTCGATGCCGAAATGCTCCGGAACACCTCCACGCAACTCTACCGCTATCAGGGTGACTACCAGAAGAAGCTGGCCCTCCCCTTCTCGATCATGATCTTTTTTCTGATCGGCGCTCCGCTCGGGGCTATCATCCGCAAAGGAGGACTGGGGATGCCCATCGTAGTATCGGTGGGTTTCTTCGTGATCTACTATATCATCTCGATCATGGGCGAGAAATTCGTGCGCGACGGGGCGTGGCCCCCGTTCTGGGGCATGTGGTTCGCCAGTCTGATCCTGTTCCCGATCGCCATATTCCTGACCTACAAATCGACCAACGACTCAGCGATCTTTAATGCCGACTGGTACAAACAGAAATTCAAAAAGGTCGCAGAGCTATATAACACTACCGCTAAGAAGATCCGCGGTCTGATTCCGCGCAAAAAACAATGACAAAACTCCTGAATACCATAGAAGAAGCCATCGACGATTTCCGCACCGGGAAACTGCTGATCGTCGTCGACGACGAAGACCGCGAAAACGAAGGCGACTTCGTCTGTGCCGCCGAAACCATCACCCCCGAGATCGTAAACTTCATGTTGCACAACGGCCGGGGCGTGCTCTGTACCCCGCTGAGCGCCGAACGTTGCGCCGAACTCGAAATGGGCATGATGGTCGGTTCGGGCGAAAACACCTCGATGCTCGGCACCCCCTTCACCATTTCGGTCGACCTGCTGGGACACGGCTGCACCACCGGCGTATCGGCCACCGATCGCGCCAAAACTATTCGCGCACTGGTCGATCCCTTCACCCGGCCCGAAGACCTCGGCCGCCCCGGGCACATCTTTCCGCTCAGGGCCCAACCCAAAGGCGTGCTGCGCCGACCCGGGCACACCGAAGCCGTGGTCGACCTGGCCCGTCTGGCCGGGCTTCGTCCGGGCGGGGCGCTGATCGAGATCATGAACGAAGACGGCACCATGGCCCGCATGCCCCAACTGCTCGAAATCGCCAAAAAACACAAACTGAAGATCATCTCGATCGCTGACCTGATCGCCTACCGCCTCCGGCGTGAATCGCTGGTCGAGGCCGGAGAGCGCGTCAAAATGCCTACCCAGTGGGGCGATTTCGAACTGGTCCCCTTCCTGCAAAAGAGCAACGGCCTCGAACACATGGCCTTGATCAAAGGCCGGTGGGAACCCGATGAGCCCATCCTCGTACGCGTGCATTCGTCGTGCGCCACCGGCGACATCCTCGGTTCGTGCCGTTGCGACTGCGGCGAACAGCTCCACCAGGCCATGCGCGAGATCGAACAGGCCGGGAAAGGCGTCGTGGTCTACCTATCGCAAGAGGGCCGCGGCATCGGCCTGCTCAACAAAATCAAAGCCTACAAGCTACAAGAAGAGGGGCTGGATACCGTACAGGCCAACCTGCACCTCGGTTTCAAGGCCGACGAGCGCGATTACGGCGTGGGAGCCAACATTTTGCACGAACTGGGCGTCCGCAAACTGCGTCTGTTGACCAATAATCCGCAAAAACGCGCCGGACTCGAAGGCTACGGTCTTGAAATCGTCGAGAACCTGCCGATCATCATCCCGCCCAACAGCCACAACCGCCGCTACCTCGAAACCAAGGAGACCGGCATGGGGCACAAGCTCGGTTTCTTCTCCCCGCTGAAAGAGCAATAGCCGATCTGGTTTAATTCCCGGGGGGCATCCTCGTCGCGGAAGACTTTGAATATACCAGTCGGCGACTTCAGCATTTAACATAATTAGTCGTCCAAATCCCCGTTATGCCGGAGTCCTTGAGGAACGGACCAAGCCCAACGACATCCCGGTCCAGCGGAAGAGGTATGAGAAGCGTCTAAACCCTTCATAAACACTAAGCATTCGCATACTCCCGCGCAACACATCCCAACGCTCAGAAAAATATGGAATCCAAAAAACTGCGCATCATCTATATGGGGACGCCCGATTTCGCGGTGGGGCCGCTCCGCACCCTGTCCGAAGGCGGGTACCACATAGCGGGTGTGGTCACCGTACCAGACAAGCCTTCAGGACGCGGCCTGCATGTCCATAAAAGCGCGGTCAAAGAATACACCGAACAAGCCCTACCCGGCGTGCCCCTGTTGCAACCCGAGAAACTACGCGACCCATCGTTCCTCGAAGCATTAGAAACGCTGCAACCCGATCTCGCAATCGTAGTAGCCTTCCGGATGCTTCCCGAAACCGTGTGGGCGATGCCGCCGTTGGGCACCTTCAACCTGCACGCCTCGCTCTTGCCCCAATACCGCGGAGCCGCCCCTATCAACTGGGCCATCATGAACGGCGAACCCGAAACCGGCGTCACCACTTTCTTCCTGAACAGCGAGATCGATAAAGGTGCCATTATCGGCCAACGCCGCACGGCTATCGGCCCCGATGAAACCTTCGGTGAACTCTACGGCCGCCTGATGGACATCGGATCGGAACTGGTCGCCGAAACAGTCGACCGCATTGCCGCCGGGACTGCCCTCCCCGTCGAACAGCCCGAAGACGTCCCCTGTACCGACGGAGGTATTTTGCGGCCTGCCCCCAAGATTTTCAAGGAAGATTGCCTGGTCGACTGGGAAGGCAACTGCCGGGAGATACACGACAAAATCCGCGGCCTGAGCCCCTACCCAGCCGCCTGGTGCCGTACCGGTCCCGGCGAAGGAGATACGGTGAAAATCCTGACAGCACATTATGCGCTCTGCGGTAGCGGCGAAGAACTGCCCGAAACCACCGGACGTTTCGATGTCTTGCCCGGCCGGCACTTCCGCGTAAGTTGTGCCGATGGCTGGATCTACATCGACCGCCTGCAGATGGCCGGGAAACGAGCCATGGATACCGCCGAATTCTTGAGGGGCTACCGTCCTGAAATTTTCAAAGCTTTGGTATAAGCAGTAACCGGGGTGCCTAACCTGAATACCAGCCAGCCGGTAATGGGTGTAAATTCCCGGACCAGCGCCAAATAAACTCTTGAAATAATGGAGGCTAGAAAAATATTCACAAACCGCCATATCATCCTCTTCCTGATGGTGGGGTTTATCGTGTTCATGCTTTTTTTCGACCGTAACAACTACATCGATACGCAAAAACTCAACCGCCGTATCGAAGAGCTTGAAGCCGAGTGTCAATATTATCGTGACCGCATCGCCGCCGACAGTGCCATTATCGAAGGACTGAACGACAATGCTTTCCTCGAAAAATTCGCCCGCGAAAACTTCCTGATGCAGCGCGACGGCGAGGAAGTCTACCTTATCAACGAAGGCAAATAAACCAATAAGACCAGCAACGATTATTGCTGGTCTTATTGGTTCATGCATATCTTATCCGCGCAATATACCCTTTTTTGTCCGGGGGTTGTGTGTGCTATCGAGGTTGTGCAAGTGATCCCGGCAGTCCACCGCTCCACGTGGAGGGTTGCCACTCCCGCCTGCGGCTCATTCTCTCCCTCGGCCGTCGGCGGAACAAAAGGTAGTAGCATAGCGCATAAATAGGGAAACGTAACAACCTGCACAGCCGGAGTTTTCCTTGTCGCCTGAGAACCGAGGCGGGGCATCAAGTTGCACTGAACGCAAGCCTTCTCCGGACTTGCCGTGCGATCCGCTCAGCGAATACCGTAAAAATGATCCACCGGACCGTGACCGCCGCCGATGCGTTGCCCGACGGCAGCCCCGATAGCGCCGTGCAGGTAATCCAGCCCTTTCTCGACCGCCGACGGCAGGTCGTCGCCACAGGCCAGTTGGGCCGCAATGGCCGACGAGAGTGTACACCCCGTGCCGTGTGTATTGCCGGTAGCGACGCGCAGGTGCGGAAAAGCATAGGCCTCGCGGGGTGTGAACAACATATCCGTCAGCGCATCCCCCTTCAGGTGCCCAGCCTTGATCAGTGCAGCCGGGGTTCTCCGTGACTTCAGTACCTTCCATGCCCTGTAAAAGTCATGTTCGTCGCGAATATCGACGCCGGTAAGCGCACTGGCTTCCGGCACATTGGGCGTAACAAGGGTAGCCTGGGGAAACAAGAGTTCGAGCATGACCTCTTTGGTGTCGGCCAGGGCGAGGTTATCGCCAGAAGTGGCCACCATCACGGGATCAAGCACAATATAAGCCGGAGCGTATTCTCTAAGCAACAAGGCCACCAATCGTACGATCTCGGGCGAGGCGAGCATCCCTATCTTGACTGCATCAGGCCTAATGTCGTCGAAGACCGCCCGGATCTGCCGTTCGATGATCGCCGGCGAAAGCGGCTCGACTGCCTGTACGCCCCGCGTATTCTGGGCCGTAATGGCCGTGATCGCAGTGGCAGCATAACACCGCAGTGCTGATATAGTCTTGATGTCGGCCTGAATGCCGGCACCGCCTCCGCTATCGCTTCCGGCGATTGTCAATACTTTCGGCAAATGTTTCATCTCGATTAAATATTACTTGATCTAGAAGTGAGTAAATCCTTTCAGATCAATATTCTGAATTTTGCTATCCATCATCCACTCAACCTGCCCCGGCGGGCCGTCGATCACCTCGCCAAGTACAAAGAGCGGCGCATCGAAATACTCCTCATAGCTTTTTTGAAGTTCGACCGCGGATTCGGGAGAAACCGTAAAAAGCAAGACATAATCCTCGCCGCCACACAAAGCCATCGACAAAGCATCGTACCCATAGCACCCGGCTGTACGGGCCAAAGGTTCGGACATGGGAATATCTTCGAAACGAATGCGGGCTGCACAACCCGACGCCCGTAAAATGTGCGGCAAATCCGAAGCCAGGCCGTCCGAAACATCCATCATGGCATGCACTTCGGGGCGGGCACCCAGCCATTCTCCTGCGGATACAAAAGAGTACGGTTGGTTGTGGCGCTCTATCAGGTATGCAGTATCCGCGTCATCCGAGGGCCATCCGGCCGCAAGTGCACGTAAACCGGCTGCCGAATCCCCGAGCGGTGCGGTCACCGCAATGAGGTCGCCGGGCCGGGCCGTTGAACGGAGTTTAAGATGTTCGTTCCGAATCGTCCCGAGCGCCGTCACACTGATCACGATACGGTCGGGCGATGCGGTGGTGTCCCCGCCCAAAAGCGGGATACCCGGAGAACGGAAGCCCTCGAAAAACTCGTCGCACCATGCCGCATCAGTATCCGCAGGCAAGGCCAGCCCCAGGAAGATCGCTGAAGGCGTAGCTCCCATGGCGGCAATGTCGCTCAGGTTCACCGCCAGCGATTTGTAGCCGAGTTGCCGGGGCGTGGTATATGCGCGCCGGAAATGGACGCCCTCGACCAACAGGTCTTTAGTGACTACCAGCGACCGCTGGCCGTTGAGCGGCAGTACGGCACAGTCGTCGCCGATGCCTTCGTACCCCTCGGGCACCAGTGCCCGGAAGCGTTCCTCCACCGAAGCGATAAGCCCGAACTCCCCTATGTCGCTTATCTTCACTACCGGGTAAGTTCACAGAGCCCGCGCGAGGCTTCGTTAAATTCAGCGATCAGGTTGTTCATGATGTCGGCCGCGGGCTCGATGCGATCGACCAGCGAAGCCACCTGCCCGATTTCGAGTTCCCCTTCGACGAGGTCGCCGTCGAAAATGCCCCGTTTTGAACGGCGCGAGCCGAGAATCTCGCGGAGCTCTTCGGCCGAGGCACCCCGCGCTTCGGCTTCCGCCACACGCGAATAGAATTCGTTTTTTACGAGCCTAACGGCTCCTATCTTTTTGAGACACAGATCCGTACCACCTTCATCTAAAGCGAGGCAACGGGCCTTGAAGTCGGGATGGGCCGAAGACTCTGCGCTCAAGGCGAAGCGCGTACCGATCTGCACGCCGTCGGCGCCCAGCGCCAGTGCGGCCAGCATTCCGCGGCCCGTGGCGATGCCTCCGGCGGCCATCAGCGGCATACCCGGGGGAAGCATGGAGCGTACCTGAGGGATCAGGGCCATGGTGGTGATCTCCTCGCGGCCATTGTGCCCTCCGGCCTCGAAACCCTCGGCCACCACGGCATCCACACCCGCAGCCACCGCTTTGGCGGCAAACCGGGCCGAGGCTACCACATGCACGACGGTCAATCCGTATTCTTTGAATTTCGCAGTATACAACGCAGGGCTTCCTCCGGAAGTGAACACGATACGTACATTTTCTTCAAGCATCACGTTAATCACTTCGGAAGGTTCGGGGTAGAACAACGGGAGATTCACCCCGAATGGTTTTCCCTGGCAAGCCTCGCGGCATTTTATGATGTGTTCGCGCAGGACACCGGGATGCATCGAACCGGCACCGATCAGGCCCAGCCCTCCGGCCCGCGACACCGCGGCGGCGAGTCGCCAGCCGCTGCACCAGACCATACCGCCTGCCACCACGGGATATTCTATGTCGAAAAGCCTTGTTACTGCAGTATTCATACGATCGTCGCCCTTTTGTAAACAAGGGTTATCAAAGATAACCAAATTTTTTATAAATTTGTCTTTTGAGCCATATGTAATTATGAGTAAGCGCAACATAGCAATCATCGCCGGCGGCGACGGATCGGAAATCGTCATCTCG
The DNA here is from genome assembly GCA_031551865.1 of Rikenella sp. GTDB lineage: Bacteria > Bacteroidota > Bacteroidia > Bacteroidales > Rikenellaceae > Rikenella. The sequence continues at coordinate 34,050 of JAVBMY010000004.1, read as the reverse complement.
CGACGCAGTGGCCGCGCGGTTTTCAACGCCCTCGACCGGGAACTTTTCGAACCCTATCTGGTGGAATACGAGAACGGGCGATGGACAGTCAAGCATACCCCCGAGGGGGAACTCAGCTACGAACAGCCGGTCGACCTGAATATTTTCGGCATTAGCGATTTTGGCGACGAAGGAAGCCCGGACAGCGTGATCCGCTTCAATTACGCGCTCATCATGATCCACGGAACACCCGGCGAAAACGGCATCATGCAAGGCTATTTCGAATTAATGGGCATTCCTTATTCCACCTGCTCGGTCGAAGTATCAGCCCTGACCTTCAACAAATCCATGACCAAACAGGCGCTCTCAGGGCAACCGGGAATCCACCTGGCCCGCGAACTGACCGTGCAGGCCGGTGATCCCGTGAACAGTACCGAAATCGCCTGTCACCTGGGACTTCCGCTCTTCGTGAAACCCAATGCCAGCGGTAGCAGCTTCGGAGTCACGAAAGTCAAACGGGAAGAGGACATCGGGGCCGCCGTAACCGCAGCACTCAAAGAGAGCGACGTGGTGATGCTCGAAGAATACATCGCAGGCCGCGAAGTAAGTTGCGGCGTAATGAAAACAGGCGGAGAATTACTGGTATTGCCCATCACCGAACTGGTCTGCGAAACCGAATTTTTCGACTTCGCAGCCAAATACGAAGGCAAATCGCAGGAGATCACCCCGGCCGACCTGCCCGCCGAAGTAACCGCCAAACTCAATACAGCCACGGCTACGGTGTACCGTGCCCTCGGGTGCAGGGGAGTGGTTCGCGTGGACTATATCATCCGCGAGGGTACTCCTTATTTCATCGAAGTGAACACCGTTCCCGGCATGAGCGAACAGAGTATTATTCCTCAACAGTGGCGCGAAGCAGGCATGACGATGACCGGCGGACTGAGCCTGCTGATCGAAGAAACCAGCAAATAATTACGGCACCCGAGGGACGTAGTCGTTACCCGGTTCCCATGCAGCCTCCCCGCCAGGAGGATAGAAAAAAGATTATTACAAAAAACAACATACCATGAGTACCAACTACAAACTCCGCAGCGAAGGGGGCCTCAAACCCGGAGCCGAACCTGTGGACATCATCACCCGTTTCGAACGTATCCCCACCAAAATCACAGCCACCGCCGAAGAAGGTGCGCGACACGTAGCGAAAGAGATCGCCAAAGCCATCGGCCAGGCAGCCAAAAAAGGAGAACTCTGCACTATCGCCCTCGCCTCGGGCAAATCACCCGTGGGCACCTACCGCGAACTCGTGCGCCTGCACCGCGAAGAAGGCCTCAGTTTTGCCAACGTCCGCATCGTGACCGGCTTCGAACTCTACCCCATCGACCCCAGGCAGCACCAGAGCTACACTTACGCCCTGTTCGAAGAACTTATCGACCACATCGACATCAAGCCCGAGAACCTGCTTATACTGGACACGACCGTTCCCGCCGAAAAACTCGCCGAATATTGCCGTAACTTCGAAAACGCCATACACCAGAGTGGTGGCATCGACATACTCGTACTCGGCATCGGCGATCGTGGACAAGTGGCGCTCAACGAAGCCGGCACACACCAGAACACGCGCACCCGGGTGGTAGCCCTCAGTAACTCGGCCCGTAAACTCGTGGCCTCGTCGTTCCACCGCGTAGAGGACGTCCCCACACGCGCACTGACCCTCGGCATCGGCACCATCATGCAAGCCAAACGCATCATATTGCTGGGATGGGGCGAAGAGAAATCGGTCATCTCGGCCCGGATCATCGAGGGACCCATCGACAGTGCTATCCCCGCCTCATACCTGCAAGACCACCCTTGCGCCGAAGTCGTGATCGACGAAGACGCCGCTTCGGAACTCACCCGCGTCAAAACCCCGTGGCTCGTGGGTACCTGCATCTGGACCAACCGCTTCATCCGCAAAGCCGTACTCTGGCTCTGCAACCAGTTGGAGAAACCCATCCTTAAACTCTCCTACCAAGACTACATCGACCACCAACTGGGGCAACTCATCGAAAGCGCCCAGACCTCATACGACAAGGTGAACATCCAGGTATTCAACGACCTGCAACACACCATTTCGGGCTGGCCCGGCGGAAAGCCCAACTCTGACGATAGCACCCGCCCCGAGCGTTCGACCCCGTTCCCTAAACGTGTGGTGATCTTCAGTCCTCACCCCGACGACGACGTGATTTCGATGGGCGGCACCTTCCTGCGCCTGGTCGACCAGGGACACGACGTCCATGTGGGATACCAGACTTCGGGCAACATCGCTGTCCACGACGACGTGGTACTCCAGACACTCGATACCGCCCGCGAATGCGGTCTCGGCGACGAATACGACCACATCCGCCAACTGATCGCCAGCAAACAGCAAGGCGGCGTGGAACCCGCAGAACTCCGTAAACTCAAAGGCGCCATCCGCCGCGCCGAAGCCAAGGCCGCATGCCGCAGCTTCGGGCTGAACGACGAAACCAACGTACACTTCCTCAATCTGCCCTTCTACGAAACGGGATCCGTGAAGAAAGGCAGCATTACCCAGGCCGACGTCGACATCATCGTCGACCTGCTGCGCGACATCAGGCCCCACCAGATCTACGCCGCGGGCGACCTCTCTGATCCGCACGGCACGCACCGCGTCTGTATCGAAGCCGTACTCGAAGCCGTGAACCAGATCAAAACCGCCGGCGACGCCTGGCTCAAAGACTGCTACATGTGGCTTTACCGCGGCGCCTGGCAGGAATGGGAACTCGACATGGTCGACATGGCCGTGCCCCTCAGCCCCGACGAAGTGGTCAAGAAACGCCACGCCATCTACCGGCACCTTTCACAGAAAGACATCGTCCCCTTCCCCGGCGACGACAAACGCGAATTCTGGGAACGTGCCGAAGACCGTACACAGTCTACCGCCAAGCATTACGACCGCCTCGGCATGGCCGAATACCAGGCTATCGAAGTATTTGTACGCTACCCTATTTTCTAACAAACCCATACCCAAACACATGAAAATCAGCCCTCTGAAATCAGGCACCTTCCTATTGGCCGTCATAGCCTTCGCTTTCTGCGGAGTCGGCGAGGCCTCCGGAGCGAAAAAAAGCAAAGCCCCATCGTCGCCCAGATTCGAGCATGTCGTGCTGATCGGCAGCGACGGGTTCAGTTCCGAGATCATGCGCCTCCATCCCGGAGCGTTCCCCAACATTCAGAAACTGTTTGTCAGGGGAACCCATACCTACCAGGCGCGTTCGGTGCTGCCGAGTTCGAGCGCCGTGAACTGGGCCTCGATGTTGATGAGTGCAGGCCCTGAAATGCACGGATTCACCGACTGGGGCAGCCAGACTCCCGAGCTCAGGCCCATCTACAAAGGCGGGTACGGAATGTTCCCCGGAATCTTCGGCGAATTGCGCGACCAGCGTCCCGATGCCATATCGGGAGTGATCTATTCGTGGTCTGGTATCGGGTACCTGTTCGAAAAAGCAGCGGTGAACTTCAACGGCGAGATAGAAGAAGGCAACGACAACAAGGTGGCCGAGGAAGCCTGCAAATTCATCGCAGAACAACGGCCGACACTGGCCTTTGTCTATTTTTCGGCTCCCGACCACGAAGGGCACACCTACGGCTGGGAGTCTGACGAATATTTCAAAGCCTGCCTCAAAATCGACTCGCTCGTCGGCACCATGGTCGAATGCATAGACAACACATTCGGTTACGGCAATGCAGCGATCATCTTTGCCTCTGACCACGGCGGCAAAGGCAAAGGGCATGGCGGTAAAACAATGGAAGAGATGGAAACCCCGTTCGTAATGGTGGGCAACGGCATCCCTCCGGTGACCGAACTTTCGCATGTAGCGATGAAGTTTGACGTGGCGGCCACCATCGCCGATATGCTTGGCCTGACAGCTCCCGACCAGTGGATAGGGCGATCATTGCTGAGACCGTAATACCCCCCCTATAACACATCATCCTGAACGCAGTGAAGGATCTCGTTTCTGAAAAACCAATTTCAGTCGAGATCCTTCACTGCGTTCAGGATGACAGGGTCGGAACTTTATCCGCCAAACTCCTATGATATATCACGGTTCAGGAGTGGCAACAGCGAGATCGAACGAAGCGTCCGGGATAGCTCTTATTATCTACCTGCGCTTAAACGTCCACTTGAGCAGCAGGAACAACATTAGGCCCGACGATACCCATAACAACACCCGGGCAAACGTATGGTCGGGAAACTTCGAGTTCATATAGATACCGCCGAGGAACAACCCCACGAGGATAATGGCATAGGCCATCCTGAATCCGATATTGCGTATAGCCTTTTGGAACTGGTCGCTCTCGTGGAAATGCATATCGTGGCTGATCTTACCCTCCTTAAGTTTATACAGAATCTCGCTGATATCGGTCGGCAGGCTGAGTGCCAGGTCGGCATAATTCTTGAGCGTCTGGTAGAGCTCGCCGGCCAGCCGGCGCGGCATGTATTTACGCAACACCACTTCGCGCGCATAGGGCTTGATGAGCGGAGTAAACGGAATGTCCGGATCGAGCCGTTCGGCGACCTTCTGGATCGTTGCCAATGCCTTGACTAACATAAAGATACCAGTTGGTATCTGAAGCGCATATTTCGTAATGATGTCAATGCATTGCTGCACTATCTTGGCATAGTCGAAGCGTTCGACCGGAATGTTCGAATAGTTCGACAGCATTTGCTGCAGGCTGAAGATTAGGTCTTCGCGGTGTTCGAAGAAACGGACGTTGCACAGTTTGATCAACGCGTCGGCCATGGCGGCCGGGTCGCGACGCACCAGCCCCATCGAGATGTTGGCCAGAAAATCCATGTCGCGGGGCGTGAGCAGACCCACCATCCCGAAATCGATGAATCCGATCACGTTATCCGGGAGGATAAAGATATTGCCGGCGTGGGGATCGGCATGAAAGAATCCGTGACGCAGAATCATCGCCAGCAGCGCGTTCGCCCCGTTCTCGGCAATTTTTTGCGTATCGAGCCCGGCAGCACGGAGAATGTCCGGATCGTCGGGCGTAATCCCGATGATACGCTCCATCACCAGCAGGCGGCGGGTGGTATATTCCACATAGACTTTGGGGATATAGACCGTTTCGCTTTCCTCGAACATCTGGCGGAAACGGAGGATGTTGGAACTTTCGTTATAATAGTCGAGTTCGCTCAGTATACTGTCGCCGAACTCGTCGACTACCCCGACGATATTGATGGCCGCCATCTCGGGGTATTTTCTCGTCAGCCGGAGGGCCAGGTAGTGCATCAGGTAAAGGTCGAGCTTGATCTTTTTGTCGATATGCGGACGGCGGACTTTGATGATCACGGGACTGCCGTCAATCAGCGCTCCCCCGTACACCTGCCCGATCGAGGCCGAAGCCATGCAGGTATCGTCGATTTGCGAAAACACTTTGGCGGCCGGCATGCCCAACTCGTCTTCGATCATGCTGCGGGCGATCTTATCGTCGAACGGGCGGGCTTTGGACTGGAGTTTCTTCAACTCCGCCCGGAAACTCTCCGCAACCAGATCGGGACGGTCGGCCAGGATCTGGCCGAACTTGATATACGTCGGGCCGAGCTCTTCGATGGTCAGCCTTAGGCGCTCTTCGGTCGTATAGACGGGTTTGGAGTGTTTGACGCGCCGTTTGCGGATCTTGCGGCCCCACCACGTGTGCGCAACAAGTTCCCGCATCGCCTGTTTGAAAACGATGCCCAATATCTGTATTGCCCGGGTAAACTTCAGGTAACCCACGTAAAAATTGGTGATTGGCATGGCGGGGCTTGGCAGGATTAAGGGGGAGTTTATTTAGCGGGAGCGGGGGATTCGAGGGTCCAGCGCAGTCGGTCGATGGCCTCGGTCAGGCGGTCGATCTTGTAACCGAGCTCGTGCATTTCATAAGGCGAGGCCGCCATCGGAACTCCTTGGGGCGATCCTCCGACGCTGGCGCCCAGTCCGCCCGCAAAAGATCCTTTGCTGTCGAGCAACTGGTCGATGGCCAGTTGCCGGTCGAAACTTTCGATGAAAGTGCCGATCTCGCGGGCTACGGTGTCGGATTTTTCGGCCGAAGTTCCTATTCTTTCCTCGATAATGGAACTGACCTGCTCGATGAATTTCTCGCGGTCGGTAGCGGCGGCGGTGATGGCCGCCCGCAATAGCATATTGACTGTACTGTTCATGGTCTCAAAAGTTAGGGAGCGTAAAGGTAAATCCCCCTACGCCCCCTTATGTTTGCAAATTTGATGCCTTTAGGGATAACCTATATGGTTTTCAGCGTATAAAGCAAGAAATCGTAGAATTTCACCACGCTTGGAATGTTCACCTTTTCGTCGGGCGAGTGCGGGAAACGGATGGTAGGCCCCACGGAGATCATGTCCATGCCGCTGTATTTGGCGCCGATGATGCCGCATTCGAGTCCGGCGTGGATGGCTTTGACCTCGGGAATCTTGCCGTAGAGCGCCGAGTAGCCCGTTTTCATGGTGGCAAGCAGCGCCGAAGCGGGATTGGGGGCCCAACCGTCGTAGTCACCTTCGGCCACGATACGGCCCCCGGCCAGTTCGACCACCGCACGGATCATGTTCACGACCTGAGGTTTGCCGTAGTTCACCATACAGCGCACCATGAATAGGATAGTAGCTTTGCCGTCGGCCATTTCGACACGCGACATGTTAGTCGAGGTTTCGACCAGCCCCGCGACGGTGTCGCTCATGCGCATCACTCCGTTGGGCATGGCCACAAGGGCAGCGATGAAGCGGCGGCGGAACGCTTCGTCGGCGACCTGTGCGGGTGCAGCAGATTGTTTGACCACACCGAATTTAATGGAATCCTCGACAGTGGCAAGCTCTTTCTGTATGGTCTTTTCGAATGCCGCCACGGCTTTTTCGAAATCGCCTGTTTTGTCGGCAGGTATCGCGACGATAGCGCGGGCCTCGCGCGGGATGGCATTGCGCAGGCCGCCGCCGTCGAAACCGGACACGAGGGCATAGCCGTTTTCGAGCAGGAAACGGGCCGTCAATTTATTGGCATTGCCGCGCTGAAGGATGATTTCAAGGCCTGAGTGGCCGCCCTTCAATCCAGAAACCGAAATCTCGTAACCCACGCAACCGGCGGGCACAGCCACAGGCGAGTAATCGAAATAGGCGGTCACGTTTACCGCCCCCGCGCAACCCACATAGAGCTCGCCTTCGTCCTCGGAGTCGAGGTTGATCAGCAGTCGGCCTTCTAACAAGTCGGAGGCGAGGCCGTTGGCTCCGGTCAGGCCGGTTTCCTCGTCGATGGTGAACAGGGCTTCGAGCGCGGGATGTTCGACTTCGCCGGCCGGGGCAGCCAGTATCGCGAGCATCGAAGCAACCCCGATGCCATTGTCGGCGCCAAGCGTCGTACCGCGGGCCTTGACCCATTCGCCGTCGATATAGGGCTGGATCGGGTCTTTTTCGAAATCGAAAACGGTGTCGCTGTTCTTTTGCGGCACCATGTCGAGGTGAGCTTGCAGGATAACGGCCGGACGGGATTCGTGGCCGGGAGTGGCGGGCTTGCGGACTACGATATTGCCTACGGTGTCTTCTTTATAAGAAAGGCCATGCCCGGAGGCAAAGTCTTTGACAAACTGGCGTATCTTTTCTTCGTGTTTCGAAGGGTGCGGGATGGCGCACACGGCGGCGAATTGCTGCCACAGGGCGGCAGGCTGAAGCTTGTTCATTTCACTCATTATATTCATCTTAAACGGTTTATACACTTTCCGATACATCCCGGGCATAGCCGAACCGACGCAGGCAGTGAGGGCAATGCAAGTTCATTTGCATTGCCGGGCACCGAGGAGGAAAAGGCCACAAAGTGGACTTAGGGAACTTTATCAAAAATGAAGAAGAAAAGCGTCTCTGACGCCTCGGCTATGTCCGGGATGACATCTACACAGTACGGCTCCGGGCGAACGTACCGCAAGATACGAATTAATATTGAATATCGCTAAGGAAAAGGCCCTGGGCCGGAGCCTGGGCGCTCGCTTCGGCACGTTCGAGACTTTCGATGATGTTGCAGAACTGGCCAGGGCTCATCTTGCCGCGCCCTACGTCCACAAGGGTTCCGACGATGGCGCGCACCATACCGCGCAGGAAGCGGTTGGCCGCAATGGTAAAGACCAGCATGTGCCCTTCGGCGTGCCAATTGGCGCCGTAAATAGTACAAAGATTGGTCTTATTATCGGAATGGAGCTTGGCGAACGAGGTGAAATCTTCGTAACGCATCAGCGAGATAGCCGCCGTACGCATGGCGTCGAGGTTGAGCGGCGTGGTGATCTGCCAGGTGGTTTCGGAACGGAAAGGCTCTTTGACAGTGGTAATGTAGTATTTGTACTCCCTGCGGCGGGCATCGAACCGGGCGTGGCGGTTATCGTTTACCTGGTAGATGCGGCGTACGGCGATGTCGTATGGAAGAATGCTGTTCAGGTGGTAAAGGAACTGGGGCGAGGTAATTGTTTTGGGATCGTTCAAGGCCTTGAAGTAGGCCGCGTCATCGCCGCCGAATTCGTCTTCCGAAGACGGCGGAATACCTTTCGAGGTGTCGAAGTGGGCCACGGCGAAAAGGGCATGGACACCGGTATCGGTGCGCCCTGCTCCGGTAAGTTCGACCGGTTCGCCATGCAAGGTGGAGAGGGCTTCTTCGAGGGTTTGCTGTACCGACGGAGCACCGGGCTGCCGTTGCCAACCGTTGTAGGCAGTGCCTTTGTAGGATAGTTCGATAAAAAAACGGGACATAGTTTTGTATTTTAACCAGGCTTACGGGACGGCACGGGAATCCCCTAAACGGGTGCAATTTACTGATTTTCAATCAAACACACAACATTTTTATTAAAAAGTTTAAAATCTTCGCCCAAGGCAAAAGCGGGACGCGGCGCTCATAACGCATTTCATTCCAACAGGGTTATGAATTTCGAATAAAAAAGCGTACCTTTGCACGCCCCGTAATATGGGAACGGGAGAAACCAATATTCATCAAACACACGTAAACACAGTGGAGTCATTAAGCTACAAAACCACCTATGTGAACGTCGCGACCGCCTCGAAAGAATGGTACGTCATCGACGCCACAGACCAAGTGTTGGGGCGGCTCGCTTCGCAGGTTGCCAAGATCCTGCGCGGCAAGAACAAGCCCAGCTACACTCCTCACGTCGACTGCGGCGACAACGTTATCGTAATCAATGCAGACAAAGTGAGACTTACGGGTAAAAAGTTGAGCGACAAGCAATACGTCCGCCACACCGGTTATCCGGGCGGCCAACGGTTGACTACGCCGGCTGCTTACCTTGCGAAACGTCCCGAATTCCTGGTCAACCACGCCGTCAAAGGCATGTTGCCCAAGAACCGTCTCGGCGACGCTATCCTCAAAAACCTTAAGGTCTATGCTGGCAGCGAACATCCGCACGCCGCACAGTCACCGAAAACCATCACCCTAAACGAACTTAAATAGTAACAAATGAGCCAAGAAGTCTTGAACGCCGTAGGACGCCGTAAATCCGCCGTCGCCCGTGTATACCTTACACCCGGTGGCAAAGGAGAGATTAAAATCAACGGTCGTACCATCGAGAACTACTTCCCGCTGGAAATTTTCCAGTTCGTGGTGAAGCAGCCTCTCGCGGTCACCAACCTTGCCGAAGGAGTGGACATCAACATCAACCTCGTCGGAGGTGGCATCAAAGGACAAGCCGAAGCTGCACGCCTCGGCATCTCGCGTTGCCTGATCGAGATGAACCCCGAATTGCGCCCGGAACTCAAAAAGAACGGTTTCCTCACCCGCGACTCACGTAAAGTCGAGCGTAAGAAACCCGGTCAGCCCGGTGCCCGCAAACGCTTCCAATTCAGCAAGCGCTAATATTGGGCAGCCCGTACCTCAGGCCGCCTAACCGCGCCGCCTGACCCGGAGTACGGACACCGAAAGCCCTGCACTACCCACAGTCACCGCAGGCCCCGCCGCGAGGCACCGGCCGTAAACAGAAACAGACTGCGACCCCATAACGTACTACTGTTTCGTTGCCAGACTGCGCCAAAACCCGAGGGACCACTCCCCTGCCTGCCGCACCGGCAGCCATCGCCCCCCAGGCGATATGCAGATAAAGTGCTACCCGCGAGTTACCGTAAAAGAGAAGAGGGTGTAAACCCGTTAACCGTCGGCTACACACGCACCGTGAATCCCTTAATCAGGAAAATCGGCCACGAGAAACGGGCATGACCAAAGCCCCTCCGATGAACACACAGTTTTTCAAACAAAAACAAAGTAAAAACACAATGTCTAAAACAGACTTCAACCAACTGCTTGAGGCAGGCGTACACTTCGGCCACCTCAAACGCAAGTGGAACCCCAAAATGGCTCCGTATATATTTATGGAGAAGAACGGCATCCACATCATCGACCTCCACAAAACCGCAGTAATGCTCGATGATGCGGCCGCCGCACTGAAGCAGATCGCCAAATCAGGCCGCAAAGTGCTCTTCGTCGCCACGAAGAAGCAGGCCAAAGACATCGTAGCCGAGAAAGTGGCTGCGATGGGTATGCCCTACGTCACCGAACGCTGGCCCGGCGGAATGCTCACCAACTTCCCCACCATCCGCAAAGCCGTCAAGAAGATGGACACCATCGACCGCATGAACGCCGACGGTACTTACGAAAACTTCAGCAAACGCGAGAAACTCCAGGTGAGCCGCCAACGCGCCAAACTTGAGAAAAACCTCGGTTCAATCGCCGACCTCACCCGCCTGCCCGCCGCCCTGTTCGTGATCGACGTGCAGAAAGAGGCTAACGCCGTGAAAGAGGCCAACCGCCTCGGAATCCCCGTATTTGCCATGGTCGACACTTGCTGCGACCCCACGAACATCGACTTCGTGATCCCGGCCAACGATGACGCCAGCAAATCCATCGAGATCATCCTCGACGTAGTGGGTTCTTCTATTCAGGAAGGCCTCACCGAGCGTAAGATCGAGAAAGAGAAAGAAGCCACCGCCGAAGCTACCGGTGAACACGCCGGCTCAACTCCGGGCAAAGGCCTCCGCCCCCGCAAGACCAAAGCCGCCGAAGCGGAAGAAGCCCTCGCCGAAGTCCTCGAAGAAGAAAAGACAGAAGAGGCCGCCGAATAAATCCAGCGACGGATCGTCAACGCAAAACCAAGGGTGTGTCGAGGCTTTCAGGAATTGACACGCCCTTTTTTCAAATCACAAAACATACTTTAGGAAAGGAAAATCATATGGAAATTAAAGCAGCAGACGTAGCGAAACTGCGTCAAATGACAGGCGCCGGCATGATGGACTGCAAAAACGCACTCATCGAAGCCGAAGGCGACTTCAGCCGCGCACAAGACATCATCCGCGAGAAAGGCAAACTCATCGCCAGCAAACGCGCCGACCGCACCGCCTCGGAAGGAGCCGTCGTGGCCTTCGTGACTCCCGATAAGAAAAAAGCCTACATGCTCTGCCTGGCTTGCGAGACTGACTTCGTGGCCAAGAACGAAGGCTTCGTAGCCATTGCCAAAGAGATGCTCGACATCGCCGTCAAGAACGACGCCGCTGACCTCGACGCCCTCAAGGCCGTAAAACAAGGCAACCAGACGGTCAACGAACTTGTAACCGACAAATCGGGCCAAACCGGCGAAAAGATCGAGATCGCTTACTACGCCAAGATTGAAGCTGAGGTGTGCGACAGCTACATCCACATGAACAACAAGCTCGGTACACTCGTAGGTTTCAGCGCCGCCGTGCCTGCCGAAGTGGCCCACGACGTAGCGATGCAGGCTGCCGCCATGGCCCCCGTATCGATCAGCGAAGCCGACTGCCCCGCCGATGTACTCGAAAAAGAGCGCGAAATCGGCCGCGAACAAGCCCGCCAGGAAGGTAAACCCGACAACCTGCTCGACAAAATTGCCGAAGGTAAAGTCAAAAAATTCCTCTCGGAATCGACCCTGCTGAACCAGGCCCTCGTAAAAGACAACAAGATGACCGTCGGACAGTTCATCAAGAACGCCAATCCCTCGGCCACCGTCGTTGCTTACAAGCGTTTTTCGCTCAACGACTAAGCTCATCTATTTCAGAGCCGGAATAATAATACCCGCCCATTAAAAAGTCCCCGCTGCATAATGTAGCGGGGACTTTTATTTCGCATACCATCCCGAACGGAGGGGAAGGATTTTTTCAGGCGATGAATGATTGAGCAGGTTTTTAAAGCCACTCCTCATCGTTGCCCGATCATGTAAACAAACTTGATTACTCTTGTTGCCAGCGTCGATTCGACGTCGCCCCGGATGACATGGTGAAGAGGTATATCCAGCCGGAGAGATCAAGGAAATTTACGCTCCATATTCTCCGGGTTTCACCTCGCCGCGGACAGCATTCAGGGCATTGGCGGCCAGGGCACTCATTTCATCCTCTCCTCCATATATTTTCAGCGGGGCGATGAAACTGACACGCGAGCCAATCGTGTCGCAAATCAGCTCGCTGTGGGCAATTCCCCCGGTCAGAAGAATGGCATCGGCCTTACCGCAGAGAACAACCGCCATTTCGCCCACCGCTTTGGACACGGCATAACAAAAGGACTTCACGACCGCCATCGACTGGGCATCTCCATCGGCAACTTGCTGCAAAGCCACACGCATATCGTTCGTCCCGAGGTGAGCTACAAGTCCGCCGCATCCTTTCAACATCCTATCGACTTCCTTCGGCGTGTATTCGCCCGAAAAGCAAAGCCTGGCTACTTGCATGGCCGGAAGGGCCCCCACCCTCTCGGGCGAAAACGGCCCATCGCCTTCGAGGGCATTATTCACATCGACTACCCTGCCCTGCCTGTGGGCTGCGACCGACACGCCGCCACCCATATGGGCCACAATCAGGTTCATATCTTCGTAGCTTCGACCGATTTCCGCGGCATAACGCCGGGCCACAGCTTTGTGGTTCAGGGCATGAAACACCGACCGGCGCGGAAACAGGGGATGTCCGCTGATGCGCGCCACGTCGTCCATCTCGTCCACTACTACCGGATCGGCGATATAAGCCCGCGGAACAGGGGTCAGCGATGCGATCTCCAGAGCCAGCAAGCCGCCCAGATTCGAAGCGTGTTCACCATAGGCCGAGCTCCGGAAGTCGCGGCACATCGGTTCGTTGACCTCGTAAACACCCGATGGAATAGGTCTCAACAGGCCACCGCGACCGATCACGGCATCTATCCCTTCCACAGCCACGACTTCTTCGGCCAATGCAGCCAAGATGGCCTTTTTGCGAAAGTCGAATTGAGACACGACACTTGAGAATGCAGCCAATTCATCGGATGAATGGCTCAGATTTTTCTCGAAAAGCGGTTCAGCATTGTCGTAAATGGCGATCTTGGTGGTGGTTGAACCGGGGTTGATAACCAATATGCGGGTGGGTTGCATCGTATACTTATTTTATGAGGAATGGTGGAGTATAGAAGGTTCTCCTTTATCTTGCCGTTATGCTACGTTAAACTCCCCGATCCGACCTTGCTATGCCCGAAAATACAGAATCAAATGGGGGAGTTTTGATTTTATTTCACCCGTATGATCGTCAAACCGTCGCGAAGAGGCAGGATTACCTTCTCGACACGGGAGTCGTCGCGCACCATGTCGTTGAATTCGAGTAAGGCGGCCGTATAATTGTCGTTGCGGACGAGCGGTTCGGCAACCTTGCCGCTCCACAGCACGTTATCGGCCAGGATCACCGAACCGCTACGCACCAGCCCGCCGTCCATCAGCATCCGGTAGTAATCGGGATATTCGCGTTTGTCGGCGTCGATGAACACCAGGTCGAACACCAGTCCGAGCCGGGGCACAACCTCAAGCGCCGGACCTATGTGCTGCACGATATCCGCTTGCAACGACGGGCGGGCCTGTTCGAAGAACTCCGAAGCAATACCTTGCAACTCGTCATTCTGTTCGACCGTATGCAATACTGCTCCTTCGCCGAGCCCGCGGGCAATGGATATGGCGGAATAACCCGTAAACGTACCCAACTCCAGCACCGTACGCGGGGCCAGCATTGCCGCGAGTATTTCGAGCAGCCGCCCCTGCAGGTGCCCCGAAATCATACGCGGCTGCACGAGCTGCAAGTGAGTACGCCGGTCGAGCTCACGTAGCAGGTTGTCTTCGGGCGAGATATGGTCAAGTATGTAACGTTCCAGGTCGCTTTTCATAGTTTTTTGCCGATCAAACCGGGAAGATGTCCGCAATTCCCGCACCATCCACCCCCTTCGGACTGCGCTCAGGGCAAGGCCCGGGTGCCGCCGTGACCCAAATAGCAGCAATGACGGGCAGAAATGCGGTGCGAAGATGTATAGTTACCGATAAATCAACGACGAAAGTTTCTCCTCGCTGAAGATGTCGTTGGCGACTTCAAGCAGTTGCGGCGAAGTCAGGGCCATGACGCGCGCCGCAATTTGCGCGCTGGTTTCGTAACAGCCGTATGTAAGCAGGCTTTTACCGATACCGAGAATCAGGTTTTCGGGGTTTTCGTTTGACAGGGCCAGTTGCCCGAGGAACTGTTTTTTAGCACGGGCCAGTTGTATCCCGGTCAGGGCGGCATCCCGCAAGCGGCGCAGTTCGTTGCGTACCAACCCGAGGGATTTATCAAGTTTCTCGCTGTCGCAGCCGAGGTAAACGGTTACAATGCCACTGTCGGAATAAGGAGTATACCCGGCCTCAACGCTGTAAGTCAGCGCATAACGTTCCCGGAGCTGCATGTTGAGCCGCGATACCGACAGCGGCCCCCCGAGCAGGTTGACCAGGAACGACAGGCCGAGCCGGCGCTCGTCGTGAAGGTCATAGCCGTAGCCGCCCAGGATACAGTGCGCCTGGTAACCGTTCTTCTGCTTCATCCTGTCGAACCGAGGTTGCCGTGGCGGGGCGGTCCTCATGTTTTCAGGCGAACGGCGCCGTGCGGGAAAGGGGGCCAGGTAATGCCCGCACACTTCGCGGAACCGGCGCTGGCTAATACCACCGCTCGACGTGAAAACCATTTGAGACGTATCGTAATTTTCCGACACGAATTGCCGGAGTTGTCCGGGCGTAGCTTTTTTCAGGTTGCGTTTGTCGCCGAGGATATTGCGCCCCAGCGGCGAGCCGACAAACAAGAGCTCTTCGAATTCGTCGTAGATCAGTTCGGCGGGTGAATCGCGATAAGCATTGATCTCGTCGTAGATCACATTCCGTTCCTTATTCATCTGCACCGGGTCAAACGTCGAATTGAAAGCCATATCCGACAGCAGGTCAACGGCCTTTGCGTATTCCGAACGTACAAACGACGCGTGTATGACCGTCTCTTCGCGGGTCGTAAAGGCGTTCAGGTCTCCGCCCGAACTTTCGAGCAGGCTATTGATCCGGAACGATGAACGCCGGGCGGTACCCTTGAAAAGCAAGTGTTCTACCAGGTGGGCAACCCCATGCTGCTCAGGGCCTTCATCGCGTGTGCCTGCACCTATAGTTAAACTGACGTGGGCGATGGGATTCCGATCGTTGCGGTGCACGCAACGGATGCCGTTATCGAGGGTAAAGTCTTCAAATTCAGAGGCCATGATCCTTACAATAACCCTTTCAAGTATTTACCAGTGTATCCTGCTCCGCTGTCGGCCAGTTCGCGGGGCGTGCCTGCGAATACAAGATGCCCGCCCGCTTCGCCACCTTCGGCGCCGAGGTCGATGAGCCAGTCGGCACATTTCACGACTTCCATGTTGTGTTCTACAATCACCACCGTGTGGCCGCGTAACATCAGCGCATCGAACGAGGCGAGCAGTTTTTTGATGTCGTGGAAATGGAGCCCGGTGGTCGGCTCGTCGAAGATGAACAATAAGGGTTGGCTGCTGTTCTCTTTCAGCAGGAACGAGGCGAGTTTCACGCGCTGGCTCTCGCCGCCACTCAGGGTCGACGAGGACTGCCCCAGTTTCACATAGCCCAATCCGACATCCTGCAATACTTTGAGTTTCTCGACAATACGGGCGTTTATCTTGTCTTCCTGTTTATATTGGCCGAAGAACGCTATGGCCTCGTCGATACTCATTTCCAGCACGTCGTGGATTGACAGGCCGCGGTATTTCACTTCGAGTATCTCGTCTTTGAAGCGCTTCCCTCCACAAGTTTCGCACACCAGCTCAACATCGGCCATGAACTGCATCTCGACTCTGATGATCCCCTCGCCCTTACACTCTTCGCAACGGCCGCCCGCAATATTGAACGAAAAGCTCGATGGGTCGAACTTGTATTGCCTGGCTAACTGTTGTTCGGAGAAAAGGCGGCGGATCTCGTCATAAGCCTTGATGTAGGTCACGGGATTAGAGCGCAGCGACCGCCCGATGGGGTTCTGGTCGATCAACTCCACGCCTTTGACCAACTGCAGGTCGCCTTCGAGCGAATCGAAATCGCCGGGACGGTCGCCGGTTTCGATCAAGTGACGGCGCATGGCCGGGTAGAGGATGTCTTTGACCAGTGACGATTTTCCGCTGCCGCTCACCCCGGTCACACAGGTGATCACGCCGAGTGGGATGCGTACGTCTATGTTCTTCAGGTTGTGTTCCCGGGCTCCCTTAATCTCGATGTAGTTGTGCCATTTTCTGGGTTTCGAGGGGGCCTCGATGCGTTCGCGGCCAAGCATGTAGGCGGCCGTGAGGCTCTTCGTCGAGGCTTTGTCCAGCTCGGCGGCCGTACCCTGGAAGACGATATCGCCGCCCAGGTAGCCGGCCATCGGGCCGATGTCGATGATCTGGTCGGCGGCGCGGATGATTTCGGCGTCGTGCTCTACCACAATCACCGTATTGCCGAGGTCGCGCAGTTGTTTCAGCACGCCGATCAGTTTCTCGGTATCGCGGGGATGCAGACCGATGCTCGGCTCGTCGAGTATATAAAGCGACCCCACCAGGCTGCTGCCGAGCGAGGTGGCCAGGTTGATGCGCTGGCTTTCGCCGCCGCTCAGGGTCGACGACATGCGGTCGAGGTTCAGGTAAGCAAGGCCCACGTCGTCGAGGTATTGCAGGCGGTTGCGAATCTCGATGAGGGCGCGTTCGCCCACCGAGCGGTCGTGTTCGTCGAGTTCTTCCGCAAGGTGGTCGAAAAAGACGCGCAACTCCGAAACGGGCATAAACGAGAGGTCGACGATATTGCGTCCGCCGACGCGTACGTAGGTAGCTTCTTTGCACAGGCGACCGCCGCCGCAGTCGGGGCAGGTGGTCTTGCCGGTGTAGCGCGACAGCATCACGCGGTACTGTATTTTGTAGCGTTCTTTTTCGAGGAAGGCAAAGAATTCGTCGAGGCCGTGGAAATGTTCATTACCGCGCCAAAGGAGCGCTTTCTGTTCGCGCGTCAGGTCATAGAAGGGTTTGTGGATCGGAAGACCCGATTTCGAAGCGGCAGCGATGGTCTGCTCCTTCCACCATTTCATCGTTTCGCCCCGCCAACAAACGATGGCGTCGTCGTAAATAGTTTTGGATTTGTCGGGAATCACGAGGTCTT
The DNA here is from genome assembly GCA_031551865.1 of Rikenella sp. Classification (GTDB taxonomy): domain Bacteria; phylum Bacteroidota; class Bacteroidia; order Bacteroidales; family Rikenellaceae; genus Rikenella. The sequence goes on along the minus strand of JAVBMY010000004.1, from coordinate 16,551 downwards.
CGTCGATACCCACCACACGGCCGTAGCCCTCGCAGCGGGGGCAGGCGCCGAGCGGATTATTGAAACTGAACAGGTGTTCGAACGGCGGCTGGAAGGTGATTCCGTCGGCTTCGAAACGGTTCGAGAACACTTCGGCCCGGGTGCCGGTCACGATCAGGCATTCCCCATTGCCGATGCTAAAAGCGGTCTGCCCCGAATCGAACAGGCGGCTGACCCATTCAGGATCGTGTTTCTCGTTGTCGGACAGGAGTTCGGGCACTGTCAGGCGGTCAATCAGCACCGCGAGGCCTGCGGCCTTGTATTGGTCTATTCCCGGAAGAATCTCTTCGGCGTATTTGACTTGCAAAGGTTCATTCCCCGATACCGCCGGAGCGGCCTTAGCGCTTTTGGAAGGCTTGGCAGCCGGAGCGACCGGGTTTACCAAAAGCCTTTCAAAGCCATCTTTCATCAGCAATGTCAATTTTTCGATCAACCCCTGTTTCTCAGCGAGTATGACCGGAGCGGCAATCATCACGCGTTCGCCCTGCGGAAGGGCAGTGATCCGGTCGATCACGTCCTGTGTGGTGTGTGCCTTGACTTCGGCGCCGCTCACGGGCGAATAAGTGCGGCCGATGCGGGCGAACAGCAGGCGCAGATAATCATGTATCTCGGTAGTGGTGCCGACGGTGGAACGGGGATTGCGGGTGTTGACTTTCTGCTCTACGGCAATCGCCGGGGCTATGCCGGTGATGAAATCGACGTCGGGCTTTTCGATTTTTCCGAGGAACTGGCGCGCGTAGGCCGACAAACTCTCGACATAACGCCGTTGCCCCTCGGCAAAGATGGTGTCGAAGGCAAGAGTAGATTTCCCGCTGCCCGATAGTCCGGTCACAACGATGAGCCGGTTATGAGGGATCCGAATCTCTATGTTCTTGAGGTTGTGCACCCGCGCCCCTTTGACGTGGATATACTGCTCTTCCGGTTCGTGGTTTTTAGACATTTCTTGGGCGGCAACGGTAATTCTTTCGTGATAAAGGCTAAATATTCGTCACGGCGAGTGTTTAAAACCCAAAGCAATCCCTCTCTATTACACTAAAGGAATACTGCCACGGCACACGGATACGCTTCGCAATGACGAAATTGGAGACTTACGCCTGAGAAGGCGCGTAGCGAGAATGTTCTCTCAGCGTATGATCTCGACCTGTTCCCGCGGGGTATTTTTTTCGCAATAACGGCAATGGAGCAAAAGTTCGCTGCCGCGGGTGATGACGTCGAAACTGGTTTTGATGTTCTCGTAGTTGGTCACGCACTTGGGGTTGGCGCATTTGATAAACCCTTCGACGGTTTGCGGCGCCTCGACCTGGCGTTTCTCAGCTACTTCGTAGTCGCGGATAATGCTCAGGCGGGCCGTGGGAGCCACCAGGGCGATGTAGTTGATCTCGTCGTCCTCGCAATACTTGTCGGCGATCTTGATGATGGCTTTGGTGCCGATACGTTTGCTGCGCAGGTTGGTACCGAAGGTCACCTGGTGGGTCGATTCGGTGAGGCGCAGCAACTTGATCACCTTGAACAGGCTCGAAGGCGGCAGGTGGTCGATAACAGTGCCGTTCTCGATGGCGCTGACTTCGAGTACCGATTTGCGGGTTTTCTCTGACATTCCGGACATAGGGCGATGGAATTAACGGCGTTATTTGGCCCCGAGCAGGCGGGCGATGATGGCCATGCGGGTGTAAACCCCATTTTCGGCCTGTTGGAAATAGTAGGCCTTGGGATTCTTGTCAACGTCGGGGGCGATCTCGTTCACCCGAGGTAGAGGGTGCAGGATCCGCATATTGGGTTTGGTATTACGGAGCATCTCGTTATGCAGGACGTAGGCGTTCTTGACGCGTTCGTATTCCATCACGTCCGAGAAGCGTTCGCGCTGCACGCGGGTCATGTAGATGATGTCGGCGCTTTCGATGCGCTCCATGATGTCGGAGGTTTCGTAGTAGGGCAACCCGCGCTCGTAGAGTTGCATCTTGTATTCGGTGGGCATCTGGAGCTCGACGGGCGAGACGAAGGTGAAGGTGGTGCGGAAGTGGGCCAGCGCTTCGAGCAGCGAGTGCACGGTACGGCCGTATTTGAGGTCGCCTACCATCATGATATTCAGGCCGTCGAGCGTCCCTTGGGTTTTGAGGATCGAATAGAGGTCGAGCAGGGTCTGGGTGGGGTGCTGGTTGGCGCCGTCTCCGGCGTTGATCACCGGTACGCGCGACACTTCGCTGGCATAGCGCACGGCGCCCTCGACGGGGTGGCGCATCACGATCAGGTCGCAGTAGTTGGCGATCACGGTGATGGTATCGTGCAGGGTCTCGCCTTTCGACACGCTGGTATTCGATGCTTCGGAAAAGCCGATCACACGGGCCCCCAACCGGTTGATGGCGCTTTCGAAACTGAGCCTCGTGCGGGTCGAGGGCTCGAAGAAGAGCGAGGCGACGACTCGCCCGTCGAGGAGGCGTTGGTGCGGATTGGCCTCGAAATCGGCGGCCAACTCCATGATTTTCATCATCTCTTCTTTGGTGAAGTCGTGGATCGAAACGAGGTTCTTTTTGTGTTCCATAACGGCTGGTTTAGTGCGTTGCCAGAGTATATGATATTGCATCGGGACATTTGTTCCGGAAACCGGCGGTCGGGCGCAGGAGCGGAATATATCGGAATGTTCCCGGAAGTCGGGGCAGGTTACTCCACGGCCACTCCGCCGATGGCTGCGAGGCGTGAACGCAGTGCTTCGGCATCGCGCTGCCGGATCGAAAGCCTGAGCCGGGAATCGTTATCGAAATCTTGGCTGAGGATACGGGCACCGCTCTCCTTGACCGCTTTCATCACGGAATTCAGGACAAGGTACGAAAATTTGACTGTTATTTCATACTGGACAGTCTTCTCGATGACGGTGGCACGGTCGAGCGCATCGGCAGTAGCTTCTTTGTAGGCGGCGATCAGCCCCGGCACCCCTAGTTTCGTGCCGCCGAACCAACGCACCACGACCACCAGAATATCGGTCAATTCTCGCGAGAGGAGCTGTCCCATGATCGGACGGGCAGCAGTACCCGGGGGTTCGCCGTCGTCGCTGCTGCGCTGCACCGAACCGTCGGCCCCGAAGCGCCATGCATAGCAATGGTGCCGTGCATCGTGGTGTTGTGTGCGCAGGGTTTGTATGAGCCGGGCGGCTTCGTCTGAGGCCCCGGAACTGTCGGCAGCGGACAGCGGATAGGCATAAGCGGCGAAACGGCTGCCTTTGTCCTTGAACAGGCCTTCGGCAGGGGTTTCGATGGTTAGGAAAGTGTCGCTCACGTCCGGATTGGATTTTCTGCCACGAATTTACGGTTTTGCGGGGCAAAAACCAAAAATCACATTTATACACGTCATTGCGATGCGAGAGACGGAGCGACGAGGCAACCGGGTTCACGACGCAATTACCCAGTTACTTCGTCGTTCCACTCCTCATAATGAGACGGGAATATTGAAAAAAACGGCACCCCTATTAAGGATGCCGGATGCTTTGTTTTTCAAGGTATGAGGGTGATTAGATGCCGATCTCGACGATTTCAAGTTTCAGCACGCCTGCAGGCACCTGCACTTCGACCCGGTCACCTACTTTTTTGCCAAGCAGCGCTTGGGCGATGGGAGTGCCGATCGAGAGTTTTCCGGCTTTGAGGTCGGCTTCGTTCTCGGACACGAGGGTATATTCGAGCTGCTTCCCGGTTGACAGGTTTTTGATGGTCACCCGGTTGAGTATCTGCACGCTCGAAGTATCGAGTTTCGATTCATCGATCACGCGTGAGGTGGCGATGGTATTTTCGAGCTGGGCGATGCGCATTTCGAGCATCCCCTGCGCTTCCTTGGCGGCGTCGTATTCGGCATTCTCGGAGAGGTCGCCTTTGTCGCGGGCTTCGGCGATCTGCGCCGAGATCATCGGGCGCTCGGCGCGGAGTTTATCGAGCTCCCGGCGGAGTTTATCGAGCCCGGCTTCGGTGATGTAGTTGATCTTTGCCATAGTTTTGCGGTTATTCCTGCGTGCGCCATACCGTGCGCGACAGCATAAAGAAAAGAACCCCCGGCCTGTCGGGCGAGCCGCAGGCCGGGAATTCATGATCATTGCTTTGCAAAGGTAGGAGTATTCCAGGAGAAAAACAAACTCTCGGCGACATTTACCGGCTACGGCCAGCGGAACGGGGACAACGTATCCCCTTGGGATTCCACAGGCCCCGGTGAGCTACAAGCGCTTGCGGAGAATCTCCCCGACCTTTTCGGGCGTCACGATTCCCTTTTCGCCGACCTTCCAACCGCGGGCAACGAAACGGCCGACGATCTCGCGGATCGTATCCTCTCCTATACCGTGCTCCGACAGGCGGGTCTGCATGCCTACGGAACGGAAAAACTCATCGGTACGGGCAATGGCCGCATCGATAATTGCATCGGGATCAGAAGCGGGATCGAGTCCGAACACACGCACGCCATACTGCACGAGCTTGGCGGCTTTCTCGGCACGCATAACGTCCATGACGCCGGGGTAGACGATGGTGAGGGTCAGTCCATGATCGAGGCCGTGCAAAGCGGTCAGTTCGTGGCCGATCATGTGGGTTGCCCAGTCCTGGGTCACACCCATGGCGATAAATCCGTTCAGGGCCATTGTGGCGGTAAGCATGAAATTGGCCATCAGGTCGTAGTTGCGCTGGTTCTCGGGCTTTACGAGCTGCGGCCCGGTCTCAAGCAGGGTAAGGAGCAGCCCCTCGGCCCAGCGGTCCATCACCATCGACTCGCCGCTCACGGTCAGGTATTGTTCAAGCGTGTGGGCATAGGAATCGGCAATGCCGTTGGCAATCTGTCGCTGCGGCAGCGAGTAGCACACCTCGGGGTCGAGCACCGAGAATTGCGGAAAACCCTGGGCCGGATTCTTGAAGGCGTATTTTTCGCCGGTCTCCTTACGCGAAACCACGGCGCCGTTATTCATCTCGGAACCGGTGGCGGGCAACGTCAGCACCGCACCGAATGGTATAGCTTTCAGCGGAAGTGCCTTTCCTGTCAGAAAATCCCACGGGTCGCCGTCGTACTTCAGCGCCGAAGCGATAAATTTGGTGCCGTCGATCACCGAACCGCCGCCCACTGCCAATAGGTAATCGACACCTTCGGCACGGCAAATCTCGATGGCTTTCGTCAGGGTCGAATATTGGGGATTGGCTTCGACGCCGCCAAACTCAGTCACCCTGAAACCTTCAAGGGCTTTTATCACCTGGTCGTAAATACCGTTCCTGCGGATACTCCCGCCGCCGTATACCATCATGACGTGGGCGCCCGAAGGGATCTCTTTGCTTATCTTTGCAATGGAACCCTTGCCGAATATTATCTTTGTGGGATTCCGGAATGTGAAATTGTTCATAATGCTGGTTTTTATTTTCCGCTAATTTAACCATTTTCATGCCAAAAACTGCCCTGCCCCACGACAAAAAAACGATCGCCGCACCGGCTACTGCGCCCGGTGGTGCCATTGCCGTCATCCGGGTGAGCGGTCCGCAGTCCATTGCGGCCACCGATGCGATATTCACTCCCGTGCCGCTCGCCGGGGCAGCCGCCCGAACAGTGCATTTCGGCAGGATTAAAGACCGTGCTGCGGACGAGGTGATCGACGAAGTGCTGGTGACGCTGTTCCGGGCCCCGAACTCTTATACGGGCGAAGATGTCGTGGAGATCGCCTGCCACGGATCGCTGTTCGTGGTTTCGGCAATTTTAAGGCTGTTGTTCGCACAGGGTGTGGAACAGGCCTCCCCGGGCGAATTCACCCGGCGTGCTTTCCTGAACGGGAAAATGGACCTGACGCAAGCCGAAGCGGTGGCCGACCTGATCGCTTCTGAAAACGCCGCAGCACACCGCGTGGCGATCCAGCAGATGCGCGGCGGATACGCTGCAGAACTGGCCGCCTTGCGCGACAAACTGCTCCACATCAGCTCGCTGCTGGAACTCGAACTGGACTTCTCGGAAGAGGATGTGGAGTTTGCCGACCGCCGGACGCTACTCGGCTTGATCGGTGAGATCACAGAGCGCTGCACTACTCTTTCGGATTCGTTCCGGCTCGGGAATGTCATCAAAAACGGGGTGCCGGTAGCCATCGTAGGAGCTCCGAACGTCGGAAAGTCAACACTACTAAATGCACTGGTCGGCGAAGAGCGGGCTATCGTTTCGGACATTGCCGGCACTACGCGCGACACGATCGAAGAGACCTTGATCATCGACGGTATCACCTTCCGCTTTGTAGATACGGCGGGTCTGCGCCACACCTCGGATACTATCGAGGCGATGGGCATCGAGCGAACACGGGAACGTATCGTCCGGGCGGCGGTGGTGCTTTTCCTGGTCGGCGAGCCGTGTTCTGCTACGGATCTGACGGCCCGCATCACAGCGCTCGGCCTGTCAGAAGAACAACAGCTCATTGTATTGTTCAACAAACAGGACGTCTGGGACGCCTCGCCCCTCAGGGTCGGACTGGATGGGGCCGGCATTACCGCCCTGATGATCTCAGCCCGTTCCTCGTCCGGCATATCCGAATTGCAGCAAAGACTGGTGGATACAGTGGGTATAGATGGCTTGTTTTCCGGCGGTTCGGCGGCGGTAGTGGTCACCAATGCCCGCCACTACGAAGCCTTGCGCCATGCGGAAGATGCCCTCGCCCGGGCGTCGTCGGCCCTCGACTCCGGGCTCCCCGCCGATCTTGTGGCTGAAGAGCTGCGGGCCGTATTACATTTCCTCGGCGAAATCACCGGCGAAATTACTACCGACGACATACTCGCCAACGTATTCAGTAAATTCTGCATCGGCAAATAGCTCAACAGGAACACCAGATAGAAAACAAGACGGACTTATCCCTCTCAGGCTTGTTGTATCAGATTCGACCCGGCGCCCGTGCGCCGGGTTGCGAAGCAATCCGAAGAAGCTGACACAAAACGGCAGCAAGCCTAAAAGGGATAATCCCGAAACAAAAAACAGGCGGGAGAATCAATATTTGATTCTCCCGCCTGTTTTGCGCGACAGGTGTTTACTGTAACTGGCTCAAATCGACTTCGATAGCCGCAGGATAGAGCCTTGCCGGATCGAAAAATGCGGCGCAACTGTTGACCAGGTGCTTACGATCGAGAGAAACCTTGCCTTTGAAGACTTGCTGTCCGTTGACGACCAGCGTGACCTCCCGGCCGAGATCCACTAATTCCGGACAGAGGTAAACGGTGACTTTTCCTTTGGTCGCAGGAGTATAGGTTTTCGCGAACTTCATCTCGACCCCTGTCGGATGAGTCTCGATCGTTTGGTAGGTGACCAACCTGACCGTGAGCGTCACGGTGTTATCGTCGCCTATGACCATGTCGTAATAAGTCCTGGCGGACTCGTCGTCATTCGAGCGCTCATTTACGTAAAGATTGTAAAATCCTGTCCGGTACCGGCCGTCCATCGGGAAATTCTCCCAAGATACGTGTTTGGGATATGGATTCCGGGTATATTGCTTCAGCCACGGGGTTGTGGGAGTGTAGTCGATACTGTGCCCCCGTCCGGGAATCAACTCGATATGATGGATGAAACTGCCCGGGTTCTCCGCCTCGAAGCGGTCGAATTCGTCTTTGGTGTATTGGGTCAGCGTATTTCTGCCGAAGCCCGTGTCATCTGCCCCTGTGCGCAGGGAAAAGGCTATGTTGCGGCAATTCTCGACGGGAGCGTTCTTCAGCGGTTCGCCCCCCGCCATCGGGCCCGCTCCGGCCAGATAATCCGCATAAAACGAAGCCAGGCGCTGACTTCCGTAACCTCCTTCCGAAATACCGAAAAAATAGACTTTGTCGGGGTTTATCTCGCCGCTGATAAACGCAAGCCTCATCAGTTTTTCCCAAATGAACTGCTTTCCTTTGAAATACCACCGGTAATAATTTGTGTTGGGGATTTGAGGGATGAAATAGACCGACGGAGCGTCGTCGAACGCTTTGCAAATCCGGAGTCCGGTGGCCCATTCGGCATTTTTGGAGCCCGAACCGTGCACATACAGGAATAAAGGGTATCCGTCGCCGGAGTGCGCCCCCTTGGAGCCCCAGTAATAGGACATAAGCGCATCAGGTTCCATGGAGGGCGGTATGGTCCATTGCCCTGACTTTCCTTCCGTCAGAGGTTGTGTGGCGATTAACTTCTCTTCGCTGAAGCTGTTGTTCGCCTGCTTCCAGGCTGTCCATGTCGCTGCCCGTTCTTTCGCGATGTTGGAGAGTTTGATCGTTGCGCTTTCGTCATAAGTCGTTGCGCCGCCGGAGAGATAACCGGAAAAAAACGCTGCCATCTCGTGATCAGCAACCTTATTTCCCCCGTTACAATCGATGGATATTGCTCCGAGGAACAATAATGCCAGGAGTTTTGCGGAATAACCATTTGATTTCATCGTATCTCTGTATTTTGGGATTAATATCTCTGTCGTGTATAGTGTCGTACAAAATTAGCTAAAAAATTACAGACTTACCCCTTTTTACCGTCCTTAGTCCAAACCCGGACATTGGGCCTGTTGACGGCAAGGTGCAAGGGAATCATTCCGGTACGCTATTTGCTTTAATCAGGAGAGAGAACCAATAAAACCACACCCCCCATGAAACGTACACTACTCTCCCGAAGCATCGTCATAGCCGCAGTGGCAGGACTACTGTGCATACCGCCCACGCCGGCCCAACGCCGACCGATGCCGCCGCCCCACCCCATGCCGAGGCCTGTGCCCCCGCCCCACCCCGCACCGGCGCCGCATCCCTATCCCCGGCCTTACCCGGTACCGGCCCCCTATCCTCGTCCGTACCCCCGTCCATATCCCGTACCGCGGCCTTATCCGGTACCGGTACCCTACCCTGTGCCGTTCCCCTACTACTACCACCCGTTCACGCCCTATTACTGGGGCCCGTACTGGCATCCGGTCGGATTTGTGGTCGGTACGCTGACTGCCGCCGCCATCGTCATCACCGTTGACAACAACCAATATAATTACGACAATGGCATGTACTATATCAAACAAGACAACGGGTACAAAGCTGTGCCTGCCCCGCTCGGCGCCGTGGTCAACAAACTTCCCGACGGTTACTCGAAAACCGACGTATCGGGGGTGACCTACTATTATTACGGTGGGACATTCTACATCAAGTCTTCGGGCAACTACGTGGTCGTCACCCCGCCTCCGGGCATCGTGGTCGAACACTTGCCTTCCGACGCCAAAGAAGTCACGATCGACGGCAAAAAGTACATGACCTATAATAACATCTACTACCAGCCCGTATCCTCGAACGGCAAGGACGCCTACGAAGTGATTCAGATGAGTAGCAGCAAATAATTCCGGAACACACACCCGGGTATCGCCACCAAGCGGCAGGCCAAAAAAACCAGAGGCCTGCCGCTTGCTGTATGTCCCCTGCCGCTACTGGGGAGTTGTCCCGAACATCGTTATCCTTATGCGGCAAAAAGAATTTTATGCTGATCCGCAAATACTACCTCTTGTATTTTATTTTGCTGTTGGGTACAGTTAGTTATGGGTATCGCTAAAGCGATACCCGCAGTTCGCCGCCACCCCACGCGGCGGGCTGCCACTTGCCTGTGGCTTGTGTACGCCCTCCGCCGGCGGCAGACTGTACTGAAGAGGTATTATTAAAAGAATTTCGCCGGGCGATGTTACGTTTTACTTCGTACATTGTCTATAGTATAAGAATGGACAGAGAACAATTCAAACAACAAGTCTTGCCTCTCCGTGAACCGCTGAAGGTTTACGCCCTGAGGCTGGTGTCCGTTCCCGACGAGACCGAGGACATCGTGCAGGAAGTGTTCTTCAAATTGTGGGACATGCGCGAGCGACTCGACCAATACCGTAGCATCGCAGCCCTCTCCTTCCGCATCGCCCGCAACCTAAGCCTGAACCGGTTGAAAATCCTCAAACGAAAGGCCGACCTTCCCGAGCACAAGCAATTCGCCAGCCCTGCTGCCACGCCGGATACGCAAGCCGAACATAAGGAGAGCTTCGGCATCGTAATGCGAATTATCGACCGCCTGCCCTACCTGCAGCAGGCGGTATTGAAAATGAAGCACATCGAAGGGCTTGAAGTCGAAGATATCTCGGAACTCACAGGTACCAGCGCCGAAGCCGTGCGGATGAACCTCTCCCGGGCACGGCGCAAAGTCAAAGAACTCTTTCTGAGAATAGACACATAAATGAATGCCAACAAAAAACATATTGAATCGCTGGTCGAACGTTTTTTCGACGGATCGACGGCCCACGCCGAAGAGCAGGAACTCTACACGTATTTCGCCAGCCACGAGGGTGCCGATGACCCGCGCCGCGATCTGTTCGGCTATTTTGACTCCGGAATCGAAGCAGAACTGGTAAAAGAAAAGTCCGGGATACAAGCCGCACAACGTATCAAATCAAGACCTCATAAAGCCGCCATCATCGCCAGCAAAGAATACAGGCATGAAGGATGGTTCTCGTCTAAAGGCCGGATCATATTTGCGGCGAGCATAGCCATCTGCCTGATGCTGGGTATTCTCGGGATTCAATACGGAAACTATGCGAACCGCGAGATCAGTTACATCGTCTGCGACGGCAAAATAATCACCGACCCCAAAATCGTACAACCCGCCATCGAGGAGATGAAACGCGAAATAGAGCAGCAAAGACGCGAGGTAAACGAAATCCTGAGTAATGCCGCATTGGCCAAACAGGAGGTCGGCGATATCAAATCGCAAATAATGCAAATACAATACGAGATACAGAACTGATCTCCCGAACAGAACAACTAATACATAAAAATCAATAAACCAACACCACATAACAGCCATGAAAGCAATAGCCACTACCCTACTGTTTGCCATTGCCGGACTTACGACTCAAGCCCGGGCTCAAACCAACCTCAACACGCTAAGGGAGCGTTGTAACAACGAGAGCGCGGTAAAAAAGACAGTCTTCATCGACCAGTCGAGCCATATAGAGACCATGACCATTAGCAATAACCAAGGTCTTGTAGAAGAATTTTACACCGCATTTGGCAAAGACAAAGCGAATGCCTATGAAACCAGTTTTACAGTACAAGAGGGCAAGACCATCCCTACATTCGTTAAGTTCAAGACCGCAAAGGGCACGATCGCTTATTATTTCAAGTTTACCGATACCTCTAATGCCAAGATAACCTTTATCGCAGAGCCCCGCGATGCAGCCGAGGATTTCATACGCACCAGCGATGCTACCCCCAACCTTGAGTTCATCATAGAGAAAAACGCCGCGATTACCAGTAATGGCGGGCGACTGACCGTAGCACAGGCTAAAATGGAAGGATATGCAGTTGAATTGGCAGATCACGAGACTATTTTCAGGCAAGGAACATTGAACTAAGCCAATTTTATGCCGAGAAGAGAAATGCCCGGAAAAACATAACAGCTGATATGCGCCCGCTTTAACGCACCCCGGCATATCGCGCATACACAGGCAACGCCATCTATTTTAAGATGACGTTGCCTTTTTTTTTGAATGATTGGCATTAGTTTTATAATTTTGTGACGCGCCACTGAATTGAGGCAAATAACCACAAGGCTGATACCGCCAAAGACTCGAATCTCAATCTACACTCACATAAATAATTGGATTTAATCACCGTTCTTCTTTTTGCCGTCGGGCTCTGCTTCGACTCGTTCGCCGTGTCGCTATCGTGCGGCATGACGCTCCCCAAATGCCGGCGCCCCGTGCTGTGGCGGTTCGCCGGTGTAATGGGCATCTGCCAGGCATTGTTCCTGTTCGCCGGCTGGGGCATGGCGGCTAAGTTCCACCATACGATCGAATCTTACGACCACTGGGTTGCTTTCGGGCTCCTGTTGCTGCTGGGCGGAAAAATGGTATGGGAGTTCTTTGCCGGGAGAGAAGCAGAAGGCCCTGAGAAACAATGCGATCCTTTTGCCTGGAAGCGGAACCTGCTGCTCGGCGTAGCCACCAGCATCGACGCACTGGCCGCCGGCGTAGCTATTGCACTGGTAAAAGTAGACATATTACCGGGAGACGTTTCGCAGTTCTTTAACGTACTGGTAGCTGTGCTTATCGTAGCCCTTATCACCTTCGCCGCGTCATTCACGGGATTGTTGCTGGGGCGCAAAGGCAGCGGCAAAATGGGCCGCCGAGCAGAGTTGATCGGCGGGTTGATTCTGATCGCCATCGGCGTGAAGATACTGATCGAACACCTTTTGGAATAATCCTGGCAGCTCCTGCCGGATTTTTGCCGTAACGGCGGGGCGCCGAATAGATGTTCATAGCCTTTCGGTGTCACGGCTCCGGGGCGATTATTTCGGGTCAAGCACAAAAAATTCACCCACATATTGGAAATTAAAGATAGAGTACCTATCTTTGCACACGCAAATCCCACTATGGGATACAGCGAACGGTGTGGTAGTTCAGCTGGTTAGAATACCTGCCTGTCACGCAGGGGGTCGCGGGTTCGAGTCCCGTCCATACCGCCAAAGTCAAAAAGAGCGAGTTTTTACAACTCGCTCTTTTTATGTTTATTAGTTTTCATCATCCTGCCCCACAAGCAGTTACCGCCGTAAATCTGTCATAGTTACCAAAAATAAAATACATGAGATAGTATTGTGGATAAGCATACAAAAATCGCAGATCAAATCACAGGGCCCGAAGATTCTCAGGCTCTGTAAATATATGGCCATGAGACGCAAAAAATGGGGTTATTCCCGACATGCCTTCAAGGAGAATGCCAGTTATTTGACAATCAAATAATTGGCATTTTTATTTTTTTTCACGATTCGCACAACACAAGAAAATCACTTCTTAGTGCCCTGAAGAAACCCACCACATTGTCGAACACCCGGCCGAATATGCGATATTTTGGAATAATTATTGCTATATCCCGGACAAACTCCAGTGAACCAAAACCGTCCGTTTCCGGTACAGGACTCAATATGTAGCTCTCTAACGATTAAAAAAACAAGAAGCATGAAATTAGCAGTAAAAATGTCGGTGGTCATTTTGACCTTTGTTTGCAGCCTGCCGGCGTCCGCTCAACCAAACACTCAAACATTAACGCCTGATCAGGCGAAAGAAGAACAGGCTTACACCATCGGTGTGCAAGCTGCTATCTGGGGAAGGCCGTTCTACGATTATGTATTCACCAACTCGATGGGGATCAAGGTGGGAGCAACTTATGTCAATTACTGGCATAAATTCGACAAGTTGAAAACCGCAGCCGACCGCTATGTGGTCACTCCCAACAACGTGACTATCGACGCTTACGGAATCGGCGACCTGTCCATCGAGCCTGTGGTGGTCAAAATCCCCAAATTGCAAAGCCCCCGCTGGTATATCGTCCAGATCGGCAATATGTACGATGAGGTGGTGCGCAACCTGGGCGGATACAAGGGCGAAGAGCCGGGGCTTTATTTTGTTTCCGGCCCCGATTACAACGGGCCGGCTCCTTACGGTATGGAGCATATCAGGGTCAATACGAACGAAGCGGTGATCGCGTTGCGCATTGCGGTGAACGGCGATAAAGATCTGCCCGCAGCCGTCAGGGAACAGGGAGGCTTCCATCTGCTGCCCTATTCTGTTTTTCAGGAACACGGGTTGAACTATACCATTCCGAAGATGGATGCGACCAAATACCTCTTTACCCCGAAAGCCCCCGAGAACCTGCGCTACTTCGAACAACTCGGCTTGGGTATGCAGCTTTACCTGCCGCGCAATGCCGATTTTTCCGACCCCTTCGTGATGCTTTTTCACACCATAGGATTAAGTGCTAAGAACGGTTTCGACTGGCAAAACCTGGACGAGCCGGCCAGGCGCGGTTTGGCTCGCGCGGCGGTCGTTGCCGACCCACTGATCGAAAACGCCAAACTCACCACGGCTACGGTCGTGAACGGCTGGCGCTACACGATGGGAGGCGGCCGCGCGGGATATGACATCACGCTTCGCGCCGCGTTGGCCAAAACAGTGCTCGGGGCGAATGTCGCCGAAGAGTCGCTTTACCCCAATGCGGTGGTCGATGCCGACGGCAACAAGCTCGACGGGGCCAACAAGTACGTGCTCCATTTGGATAAAGACCAGATCCCGCCCGTTACCGTTTTCTGGAACCTGAATATGTTCGGCGACGATATGTTCTTCGTGGAGAACGATTTCAAGCGTTACAGCATCGGCAGCACCACCGATGGGCTGAAAACCAACAAGGACGGCTCGATCGATATCTACATCCAGAACAAAAATCCGGGCAAGGATAAGGAATCGAACTGGCTGCCCGCGCCCAAAGGCAGTTTCAACCTCACGATGCGCCTCTATGGGGCCGAAGCTCCGATCCTCAGCGGAGCCTATCATCTGCCGGGAGTTCAAAAAGTAAAATAACAGTATTAATTATTAAAAACAAAAAAAATGAAAACATCAACTTTAAACACAATGGCATTTTTGCTGGTGGCAGTAGGCCTGCTGGCAAGTTGCGGAAGCGGCAAAAGCAAAAAAGCCGCTACGGAAGCGCAGGACAGCGTTGCAGTAACCTATGGCAAACCTGTTCCGAACCCATATCTGTCAAGCGAGCATTTTGCGATCACCCACTTTGATGCGGGCCAGAGCGATGCCTTTCCTTATCCCATACCTACGGGAACGTTCAACGTCGACCTGAGCAAATTCCCCCGTGTTCCGGGCGGCCCCGTGGGATTCATGCAGATGATCTCCACCGATCCCAATTACATGTGGGTCACCACGACCAGCAACGTCAATTATGTGGACGTCAGCAATAACGGATGGAAAGTTGTGGCCACCATTAAAAACCCCGGATCGGCAAACATCACCAAGGAGATGCTGGATAAGGGGTTGAATGAAAAACTTACGTCCATAGCCCAGGCCGAGACCATCGTGTTCAATGACTGGAAAACGACTTTCCAACAGTTGGGCAACAACGTGTATATGTTCGTGGACAAGGATAACGTCCTGTATGCCACGACCGAGACGGCCATTCATGCTTATGGATTGATCGATCCGGCAGACCCGTCGAAAGGCATCAAAATCATCCGCACGCTCGATTTCAAACCCGAGTTGAAGAAGATCGGCGAAGGGAGCAAGAACCCTTCTTTCAAACTGATCGGTGCCAGAATATTGGGCATCAACGTCACCTATGACGGAAGGATCATCATCCTGACCGGAGGGTCGGTGTCGATCATCGACCGTGAGTTCAAGGAAAAGCCCCAGACGATCATGCTGGATGCGGACGAATACATTACCAACGGCGCATGCGTGGATGAAAATAACGGCATCTACGTCGCCAGCGACAAACTGATGCATAAGTTCGTCTGGACGGGCGCCAAACTCTCCACGGAGGAGGCGGACGGGGCGTGGTCTTCTCCTTACGACTTCGGACAGCAGCCGCCTGCCGTTAAGTTCGGCACCGGCACCGGTTCGACGCCCACGCTGATGGGATTCGGCGATGACGAAGACAAGTTGGTGGTGATCACCGACGGGGCCAACCGCATGAATATCGTAGCCTTCTGGCGCAACGACATCCCTGCCGACGCCAAACAGCAGGAAGGCACCAAATCCAACCGTATCGCCGGGCAACTGGCCGCCACTTGCGGATTGAACCCTCAGCCCGATTTTATCCAGACCGAGCAATCGGCGGTGGTTATGGGTTACGGAGCGTTCGTAGTGAACAACGTCCGTCCCGAAGGGAATAAAGACCGGTTGGTGGACGTGCTTGCGGGAGGTCCCGTGTATGCCCCGCCAGTAGGTTGTGAACGCTTCGAATGGGACCCGAAAGCCAACAAATGGAACTCGGTCTGGACCCGTAACGATGTGGTTGCGACGAGCATGATCCCGGGGGCGAGCACGACATCCAACATCGTTTGCGTCAACGGTTACACCGCCAAAGACGGCTGGGAACTGACCGGCATGGATTGGAAGGCGGGAAAAACCGTCACCCGCTATATCTTCGGGCAGAGCAATTACGGGAACGGCGCCTATGCGACCATCCAGTTCTTCCCCAACGGCGACCTGCTGTTCAACAGCGTCGGCGGCCCGATTCGGGTAAGTGTGAATAGGTAAAAACAAATAGTTTGGCCGACAGAGCGTAAACAAGGAGATCATCCTGCGTTTCTACGGCTTGGAACAACCGATCGTCGATAAGACCTGGAAGATCGGCGATTTCGAGGAAGTAAAATAAATAGTGAAACAAATCAGTAAAATAAAAAACAGAAAAGATGAAAACATTGGAAAAACTCAAAATCGGGACATTGCTTTTGGCAATCCCTTTGTTGGTTGCATCTTGCAACAATCAACAAAAACAATCGACGATACAAAAAACGGATGCAGCATCAGAGTACGAATTCGTGAACGGCTACCCGACAGAGGCCACCATCCAGAAAGCCTACGATGAGGCCGACTTGAACCGCGCGATTCAAACTTATCGCTTCTTCTTCCCGACGGTATCTATCTTGGCTACCTGGGATGGAAACATAACTGCCGGATGTGTTCCTAATCAAAAGTTCGCCATTATGGACGGTGCTCCTGCCCAGGTC